>CAYLQT010000030.1:0-3693 GCA_964386035.1 uncultured Clostridium sp. | reverse complement strand
GTTAAAAAGCGATTAAAAGAGAGGTGGTGACATGGCAGAAAGAATTGATAATTTAGGAGACAAAAAACACACTTTAACTGCCGAGGAAGCGTCAAAGGGCGGGAAAAAGTCTGCACAGATCCGCAGGGACAAGAGAGACGCCAAAGAACTCGCACAGCTTGCCGTGTCGTTGTACCTAAAAAAAGGCAAACCGGCCGAGATAAAATGCCTTGAAGATGTGCGAGGCAAAAATATTTCGGTGCAAGAAGCTATGATATACGCACAAATACAGCGTGCTTTGAAAGGGGATACGGTTGCCTTTAAAACTATAATGGAGATGGTCAGCGAGAAGGGTGGACAGCAGCAGGGGGATATATCCGAGCTGTACAAGGCGTTGGATGGTGAGAACGAGTGAGGATAATTACACTTTCGCCAAAGCAAAAAGAGATAATGCGATGGTGTCACGGTGCACAGAAAAGCGATTATGATGCAATAATCTGCGACGGGGCAGTGCGTTCGGGCAAAACTGTCTGCATGGTGATGTCCTTTATTCATTGGGCAATGCGCTATTTCGACGGTGAAACTTTTGCCATTTGCGGAAAGACCGTACAATCGGCAGAGCGAAACATTATTATGCCATTACTGGGAATGACAGATGTCACGGCATACTTTGAGTTGCAATATAAGCGCACCGAAAAGCTTCTCATCGTCAGCGGAACAGGCAAAACCAATAGATTCTATGTGTTTGGCGGTAGAGACGAAAGCTCGGCAGGATTGATACAGGGTCTCACACTTGCCGGAGTCTTGCTCGACGAAGTTGCACTTATGCCACGGTCATTTGTGGAACAGGCCCTTGCCCGTTGCTCGGTTTCCGGGTCAAAGTATTGGTTTAACTGCAATCCGGACAGCCCGGCGCATTGGTTTTATGAAGAGTGGGTAACAAAACCCGAAGAAAAGCGAGTGTATCATATACACTTTATGCTCGATGACAACCCAGCCCTGAGCAAAGAAGTCAAAGAGCGATATTACAGGCTATATCCGTCTGGGGTGTTCTATAAGCGGTTTATTTTGGGCTTGTGGGTTGCAGCTGACGGCTTGATATATGACATAGATGTAAATACAGTCATAGACGATAGTGTTCCGGAAACGGGACGCTATTTTATTTCTGTTGATTACGGCACGTTAAATCCTTTTTCGGCAGGCTTATGGTGTCTTAATGGCAAAAAAGCTACACGCATCAAAGAGTTTTATTACGACGGGCGAAAGCGGGGAAGGCAGCTGACCGATGAAGAGTACTATGAGGAACTCGAAAAACTTGCCGACGGATATGAAATAGAAAAAGTGATAGTAGATCCGTCAGCGGCCAGCTTTATTACCTGCATACGCAAACACGGTAAATTTAGGGTAAGACGAGCGAAAAACGATGTTATTGACGGTATACGAGTAACTTCCGAGATGATAAAGGGCGGCGTAATAAAAATAAATTCGAGCTGTCAAAGCATCATCAAAGAATTTGGCATGTATCGCTGGGATGAAAAATCGACGGTGGATAAGGTGCTCAAAGAGTATGATCATGCTATGGATGAAATGAGATATTTTTGTTATACAATCCTCCGTCGAGAGATTCGATGGATGGGCTATAGAGGGGATAATGATGACAAGGATCAAAAGGTGGATATGTGAGAAATACTTGCCGGTATATGCCCGGGAAGGCGTTGAAACCGAGTTATCAAGACTCAGACACAAGGTTGATGAGCTTGAACAGGAAAACGCTTGCTTAAGGGCGTATATAGACGGATTCGAGAGAGGGGCTGCAAAGCTCAGGAGAATAATAATCAACACGGGGGAAGGTAAATGAGCGTTATATCGGCACTTTTAAATCGCAACAAGGTGTATAGCTTTTCCGATGCTTTCGGGGCAAAGGATATAACCACGAATAAAATGCAGGAAGCTATAAAGCTTTGGCTAACAATGTATTTTGACAGCTCTGATAAAGATTCGGATGACTGTCAGCGTCTGCCTGTTCTCATCGTAAACAAGCTTGAAAAAACGACCTTTTCAGAGTATGAGGCAAGCTCGGAGAATCCGTTTGTTGAAAATATACTCAACTCGTTGGAGAGGGTACGCAAAAACGCATTCCAGCAAATGTTGATTTCGGGCGAGTGTTTGATAAAGCCTGTTCCGACCGCCGAGGGGTTCGCTTTTGTTTCGATTAGGCGGGATTGCTTCGTGCCGCTTTCAAGAAACGAGAACGGAGAACTCACGAGCGTTGGAACTGCTGAGCTCACAGTCGAACACGACAGCTATTACACTTTGTTAGAACGCAGGACAGCGGAAAATGGGTTGCGAATTGAAACGAAGCTGTTCAAGTCGAGCAATTCGGGCTCTTTGGGCACAGAAGTTCCGCTCGACACTCTCGAAAAATATGCCAACTTACAGCCGGACATTAAACTGCCCATAAACGGAATAGGCCTTGTTGACATGAAGACACCGATATATAACACGGTTGACGGTTCGGCGGACGGTGTTGCTATTTATGCACCTGCGGCAGAACTTATTGCACATATCAATCAAAATGAAAGGCAGCTTTGCCGTGAATTTGAGCTCGGCAGGTCGAGAATTATGGTCTCGGAAGATCTGTTGAAACGAGACAGAAATGGCAGAAAAACAGTCGAGGACGACATATTTACTAAGTTCGACGGAGATCCTCAGGATTTTGGTGTGACGATATTTTCGCCTACACTCCGTGAACAGAGTTATCTGGTTAGAAAAAACGAATACCTAAGGAATATCGAAAGCGTTATCGGCTTTAAGCGAGGCATACTGTCTGAAGTAGAGTCAGCAGAACGCACTGCAACCGAGATCACCTCATCCGACGGCGATTATAACTTGACTATTATTGACTTACAAAGAGTATGGACACAGACGGTCAGAGATGTGATGAGACTTTGCTCCGTGCTCGCCGAGGTTTATCGCATAAGTGGTCGAACGGCTATTGACCCGGATGACGTAATTCTTGATTATGGCGACGGAATACTCTATAACCGTGACAAGACATGGAACGAATATGTGAGCATGGTGCAGATGGGTCTCATCAAGCCGGAACTTGCAATTGCGTGGTATTTTGAGCTTCCGCATGAGACCCCGGCAGATTTTGAAAAAATTCGAACAGAGTATATGCCGGAGCTCGAACAGATGACAGGAGAGGGCGGAGATGATGAGTAATGCTCTCACCGGCGAAAATAGAAGGTTTGAATGTTCTGTCGGGCAGAGTGGTTGACCCCGTTACGCAGTATTTGTTGCGTGACATCGCCCGAAGAATCGCACAAGCGGGCAAAATTACTTCGACTGCAGGTTATCAGATTTGGAAAGCCCAACAGCTCGGCATGAGCAGAAACGAAATCAAAAAAGAGGTTTCTAAGCTGTTGGATGCTTCAAGCGACCAAATCGACGAGATATTTGCACAGTCAGCAAAAGCAGGGTACGATTTTGACCTCTCCAAGTTGCCAACCACCGAAGCCGTGAAATTCGAGGACAACTTGAGTTTGCAGCAGATCATCAAAACCGCCGCTAAGCTTGCAAAGGCGGACTTTTCAAACATAACTCAGACGATTGGTATGATAGATCCATACGGCAATCCACTGCCGTTAAACAAGGCGTATAATGTCTGTTGTGATTATGTGTTTGGACTTGTTTCAACAGGTGCGACAGATT
>CAYLQT010000029.1:0-4002 GCA_964386035.1 uncultured Clostridium sp. | reverse complement strand
TATGGTTGCGGAGACAGGACTTGAACCTGTGACCTCCGGGTTATGAGCCCGACGAGCTACCAACTGCTCTACTCCGCGATATTTTGTTTCGCTCAGCGCGTTATTATATTATACACACTTTTTCAAAAAATGCAAGCCTTTTTACTTAAAAAGTTCGGGCTTTTCGAAAATTTTTCTCCTGTCGGGCGAATATGCCGCCTGACAGGAGAGTTTTGTTCTCGATAACAATATGACGACAGGGGTGTCTTAGTCGTCGTTTTCGCTTGAGCCTTTCTTTTTTTTGAAGATGACAAGCTTGCTGAAAAAGTAGTTGAGTATCACAACAACAACGGCAAGGATGAGCTTTGCTGTCATCTCTCCGCTGAGGTCGAAGCTTATCACGGGTATGGTGAAGGTCTTTTCGTCAAAGTGCAGAAGGTTCACAAAGACGATGAGACCCAGTTCTTCAACGCCCAGCGAAAAAAGTCTTGCCGCTACGAATGAGGGTATCTCCTTTGCTATTACATTTGCCTTCCAGCTCTTGCTCTCAAAGACAAAGAGCTTGTTGGTGACATATGCAAATGCCACGGCGAACACCCATGCGAGCACATTTGAGATGTGAACTCCCACACTTGAGGAGACGGAATCAAACAGTATGGTAAACAGCTTGAACGCAACGAAGTTGACGAGCGTTGTCAGCACGCCGAACACGATGTACAACACCGTTTCTTTATTGACTATTTTTTTGATAATAGTTTTCAGCTTTTCCATATTATACCTTTATTTCAACGTCAAGGCCGAGCAGGTCTGAATATTTGTCGAGCACGGGTTTTATCTCATTGTCAACAAAATCCTGAGTCTGCTGAGGTGCTCTGCCTACGAAGTTTTCGGGCTTCATGATTTTGTCAAGCTCCTCACGGGTCACGCCGAATGCTTCGTCTGCGGCGATTCTGTCGAGCAGGTCATTCTTGCCGCCCTCCGCCTTGACAACTCTGCCGGCATCCATGGAGTGAACTCTGATTCGCTCATGCAGCTCCTGCCTGTCGCCACCGCGCTTGACGGCTTCCATCATAATATTTTCCGTCGCCATGAACGGCAGCTCGTCGAGCAGATGACGCTCGATCATCTTGGGATAAACCACAAGACCGTCCGCAACGTTTATGCAAAGGCCGAGCACCGCATCTGCGGCAAGAAAAGCCTCGGGTACGCTCAGACGCTTGTTTGCCGAGTCGTCAAGGGTGCGCTCGAACCACTGTGCGCCCGATGTCATGGCGGTGTTTTGGAGGTCGGCAATGATGTATCTCGACAGCGAGGCGATTCTCTCACTTCTCATGGGGTTGCGCTTGTATGCCATTGCAGACGAACCGATCTGATGCTTTTCAAATGGCTCTTCGATCTCCTTCATGTGCTGGAGCAGGCGGATGTCATTTGAAAATTTGGTTGCCGACATTGCAATGCCGCACAGGACGGTGAGCATTTGATAGTCGAGCTTTCTCGAGTAGGTCTGACCCGAGACTGCGAAGCAGGAGTCGAAGCCCATCTTTTCGGCAATCTTGCCGTCGAGTGCCTTGACCTTCTCTGTGTCGCCGTCAAACAGCTCCATGAACGATGCCTGAGTGCCGGTGGTGCCCTTTGAGCCGAGGAGCTTTAACTGAGTGAGCTGAAATTCGAGATTTTGCAGGTCGAGCAGAAATTCGTTGAGCCAAAGTGAGGCACGCTTGCCGACTGTGGTGGGCTGTGCAGGCTGAAAATGGGTAAACGCAAGACAGGGCATATCCTTGTATTCGACAGCGAACTTTGACAGCACGCTGATGAGGTTTACAAGCTCCTTGCGAATGAGCAGCATTGCCTCTCGCATAATTATGACATCGGTGTTGTCACCGACATAGCAGGAGGTTGCACCGAGGTGGATTATCGGCTTTGCGTTGGGACACTGAACACCGTAGGCATAGACGTGCGACATAACATCGTGCCTGACTTCTTTTTCCCTTGCGGCGGCAACATCGTAGTTGATGTCATCGGCGTGAGCTTTAAGCTCCGCTATCTGCTCGTCGGTTATGCCGAGCCCCAGCTCCTTTTCGCTCTCGGCAAGAGCTATCCAGAGCTTACGCCAGGTTTTAAACTTGAAGTCGGGAGAGAAGATATATTTCATTTGCTCGCTCGCATAGCGTGAATTGAGCGGAGTTTCATAGGTGTTCTTCATAAATTACCCATCCTTTGTTTGATATGCTAAAATTATACGGCTAAAGCACACCTATTGTCAAGAAAGGCTTGCAAATTGGGGCAATTATGGTAGAATATAATTTACTGTATACTTGATGCCGAGGTGATGCGCTGTGGCAGGAACTGCTAAGAAAAGAATATATCTGCTCGATGAGCTTAGAGGGCTTGCGGTGTTTTGCATGGTGTTTTACCATGGATTTTACTGTATGTCTGAGTTTTTCGGCATGACTACGGGCACGAAGCTGCTCGACTTTTTCATGCCTGCCGAGCCGTTTTTTGCGGCGCTGTTCATAGTAATATCGGGGATATCCTCACGCCTCTCGCACGATAATACAAAAAGGGGAGTACGACTGCTGCTCATAGCGTTGGGTCTGACTCTTGCCACGGCGATAGTGCTGCCGATGATAAAAATTGAGGGAGCTGAAATATATTTCGGTATACTTCATCTTCTGTCGCTCTCAATGCTGATTTTCTCGCTTGCGAGAAAGGGACTTGATAAGATAAATCCGATTCTCGGCTTTATTCTCTGTATGCTCCTTTACTTTTTGACCTACAGAGTGTCTGCCGGATATGTGGGGCTTGACGGAATAAAGACCTTTGCACTGCCGTCGGTGCTCTACAGAACCAATTACTTTATGCCGCTCGGCTTTTTCAACTCGTCATTCTATTCTGCGGATTATTTTCCTCTGCTTCCGCATACGTTTATGTTTTTAGCCGGAACATTTTTGGGTGTGTATGCGGCAAACGGAAGATTCCCTGCGTTCTCTTATCGCCGGCGTTCCAAGGCTCTGTGCTTCCTCGGTCGCCACGCTCTTATTATATACATTGTGCATCAGCCGATAATCTACGGACTGCTGATGCTTGTTGAAAAAATCTTCGCCAATTAGCTATACTATATTTATTTATATAAGCCGAAAGGAATGTTTTAAAATGAGTGAAAGCTGCAATCACGATTGCTCAAACTGCTCGTCAAAGTGCTCCGAGAATAAAGATCTTCGTGTGCCCTGCGGACAGTTCAGCAATGTTAAAAAGGTCATAGGCGTTGTCAGCGGCAAGGGCGGCGTGGGCAAGTCCCTCGTGACGAGCCTGCTCGCAAGCGCAATGCAGGCAAGAGGCCATGCGACCGCTGTTATGGATGCCGATGTAACAGGCCCGTCAATCCCAAAGTCATTCGGACTGCACGGCAATGCGGTCGGTGACGAGCGAGGACTGCTCCCCATGGAGAGCAAGACCGGCATAAAGATAATGTCCGTAAATCTTCTGCTCGAGAAAGAGGATGCTCCCGTCGTATGGAGAGGCCCCGTTATCGCAGGCGTTATTCAGCAGTTCTGGTCTGAGGTCGTGTGGGGCGATGTTGACTATATGTTTGTCGATATGCCTCCCGGAACGGGCGATGTTCCGCTGACCGTTTTCCAAAGTCTGCCGGTAGACGGAATAATTATCGTCACCACTCCGCAGGATCTCGTTACGATGATAGTTAAAAAGGCTTTCAATATGGCGAAGCTTATGAACATCCCCGTGCTCGGACTTGTTGAGAACATGAGCTATGTTCTCTGCCCCGACTGCGGCAGGCAGATAAAAGTGTTCGGTGAGAGCCACATTGATGAAATTGCCGAGGAGCTCGGAGTGCCCGTGCTCGGCAGAATCCCCATGGAGGAAAAGACCGCTTCGCTCGTGGATAAGGGAGCGGCGGAGCTTGTCGGAGACGAGTATGTAAAAGCCGCAGTTGAGGCTGTGGAAAAGCTGTAAATAGTAAGAACGACTGCACATTCGGTCAACCGAGTGTGGCAGCCGTTCTTT
>CAYLQT010000028.1:0-7611 GCA_964386035.1 uncultured Clostridium sp. | reverse complement strand
TGCATTTTACCATGGATGATAACCCGTCACTCACGCCTTCGATAAAGCAGAGGTACGAGAGCTTGTACAGCGGTGCATTTTATGACCGCTTTGTTTTGGGCAAATGGGTTGCGGCACAGGGACTTGTTTATCCCAATTTTTCACGGGAGGCTCATGTTGCCGAACCGGACGGAATACCGGAGCGTTATTTCATCTCCTGCGATTACGGCACTGTGAATCCGTCTTCCTTCGGACTTTGGGGCGAGTACGGGGGAAGATGGTACAGGCTGAGCGAATATTATTTTGACAGCCGCAGGCAGGGCGAACAGCGCACGGACGAGGAGCACTATGCCGCACTTGAGGAACTTGCGGGAAATCTGAAAATCGAGGCGGTCATAGCCGACCCCTCAGCGGCGAGCTTCCTCGAGTGCATACGCCGTCACGGTAAATTTCGTGCGATACCGGCGAAAAACGATGTTGTTGACGGAATCCGCCGTGTGTCCGATGCGTTGAAGCAGCGCAAGATTCTGTTCTCGCCGTCGTGCAAGGATTGCCTGAGAGAATTTTCGCTCTATCGCTGGGACAACACCGCTGTGCGTGATGCACCGAAAAAGGAGCATGATCACGCCATGGACGATGTGCGTTATTTCGTCTCCACGGCACTGAGCGGTGCGGATGACGGTTTTTTCGCCCTTGCCATGAGCAGATAGCTGTCGAAAAGGAGGAATAGCAATAAATCCGTTTAAGAAAAAGAAAACCGAACACGGTGATGCGGCGGTGCAGACGGTGGCACGCCCGAGCGAAAGCTACGGACTGCTTGACGGCTGCACACCGCTGGGCGGCAACCGTATGCGGCTCTACTATGCCCTGCGTGAGGCCGTGCCGATAATCGATGCCGCTATTTTCAAGACCGTGCGGCTCACCGGCGGCTTTGAGGTGAAGTGTGCCGATGAGCGGTATCAGACAAAGCTTGACGACTTTGTGAAAAATGTCTCTGTCGGCGGCAATCAGCAGGGGCTTGAGAGCTTTATTTCAACATATTTTGAACAGCTCCTGACCTGCGGCACGGCCGTGGGCGAGATGATCACCGACGGCGATGGGCGAGTGGCGGCACTTTTAAATTCTCCGCTTGAGAATATCGAACTTCGCCGTTCATCGGACGGAGTAGGCGTGGATGTTTTGACTGCCTGCTCGACTGTCCCAACGCCCGTCAAGCGTCCCGAGCTTATCCTGCTCTCTGTGCTGAATCCTCAGCCGGGCGAGGTCAGCGGTTGCTCTATGCTCAATGGACTGCCGTTTGTCAGCGGCATACTTATGAAGATATATAAGACAATAGGCCTGAATTGGGAGCGTATGGGCAATGTCCGCTTTGCCGTCACATATAAGCCACAGAACGACTCACTCGACCGTGCATATGCCAAGGAGCGAGCAATGCAGGTGGCAAAGGAGTGGAGCGAGGCGATGCAGACGGGCGGCGCAGTCAAGGACTTTGTGGCGGTCGGTGATGTGCAGATAAAGGTTATAGGCGCAGACAGTCAGGTTCTTGACAGCGAAGTGCCTGTGCGTCAGATGCTCGAGCAGATAGTTGCAAAGACGGGACTTCCGCCTTTTATGCTCGGCCTTTCGTGGTCGTCCACGGAACGAATGTCGTCTCAGCAGGCGGATGTGCTCACAAGTGAGATAGATGCATACCGCCGCATACTTACGCCCGTTATCGAGCGTATATGCAGCACGTATCTGCTCTATGAGGGGACACCCTCGAGGGTGTCTGCCGAGTGGGACGATGTAACACTTCAGGATAATGTTGAACTCAGCCGTGCCGAGCTTTACAGCGCACAGGCTGAAAAAATACACAAGGAAATTGAAAACGGGGAGTGATATTTACGCAGGATACAAGTTTGTCGGGCATTCCGAGTGCAGAGGAGCTTGAGCTTATCAACAAATTTACCGTAAAGCCGCTTTCTGCCAATGAGGTGTACACCTTCGGGCTGGTGCTTTGCGATAATGAGGTGGACAGGGATTTTGAACGCTTCGATATTCCGTCGATTCAAAAGCTCGCAGAGCTGTTTGTCGGCAAAACGGGTATATTCGATCATAACATGAGCGGCAAGGATCAGACGGCGAGGATATTTTCGTGCCATGTGGAGACGGAGGAAAACCGCCTTACCTCGACGGGTGAAAAATATACCAAGCTATGCGCCCGAGCGTATATGCCTCGCAGTGAGAAAAACGCCGCACTCATAGGCGAAATCGATGCCGGAATAAAGAAGGAGACGAGTGTGGGCTGTGCGGTGGCAAAGAGTATATGCTCAATTTGCGGCAAAGACAGCCGCACCGAGAGCTGTTCGCACATTAAGGGCAGGGAGTACAGCTCCAAGCTCTGCCACAGAATTTTGAGCGAGCCGACGGATGCCTATGAGTGGTCATTTGTGGCGGTGCCGGCTCAGAAGGCGGCAGGCGTAACAAAGTCCTACCGTGCGGACGAGCAGACGGTGAAGACCGTGAAACGGCTCTCGTGTGCAAGTGGCGGTATGACCTTGACTAAGAGCGAGGCGGAGGATCTCTATTGCTATATAGATGAGCTTAAACGCCTTGCCAAAGAGGGTGAGGAGTACCGAGAGGAGCTTATCTGCGATGTTATCCGCATGGGTGCGGCGGCTCTGCCCGATATGCAGGGCGAGAGCCTTTCGGCAATATGTGCGACCCTCGATATTGCCCGATTGAGAGAGCTGAAAAAGGCTTTTTCAGCGAGCAGAGGACTTAACAGCCAGCTTGCATCGAGAGAACAAGAGATGCACGGCGAAAACAGTGAATTCAGAATTTAAGGAGGATTTTTTATGTCAGTTTCAACAAAAGGTTTCGGTGAGAATGTTCTCACTCTCAAGATGAACGGCTCACTCAAGGCAGGCGTGCCTGTCAAGATGAGCGCAAACGATACCGTAGCGGCGGCAACTGCGGACAGCAGATTCTGCGGCGTTTCGGTGAGCGTTGACGGCGGCTATGCGGCGGTTCAGCTCACCGGTGCGGTGACACTGCCCTATACGGGTACTGCCCCCACCGTAGGCTATTCCGCAATTGCGGCAGACGGCAATGGCGCTGTCACCGCCAACGCAAAGGGCGGCACATATCTCGTGTTCAATGTCAACACAACCGCCAAGACCGTCAGCTTTATGCTTTGATTTGAAAGGAGAAAAATATGACTGCTTTTGATAATGTCAGACTTGAAAAAGGTCTCTACGCTTCCGGTGATTTCACCGGTTCACTCGAGAAGCTCGACCCTTCCGAGAACTACAGCGGCACCGCTCTTGAAGGACTTGATGCCTATCAGCGTCAGCTCAAGCGCTTTGATATCAAGGTCAGCGGCGCAGGCAGTGATGTTGTTGATAAGTTTTTCAAGACCTCGGATTCTGCGGTGCTCTTTCCGGAGTATGTCTCCCGTGCTGTTAGACAGGGTATGCAGGAGGCTAATGTGCTGCCCCGTATAGTCGCATCAACAACCGTTATCGATTCGCTTGACTACCGTTCCATAGCCTGTGAGCCTACAGAGGATGAAAAGGAGCTCAAGGTCGTCTCCGAGGGTGCATTCATCCCCGAGACCTGCGTCAAGAGCAAGGCGAACCTTGTACATCTTCACAAGCGCGGCCGCTCACTCGTCGCTTCCTATGAGGCTGTCCGCTTCCAGCGACTTGACCTGTTTACTGTAACTCTTCGCCAGATAGGCGCATATATCGCACGCACTCAGCTTGCAGATGCGGTGAATGTGCTGATAAACGGCGACGGCAACGACAACGCCGCAGCGAATACCGCAGTTGCATCCTCGGGCAAGCTCGATTACACCGACCTTGTGAACTTCTGGAATCTCTTTGATCCCTATGAGCTTAATACAATCATTGCCGCTCCTGCACAGGTCGCTCAGATGCTCGGTATGACCGAGTTCAGAGATGCGGTGGCAGGACTTGATTTCCACGCAAGCGGTAAGGTTATAACTCCGCTGGGAGCAGATCTCATCAAGGGTTCTTGCGTGCCCTCGGGCAAGATAATCGGTATCGACCGTAACTGTGCTCTTGAGATGGTAACAACAGGCCCTGTTACCACCGAATATGACAAGCTCATAGACCGTCAGCTTGAGCGTGCTGTTATAAGCTCGACTGCCGGTTTTGCCAAGATATTCGATTCCGCCGCACGCATTCTCACCGTTTAACTGCGGAGGTGACGGTATGATAACTCAGTGGAGCGTACTTTCACTGCTCAGACAGCTTACCGACATCACGGATGAGGACGAGGCACTCTGTCTGCAAACCTGCCTGAGTGCTCTTGAGGGAGTGCGCTCAAGGCTCAGTCCCAATGCCGACCCCGATGATGTCAGAATAGCCGAGGCGGCGGCAGGTGCGGCCTTTTATTCACTTTGTGTGCGTCGGCTCGGAAAAAACGATGGCATAGTCAGCTTCAAGGCAGGTGATATATCCGTTGAAAAAAGTGCCGATACCTCTTTGCAAAATGCCGCCGCAGTTCGGGACAATGCATTTGCCGCCTTGACTCCGTTGCTCCGTGATGACGGATTCTTCTGTTGTGGGGTGGATATATGAATATTCGCTCGGCGTTTGACGAGTGGGGCAGACAGCTCGTTATAGAAAATCCGGATTCCACACGCACCGAGTCGTTCAACGGCTTCATTCAACCGCTGAGATACAAGAATAAAATGTATCTCTACGGCGTAAACACGGAGATAGGCTATAATTCGCAGGGCTATTATCTGTATATCGGCCCACCCGAATATGACCTGACTCAAAACGAGGACGCCATTATAATCGACGAAGATATAAAGTATCAAATAGACCGTGCGGAGAAGATAAAGCTCGGTGATGAGGTGCTTTATGTCTGGGCTGTCGTGCGTACAGTGGTGGAGATAACCGAATAACAAACAGACCGCCGCAGGTTATACAAGCTGTCTGCGGCGGTCAAAAAGGAGTGTTTATATGAGTACAATAAGTGTTTTGCCCTCGCAAATTGCACAGTGGCTTTCCGAGCAGGACAGGCTCAGTGGCATAAGATTTATCACTGAATACCCGGCGGTAAAAAAAGAAATTCCGCTCAAGCGTGTCACAGTCGCAGTCGGAATAGGGGAGATGGATATAGTTGACAGCTTTGAGGAAAACGACGAGGGCGTGCTTGTCAAAAACGAGTATTGTCGTCTTGCGAACATAAAAATAAAGCTCGCCATCCATGTTCCGTACAGTCAAGACGGTGCAAAGTGTCACGATGTTTTGACTAATATTATCGATTGTCTTACCTTTGACACGAATCTGAATGTTGTTGAGTCCGGCTGTTCGGGCGTTAAGGCGGACAGAGATACCGATGCTTTCGTCCTCGATGCGTATATTCTTATGCAGGCGGATTTTTGTCCTGCCGATACAACGGGTATGAATTTTAAATGCTTTCTTGACAAAACTCTGCTCTGCGGTTCGCACATCAGGGACGAGACAATCCATGTCACCGGCGATGACAAAAAGCTGTGGAATATGCCGTACAGCATAGGCACATATGTAGGAACGGGCGTAAAGAGCCGAACTATAAAGCTCAGTTTTGAGCCGAGATTTGTCATTGTTTTTGCGTCGCAGTCCCCGTGCGTGACGGCGAATTTTACCGATTCAACCCTCAACTGTCAGTTCGTAATAGGTACCTCAAAAGCCACCATGTCGGGACTTTCCCTCACAAGTACGGGCTTTACCGTGACAAACAGCACCGTAAACGGCAGTAAGTCCGAAATGAACGGAATCGGTGTTACTTATGTTTACGTAGCGTTTAAGCTTTAAGACCGTGACCGTTTTATCGGACTTTGCTTTTATCAAAAGACCCCGATTGCATTTATCAATGCAAAAAATCTCCTGTGGAACAAATATTTAATCATTGACAAACATTTGTTCTGTGTTTATAATTATAAGTAACAAATACGAACATATGTTCGATAAGACGAGGAGATGAGTATATGTCTAAAAAGTGTGTCGGGGCGGCGATGGATTTCTCGTTTCCGACTCCGGAGGAGCGAAAGGCGGCTATGTGTGTTTGCTGTGGGTCGCATTGCCCGGGCTGTGAGTCACCGGATGACTATGCGTGGCGGCGCAGGGATGTGGATTTATCCCTGCTTGCAGACGAGGTTATAAAAACTCGGTTGACCGAGCGTGAGCGTGCGGTGGTCGAGGCATATTGGTTCGACAGCATGACCGTCAGCGGCATAGCACAGAGGGACGGTCTGTGCCCGTCGAGCGTTTCACGCTGTCTCGAAAAAGCACAGCATAAGATATACGATGCTTTGAAATTTGCGGTTGCGTATCAGCACGATATCGAGAACACGGATTTTTTGCCCGTGGCTGTAAGGCGGGCATTTGCCGTCAGTGCGGCAAGACGCTTTGAACCGCAGACTCTTGGTGAGAGGATAAAAAAGCTTAGATGCAGTGAAAATATCGGTGAAGATATGCTGTGTTGTGCATTGAAGCTGTCGCAGAGAACTTTGAGGTTGATAGAAAGCGGAGAAAAAGAGCCGAGTCTGCGGCAACTCACAGAGCTTGCCGCATTTTTCGGCACAACTGCCGACTACCTTTTGAAGGGAGAAGAAAAAT
This sequence comes from uncultured Clostridium sp., assembly GCA_964386035.1. Taxonomy (GTDB): domain Bacteria; phylum Bacillota; class Clostridia; order Oscillospirales; family Acutalibacteraceae; genus CAG-177. The sequence continues at coordinate 1,015 of CAYLQT010000028.1, read as the reverse complement.
GACTGTTAATAAAACTCTTTCACAGCTCGCAGATGAGTATTTTGAACAGGCACAGGTGCTTGACGGTATCATAGCAAAGCACAGAAAGCGACTTTTAAGCCTGCCCAATCCGGAGACAAGCGTGGAGGCATATAAGATAAAATCACTGCTCAATGTACTCTATAAGGAACACAGGGATGTAATGGAAACAGCGAATTATTTAAAGGACAACTACTCTCAGGAGGATGAAAAATGAGGGATATAAAAGTAAAAATTCTGTCTAACGGAGCGGCTCAGGTAGATGAGCCGTTCTGCTTTTGTGCAGAGCACAATGCGGCACGGCTGTGTATCGAGCTTAACGATGAGCTGAAAACGGATGTGTCGTATTATATTTTAAGCTTTGATGTCTACGGCCTCGGCCGCCGTGTAATTTCAAATATCATAAACGATGCACAAAGTACGCCTGCGAGTGTGTCAGGCGGAGTTATATACTGTCCGCTTAGCGAGGCGCTGACTTCAACAGGTGAGCTTTCGGTGCAGGTTGAGGCACACAAAAGAGAAGATAAAAGTGTTGCGAAAATCGTAAAATCGGCAGTGTTCACATTGAACTTCGAGCCGTCTGTTATGGGCTGTGACAGCGAGCTTGATGAGGAATGCGGAATACTGCCGCAGTTGACCGCAGCAATAGACAAAATGACCGAGTTTGAAAGCTTTTCAGACGGCATAACCTACACGCCAACCGTGTCGTCGGACGGCACACTGTCGTGGACAAACAACGGAGGTAGAGAGAATCCGCCGAGCGTCAATGTCAAAGGCGAGAAGGGTGACAAGGGCGATAAAGGCGACGCCGGAGAGAAAGGCGATACCGGCACAAAGGGCGACAAGGGTGATAAAGGAGACAAGGGCGACACGGGAGCGAGAGGCGAAGCCTTTTTGTATTCCGATTTTACCGCCGAACAGTTGGCTGCACTCAAGGGAGATAAGGGCGACAAAGGTGACAAAGGCACGGACGGCAAAACGCCCATAAAAGGTGTGG
>CAYLQT010000027.1:0-8696 GCA_964386035.1 uncultured Clostridium sp. | reverse complement strand
TATCTATGCAACCTACAAACTTGTAATGGATTTCAAGCTGCTGTGTTCTGTTTTTGCCCACTCCCTTGACCTCATAGACATCAATTTTCTCAATCAATTCTTTGAGCAGCGGTGCGGTTAAGGTATCCATTTGCATAAACTTCCGTATTGCTCGGATAAAATGCTCCTTGTTTTGCCGTATACCGTCTAACTCGTGTATTTCAGTTTGTAGGGCAGATATTTTCTCTTTCAGCTCCATTCTCTCAACCTCATGCTTGTGAGAAAGTTGTATAAACCATTCATCAGTTACTTTGCCGGAGATATTGTCCTCATACAACCGTTCATAGAGATTTTCCACCGCTTTTTGCCTTGCAACAGACTTTTGCAGTTCGTTTTCCTTATGCTTCTTTTGCTCGCATATATCCTTATTGGTCTTATACGCAAGAAGTGCGGATAAGGCTTCTTCATCGTCTTGCAAAAACTTCGCCATTTTTCTAAGCTCAAGTGTAACCACCTGTTCAATGGCATCCGCCCTTAAATAATGGGTAGATTTGCAAGTGCCACGGTTTCCGTGATAATTTCCGCAAGAAAAGAACGGAATATCCGTTTTATCGTGCTTAATATTAAACCACAGCTTTCTGCCACAGTCCGCACAGTACAAAAGATCGCAAAACATATTTCGCTCGTAGTTTTCGTCCTTCGGCTTTCTGCGGCGTGTTTTACCGATAGTAAAAGCATAATAAAGCCCCTCTTTTCGTAGTATGCTAATATTATATACCGCTATATACCGCTTACCATGAATTGCCAATAGGATAATGTGCACTTTTTTGAAAAAGATGCACGATATAGAGCAAAAATGCTCAACAGCAAACATATTTTCTGTTTTGCTTATTTGGGAAAATAGTTGATTTTTTTCTTCGAGGTTATCCCTGTTCTGTGATTGCCAATTCTGATTTTTATCACTTGGCAAGTGGCATCTAAATTGGTAGCACAAGCCAGAAAACAAAGCACTTCTACGGAAGTGCTTTGTTTTTATCCAATCGAAGGGTCGGGGAGGATTCGCAGGCATATAGGCATAGGAGATTTTCCGATGATTATATACCAAGCTGCGAAATCGATAATACTTCAGACAATTTGATTTTTGTTACACAGATGGCGAAAAGAGCACTTGCTTTTGCAAGTGCTCTTTCGATTACATTGTCATACTTACTGTGCAAAGATACCTTTGCACAGTTGCCCGATTGTATAAAAACGGATTTTTTCACTTCGTTTGCAATCTGACTACCTCGGTGAGTCTCGAGGAGCAATCACGGCAAACACGCTTGCCGGCGAACTCGATCGTGTCATCCGACGAGCCGCAGAATATGCACCGTGCCGCGTACTTTCTTATAATTATCTGATCCCCGTCAGCAAACAGCTCGACCGCATCGGCGTTTGGCTCAAGTCCGAGCCTGCGACGAAAATCCTTGGGCAGGACGATGCGCCCCGTCTCGTCTATTTTTCTGACTATTCCTAATGATTCCATATATCTTCCTCCGAATGTCTCCTGTTCTGTATCCATCGACAACATTATACCATTTAATGGCAATAGTGTCAAGGATTGCACAGGTAGTAATATTGTGGATATTTTTGGAAAACCAATCTGTGGAAAACTGCCAATCCGCTTTTTTTGCGGTTTTTCAAGATTTAACGACATATATTGTGGTATTTTTTCGCGCGGCAATAGATATTGTATATATTTTCGTAAACTATTTTGGGAAAACAAATAATTTCGGCTGTGATTTCCCACAAGCTAAATTTTTTGTAAATTATTACTAAATTCGGTTGACATATATGTTAAAAAAGCCGTATAATGTATAAATGTTGAGAGACATGTGATGCAAAAATCGGGAGGTTGATTTATGAAGGAAATGATATTTCAAAACAAACCCACCGAAAATTGCCACGCCTCAACGGTGCTTCCGCTTCGTGACGGCCGTGTGGTTGCGGCTTGGTTCGCCGGCACACATGAAAAATGTGACGATGTGGATATTCTCACCTGTGTACGCACAAAAGCCGGCTGGGGCGAGCCCGTCCGAGTCAGTGCGGACAGCTCCGTGCCTCATTGGAATCCCGTCTTGTTCGAGCTTACCGACGGCAGAATCATTCTGTTTTTCAAGGTTGGCAAGAAAATCCCCGCATGGAAAACTTATTTTTCCATCTCCGAGGACGGCGTGAATTGGAGCAAGCCGAAGGAGCTTGTCCCGGGCGATATAAGCGGCGGCAGAGGCCCAGTTAAAAATAAACCCATAAGGCTCAGAAGCGGCAGAGTCATCGCTCCGGCATCCGATGAACGAAATAAACTCTGGGTCTGCTTTGCCGATATTTCCGATGACGATTGCAAATCGTGGCGGCGTATGCGTACCGTGCCGACAAAATCGCTCAAGGGCTTTTATGTTCCGATGATTCAGCCCACTCTGTGGCAGAGCGACGACGGAGCTGTGCATATGCTGACGAGAACCTCGCACGGACGCATTTACCGCAGCGATTCGTTTGATGAGGGTGAGACCTGGTGCAGAGCTTACCGCACAAAAATGCCGAACAATAACAGCGGCATCGACCTTGTGCGTGCCTCAAACGGCAATATATATTTGGTATATAACCCCGTCAAAAAGAACTGGGGCGAGCGTTCACCGTTGGATCTCGCCGTGTCCGAGGACGGCGGCAATACATTCAGGCAGCTTATGCGCCTCGAGAGTGAAAAGGGCGAGTTTTCCTACCCTGCCATAACCGAGCTTGACGGTGTGCTGCACATAACTTACACTTACAACCGTGAATACATTGCGTATTGGCGGATAGAAATCTAAAGAATATACGGAGAAGTCAGAATGAAAAGATTTTTAGCTTTTGCACTCGTCGTGCTGATGTTCTTTTCCTTTGCTGCGTGCTCGGGAAACAAGGACAACGAAAATGACCCGACCACATCTGCGCCGGACACAACAGCAGGCACAGATATTGACACAGACGCAGATACGTCAGTTGACGGCGATGTGACAACAGAACCCTCTGCCGAGGCAGACACAACCCTTTCCTCGGTGATCAAGCCCTCGGCTACCGTTAAGCCGAACAAGCCTCAGCCCTCTAAGCCCGACAGCTCAAAAGACGAGCCTACCACAGACAAGAAATATGATCTGTCCGAGACAGACCCCGAGAAGATAATCGTCTCTGCAAAAAAAGAGATGATCTTTACCGTTCAGCCCACCCCCGCCTGCCACGCATCGACCGTTTTGCCGCTTGATAACGGAACTGTCGTTGCCGCATGGTTTGCAGGCACCTCCGAGGGTGAAAACGATGTCAACATTCTGACAAGCGTGCGAAGCAAGGACGGCACATGGGGCACACCCATACAGGTTTCGGCCGACGCAAATACTGCTCACTGGAACCCCGTTCTCTTCCAGAGAACCGACGGAACAATCGTGCTTTACTTCAAGGTTGGCACCGCCACCGATTATTGGAAGACCTACTATGCCACCTCCACCAACGGCAGAAGCTGGTCTACCCCCAGAGAGCTTGTCCCCGGTGACAATTCGGGCGGCATTGGCCCTGTTAAGAATAAGCCGTTGAGACTCAAAAACGGCACAGTCCTCGCCCCAACCTCAACCGAGATAAACGGCGAGTGGAAGGCACACATTGACATCTCATACGATGACGGAAGAACCTGGACAAAGACTCCCGACATAAACGCCGGCAATGTCAAGATGATCCAGCCGACCCTTTGGCAGTCCGCAGACGGTTCGGTGCATATGTTCACAAGAACGAACAGCGGCAAGATCTACAGAAGTGACTCCACCGACAACGGCAAGACCTGGAGCGACGCTTACGCTACAAATATTCCGAACAATAACAGCGGTATCGACCTCGATGTTGACGGTGCAGGCAGAATATTCCTCGCCTATAACAACACCGGCATCCCCGGCATCAGAACTCCGCTGTCCCTTGCCGTCTCGCTCGATGACGGACAGACCTTCACAAAAATACTCACCTTTGAAAGAGGCCTCGCTGAGTACTCATACCCTGCAATAGTTATAAAAGGTGACACAATACATATCACTTACACCTACGAGAGAGACTATATCGCTTATTGGCAGATAAAGATAAAATAAATTGTACTTTAGTGCCTGTCTTTAACGCCCTCTGAGGGACGGACACAAGAATATAGGAAAATTGTAGGAGGAAGAAAAATGTTGAAAAGGATTTTCTCGTTTGCTATGGCAGTCGCCCTTGTTTTTGCGTTGGCTTCCATAGGAATTGCGGACGGTTCCGATTCCGGTATATCCTTCACCTGCCTCAGCGCAGACAGCGATATCATCGTATCGGCTACCAAGGAAATGATTTTCACAGACAAGATTACCAACGCCTGCCACGCATCCACCGTTCTGCCGCTTGATGACGGCAGCGTTGTAGCGGCATGGTTCGGCGGCACATCGGAGAAAAATTCCGATGTCAGAATTTACACCTCGGTTCGTACCGAGGAGAGCGGATGGAGCGAGCCTGTCGTGGTTTGCGGCAAGGACAACACCGCTCACTGGAACCCCGTTCTCTTCCAGAAAGATGACGGCACGATAGTTCTCTACTTCAAGGTCGGTGAGGCTACCGACTATTGGCAGACCTATTATGCAACCTCGACCGACGGCAAGAGCTGGAGCACTCCGCAGGAGCTTGTTCCCGGCGACAATTCGGGCGGCAGAGGCCCTGTCAAGAACAAGCCCATCAGACTCAAGGATGGCACAATACTTGCTCCTGCCTCCACCGAAATCGACAGTTGGAAGGCCCATGTTGATATCTCCACCGATGACGGCGCAACCTGGACTAAGACCGACAACATCGACTCCAAATATTGCATTTGGTTCAAGGTTCCGATGATTCAGCCGACACTTTGGCAGTCTGCAGACGGTTCGGTGCATATGTTCCTGAGAACTAAGGTCGGCAAGATCTACAGAAGTGACTCCACCGACGGCGGCAAGACCTGGTGCAGAGCATACGCCACAAAGCTTCCGAACAACGACAGCGGTATCGACCTTGACACCGACGATCGGGGCAGAGTGTTCTTAGCTTATAACAACACCGGCATCCCCGGCATACGCACTCCCCTTACTCTTGCGGTATCCACAGACGACGGCAAGAGCTTCACGAACATTAAGACCTTTGAAAAGGGGCTTGCAGAGTATTCTTATCCCGCAGTTGTTGTTAAGGGCGACACAATCCATGTTACCTACACCTATGAGAGAGAATATATTGCTTACTGGCAGATAAAGATAAAATAACATCTGCAGCAAAAGTCTTGAGGGCGTAAAATAATATCACAGAAAAAGGGCTGTCTCGAATAATCGAGGCAGCTCTTTTTGACATAAAAAATCGCCCGAAGCCGAAGCTCAGGCGATAAAATTTTATGCTTTATTCCTCTATGAGGCTCTCACCGGTCATCTGAGAGGGCTGAGAAAGGCCCATAATCTTGAGCATTGTCGGGGCAATGTCTCCCAGCTTGCCGCCCTCACGCAGCTTGCAGGGATAACCGACAACAACGAACGGGACGGGGTTCGTGGTGTGCGGAGTGAACGGCTTGCCGTCGTCACCGATCATACGGTCGGCGTTGCCGTGGTCTGCGGTGATAAGTGTAATGCCGCCCTTGGAGCTTACCAGCTCAACAAGCTTGCCTACGCACTCGTCAACAGCCTCAACAGCCTTGACAGCCGCATCAAACACGCCCGTGTGACCGACCATGTCGCAGTTTGCGAAGTTGAGGATAATCGCATCATAAACATCCTCGTTTATCTTGCCGATAAGTGTATCCGTGACTTCGTATGCGCTCATCTCGGGCTTGAGGTCGTAGGTTGCAACATCGGGAGAATCAATGAGGATTCTGTCCTCGCCCTCGTATACAGTCTCCTCACCGCCGTTGAAGAAGAAGGTGACATGAGCATACTTCGTAAACTCTGCGATTCTAAGCTGGCGAAGACCTGCCTTGCTGAACACCTCGCCCAGAGGCATTGTTATAGGCTCGGGCTTAAAGGCAACCTCAACATTGGGCATCTCTGCCTCATACTGAGTCATGCAGACATAGAAAACCTTCGGGGAGACTTCACGCTCGAAGCCGTCAAATGCCGGATCGACGAAGGCTCTTGTAATTTCTCTTGCCCTGTCGGGGCGGAAGTTGAAGAAAACAACACTGTCACCATCCTTGACAGGCTCTGCCTCGCTGCTCACGCAGGGGACAATGAACTCATCGGTGACATCGTTTTTATAGGACTCCGCCATCATGTCGGAGGCACTGTCAAACTTAGGTGCGTCAAGGCTTGTCATTGCACGGAAAGTCTTTTCAACACGGTCGAACTTGCGCTCTCTGTCCATCGCATAGTAGCGACCCTCGACTGTGGCTATCTTGCCGACACCGATCTCTGCCATCTTACTCTCAAGCTCCTCGATGAAGCCCTTACCGGAGGTGGTGGAGACATCTCTTCCGTCCATCAGGCAGTGAACGAATACCTTTTCGATGCCGAAATCCTTCGCCATCTTGATAAGCGCATAGAGATGCGTATTGTGGCTGTGAACTCCGCCGTCCGAGAGCAGACCCGCAAGGTGAAGTGCGGAACCGTTCTTTTTGCAATTCTCCATGGCGCTCACAAGAGCCGGATTCTCAAAGAAAGAACCATCCTCAATAGCCTTGGTTATACGCACAAGCTCCTGATATACAACACGGCCTGCGCCGATGTTGGTGTGGCCGACCTCGCTGTTGCCCATCTGACCGTCCGGCAGACCGACATCAAGACCCGATGCACCGATATATGTCATGGGATTCTCTGCGAAAATTTTATCGAGGTTCGGCTTCTTTGCGGCGGCTATTGCGTTGCCGTAGCTGTCGGGATTTTTGCCGAAGCCGTCCATAATGCACAGAAGAACAGGCTTTTTACTCATTGCTAACTTCCTTTCACAAAACGCCTTAAAATCAAAATCTGACTTTAAGGCGGTGTTTACTTTGATATGCTTTTTCAGTTTGCGCTTGCGGCGTTTACAATAGCGGTGAACTTCTCCGCAACAAGTGATGCGCCGCCGATAAGACCGCCGTCAACATCGGGCTGTGCAAGCAGCTCTGCGGCGTTCTTCTCGTTCATCGAGCCGCCGTACTGGATAACAACAGCGTCTGCGGACTCCTTGCCGTAAAGTCTCTCGATAAGAGAGCGGATAACGGCGCAGACCTCGTTAGCCTGCTCGGGAGTTGCGGTCTCGCCTGTGCCTATAGCCCATACAGGCTCATAAGCGATAATGATGTTCTTGAGCTCGTCAGCAGATACGCCGCCGAGAGCTATCTCGGTCTGCGCGCTGACTATCTGAGCGGTGATGCCGTCCTTGCGCTCGGAGAGAACCTCGCCAACGCAGAGGATAACCTTGAGTCCCTCGTTGAGAGCGGCTCTTACACGGCTGCGGACAGTGACATCGGTCTCACCGAAATACTGTCTGCGCTCGCTGTGACCTATAATAACATAGGGCACGCCTGCTGCCTTGAGCATCTTTGCGCTGACCTCACCGGTGAATGCGCCCTTCTCTGCCCAGTGGCAGTTCTCTGCGCCTATCTGAATATTGCTGCCCTTTGCAGCCTCAAGTGCCGCATAGAGATCAATATAGGGAACACAGCAGACTACTTCGCAATCGGCATCCTTGACGAGGGGCTTGAGAGCCTCGATGAGCGCGGTTGCCTCAGCAGGAGTGTTGTTCATTTTCCAGTTACCTGCGATAACAGGTTTTCTGAGCTGCTTATTCATATTTAAAACTTCCTTTCTTTCGGAAAAAGGCCCACGAGCAAACCGCCCGTGGGCGCAAATTTTAAAGCTTACTTATTGTTGAGTGCGGCAATGCCGGGCAGCTCCTTGCCCTCGAGGAACTCGAGAGATGCGCCGCCGCCGGTGGAGATGTGGCTCATCTTATCGGCAAAGCCGAGCTTCTGAACAGCCGCAGCAGAGTCGCCGCCGCCGATGATGGAGATAGCACCGCTCTCGGCAACAGCAGTTGCAACTGCGATTGTGCCGCCTGCGAAGTGATCCCACTCGGAAACGCCCATCGGGCCGTTCCAGATAACAGTACCGCTGCCCTTAACAGCCTCGGCAAAGATCTCTCTGGTCTTCGGGCCGATGTCCATACCCATCCAGCCCTCGGGGAACTCATCGGAGTTGATGGTCTGATAGTTGGCATCCTCTGCGAACTCGTCGCTGATAACATTGTCTATGGGAAGAAGGAACTTAACGCCCTTGTCCTCAGCCTTCTTCATCATTTCCTTTGCAAGCTCAACCTTGTCAGCCTCGAAGAGAGATGTGCCGACATGGTAGCCCTTTGCTACGAAGAAGGTGTAAGCCATACCGCCGCCGACGATAAGGGTATCAACCTTATCGAGGAGGTTGTTGATAACGCCGATCTTATCGGAAACCTTTGCGCCGCCGAGAATAGCAACGAGAGGTCTCTTCGGATTCTCAAGAGCGCCACCCATGAACTCGATCTCCTTCTGAATGAGGAAACCGCAGACTGCCGGCAGATAGTCGGCAACACCGGTAGTGGAGGAATGTGCTCTGTGAGCGGAGCCGAAAGCATCGTTTACATAGATGTCGGCAAGGTCTGCAAGAGCCTTGGAAAACTCGGGAACATTCTTAGTCTCCTCAGCGTGGAAACGGACATTCTCAAGAAGCATAACA
>CAYLQT010000026.1:0-8973 GCA_964386035.1 uncultured Clostridium sp. | reverse complement strand
GCGACATACTCAACCGCCGCAGAGTTTTTTCGTGGATTCTTTTCATATGGCGTAAGTTCGCTGATGTTCTTACTAACTATTTGCATATTCTTTTCTCCATATATCTGCATCTTCAATTGTGCCCTCTCCGCAGATGAAGAAGGCACAATCAGGGAGAATTTGCCCCTTGCCGGATTTGAACCGGTGTCCCTCGAGAAGTCATACGGGAGGTCTCTTTGCCGTTTGAGTTAAAGGGGCGTGTTGCAGGCTTGGCCGCCTGCCGGCGTTGGTTTCTCTTCCACCAACAAGCCAGCCCTCTCCGGGCATCATATATTTGAGCCGGACAGAGGATTCGAACCTCTCGAGCATCGCATTTCGCTGCTCGCCACCAGTAAACTCGGCATTTTCCCGGGCTATTACCGCCGCCCGGGAGGCGGTTTTGAAAGGAGAGAAAAATGAAAATCGGAGGTGTTGTCCTTTGGTGCTGCCCTCTCGTCAACATCCTCAGTGTATATTGTAGCAGATAAAAGTTCCTCAAAGTCCTCAACTTTGATTGATATAGCGATAGCATATGGTGCTGCAATTTTTAGCAGTATTATATCCGCCAATCTTTGCCGCTACCCTCTCCCATGTTAGCCCCTCAACAAAACGCAGTGTAAAAATTTGCCGGGTAAGGCTGTTAGGTATCTCTGCTATGTACAGCTCAAGCTTTTGACGCTCATCAACGCATCGGTCAATTTTAGCCTGTATCATTGCCTCAAGGTCGGCAATCTGAGCAATGCGCCGCTCCATTGCCGGATCTGGGTTAGGACTCTTGGGCATACCGTCATAGCTCGGTGATTTTGGGCTGAGCAGATCTGATCGCAGCTCATTAAGCCTTTGCTTGTCGTGCTCAATTTCTTTTTTTAGGTAAAACAGTTGTGATAGCTCTCTGAGTGTCATTCTATTTTCCCACCGTCCAATCTTGTGCCGCACTTGGGGCATGAGTGCTCCTCTTTAAACACTCTAAAAGGGCAACTCTTTGAAAAATTGTCAGGACTTTTTTGACTCACTCAACAACACTCCTCTCGTCGTGAAACCTGACACATTTACAAGGCTTTAAAAAGCTGACAGATGTCAGCACTTTTTTCTTTTTCTTACGCCGTTCGGCGGCTCATCCTCCGGTATTTTTATGTATTTGAAACACATATAACCAAATCGGTTTTGCGTGCACTCAACAAGTCTATATCCTTTGGGTGGGATTGGCGGCTTGTCCGGGGTGTATTCTCTGTAAACTGCTTTTGCAGCCTCGCTTTCAGGCTGCCTCAGATTTCTGGTGGCTTGATAGCGGTGCTTCGTGCCCTGCTCGGGTGACCAATGGTCGAATAAATAATTGGCAAGTCCGGTGTAGTCACAGCCGTGGTCAATCCCATTGTAAAAATTGTGACGGCGAAGATTTTCGCAATCTACGATCTCGCCATAAGTCCACTGCGTCCGAATCGTCTCCTGTGGCACACCGTCTGAAATCATGTGAAAATGTATTCTGTTGGTCGTTTTTCCTCGACCCATGTAAAGGCATATTTTTGCATCCGGACAGGCATACCTGAGTCTGCGCTGATACAAGTTTCTGAGACGGCGTGCCGCATCCCAGTCATGCACTTCGTGCTCTCGGTCAAATGTGAGCGTACTGTAGAGGGATCGTGGCGAAAAGTTCTCATTGACAAGCCGAGCATGGTGCTTACGAGCTATCAACCAATTGTGACGCTCACGATCTTCCTCGGTTTTTAGTGGTGGCTTGTACTTTGCTTTTGAAACGTTTGCGGTGCGGTCGGAAATCGTGTAGACTTCCTGCTCGCAAACAGCACCGGAAAATATCCGCTTTTTTACACGCACCGCAAATCATCTCCTTTTATTTATCAAAATATTTCCAAGTCTGGTACAGGGCAGTTGTCATCACTTAACACCCGGGAAGATCCGGCACGGGCATCCAATATTTAACGGTTGGATAATCCCACTCGGGGAATTCTTCGAGACTCCATTCTTCGTCAAACGGATAGTAAGTAGCTATCATGGGTGTCTCGTCAAGTGTGATGTGCTCATGCGGCTTGCCGCTGACTATTGCAATCACAAATTCTTCCTTTTCCGGCAGTCTGTCCTTGACACTTATCCACGGTGTCTCACAATTATTCTGTCGGTCATTATTTGCTACCTGTTCATCACTCCATTTTTGGAGTGCGGCTATTCCTTTTATCACTGATAAATCGGAAGCTGCATTAAGACAATAACAACCCAGTGGGCATTTAGTCCAACATTTGCTGGTGTGCTTCATTGATTCGCACAGCCTCGCTTTTTCTTTCATAAAATCTATCGTTTTGCTACAATCCATCTTTTATGCTCCTTTAAACAGTTCGTGTGTTCCGTTTTGTAGTTGGATCTCCGTCTCAGACATTTCATAGCCCAGCTCGCAAAGACACGCATAAATTTTGTCAAGTCTCTCTGGTGTGCTTCATTGATTCGCACAGCCTCGCTTTTTCTTTCATAAAATCTATCGTTTTGCTACAATCCATCTTTTATGCTCCTTTAAACAGTTCGTGTGTTCCGTTTTGTAGTTGGATCTCCGTCTCAGACATTTCATAGCCCAGCTCGCAAAGACACGCATAAATTTTGTCAAGTCTCTCATCGCTCTTATGCTCCGGACTAAATTCACCGTAACCATTACGATAATAACCGTCTGTTTTGGTATCAGCGGCAATCGCATACAGCATTACTATTGCTTTTTCGTTTTTCTCGGAGTTTAAATAATCTGTCATTTTCTCTCTGTCCACATATCGACTTCCGGGCGTTATATTCGCACACAAAGCATGGTTAATGCAGTCATAATTCACATAAGGATAATGCACCAGGTTATAACCCGAGAAAAATATAAGCCACTTCAAAATTTTGTCGCTATATTTCTGTACAGCAGTAAAACTTTGTATGAAATTTTTGCGGCAGTTGTATGCTGTTTCTGTCACTTCTTTTAATTCACGGTTCAGCCTGTCAACACGCTTTTCTGCTTCACTTTTTTTCACTTGCATTTTAGGTGTCTCAGGCTTCTTCCGCAACAGGTGAGCCCATCCAAAAGCTATTTCCCAGTACAGTGGTTCTTCACCCTGCGCTTTAAAAGTACCTTTTTTCCATTCTGACAACTCACACGATTTTACAGTTTCATACTGCGAATTATATCTTAAGTCTTCGGATCTCTTTGCTCCGGTTTCTCGCAATTCCGCTTTAACAAGCGGTTCGTTCTCTTTGCGTTTCTGCTCTTGCAAAACACTTTGGTATCTAAAATTAAATTCGCCTGTACCTATGTATTTCAGCAGCTCTTTTCTCCGCTTTCCATCTTTTAGTTCAGCGACCTTTACATAGTCATCCAGCGTTCCGCCTTGTTCTACAGCTGCTTGCATCTGCTCCGCTGGCAAAGTTGCAATTTTAAGGCGTTTGCGCACGGTTGTTTCGGCGAAGCCGGTCTTTTCGACTATTTCGCTGACTGACACGCCGAGATCAAACATCATCTGCATACCCTGTGCTTGTTCGTAGACTGTCAGATCTGACCGTTGCATATTTTCCAAAAGCATCGTAGACAGCTGCGTTTTATAATCCATATCAACAACGGCACATGGTACCTCTGTCAATCCCGCCTGTTTTGCCGCCGCAAATCGTCGATGACCAATTATAATGGTATACTTGTCTCCATCGGCCGGGACAACCGTTAGATTTTGCAATATTCCACGTGCCTTGATTGATTCCGCAAGCTCTGTAACATCACCGATGTTCTTTCTTGGGTTATCGGGATGTTCTTGCAGTTTTGTTGTTTCAATGTTGATTATCATATAAATCTTTCTCCTTCTTCTCATCCTTTTCTTTATTCTGTTTTAAGTAGTCAAGTATAACTTCCTTTGCCTTTTCCCAGCCGACACACCAGACCGCTTTGTAGCCCTGCCGTTCGAGTGCCTCAAGCCATTCAAGTTGGCTCACGGTCGGCTGATTTTTTCCAGCTTTAAGCTCAATGTACAGCCCATGATATATTTCTCTTGCCACGGGCAAGCAGAGATCGGGAACGCCCTTGCGTAGCCCTGCTCTTTTTAGTGCTGCTCCTGCGGCCGCACTGCGTTTGCCTTCATTTGGGATGTGGTACATCAATTTCAACTCCGGGCACACCGAGGATTGGTATTCGGCCCACTGGAACAGTGCTTCCTGCTCCGCTTCTTCACGATTTTCACGCCGCACAGAGCTTTTGACATCAAGCTCGACACTTTTCACTTTGCCGTTTTCGTCGGCAGCATACACAGTCAGTCCGTCAAGCTCACATCCGCACTTTTTGCAGGTCGGGATGCTCGGCTTATCGACCATGTTGTACTCCCTGCCACACTGAGGGCAGCGATATGATCTAATCCTCATTTTCCGCCACCGTTGACAAACGCCTCGAGTGGTGATACAATGTTGCCGTTGTTTTTTTGGTCTGCGCCGGCAGATTCAGACGAGCGTCCTGTTCCCGCAGGACGCTTTTTTTCATAATCGGCGAGCCTGCCATATAGTGCACTTTCTATCCGCTCAGACAGCTTATTCAATGCCTCACGGCCGTCCGCAAACCACATATGGTGCAATTCTCCGAGCTTATCGACATACATCACCATGTACTCGCACGGATTGCCTGCACCATCCCTGCCGGATGCTGCCTTGTCGAAATACAACACAACCGGGTGCCCTTTATGTATTTCGCAGGTCGCAACCGGCAGTCTGAGCGCTGACCCTTCCTCCCTCTCGATCTCTCCGATTCGCTCGGCGAGCTCCGGAATGTACTTTTTAATCATACGGTTGTCAAAGTCAAACCGCTCATTGTCCGACAATCGTCCACCGTGAAAAATCGCCGTGCGATCCTCACGAAACTCCGCTTCGATCTGGCCGTTTCTGAGATTGGCAATATATCCGTAGCTTTTACCTGACAGGTATGTGTCTCTGTCGATAAACCTTCCGCTCCTATCCGCAAGCACCTTGCTCAGCACATCGTTATGAGAAAGGATATGATTCTGCTTTTTTATCATTTTTACACCTCTTCTCGAAATAGTCGCAATGGGTATCCGTCACGGCTGTCTCACGGAAATTCCCCGTCTGTAGCGTGTAGCCGCAAACAGTACCGTCCCACGAGCCTCCGCTCGGAACATCCGCTCTAATTCTCCACTTACAGTTTTTGCAAATCGACTTCGGCTTCCACGGTTTGGACGGCTCGTCCGTTGTCTCGACCGTCTTGCTCTCCACCACTCCAAGGGGACGGGGCTCGTCGGCCAGCCCCAGAAGATAGTCTGCGGAGGTATTAAAGTATTTTGAGATATTGGCAAGTGTCGTGAGTGTAGGACTGCTGCCGGCTGCCAAATATGAGTTGGTCGATGCTGTTGACAAACCTAACGCATTTGCAAGTGTAGCAGATGTAACCCTCGGGACACTGCTCCACATTAACCGTCTCAGTCTCTCACTAAAGATTTTTTTGATGTCATCTGTCATTTGTTTTGACCCTCTCCCTATGTTTAATAATCTTGTCGGCAACCCACCGAGCTGCTTTGTCCTCTGCCCTCTCCTCGAGCTCTATGAGCTTGTCCTCACGGGCAAAGCCATAGATGATAAGGCTCACGCATATGACCTCGATGAGGGTTGTGACGATAAATTTAAGTATCATTCTTTAGTCTCTCCTCGCTTTTTTTATAACTGATTGAGCTGGAGTGCAAACACTACCGCCAAGGTAGCATATATTAACGCCTTGAGTATATCGAGATAGCACTCAACATCTTTATACACGAGCGCATATACCCAGTTCAAAAGATTCGTTAGTGCAAGTATTGCGTTCGTGACAATGCAAGTGATCAACAGTTCTTTCACTTTTCGGCCTCCTCGAAAAACCTATGTCCTCCGACGGTCATGACATACTGTTGGGACTCATGCCAAGAGCTTGCACAAAGCTCCGGGGCGTAAAAGTACAATATTTCACGGTCGCTTGCGGTCTCACCGTCATCGAAAACTGCCGAGACCGCTCTTTTAACCTCATCGCTCGGCTCGGGGCGGTTGTCAGTGTAACCGTACAGCTCCGCTATCTCGGCTGGGCTTTTCTGCTCCTGCTCGCAGGCATTGAGTATGCACTGTGCGACTGCCATTTGTCCGATATACGGTTCTGCACCGGCTTCTGCCATCACGACCCTCTCCACCGTGTCACGCTCGGCAGCTGTCAGAGGATATCTTGCTACCGTTGCAGTCGACTGCAAAACCACAGTCGGGACATCATTTTCGGCAATGTGCTCAACAACATAGGTTGGCGGCATCGCTTCTACGACTTCGGGCAAGGCTGCTGTCAAAAAAATTACAGCCAACGCACAGACTGCCAAAACGGTTAATAGCTCTTTGGTCATCTTTCTCATCCTTCTCCTTATTATTTTTACATCCAGATGACTGTCTCGCCCTCTCGGAAGGCTATCAACTTTCTCTCCGAATCCGGTACACAGCCGTACTCGTCCAAAAGTTCATCTTGAGTTTTTTGGTATTCGCAAAGAGTGATCTGTTTACACAGTTTCTTGTCGTGCTCTGTCATATTTTCCCAAGCACATTCAAATGCGATTTTTGCTTTTTCAAATGATGTGCCTTCGTATTGGGTAAAACCATCGCCTCTGAAATCTTGTTCAACTAAGTAATACATGATTTTCTCCTTTCTATTTCGTCGACCTTTGCCGGCTGTTCGTGCTTTTGGTTGCAATATTCGAGATACATCGGCAACAGCCGCTCAGCGAGCCATGCAATTTCCTTGTCTTCGTGCTTTTTGATCTCATCCAAGTCCGCATCAGACAGCTCTCTGACGATCGGCTTTGCAGAGAGAAACGCCCCACCCGAATCTCGTCTTGCACTGATACCTATTACTTTTTGTGGCACGATACTTATTCCTCCTTTCTTTTCTTGTCTTATTTCTTTTTGTGTGATATACTCCTCTTTGAAAGGAGGCGAATAATGTGAAACTAACAAAAAATCTTAAAGTCAAACATAAAGATACTCCTAAGAATATTCGCCAATATGAGCGTCGCATGCGAAAGATCCTATCGTGGATCTTAGAGGAAAAGATCCCTTGCAATCTCTCTATGTGGGACCGTGAAATATTATGTGCATGTTCATCGAAAGGCTACATTGCCGATAATCTCCATGTAGTCAGAACCGCCGACGGGAGCATATTTGTTGACATATCCGGAAAACCGAGGCTGACACACGAAGGGTATGAGTATCTCGCTAAACTCGATGTATCCTCTCGAAGCCGTAAGGCGATCTTAATTTCCGTATTCGCTTTAATAGTTTCTGTGTTACCGCTGGTCATCAATTATGTAATCATTCCGATATTGAACTGGCTTTCCAGACGCTAATCTGCTTTGAAGTTATTACATCTTCCGTGGCGTTCGGAATTTCCAGCAAAATATCGTTAGACACAAGGTTTAATGTCAAAGTCGGAAATCCTCCGGCCACGTGTTGGTATGTAATCTCAATAACGGAATTCCCGATTTCGACACCCCCTACTTTTACGCTGCTTAATAGCCCGTCATCAGGATTTACTCTTATCTCGATTTTTTGCATTCTTCCATTGCACAAATTATTGTTCACTCCTTTGCTGTTGCAGTTTTGCGGTAGACCCAGCAGTCTGCCTTCTTCATTGCAGATGCCCATTTTCCAACGCTTACAATCTTTTTGGCGTTCGTACCGTGCTCTTTGTAATCATTGGATTGATTAAAAAGGCACTTGTTGGGGAACTTATCAAGAGCTCTTTTGGTGAATATATCGAGATTATCTCTGTACAACTCTTTTTCTCTCGGCATGGTGTTTTCTCCTTTCATTTATAAAGTCGCTTTTTAAGCGACTTAGTGACTAAAAAAAATTGCTGCTGGATTATTGATCTTCAGAACTTCAATCAGCACTTCAATTTCATCACTATTCAAGATACCTTTGCTGAGCTTTCGGCTAAGCGTTGTAGGGCAAATTCCCATTTTCTCGGCTACTTCCGCCTGAGTCATTCCTCTGGCTCGAATTAGTCCCTTGAGCTCGTTAATCGCTATCATCATCTCACCTCCTCAGTCGCTTATTACGCTACTATTCTATCACCGCACAAGTAGCTTGTCAAGCGTATTTTTAAATTTTTTTCGCATTTTAGTTGACTTTTTTCGCATTTCTGTTACAATGTAGCTGGAGGTGTTCGCCGTGTCATTAGGAGCTAACATAAAAAGATTAAGAAAATCGGCCGGTCTTACACAAGAAGATATTGCTAAGAGAATCGGTGTGTCAAAACAGACAGTCCAAAAATACGAAAACGGAATTATTACTAACATACCGTCAGATAAAATTGAAATAATGGCTACAATGTTAAAAACAACCCCTTCAGTTTTGATGGGGTGGGAGGATATTCCCATCAATATTCCCAACATTCTCCCCCTCCCCAAAATGAAAAAAGTCCCCTTACTGGGGACAATAGCCTGCGGCGAACCTATCCTCGCTACAGAGAACATTGATGCACTTGTAAACGCCGATATCGATTTGGATGTTGATTTCGCCTTGAAGTGCAAGGGCGACAGCATGATTAACGCTCGAATTTTCGACGGAGATATAGTATATATAAGACAGCAGTCAGATGTTGACGACGGTGACATAGCTGCCGTTTTAATAGCCGATGAAGCTACTTTGAAAAGGGTTTACAAATATCCGAATAAGCTTGTTCTGCGCCCCGAGAACCCACTTTATGATGATATGGTATATCAGGGGTCAGAGCTTGCCGAAATCCGCATACTAGGTAAAGCAATAGCATTTTTGAGTGCAGTGCGAAGCAAGTAACAAAAAGAACCCCCGGTGCTGGAACGCCGAGGGCTCAGAGAATCAATACACCATGCGTAGAGTGGATTGATATATTCATTATATCATCCGCTCTGCTAAAACACAAGCAAGGAGCGGTATTTTTTATGGAAA
>CAYLQT010000025.1:0-10554 GCA_964386035.1 uncultured Clostridium sp. | reverse complement strand
ACATGGGTCACAGCACCGACGAGCATGCCGTTTTGAATTATCGGTGAGCCGCTCATGCCCTGCACAATGCCGCCGGTCTTTTCTATCAGCCTTTTGTCGGTTACTTCTATGACCATATTGCGCTGGTCGCTCTTTGAATATATTTTTGTTATTTCGACATCATAATACTGTGCGCCGTTTTCATCGACGGTTGAAATTATCTGTGCCTTGCCCGTTTTCACCTCGTCGGGTATGGCGACCGGTATCTCCCGGACCTTAGGGAGATTTTTAAATTCGCCGTATATGCCGACCTCGCAGTTTTTATATAGCTCGCCTATCTCGCCCGATGCGAACACACCGCACAGCTCTCCCGGCGAGCCGTCCTTGCCCTTGTAGCAGCCCTTGATCGTCGCATTGACGGCATCGCCGCCCGATATGGGCAGCTTCTCTCCTGTGTCAACATCGCACACGGCGTGACCGAGGCCGCCGAAAATCCCACGCTTTCTGTCATAAAATGTCACCGTGCCTATGCCTGCCGAGGAGTCACGCACCCAAAGCCCTGCCTTGAGCTTGGAGTCCTCAATACTGCGTGCCGGCAGGAGCTTTATATTTTGCCGTTTTCCGTCACGCTCGATCTCGAGCGCTATCTCCTCGCCGCCGCTTTGCTCAACTGCCGAAGCAATGTCGTTGTTTCGGCTGACTGCCGAGCCGTTTATCGAGAGGATTATATCGCCCTTTTTCAGTCCGGCTCTCGCCGCAGGATTCACCGTTCCCGAGGCGGTTTGAATGTCCTCACTGCCGACTATCAGCACGCCCCTTGTGTAGAGCCTTATTCCGAATATCTCACCGCCTACCGTGACATACTGGCGCTGTGACACCTTGACCTTTGCCGTTTTGACCGGAAAAACACCGAGAGCCTTGACACTCATCTCGTCGCCGTCTGCCGCAGAGGCTACGGAAAATACGCTCTTGTCAAGCTGTGTATTTTCGCCGCAAATCAGATTGTATTCGTCGGGCAGTTCCATTTCTCCGTAGGCAACCAACGAAAAAATCCCCACTGAGAGCATCAGCAAAACAAGGGAGAAAAATCTGATTATTTGCTTCATTTTCCGCCTCCTTTTAAAAAATTGTCCTTTTGCGGACAGCTTTATTTTTTCCCTGCGGCGTGCGATTATAGCAGGTAAAACAGGAGCGAAAAATGTCGAAAATTAAATTAAAATGTTGTAGAATGTGAATTATTGTGGTATGATAATAATACTGCACAAAATAGATACTTGTACGGTTCCTTATGCCCATATTGTTTGTTGAGCGAATTGTGCGGTTCTGAGCAGGAATGTAATAATAATCCACAGAATGAAGAACAAAGGAGAATTGGCAATGAAAGAAAAGAAAAGTAAAATCCGTATTTTAAAACCGCACATCTATTTGATAGCCATTGGAATAATACTTGTGCTGATAGGACTGTTTATCAGAGTTCCCGGCGCTGCACTTACCACACTCAAAAGTTTGGATGGTGTATCAACAGCGTACTATGCGCTTGGAAACAGCTATTCTGCAATAGACGAATATGTTGGCGGAGATGCGTACAACTATATTATCGGAGCGACTCTTGTTGCCGCAAAAATCACAGGTGCAATGACCGCAAGAGCGATTTTTATCGTCGGAGGGTTGATTTGCTTCGCCCTCGGATTCGCACTGAAAAGCCTTATGAATAAAGACGAACATATTAGGAAAGGTTCGACTGTCACGGCTGTACAGGCATCGGAGAATATTTTGGGTACAAACGATATGGACGGTTCTTCGGAGCAAACGATTGAACCGGAAACAGAGGTTAGCAAAAATTGACATAAAATTACCGCCGTACATTCCGAAAAATGCACGGCGGTGTTTGATTTATTTAAGCTTAATACTTGAAGCTTGAGTAGTTGACGACGGATGTGCCGGTAGCTGTGGGGCTGCCGAGTGCGCCGAGGTCGATAGTGACGGAGATGTTAAAGGTAACATCGAGCTTCACGAGATGGCCTGTTGCGGCGTTGATTGTTGCTGTAACAACTGCGCCCGAGTAGCTCTCGGAAACCTTTGCGTTGCCGTAAAGATCGTCAATAGCATCATAGATGCAGCTTGCTCTCTTGTGGTCATAATAGCCCTTATCCTCATCGCCTACGCAGATGCCGGTCTTGTCAAGCGGAGCGTTGCAGGTTGCGGTGCCCTTTGTCGCATAGGACTTGCCGTCCTTGACCTTGATGGTGATGATGTAGTTGGAGCCGCTCTGCTTGCAGGTTGCCGAAGTAACATCGCCTGTGCCGAGAGTGGAGGCTCTGAGATACTGCTTTCTTGCATCGGTATCCCACTGACCCTTGGTGACTGTGGTGTTGTAGGCGTTGTCTGCGCCGATACCCATGAACTTGTAAATGAGATCCTTGAAGGACTTGACGAGCGCATTAGCGTCGATCTTCTCGTTTCTTGTCTCTCTGTGCTTTGCGAAGCCGACCTTGCCGGAGAAAGCAGCCTTAGTGGAAGCATTGTAATATGCGAGGACATCGGCTGTGCTCGAGGGAGCCTTGTTGCCTGCGGCAGTGACTATCGGAGCGGTGGGTGTGGGCTTGCTTGCACTGCCGGAGGTGGAAGCCTCTGAGCTGCCCTCGGAGGAGGGCTCTGTGCTCTCGTCACCGGAAACAGCCTCGCCGCTTGTCTCTTCGGGAGCTGCGGTGTCGTCATCGGAAACGTTGTCGCCGGCTACGGGAGCCTCGGTGGTGGTTTCATCGCCGGAGGGAGTGTTCTTCTTGCAGGCTGCAAAGGAGAATACCATAGCAAGAGCAAGAATGAGAGCTGCCAATTTTAACAGATTTTTCTTCATTTTACTGAGAACCTTTCTTTTGTTTTTTGAATCGCGGCGAAATTGCATACCGCCTGATTCTAACCGTAGTATAAATTTACACTAAAAAGGCCACAAAGTCAAGCTAAAATTGATAAAAACAAAATTGACTGACCGAAGTTTTTATGCAAAATAGTGCGAAATGCCGAGAAGAAGTCGATGCGTTACAGATTGTTTACATTCGTATTTACAAATGTATGGAATTTCGCAAAAACTTATGTTATAATGTTTTGGTATATCGATGCAGGAGGCGAACACCGTGTCTGAGAAAAAGCTCATATCGTGGAATGTCAACGGAATAAGGGCGTGCATGGACAAAGGCTTTGCGGAAGTCTTTGAAAGCCTTTCGGCGGATGTTCTCTGCCTCCAGGAGACAAAGGTGCAGGCAGGTCAGGTGGATTTTGCGCCCGACGGATACTATTGCTATTGGAACTACGCCGAGAAAAAGGGATATTCCGGCACGGCGGTATTCTCCCGTGAAGAGCCGATGAATGTCGCTTACGGCATAGGCATCCCCGAGCATGACCGTGAGGGCAGGGTGATAACCCTCGAGTTCCCCGAGTATTTCTTTGTGTGTGTTTATACTCCCAATTCGCAGGACGGGCTTGCCCGACTTGACTACAGAATGGAGTGGGAGGATGCATTCAAGGAATATCTTCTCTCGCTCGATGAGAAAAAGCCTGTGGTCGTCTGCGGCGATATGAACGTTGCCCACAAGGAGATCGACCTTAAAAATCCCAAAACAAACCGCAAAAACCCCGGCTTTACCGATGAGGAGAGAGGCAAGTTTTCCGACCTGCTCTCGGCAGGCTTTACGGATACTTACAGATATTTTTATCCCGATGCTGTGGAGCAGTACAGTTGGTGGAGCTACCGCTTCAAGTCCCGTGAGAGGAACACAGGCTGGCGTATTGACTATTTCCTCTGCTCGAGCCGTCTTGAGGAAAAGCTGACGGGCGCAAGGATACATCAGGAGATTTTCGGCTCCGATCACTGCCCCGTTGAGCTGACGCTTGACATATAAAAAAGCACCGCCGAAAGACGGTGCCATATGTAGTGAGTTAAATGGATTTTTCGTCAAAATCTATTGTTAGCTTGTCACGCTTCATTGAGAGCTTCGTGTATTTCACTCCTGCGGCGTCAAACATTCGTTTTGAGGCACGGGTGCTGTCCGTGTCGTGATACTTGTCGCTGAGATAGATGACTTCCTTTATTCCGCTTTGGATGATGGCCTTTGCACATTCATTGCAGGGGAAGAGAGCGACATAAACTCGGCAGCCTCGAAGGTCTCCGCTGGAGTTTAATATGGCGTTCAATTCGGCGTGGCAGACATAGGCATATTTCGTGTCAAACGCACTGCCCTCACGCTCCCATGGGAACTTGTCATCATCGCAGCCGGAGGGGAAGCCGTTGTAGCCGACCGACATTATTCGGTTCCTGTCGTTGACAATGCAGGCACCCACCTGCGTGTTGGGGTCCTTGCTCCTGTATGCCGAGAGCATTGCGATACCCATAAAATATTCGTCCCACGAGATATAACCGTCTCTTTTTGGCATATTTCATCGCTCCGTTTCCCATATCATATTAAATTGATATTAACATATCAGAGCCGTTAAGGCAAGAAGAAATTTTTGAGGTGACTTTCTATGGGTCTTTTAAAGAAAATTTTCGGAGACTATTCTTCAAAGGAGATAAAGCGCATAACGCCTATCAAGGACAAGGTGCTGGCTCTTGATGAGGAATATTCCAAGCTCACCGACGAGGAGCTTAAAGCGAAAACTCCTTATTTAAAGCAGAGACTCGCAAACGGCGAGACGCTTGATGACATTCTTCCCGAGGCGTTCGCCGCCTGCCGTGAAGCATCGTGGCGTGTGCTCGGCATGAAGCACTTCCCTGTGCAGATACTCGGCGGAATCGTTTTGCATCAGGGCAGAATTGCCGAGATGAAAACAGGTGAGGGCAAAACGCTTGTCGCAACTCTCCCTGCCTACCTCAACGCACTCTCGGGCAACGGTGTTCATATAGTCACCGTCAACGATTATCTTGCACGCCGTGACAGTGAGTGGATGGGCAAGGTTTACCGCTTTCTCGGGCTTTCCGTCGGACTTATTATCCACGAGAAGAACAACGACGAGCGACGTGAGGCATATGCCGCAGATATAACCTACGGCACCAATAACGAGATGGGCTTTGACTATCTCAGAGACAATATGGTGCCCTATAAGGAGCTTAAAGTGCAGAGGGGTCACTCCTTTGCGATAGTCGATGAGGTTGACTCGATTCTTATAGACGAGGCGAGAACTCCGCTGATAATCTCGGGCAGAGGCGACCGCTCCACAGACCTATACAAGCAGGCAAATTCATTTGCCCGAACCCTCAATTTTGAGCGTATAAAGGAGCTTCGTTCCTCCTCGAGACTTGAGAATACAGCCGACGAGGTCAGCGAAAACTGTGATGTCATAGTTGACGAAAAGGCTCGCACGGCAGTCCTCACGCAAAAAGGTATCGCAAGGGCGGAGAAGTATTTCAACCTCGAGAACCTTATGGATCCGTCTAACATCACTATTCAGCACCATATCAATCAGGCGATAAAGGCAGTCGGTGTTATGCGCCGTGATGTTGATTATGTCGTCAAGGACGGCAAGGTGCTCATAGTCGATGAGTTCACCGGACGCATCATGCTCGGCAGACGCTATAACGAGGGTCTGCATCAGGCTATCGAGGCGAAAGAGGGCGTGCAGGTCGAGCACGAGAGCAAGACCCTTGCAACGATAACCTTCCAGAACTATTTCAGACTTTATGACAAGCTCTCCGGTATGACGGGTACGGCTATGACGGAAAGTCAGGAATTTCAGGAGATATATTCACTCGATGTTGTTGAGATACCGACTAATAAGCCAATGATAAGAGCTGACCTCGACGATGCCGTTTATAAGACCGAGGCGGCAAAGTTCAATGCGGTTATTGATCAGATTGAGGAATGTCACGCAAAGGGTCAACCGGTGCTTGTCGGTACGGTTTCAATCGAAAAGTCGGAGATACTCAGCAAGCTTCTCAAAAAGAGGGGCATAAAGCATGAGGTGCTTAACGCAAAATATCACGACAAGGAAGCGGAGATAGTCGCACAGGCAGGTAAGTTCGGCGCAGTTACCATAGCCACCAACATGGCAGGACGAGGCACCGACATTATGCTCGGCGGTAATGCGGAGTTTTTGGCAAAGTCCGAGATGCGCCGCAAGGGCTACAGCGAGGAGCTGATAGCCGAGTCCACGGGCTTCGGTGACACGGACAATGAGGATATAATAAACGCAAGAGAGGAATTTCAGTCTCTTGAGAAAAAATACAAGAA
This sequence comes from uncultured Clostridium sp., assembly GCA_964386035.1. Classification (GTDB taxonomy): domain Bacteria; phylum Bacillota; class Clostridia; order Oscillospirales; family Acutalibacteraceae; genus CAG-177. The sequence goes on along the minus strand of CAYLQT010000025.1, from coordinate 4,351 downwards.
CGAGATTTCGGGCGAGGCGGAGCAGGTCAGGCAGGCAGGCGGACTGTGCATAATCGGTACGGAACGCCACGAGTCACGCCGTATAGACAACCAGCTCAGAGGTCGTTCGGGTCGTCAGGGCGACCCCGGTCGAAGCCGCTTCTATCTCTCGCTTGAGGATGACCTTATGCGCTTGTTCGGCGGCGAGCGAGTAACCACTGTCATGAACACGCTCAAGACCCCCGAGGATATGCCGATAGAGTCGAAGATGATCTCAAGTGTTATCGAGTCGTCTCAGAAGCGAGTTGAGTCACGCAACTTCTCAATGCGTAAGAATGTCCTCAACTTCGACGATGTTATGAACCGCCAGCGTGAGCTTATCTATAAACAGCGTGACCAGGTGCTCGACGGTGAGGATCTCAAGCCCGTTATCCTCAGAATGCTCGATGAGTGCATAGCCGAGTCCATAGATTTCTATTGCCCGAAGGCGCTTTCGCACTCGGATTGGAATATCGCAGGTCTGCGTGAAAAGTTCCTCGGCTGGCTGACTACGGCTGACGACTTCAAGGATGACTTTGACCGTGAAGCGGTCAAGGAGGAGCTTTCCGAGCGTGGCCATAAGATTTATGATGAGCGTGAGGAGCTTATGGGCACGGCTGAGGACGGAACACCCGTTATGCGTGCGCTTGAGCGTATGGTTCTGCTCAAAATGGTTGACAACAAGTGGATGGATCACATCGACGCTATGGAGGAGCTTAAACGAGGTATCGGCCTTCGCTCCTACGGTCAGCAGGATCCCGTTGTTGCATTCAGGCAGGAGAGCTATGACATATTCGATGAGATGACGATGTCTATTCGTGAGGATACAGTCCGCATGATGATGACGCTCATGCCCAAAAACGAGGAGGACACCAAGCGCAAGCAGGCGGCTGAAATAACTTCGACAAGCGGCGGCTCGGATGGCAGCGAAAAGGGTCGCACCGTGCGTAAGGGTGCAAAGATAGGCCCGAATGATCCCTGCCCCTGCGGCAGCGGCAAGAAGTACAAAAAGTGCTGCGGCGCAGTGAATAAACAGTAAAATCAAAAAGCTCCGTAAACCGTAAGGTTTGCGGAGCTTTGATTTTTGATTAAGCTTTATGACTTGTGATAGAGCTTCTTGACCTGATAATGCGGCTCACAGGTAAGATTTATGCCGAGCTTGCGGTAAACATCCGCATCGACCTGCGAGAGGATGACGGAGGAGTGTGCCTCGCATCCGCGCAGAAGTGAGAGCGCATCGAACGCTTTCTTAGCTGCCTCGCTCTGAATAGCGCTCATTGTCAGCGCAATAAGCACCTCGTCGGTGTGAAGTCTTGGATTGTTGTTGCCGAGAATGTCGGTCTTGAGAAGCTGAATAGGCTCGATAATGCCGGGATCGATGAGAAGCTGCTCCTTCGGCTGATCGCTCAAAAGCTTGACTGCGTTGAGCAGTGCCGCCGAGCTTGCGCCGAGCAGTGCCGAGGTCTTGCCGGTTATCACTCTGCCGTCGGTAAGCTCAATGGCAACTGCCGGAGCACCCGTATCCTTTGCTCTGTCGAGAGCGGGACGCACACAGCGGCGGTATTCCTCGGTGATGCCTGCCTGGTTCATCAGGCTCTCTATCTTGCCTATCTCGGCATCGCCGGACAGACCCTTTTTGCGGTCGCACAGGGCATTGAAGTAGCGGCGGATTATCTCATTGAGAGAAGCATCTCTGGTTGCGGCATCGTCCGAGATGCAGTAGCCTGCCATGTTGACCCCCATATCCGTGGGTGATTTATAGGGGCTTTTGCCCTCTATCTTCTCAAAAATAGCATTGAGCACGGGGAAAACCTCAACATCTCTGTTGTAGTTTACCGTAGTCTCGCCGTAAGCCTCAAGGTGATAGGGGTCAATGACATTGACATCGTTCAAGTCTGCCGTTGCCGCCTCGTATGCGAGGTTGACGGGGTGCTTCAAGGGCAGATTCCAAATCGGGAAGGTCTCGAATTTTGCGTAGCCTGCCTTGATACCTCTGAGGTTATCGTGATAAAGCTGAGACAGGCAGGTTGCCATCTTGCCGCTGCCGGGGCCGGGTGCGGTGATGACGACAAGCGGACGGGTGGTTTCGATATACTCGTTCTTGCCGAAGCCGTCTTCGCTGACGATGTGAGGAATATTATAGGGATAGCCCTCGATGGGATAGTGTATGAACACACGCACGCCAAGGGAATTTAATCTGTTCTTGAAAGCGAGAGCCGCAGGCTGGCCGCTGTACTGTGCAATAACGACACTGCCCACGAAAAGACCTATTGCACGGAAAGCGTCGATAAGTCTCAAAACATCGCTGTCATAGGTTATGCCAAGGTCACGGCGGATCTTGTTGTTCTGAATATCGCTGGCGTTTATGACGATAACTATCTCAACATCCGAGCCGATATTCTTGAGCATTTGCAGCTTACTGTCGGGCTTGAAGCCGGGCAGAACACGGGAGGCGTGATAATCGTCGAAGAGCTTGCCGCCGAACTCAAGATAGAGCTTGCCGCCGAACTCCTTGATACGCTTGCTTATTTGCTCGGACTGCTTTTTGATGTATAGGTCGTTGTCGAATCCCACTTTGAACATTGGTAAAACCTCACATTACATTATATCGTTTAATTGAAAAAACTCGCCTTCGACAGGAAAAACAAAAATTCAATTTATTATACAACTTTACTTTTCTTATTGCAACCGTTTTCGAGCATTGAGAATATAAAAAATGCAGGCTGCAACCTGTTCCGGCGAGGAATAAGCGGCTGATGGAAAATTTAATATTTATATGCTATAATGTGGTTCAAAAGACGAATCGGAAGTTGGTTATCGAGATAGGAGAAACAGCAATGATAAGAGAAATATGTCAACAAGACATTTCACAGTGTGTAAATGTAATAAGAAAAAGTTTTGCTACGGTTGCTGAAGAGTTTGGCATTACGGAAGAGAATGGTTCAAGATTTACTGCATTTGCAACAGACGAAAGAAGAATTAGCCGGCATTTATTAGGCGAACATAGACCTATGTATGGCTATTTTATAGACGACAATCTTATAGGATATTATTCTTTGTTGGTTAAAGATAACGGAGAATGCGAACTAAACAATCTTAGTGTAATTCCGGAGCATCGACATAAATACATAGGATATGAACTACTGGAGCATTCATTTGCAAAAGCCAGAGAATTTAAATGTTCGAAAATGTGCATTGGCATTGTGGAAGAGAATATAGTTTTGCGTAAATGGTATGAGATTTACGGCTTTGTTCATGTGGGAACAGAAAAATTTGATTTTTTTCCATTTACTTGTGGCTATATGGAAAAGACGTTGGAATAAGTTGAAATCTCATCAATGCAAAGGGTTCTGCAAATTCCGATTTATATGAATAACAGATTTTAACCTCATATCAGAATCAAGACCACTTACCGATAACGGTAGACGGTCTTTCATTTTACATATACAAGATTTTATCCCCTGTTTCTCAGCAGACCGTTCGTGTTGAGGGTATTAGTCAATTTGCTAATTCCTGTCTGAGCTATACTGTGAACGAGAGCCGTTTTATAAAAGTTAATTTGCAGTGGAAAAACAAAACGCCGACAGCCTTGTAAAATCAAGTGCTGTCGGTGTTTTGGCACCCCCTGGGGGAATCGAACCCTCAACTAGCCCTTAGGAGGGGCTTGTTATATCCATTTAACTAAGGAGGCGGATATGTTTTTGTGCCATATATTCTATCAAATCTCAACTTTAAAGTCAAGGAAAATCGGCGTTGACACAGATGTGTCGGACGGTTTTAAGGCATTTCATTAAAATAATATAAAAACTTCGGGGATAAAACCCGCTTTTAGGAATATCATACATATAAAGATACTTGAAAAATTTGCAGTTATGTTATAAAATAATGAGTGGCGCAAGCGTTAAAAGCTGCAAATTCAACTTTTGAAAGGACGATTAAAATGAGCGCACTTAACAAGAAGTCAGTTGAGGATATCGACGTTTCCGGCAAGAAAGTGCTGGTACGCTGCGATTTCAATGTTCCGCTCAAGGACGGTACAATCACAAGCGACAAGAGAATTGTTGCTTCCCTCCCCACTATCAAATATCTCATCGACCACAATGCAAAGGTTATCCTTTGCTCTCACCTGGGCAGACCCAAGGGAGAGTTTAAGCCCGAGTTCTCCCTCGCTCCCGTAGCCGCAAGACTTTCCGAGCTTCTCGGCAAGGAAGTTAAAATGGCCAAGGACGTTGTCGGAGACAGCGCAAAGGAGCTTGCCGCAGGTCTTGAGAACGGCGATGTTATGCTTCTTGAGAATGTCCGTTTCCACGCTGAGGAGACTAAGAATGTTCCC
>CAYLQT010000024.1:0-13495 GCA_964386035.1 uncultured Clostridium sp. | reverse complement strand
CTCAAAAACCCAGTGTTTATGCAGGTTTTAAGCGTTTTTGGTATTATTCCCACTCAATCGTTCCGATCGGCTTGGGGGTGAGGTCGAGGAGGACACGGTTGATGCCTTCTACCTCATGGGTGATGCGGTCGGTGATGTGGTGGAGCAGGGCATAGGGGATCTCCTCTATGGTTGCGGTCATGGCATCGGTGGTGTTCACGGCGCGGATGATTGCCGGCCAGCCCTCGTAACGCTTGCCGTCACGCACGCCGACACTCTTGAAGTCGGGCACTGCGATGAAATACTGCCAAACCTTGCCTGCGAGACCGTTCTTGTCGAACTCTTCTCTGAGTATGGCATCAGCCTCACGCAGAGCGTTGAGACGGTCACGGGTGATTGCACCGAGGCAACGGACACCGAGGCCGGGGCCGGGGAACGGCTGACGGTATACCATGCCGTGCGGCAGACCGAGTGCCTCACCGACGACACGAACCTCGTCTTTGAACAGGAGCTTAACCGGCTCGACAAGCTCCATCTTCATGTCCTCGGGCAGACCGCCGACATTGTGGTGTGCCTTAACGCCGTCGGACTCGAGGATGTCGGGATAAATCGTGCCCTGTGCGAGGAACTTGATGCCCTCAAGCTTGGAGGCCTCCTCGTCGAACACCTTTATGAATTCGCCGCCGATTATCTTTCTCTTCTTCTCAGGCTCACTTACGCCAGCAAGCAGATCGAGGAATCTGTCGGTAGCGTCGATATAGATGAGGTTAGCGTCCATCTGGTTTCTGAAAACCTCGATGACCTGCTCGCTCTCGCCCTTACGCATAAGTCCGTGGTTGACATGGACGCACACGAGCTGCTTGCCGATTGCCTTTATCAGCAGAGCTGCGACTACGGATGAATCTACGCCGCCGGAGAGTGCCAGCAGAACCTTCTTGTCTCCAACCTGCTCACGCACTGCGGCTACCTGCTCGTCGATAAACGCATTTGCAAGCTCGGGAGTTGTAATGCGTACCATTGATTCGGGTCTTACATTGCTCATAGTTTACTCCTCCTGTTTTCCCATTCCTCAAGATCCGACAAGCTGTATTCGGATGATGATCATGCATAGTGTTCGGTAAATGTAGTACCTATTAAAATTATAAGTTATTTCAGGTTGAAATTCAATAAAAAGTTTGTGTGCTTGCAGATAAAGTTACGGCTCACATCAAAAAATTTTTATTCACATCGTTCAAGTTTTTCGGCAATTAACGGCACTTGTGCGAAAGCCGAGGCAGTCTGCAAAATCTCATTTGTCCGCCCGACGGTTTTCTGTTAAACGCAACTGCTTTTTAAAAAGAGCCGGACTGCCTATCCATATGCTCCTGCCGAAGGCACCTCTTATCAGGCGAAAACCGATAAAGCCGAAAATGATAAATGCCAAAATTCCCGAAATTACGAATCCGAGAGTCGGCTCTGTGGATACTGTCGATTCATTCGGTGCGTCGGGATTATACTTGACCTCAAGGGTGTCACCGATATTTTTGGCAAAGTTGCTGCGGTAAACCGTGCCGGTAAAAATATCGCTGTCGGTTTCGTATTGATAAATAATATCATAACGTTTGCTTCTGCCTTTGTGACTGGAGCGGTATTTGTCCACATTTATCACGGTTGCGGTCGCAACGGGCCACGCCTCTTGCTTGAACTGATTTGCATATGAGAATATCCCGTTAATCAGAAAATACACTCCGCCGCAGGCGAATACAATGCCGACTATCAGCGCCAAGACCCGAACTCGCTTTGTTCTCGTTTCCTTTGCCATAAGCTCACCCGACTATCTGTTGTTCAAATATCCTATCTCCGTCAGTATCGCATTGATTTCGTTTAAAGAATCGGGAGAGTAAGCATAAATCACAGTGTCGCTTTTGTACATCACAAGATAATATACATCGTCAACGACGGTGGTAAACATTTTGCCCCCGTTCGGAAGTGAGGTTTCGTGGTTCTCCCGTTCGTCGGCTTCCATCTCCGAAGCGGTCAGATACACAATTCGGTTATATACTAAATCGACCGTCTCGTTGTCGGAATATCCGTAAAATTCAAACTTACTGTCGCCCTTGACTCCGGCGGCTATATGCTCAAGCTTGTTTTCATCTAACTTCCAATATGTGGTCGGGACATTGGCTGTTTCATATCCCTTTTCGTCGAGAACGGTTATCAAGTCCGCCTGTGTTGCTATTGCCGACGGTTGATAGTCCGGCTGTGACCGAGCTACGCCTGCTATCCCCAGCATAAAAAAGAGTAACATTCCCAAAAGCAAAGCGCCGACGAGTGCATACACGATGACATTCTTCACTGTGCCTTTTCCGCCGCTCTCCTTTTTTGCTCGGAGTTTTTCGGCGGTTGCTTCGTCAATGGGGTTGCGTCTTCTGTAAATTCTGCCCCAAACAACGAGTGCGATGTTGATAACAACAAGAATCAAGTCCCCGACAGCGACATATTTCAGCCTACTCGGGCTTGTTGCGGAAAGCACGGCGAGGCTGAGTGCTGCAAGCCCGGGAAGTGTGCAGAAGCCGAAGGCTTTCGTGAGTCGAATCGATTTTTGAGGGTCTGAGCCGTTTTCTCTGAAAAATTCAGCCAATATCCGTTGTACTCTTATCATGCGGTGCCGTCTGCCGTTTGTGTGGAGCATTTTCGAGTTATTTTTCTCGATAAATTCCTTGAAGGTCGTTCCCGTTAAGTTCAGAGCTTCACGAAAAAGCCAAAACGCACAGCAAAGATTTGCAGGCAAAAGAAGAATTGAAAAAACGGTATAGAAAAACTGTTGTTTTGCCATCTGCGCTCCCCCTCACAATTTTTATCCGTAGTTCAGATTATACCACACCCGACTGCAATTTTCAATATATGACACCGTGTAGCGAGATAACAACTCATCCGCCACACCTTTTCGTTTATCGGAATCGGAGCGAAAAATCGCTTGTCCGCACACCTTGAGCGATGAAGGAAAAATACAGACTGTGCAAAAGAGATTCTGTATATCGCTTCTGCGGTTATGAAAAGCACCCCAAAAGCATTTGACTTTTGGGGTGCATTATCACATCAAAATGGTATTTATTACAGCTCAAAGCTTGTGAATGTATCACCGACTTCGACATCGAAATTTTCGGGTGTGTCGATATACTCCCAACCAAAATGAAGGTTCGGATTGACAAAACGCTCACTAAACGGGGCTATGGTAATTTTGGCGAAAAGAATCGGAGCGGTTGAAAATCCTCTCTTGGTTTCACATATCTCCTGCATCTGTTTATTTGTCGCAAAATCCTTGTGTGACCTATAATAATCGCAGAGAAGCTCCGGATATGAGGGATAAATCAGCATTTCCAAATCGGTCAAAAAAAGCGGACGTTCTGGTGATATGGTAGGTCGTTGAGGTTCTGTCGGATCTGAGCAAAGTCCAACTCTGAATCTTTCCCTGCTCGATCGCAATAACGGCAAGATTTTCATCTTTCAACTTTTCAAGCTTGAGTATCTTGATTTTCGTTTCGCCGTCGCTCATAATTTCCTCCTGTTACTCCCACTCCACCGTTGCCGGGGGTTTGGTTGTTACATCGTACACGACACGGTTGACACCCTTGACCTCGTTGGTGATTCGGTTTGAGACCTTTGCCATGACCTCGAACGGGATGCGTGCCCAGTCGGCGGTCATGAAGTCATCCGTTGTCACTGCGCGTAGTGCAATGAGACTGTCATAGGTTCTTGCATCGCCCATAACGCCGACGCTGTGAGCGTTGGTGAGCACGGCGAAATACTGATTTATACTGCGGTCGAGACCTGCTGCCTTTATTTCCTCACGGAAGATGGCATCCGCATCCTTGAGCACTCTGAGCTTTTCCTCGGTTATGTCACCGAGAATCCGCACCGCAAGTCCGGGGCCGGGGAATGGCTGACGCCACACGAGCTCCTCGGGGATGCCGAGCTCGAGACCGACTTTTCTTACCTCGTCCTTGAACAGGTCACGCAACGGCTCGATAAGCTCATCGAACTCGATATAATCGGGCAGTCCGCCGACATTGTGGTGGCTCTTGATGACCGCCGCATCTCCTGCGCCGCTCTCTATGACATCGGGATAAATCGTGCCCTGAACAAAGAAGTTTATCTTGCCCAATTTCTTCGACTCATCCTCGAAAACACGGATAAATTCCTCACCGATTATCTTTCTCTTTTCCTCCGGCTCGCTGACACCCTTGAGCTTTGAGAGAAAGCGCTCCTGTGCATTGACCCTGACAAGCTTCATGTCAAAGCGTTCACGGAAGACATGTTCGACCTCATCACCCTCATTTTTCCTGAGCAGACCGTGATCGACAAAAACGCAGGTGAGCTGTTGACCGATAGCCTTGTGCAAAAGCACCGCCGCCACCGAGCTGTCAACTCCGCCGGACATGGCGCAGAGCACGGTTTTGTCTCCGATCTTCTCACGAAGCTGTTTTATCTGCTCATCCACGAAGCTCGACATGACCCAATCGCCCTTGCAGGCGCAGATATCGAAAAGGAAGGTTTTGAATATCTCCTCGCCGTACTGCGTGTGCATGACCTCGGGGTGGAACTGAACGGCGTAAATATGCTTTTCGTCGTTTTCCATTGCGGCACACGGGCAGTCGTGCGTGACGGCTGTGACCTTGTATCCCTCGGGCAGCTCGCTGATAAAGTCGGTGTGGCTCATCCAGCAAACGCTATTGTCCTCTGGGATATTCTTGAGCAGTCTGCCGCCTTTGCGTGTCATTTCGATTTTGCCGTATTCGCTCTTGGCTCCGCTCGTTTTGACGGTGCCGCCTGCCATATAGGCTATGAGCTGTGCTCCGTAGCAGATGCCGAGCACGGGGATACCCAGTTCGAGCACCTCGGGCGAATAGTGTGGCGAGCTTTCGTCATAGACGCTGTTCGGACCGCCCGTGAAGATAATGCCGACATAGCCTGCCTGCCTTATCTCCTCGGGGGTTATTTTGTTATACGGCTTTATCTCGGCGTATACTTTGTGCTCACGCACTCTACGGGCGATGAGCTGGTTGTACTGACCGCCGAAGTCAAGTACAAGTACTTTTTCGTGACTCTCATCCACGAAAGGTCATCTCTTTTATCTATAGATTATTTCTTCTCTTCTCGGGCCGTTTGAAACAAGCTTTATCGGAACGCCGATCTCCTTCTCAATGAAGAGAACATAGTTCTGTGCCTCCTTGGGCAGCTTGTCAAATTCCTTTATGCCGCGAATGTCACACTTGAAGCCGGGCATAGTCACATATACGGGCTTTGCTTTCTTGAGCTTCGAGGTAACAGGGAAGTCCTTTGTTATCTCGCCGTCTATTTCGTAGCCGACACAAAGCTTTATCTCATCGAGATAGGACAGGCAGTCGAGAGCGGTGAGGGCAACCTGAGTTGCACCCTGAGCCTCACAGCCGTAGCGAGTTGCAACGCAGTCAAACCAGCCCATTCTGCGAGGTCTGCCTGTGGTTGCACCGTATTCGCCGGCATCGCCGCCGTGGTTTCTCATCTTGTCTGCCTCTTCACCGAATATCTCGCTGACGAACTCGCCTGCGCCAACGGCACTCGAATATGCCTTTGTGACGGTGATTATCTCTTTTATCTCATAGGGTGCGATTCCTGCACCGACAGTACCGAAGCCCGCAAGGGTCGAGGACGAGGTGACCATGGGATAGATACCGAAGTCGGGATCCTTCAAGGAGCCGAGCTGACCCTCAAGCAGGATGTTCTTGCCGTCCTTGACAGCCTGACGAATAACCTTGCCTGTGTCTGCGACATAGGGGCGAACCATCTCACGCAGATTCATCATATGCTCGAAAAGCTCGTCAACATCGAGCTTCGGCTTGTGGTAAACGTGCTCGAGGAGCAGATTCTTGACCTCGCACACACGCTCGAGCTTCTCTCTGAGATACTCCTCGTCAAACAGCTCGCAGACCTGGAAGCCGATCTTCGCATACTTGTCCGAATAAAACGGAGCGATACCGCTCTTGGTCGAGCCGAATTTCTTGTCCTTGAGGCGTTCCTCCTCATAGGTATCAAGCAGAACATGATAGGGCATCATTATCTGTGCTCGCTCGGAGACAAGGATGTTCGGCTGGGGAACACCTGCCGAAACAACGCTGTGGATCTCCTTGACAAGCTTCTCGATGTCGAGAGCCACACCGTTGCCGATAATGTTGACCGTGCCGGGCTGGCACACGCCCGAGGGCAACAGGTGAAGCGCAAATTTGCCGTAATTGTTGATTATGGTATGTCCTGCATTGGCGCCACCCTGAAAACGGATGACCATATCGGCCTGAGAGGCAAACATATCGGTAATCTTACCCTTGCCCTCATCGCCCCAGTTGGCACCTACGATTGCTCTGACCATACTAAAACGCACCTCCGAAAAATCAAATACACTTAATTATATATTATCGCCCTGTTCCTGTCAATGCAAGGAAGGCGGAAATGCGGCGAATTTTGGCGGCGACAAATTGATTTTATTGGCTATTGTGATATAATATATAATGGTATAACGCAAATTAAGTTTTAATCCTGCCTTTTCCGGCACATAATATCTGTGAAAGGGATGTGTTTATTATGAAAAGACGGACAATAGCTATAATCTCCATACTGCTCGCACTTATGCTCACGCTATGTGCGTGCAAAACAAGGGTAATCGACGACGAGGTGACTGACGGCAACGCTCCCGTGACCGGTCAAAAGCGTGACGACACCACTGCCGCTCAGGTCAAAACTACCGAGCCGAGCACGGAAAAAGCTCCCGAGCAGAGTAAGCGTATCGTTACAGGCAAGGCGGATCCGAGCGCAAAAACGCTCACAGGCTTTTCGCCCCTGCCCAAGGTGACGCTCATCGCCACCGATCCGCAGAACACAAAGGGGCTGTCCACCGCCACGGTCGGCTACAGCTACGGCGTATCCAAAAACGGCGTGCCGCACCAAAACTCCACCAATGCTCAAAAATATTTTGACGAGAACGGCTTTGATGCCGTATCGATAGACACAAAGACTGCCGAAAAGGTGCTGTACCTCACCTTCGACTGCGGCTGGGAAAACGGCTACACCTCTACCGTGCTCGATATACTCAAGCAAAAGGGAGTGCCTGCGGCATTCTTCTGCACGCTTTCAAACATCAAAGCGGAGCCGGAGCTTACCGCAAGGATGATAAAAGAGGGTCATATAATCGGCAACCACTCAACGACCCACCCCGATTTTTCAAAGATAAGCCGTGAAAAAATGGCGAGCGAGATAGAGCAGTGCGACAATTACCTGCGTGAAAACTTCGGCTACTCCGCACTCTATTTCCGCTTCCCGATGGGTGCCTACAGCGCATCGGCACTCGATCTTGTATCCTCGCTCGGTTATAAGTCGGTGTTCTGGTCGGTAGCCTATGCGGATTGGGACGTGAACGACACCAAGGGCAAGCAATACGCCTTTGACACAGTGACCTCACGCCTGCACCCGGGTGCGGTGATACTTCTGCACTCCGTCTCGCCCGACAATGCCGCCGCCCTCGGTGATATAATCGACTGGGCAAAGCAGCAAGGCTATGAGTTTCGTTCACTCGAACAGTTGCCGTGAGAGGGAGAGGCGTAAGCCGTTGAACGGTAACGCCCTCTCGAGAAGAAATAACCCCAAAATCAAAGTCACCCCACACTGTGTACAACAACTGTGGGGTGACTTTTTATGCAAAGTAGGATTTATCTTCCTGTTATTCGCTTATTTTTATCTCATCTGCATCGATCAATGTCGGCATCGGCAAAACGCTTTTGCTTTTTTTGATATGTATAATAGGTGTTCTTGGCTACCTGACACAGCCAGACATAGAGCCGGCATCTGCCGTCAAAGCCGTCGATGTGACGCAACGCCTTGTAAAACGTCTCCTGCGTTATCTTCTCTGCAAGAGAAACGTTTCGGCATAGCGAATAAATATATTTGTATACATCGGTAAAGTTTTCCCTGTATATTTCCTCGAAATCCGTCATCTTCTCACCTCCAAACATATGACTTTCAAAAGGGCGTTTCGTTTCAAAAAAATTGTATCGGCAGGAGTTTTTGTGCTTATATGGCGACCCTTGCCTCTGTCCGCTCGTTCCTCACTGCAAACAAAATCGAAGCAAAAACTCGCTTCTCCCTTTGAGAGAGCTGTCACCGCAGGTGACTGAGAGGGCATCTCGGAATGGCTGAATCAACAAGCTTACTTTATCAACCGACCTACTTCGGTATTTTCTTTTTGTTTGAAAAAGAAAACGCCGGCAAAAGAAAAGCAAATCAGGGGTGTTACCCCTGAACCCCTCGACCGCCTACGCACAACGACTGAATTGTTGCTGTCACTCGGTGCTCGGCACATACGCCGACAAACTCGCTGTCGCTCAAACAAGTGTCGGCTAGTGCGGCTTGCTCCGCAAGCCGTCCCCTCGTCACATCAGTTGGTTTGTCCCGTTGTGCTTCGGCTCGGGGTGGTTTGCTTATGGGTGTTGATTGGTCTTTGTGCGGCGTTGCCGACAACGGACAACCGCAAGGCTGTTCCTGTCCGCTCGTTCCTCATTGCAAACAAAATCGAAGTAAAAACTCGCTTCTCCCTTTGAGAGAGCTGTCACCGCAGGTGACTGAGAGGGTATCTCGGAATGGCTGAATCAACAAGCTTACTTTATCAACCGACCTACTTCGGCATTTTCTTTTTGTTTGAAAAAGAAATCTCAGGCAAAGGAAAACCGATTTTATCTCAATCGTCACAAGCGACAAAACCTGCCCGAGAAACGGACAGGTTTTCAAATTATTCAGATACTTATATCATTGTCGGCTAAAAGCCCATGAATGAGAGCACCTGGGCGACATTCACATAGACGCACAAAACAGTCGAGGCTGTGAAAATAATATCAACAAGCTTTTTCGTACTCTCCGACTTGATGTTTTTGTAAATCGTGAACGCAATGACAAGTGCGCCGATGACCATTTGCCATGAGAAGTCGGCGTTATAGCGTACGGCATAGCCACTTTCCCATGAGATGAAGATAATTATCAGCGGCATGAGCACGCAGGTTACACCTATGAGAAGTGCGGACGGCAGGCGTTTTTTCTTCTCCGTGAGTTTAAATGCCTTGCCTGCAAAGAGATATGATATTACAGGCAGAGCACGGAATATCAAACCGACAGAGATGAGATTTTTACCTGCATCGTCAATAAACATATATCCGTTTAGTGCGAAGCGTTCAACGGACGAAGCGAGATACGGAAACTCCGAGGGAGAGATGTGCGGCATATTGAAAAGGTATGCCCACATATTTATCAGCACAAACTTCCAGTGGAACTCCGCATGGGTGAAGTCGTTTATCGTCAACGAATACTGTATGCCAAAGTCGAGCGGATTGTCAAAGCGCAGATAGTTGTAAGTCATCTGCACCAGTGCAAGCACTCCGAGCGGAACGAGCGCAACGGCGGCATATTTGAAAAACGCCTTTGTCTTCTCACTCTTCTCCTTGCCCTGCAAAACCTTTTTAAGCCCCAATGCCAGGAACAGCAGTGCCGCTATGCAGTATACCGCAAGCGTCGGCCTGCAAAGCACGGCATAGCCGAGGAAGAACGAGGCGAACCCGAGGCGCAGATATGAGATCTTGCCCTCCCAAAGGATATTTGAGCTTAACATGAGATATGTGCCTATCGCAATGCACATAAATCCGCTTGAAATTGCTATCTCATAGAAAAGTGCTCGTGCGCTGCTGAAGAATATGCCAGAGGACATGAGCAGAGTAACAAGTCCCATCAGCACCGTGGCGCAGGGCAGAGAACTGAACTTTTTCTCGATCACAGCAAGGTATATTTTTGTCAAGAACATTATGCCGACAAGCGAGAATAACAGCGTTGCCCAAACCGTCGGGAAATAGTAACCGGTTATCAGGTGATAAGGCAGGAACAGTGCAATCACAGGGCCTATGCCGTAATATGAATAATATTTGCCGTTATACAGGCAGTGATCCCACAAAAACGAGCTGACATCCGTTGAACGTTTGATATACTCATAAGGGTTATCCATTGAAAGAAGGTCGTCACTTGGTTTTTCGAGCAGGCTCACCTGACCGTGCTCAAACGCATCGACAAGCTCCTTTGTCAGCTGGTTTCCCTGGTCGGAGGTAAAGCTGTCATAGCAATTTGACCAGCCCTTTGAAATAAAGTTTACCGTTGTGAGCAGTGCGAATATCATAACGCATACGGTTATGATAACGGAGGCACGGTTGCAGAAGGTCTTTTTCTCGGAAAATCTTTTGTGCGCCGAGTCGGAACCCATGAACAGATAGATCATCGCCGCCGCAGTAATCGCAACAGCCGAAAACAAGCAAATAACAGAGCATATGCTTCGGGCACTTATCGCTTTGTTCAGCGTGATGCTTCGGAGCGTAACGGGCTTGTCGGAATTCATCTGAAAATCGAAGCAGAGTTTGTTGACATCACCCGAGAGGTTGCAGACAACAATATTCTCCTCGTCGTCATTGAGGGTGAGCTTCGCCAAATTGAACCTGTAGTCGGACGAGGTTTCATCGGTGACGCTGAGGCTCACTCTGCTTTCATTAAAGTTGCCGTCGAAGTCAAAGCCCACAGAGCCGACACGCTTGCCCACCGACTCAAACTCAAGTCGGGAATAGCCGCTGCCCAGAGATACCGAGCCGTCGGAATTATATGTGATATTTGCGCCCTCACAGTTTGTTAAATTGAGAGCAAACTCCTCATACCCGCCGATGAGACGGTTGAGGGGAGAAAAGTTCATCACGCAAAGCTCGATACCCGTCATTGCAACAAGCAGTGCCGCAGTTATGATAACAAGCTTTTTGAGAAAGTTTTTGTTTTTTCTTTCCATAGATGCCTCCGTGTGGAGCTGAATATTGAGTTCATTATAAACTATAGAGCGGCTTATTGCAAGGCAAATAAAGCGTGTTCCGATGACAACAGACCCTACGGCAATGTGAAAAGTGCCATAGGGTCTGCTTTTATTTGCGGTTGCCGTCATTTACTGTTGTTCATCGCCTGCCCTTATGACGGCTTTGCGAACAGGTGGAGTACGGTGTGGCAACGGCAATATAAGGAGATACTGATGTTGGCGGACTTTGTGAAATATATCTGCGACTGCTACAGCCGTTCCTGCTTTCAAGCGAGAAACGAATGGATGGATGGTGAACCTCGGCGGCACAAAAAACACAATGGATTATGCAAAGAAGCTCGGTGTGCCGATAGTGAGTATTGCAGGGTGACACGGCTAGCTCCGGCCTCTCGCCTGCTTCGGTTGAGTCTCGGTTTTTCTGTCGACTTCACCGATAACGGACAGCCGCAAGGCTTGACCCGTTCACGGTTTCTCCCCTCGAAAACAGGCTCACATATTAAAGAAAGACGACAAAAAAGGCCGTGTATCTCAACTGATACACGACCTTTTAATTTGCAACGCTCAATGAGCAGGTATTTTATTTCGCCTTACCCATTGCTTTGACTGAATCGAACTCGTCGGTTATCTCCTTTGAGGGAGCTTTTGTGCAAAGGCTGACTATGATTATTGTCGCAAGTCCAATGAGGAACGCAGGCAGAAGCTCATACACGCCGAACACGCCGCCGAGGGGCTTTATCAGATACTTCCAAATGAATACCGTTGCACCGCCTGCGACCATGCCCGAAACAGCACCGGCGAGGGTGGTTCTCTTCCAGAACAGCGAGCAGATGACGAGCGGGCCGAATGCCGCACCGAAGCCTGCCCATGCAAAGGAGACGATTCCGAAAACGGAGCTGTCGGGATTTCTTGCGAGGATAATGCCGAGTATGGAGATACCCACAACCGTCAGACGGGCGGCGAGCATACTCTTTTTCTCAGATATTTTAAGGTGGAAGGTCTCCTTGAGTATATTCTCCGATACGCTCGAAGCCGCAGCGAGGAGCTGCGAATCCGCAGTGGACATTGTGCTTGCGAGGATTCCGGCGAGGATAAGACCTGCCATGAGTGCGGGGAATATGCCGTAATTCGAGAGCAGGTCGGCAACTCTGACTATGATAGTCTCGGTGTCGTTGCCGTGGAGCTGATCTATAAGACCGGTGTTGCTCAGGCCTCTGCCGACAATACCGATGAGCACTGCCATTGCCATTGCAATAACGACCCAGACGGAGGCAACTCTTCTTGAGAGCTTGAGCTTCTTCTCATCCTCAATGGCCATAAAGCGAAGCAGGATGTGCGGCATACCGAAATAGCCGAGACCCCACGACAATGTGGTTATGATGTGAAGCAGGTTATATGAGGTGCTCGTGCCTGTCTCTTCGATAAACGATGAGGTCAGTGACAGATATCCGGGAAGTGAACGGGCGTTTTCCATAACAACATCTACGCCGCCTGCCTTTATCGTTGAGAACACAAGGACAAAAACTATCGCTATTGTCATAATAATGCTCTGAACAAAGTCGGTTGTGGATGCGGCGAAGAAGCCACCTGCCGTTGTATAGCCGACAATGACTATTGCGGAGATTATCATGGCTACCATGTAGTTCATGCCGAACAGCGAGGAGAACAGCTTGCCGCAGGCGGCAAAGCCCGATGCCGTATAGGGAATGAAGAAAATGATGATGATGACCGCAGAGATGAACGAAAGGATATTCTTCTTGTCACGGAAACGGTTCGAGAAGAACTGCGGCAGTGTGAACGACTCAGTGACCTGAGTGTATCTGCGAAGTCTCGCAGCGGTCAACAGCCAGTTAAAATATGTACCCAAAGCAAGTCCCACAACTGTCCAGCCGACATCTGCCATACCCGACAGGTAAGCAAGTCCCGGCAGACCCATGAGCAGATAGCTTGACATATCGCTCGCTTCTGCGCTCATTGCGGTGACAAGCGGCCCCATTTTTCTGCCGCCGAGATAGAAGTCGGAGGATGACTCGTTTTTGCCTGCACAGCGAAAACCGATTATCAGCATTCCGACAAGGTAGACGACTATTGTCGCCATGATACAAATTGTTGATGTCATAAACACAACTCCTCAAGGGCGTGCGCCCGTTTGATTTGGGAAAAACAAAAAAGCTGTTCGCAGGAACCGAGCAGCTTTTTCATTCACCCTCATTACATCTAAATTATATCATATGATTTTCGATATTTCAACGCTTTAATGCGAAAAAAGCAGAGAATTTTTATCGAAAATCCGTGACGAAAATTAAATCTACCTATTGACTTGGAGCAAGCTTCAAGTTGTAGAATGTAATCAGATGGAAAAATCTTCAAAAAAAGGAGCGATTAGATTATATGAAAAAGATAGTTATCTACTACTCATACGGCGGAAACACCGAGCGTATCGCCGCAGACATCGGCAAAAAAATCGGTGCCGATACGGCACGCATAGACACGGTTATCCCCTACAGCGACGACTATGATTTTGTTGTTGAACAGGGACATCAAGAGGTCAACCGAGGCTATAAGCCCGAGATTAAGCCGATAGGTGTCTCACTTGCCGATTACGACACCGTTATTCTCGGCACGCCC
>CAYLQT010000023.1:0-13564 GCA_964386035.1 uncultured Clostridium sp. | reverse complement strand
ATCGGACGGCAGTTTGCTGTTTTGTTATTATGCGTTGCCGAAGAGCAGGAGCAGGAAACCGGCGGCGACAGCCGAGCCGATAACGCCTGCAACATTCGGGCCCATTGCGTGCATGAGCAGGAAGTTTGTGGGGTTAGCCTTGCGACCCTCGACCTGCGAAACACGGGCGGCCATGGGAACGGCGGAAACGCCTGCCGAACCGATGAGGGGATTGACCTTGCCCTTGGTTACTACATACATGACCTTGCCCAGGAGCACGCCGCCTGCGGTGGAGAAACAGAAAGCGGTGAGTCCGAGGATGATGATGAATATGGTCTGCTTTGAAAGGAAAGTCTGACCGTTTGCGGTAGCACCGACAGTCACGCCGAGGAGGATGGTGACGATGTTGGTCAGTGCATTTTGTGCAGTGTCGCTGAGTCTTTCAACAACGCCGCTCTCCTTGAAGAGGTTGCCGAGCATAAACATACCGATAAGCGGAGCGACAGAGGGAAGCATGAATTCACAGATGACAAGCACGACTACGGGGAAGATTATCTTCTCGGTCTTGCTGACGGGGCGAAGCTGCTTCATTTCGACCGAACGCTCCTTCTTTGTGGTGAGGAGCTTCATTATCGGGGGCTGGATTATCGGGATAAGTGCCATATACGAGTATGCGGCAACTGCTATGGGCGCAAGCAGGTGTGCGGCAAGCTTACTTGCGAGGAAGATAGCTGTCGGGCCGTCTGCACCGCCGATGATGCCGATTGCGGCCGCCTCCTGAGGAGTAAAGCCGAGCAGAATAGCAATAGTGAATGCAACATAGATGCCGAGCTGTGCCGTTGCACCGAGGAGCAGGCTCATCGGGTTTGCAAGCAGGGGGCCGAAGTCGGTCATTGCACCGACACCCATGAATATCAAGCAGGGGAAGATACTACTCTTGACACCGATATAAATCAGGCGAAGTATTCCGATGTCGTACCAGTGTGCGCCCTCCTGTACCGTTGTACTCAAGGGGTCTATGATTCCGGTCGGGTCATCCATGAGACCTGCACCGGGCAGGTTTGCAAGCAGTATACCGAATGCGATGGGAAGAAGGAGCATAGGCTCAAACTTCTTCGCAATAGCGAGATAGAGAAGCACGAATGATACGAGGATCATTACGCCCTCTCTCCAGGTGAGCACGGCGAGACCCGAACTCTCCCAGAAGCCTTTAAGAATTGCGAGTATGTCCATTTGCTGTCCCCCTTAACCGACTACGGCGAGAAGCTCATCCGTAGCAACGGTTGAGCCCTTCTGTACAGTGAGCTGTCTAACTGTGCCGTCACAGGGAGCGACGATTTCATTTTCCATCTTCATCGCCTCAAGAATGAGGAGAATGTCGCCTGCCTTGACGGGGGAGCCGACGGAGACATTGACACTGAGAATTGTGCCGGGCATGGGGGAGAGAACCTTCTGACCCTCTGCGGCGGTTGCGGGTGCGGCGGCTGCCGGAGCAGGAGCTGCTGCAGGTGCGGCAACGGGAGCGGCTGCGGGAGCAGCGTCGGTGACCGCTGTGATAACGGCTTCGGTCTCCTCGACCTCTACCTCATAATTCTTTCCGTTGAGTGTAACAACATATTTCATAGCTAAAACCGTTCCTTTCAGGTGTTGACGGGTGTCAGTCTTTTACTTTGATGGATTTAAACAGCAGTCTGTTGAGCGGAATACCGCTCTCGTCGCTGACTATAGCCATAATAACGGCGGCGGTCGGCTCGTCAACTCCTTCGAGCACGAGTGAACCCTGAGACTGTGTGCCGGGCAGGGGAGCTGAGACGCTCTGTGCCGCAGCTTCGGCAGTATCAGCCTTGCCGTCTTTCTTGCTCTTCTTTGCGGAAACATTTTCACCGAATCTTACGACGGCGGAGACTATCTTTATGCAAAAAGCAAGAATGATAAGCAGGGCGAACACCATGATGATTCCGAAGAGCGAAACCTCAAGTGCAAAGATGAGCTTTTCGCCCAGGGGCATATTCATATCAAAATTTCCGAACATTTACAAGACCAATCCTTTCTGCACAGCTCAGACGAGCTTCTCGATCTTATATGTGAATGTGTTTTTCTTCTTCTCGTCTCTCTTGTCGAAGAACGCCTCTGCCTGAGTCGGGAAAGCGATGTAGGAGAGAACATCCTCGTCACAGGTGGCTCTGTCACCGAGATACTCTCTTGCGGCAGGAAGACCGGGTTCGAGCAGATCTGCGTAGCGGCAGGTTACAGGCTCTTCGTCACCGAGAACCTTCTTCTGAAGCTCCTCGTTTATCTTGCCGGGAGCCTTGCCATACTCACCCTTGATGTAGTTCTTGACTTCCTTGGAGATGTTCTTGTATCTCTCGCCTGCGAGGACATTGGCGGTAGCCTGAACGCCGACCATCTGGCTCATCGGGGTGACGAGCGGAGGATAGCCGAGATCCTCACGGACTCTGGGGGTTTCTGCGAGAACCTCATCGAGCTTGTCGAGCTTGTTCTGGGCGGTAAGCTGTGCAACAAGGTTCGAGAGCATTCCGCCGGGGATCTGATAGTTGAGTGCATCGGTCTGAGTGGTGAGCACAACGGGGTTGAGCAGACCGCTCTCGAGTGCCTTTGCACGAATGGGCTTGAAGAAATCGTTTATCTTCTTGAGGCTGTCCATATCAAGAGACACATCGTAGCCCTCGTTTTTGAGGATATAAGCCATGGTTTCCGTGGGCGGCTGAGAGGTGCCGTTTGAGAAGCAGGAAATGGCGGTGTCGATGACATCTGCACCTGCCTCAACAGCCTTTTGCAGGGTTACGGGGCCGAGACCTGTGGTTGAGTGAGTGTGGACAATAACGGGAAGCTTGACGTTTTCCTTTATGCCCTTAACAAGGTCATAGGCGGACTGAGGATCCATAATGCCTGCCATATCCTTGATGCAGATGGACTGCACACCCATATTCTCAAGCTCTTTTGCAAGCTTGATGTAGCTGTCAAGGTTGTGGATGGGGCTGGTGGTGTAGCAGATGGTACCCGATGCGTGAGCACCGCACTTGATTGTCTCGTCAACGGCGACTTCGATGTTTCTCAAGTCGTTGAGTGCATCGAAAATGCGGATGATGTCAATGCCGTTTTCAACGCTCTTGCGAACGAACATACGCACAACATCGTCGGGATAATGCTTGTAGCCCAGAAGGTTCTGACCTCTGAGGAGCATCTGAAGCTTGGTGTTGGGGCAAGCCTTGCGAATTTTACGCAGGCGCTCCCACGGGTCTTCGTTGAGGTAACGCAGGCAGGAGTCAAAAGTTGCTCCGCCCCAGCACTCGAGCGAATAATATCCTGCCTTGTCAAGCTCGGACAGGATCCCCTCAAAGTCCTCAAAGGGCATACGGGTCGCAATGAGCGACTGGTTTGCATCTCTGAGAACGGTTTCGGTGAAACTTACTTTCATTTTTATCTCGCTCTCCTTTGAAAATTATAAACGAATTGAAATCAGAACTCGATACGCTTTGCAATGTAAGCCTCAAGCTCGGATATTGCGATGCGCTCCTGCTGCATTGTGTCACGGTCACGCACCGTTACGCAGTGATCCTCTGCGGAATCAAAGTCGTAGGTGATGCAAAGAGGAGTGCCGATCTCGTCCTGACGGCGATAACGCTTGCCGATGGAACCGGTCTCGTCAAAGTCAACCATGAATTTGCGGCTCAGGTCGTCGCAGATTGCCGCCGCCTCTGCGGACAGCTTCTTTGAAAGGGGAAGCACTGCCGCCTTGTAGGGCGCAACAACGGGGGAGAGGTGCAGGACAACACGGGTGTCGTTCTTCTCCTCGTCGAGAACTTCCTCGTCATATGCCTCGCACAAAAGTGCAAGCACGGTTCTGTCAAGTCCGTAGGTAGACTCGATTATATAGGGAATAAATCTCTCGTTTGTCTCGGGATCGAGGTAATCCATCTTTTGACCGCTGTATTCCTGATGTCTTGTCAGGTCGAAGTCGGTTCTGTTGTGGGTACCGTTTATCTCGCCCCAGCCGAATGGGAACAGGAATTCAATGTCGCAAGCCGCCTTTGCGTAGTGGGCGAGCTTCTCGTGGTCGTGATAGCGAAGATGCTCGGGTGCAATGCCGAGATCCTCAAAATATTTCTTGCCGAACTGCTTGAAGTAGTCGTACAGTTCACTATCGGTGCCCTGCTTGCAGAAGGTCTGGAACTCCATCTGCTCGAACTCGATGGTTCTGAAGGTGAAGTTACCGGGGGTTATCTCATTTCTGAAAGCCTTGCCTATCTGACCGATGCTGAATGGGAGCTTTGCTCTCATGCTGCGCTGAACGTTGAGGTAGTTGACATACTCGCCCTGAGCATTCTCGGGGCGGAGATAGATGACGCTCTTTGCGTCATTCGTAACACCTCTGAAGGTCTGGAACATGAGGTTGAACTCTCTGATGTCGGTGAAATTGTGCTTGCCGCAGTGGGGGCAGGGGATGGAATGAGCCTTGATGAACTCAAACATCTCCTCTTTGGTCATGCTGTCGGGATGAGCCTCGGGGTCGAAGTTCTCGATAAGAGTGTCGGCTCTGTGACGCATTTTGCACTCCTTACAATCAAGCAGAGGGTCGGAGAAGCTGGCGATGTGGCCGCTTGCCTCCCAAACTCTCGGGTGCATAAGAATGTCCGCATCCACCTCGAAGCTGTTTCTGCGCTCCTGAATGAATCTCTTGCGCCAGGTGTCCTTGACGTTGTTCTTCATTCTTGCGCCCAGAGGGCCGTAGTCCCAGGTGTTTGCGAGACCGCCGTAGATGTCGCTGCCGGCAAAAATAAAGCCTCTGTTTTTGCACAGAGCGACGATTTTTTCCATTGTTTTTTCGGTATTATTTAGCATAAGCGCTTACTCCCCTATTATTCATTGTAGCTTATAATAATCTAAAAAATGCCAAAAGTCAAGGCACATAAGGGACAAAAAGGACGGTTGATTTTTCGTCTTTTTGGACGGTTTTTCAAGTATCTGAATTTATCTGTGCAAAATGCCGAAAAAACTGTTTTGAAAGCGTAAAAAATCGGAAACAGTTACGGAATATCGATATAAAAATCTCAATAAAATTTTTCTTCTCGGCCGCAGGAAAAAATATTTTTTTCGGCTCTGCTGCGGACAAAATTACTATTGTATTGACATTTCTTCGATTTACTGTAAAATTATATACAATACACCCATTATATTCTGCAAAGAGGGGAAAAAAGTGAAAGAGAATAAAACGAGATCGCAATCGCTCTTCGATTTCAGCAAGCTCGGCTCCATGCTCGGCTATAACACTGCGAGCATACTCTTCGGAGGCGGCGGATATATCATCTCGCTGTACTTCCTGTCATTCCTGACAGAGGTTGAAAAGCTGAGTGTTGATCAGGCCGGACTGGTTATAGCTATAGCACACATTTGGGATGCAGTGACAGACCCCGTTATGGGAATCATCACTGACCGCACACGCTCCAAATACGGCAGACACAGAAGATATTTGCTCTGGGGCGCACTCCCGATAGCTATATCGTATTTCTGCCTGTGGAACTCCTTTGGTATATCGGCACGCGGCGACACTACCGCAACCATGCTCTACTATATGTTTGCCTATATGCTCTACAACACGGCTTTGACGCTCGTTTCCGTGCCGCACACGGCTATGCTTCCCGTTATAGCCCCCGAGTATTCGCTCAGAACGCAGTACAATTCCGTGCAGTATATCATGAACTCCGTCGGAATGGTTTCGTCCTTCCTGCTCGTCTCGCTCTCGCTCGGATTCACGGATATGGAGATGTCCGCTTCGTCGAGACCGAAGTTTATGTTCTTCGGTGCGGTGCTGTGCCTGTGGTTCTCACTGCCGTTGCTCGTGACCTTCAAGTTCACAAAGGAGCCCAGCTCGCTTGATATGAAGGTTCCGCCGCTTAATCCCTGGATGCTCATGGATGAATACAAGCAGGTTTTCCGCAACAAGGCCTTCAGGCGTTACTTTGCCCTGAGCAGTATGTACACCATGGCAAAGGGCTTTTGTGCAAACTCGGATCAGTATTTCATCAAATATGTGGCACAGAGGTTCGGCTATTTCAACACTCTGCAAAGTGTTGCGGGTGCGGCTGAAGCATCCGGCTTCCCCATCAACTATTTGATGACGATGGAAAAGGGCAAGCAGTTTTGCGGAAAAGTGCTCACGCCTATTATGGCGATCGGCATAGCGATGAACCTGATTATTGACAAGAACACGCCGTTTTGGGTGCTTATTCTTGCGACGGTTCTTTATAATATCGGCTTCTCAGGCCCCGGCTTTACCGCCACGAATATTCAGCCCGATGTTACCGATGTTGACGAAATGATAACGGGTCGTCGCCGTGAGGGCGTTATCTCAACATTTAATACGCTTATCAAAAAGACCATAAACGGACTTATGAGTGCGTTCACCGGTTTCATACTCAAGGGCTTCGGCTTCCGTACAGGTGCGGAGGGTGCCAATGCGCTGTATCAGACCTCGTCGGGAATTTTGGGACTCAAGGTTACATATTGCATAATTCCGCTTGCTTTTGTTGCACTCATCTATTTCTGCATCTTCACTTATAAGATGACAGGAGAGGATCACAGGATGATCCGTGAGGCGATAAAGGAGAAAAAAGAGACGGGCAAGTGTACTCTGACTCCCGAGCAGAGAAAACGCTGTGAGGAGATTTCCGGTCAGCAGTTCGGTGATATGTGGATAGGCAAGCCCTCGGCAGAGACGATCACCGCAGAGCTGAATATATAAACGCCCCTCGTGAAAGGATCATAATATATTGTCTACTAAGAAGGAAAACATAAGAAATTTCAGCATAATAGCGCATATCGACCACGGCAAATCAACTCTTGCGGACAGATTGCTCGAACTGACGGATTCCGTGGCGAAGCGTGATATGACCGCTCAGATACTTGATAACATGGATCTCGAGCGTGAGCGTGGAATTACAATAAAGGCTCACGCTGTCAAGATGAACTATACGGCAAAGGACGGCGAGGTTTATGAGCTTAATCTCATAGACACTCCCGGTCATGTTGACTTCAACTATGAAGTCTCACGCTCTCTTGCGGCCTGCGAGGGTGCGGTGCTGATAATCGATGCCTCGCAGGGCATTGAGGCACAGACACTTGCAAACACCTATCTCGCACTTGACCATGACCTTGAGATAGTGCCGGTCATAAATAAAATAGACCTGCCTGCCGCAGACCCTGACAGGGTAGCGTCGGAGGTTGAGGAGGTCATCGGTCTTGACTGCTCCTCGGCTCCCCGAGTTTCGGCAAAGACGGGCGAAAATGTCGAGGATGTGCTCGAACGCATAGTTACGGATGTTCCTGCCCCCGTGACGGATGACAATGCACCTCTGCGTGCGCTTATATTCGACTCAATATATGACAGCTACAAGGGCGTAATAGTCTATGTCAGAATAAAAGAGGGCAAGATAAAGCCGGGTGACACCATGCGCATGATGGCTACGGGCGCACAGTTTACCGTGGTTGAGGTCGGATATATGCGAGCTACAAGCATGGAGCCGACGGACGAGCTTACTTCGGGCGAGGTTGGATATATAACCGCCTCGATAAAGACCGTCAGCGATGCACGGGTCGGTGACACCGTGACGACTGCGGATAATCCTGCCGCAGAGCCGCTTGCAGGCTACAGAAAGGTTAATCCCATGGTTTTCTGCGGAGTTTATCCGGCGGACGGTGCGGATTACGAGAATCTGCGTGATGCACTTGAGAAGCTTCAGCTCAACGATGCCTCGCTCTCCTATGAGCCGGAGACCTCGGGCGCACTCGGTTTCGGCTTCAGATGCGGCTTCCTCGGTCTGCTTCACCTTGAAATAATTCAGGAACGCCTCGAGAGAGAATATGACCTCGACCTTGTAACAACAGTGCCGAGTGTTATATATAAGATACATTTGACCGACGGCAGTGTTATCGAGATAGACAACCCCACGCATTATCCCGACCCTGTGAATATTGACTACAGCGAAGAACCGTTTACCAATGCACATATCTATTCGCCGCCCGAATATGTCGGTGCAATAATGGATCTGTGCCAGGAGCGCCGAGGTGTATTCAAGAATATGACCTACATCGCCTCCGATAGAGTTGATATTCTCTATGAGCTGCCGCTCAACGAGATAATCTATGATTTCTTCGATTCGCTCAAGTCACGCACAAGGGGCTATGCCTCGTTTGACTATGAGATAACGGACTACCGCCGCTCGAATCTTGTGAAGCTCGATGTACTTTTGAACGGTGATATAATCGACGCTCTCTCGTTCATTATCCATACCGATAAGGCTTACGGCAGAGCGAGAAAGATAGCCGAAAAGCTCAAGGACAATATCCCCCGTCAGCTTTTCGAGATACCGATTCAGATAGCCGTCGGCGGCAAGGTCATTGCCCGTGAGACGGTCAAGGCTATGAGAAAGGATGTCCTCGCAAAGTGCTACGGCGGCGACATCACACGAAAGAAAAAACTGCTTGAGAAGCAGAAAGAGGGCAAAAAGCGTATGCGCCAGTTCGGT
Source organism: uncultured Clostridium sp. (assembly GCA_964386035.1). Taxonomy (GTDB): domain Bacteria; phylum Bacillota; class Clostridia; order Oscillospirales; family Acutalibacteraceae; genus CAG-177. Next base: position 5,039 of record CAYLQT010000023.1, on the reverse strand, counting down.
ACTGTTGAAGTGCCGCAGGAGGCGTTTATGGCTGTGCTCAAGCTCGACGATGATTGATGAAAAAGGCATCCGCACACAAGATTGCGGATGCCTTTTTGAATTTTATACTGCGTTTTCGGACATCTTTAAGGTCAACAGGACTGTAAAGGTGTCCGCCTTTTCGTCTGTTATCAGCTTGCCGTTATATTTTCGCGCAGTGTCATCGAGAATCTTCAAACCGTAGCCGTGCTCGTCGTTTTGCGGCCTTTTGCGGTTCTTATAATCGGGAAACAGGGTGTTTTCACTGCTGATGCAGAGAGAACCGTTTTGCTCATCGGTAAAGCTTTTGACCCTTACATATCCGTTTTCGCCGGCTTTGGCGGCGTTTATCGCATTGTCGAAAATGTTGACGTATGCCTTGCAGAGATCTATTTCCTCAATGCCCGTGTCCTGCGGCACACGCAAGTCAAAATCATAGAATATGCCGTGCTTTCGGCACTCTGCGGCTTTTCTTGAGGCGATTGAATTGACAAGAGTGTTTTGACAAAACTTTTCCATCCTGACATCGGAGACCTCTATTGCCAACTGGTCGAGCATATTCTTTGCTGTGTCACGGTTGGCATCCGTGCCGTTTTCAACTATTTCATAAGCTGTTTGAATTATGTTGGCAAGGTCGTGGCGTATTTTTCTTGCCTTTACACTGCTTTCTTCGATGTTTTTGTAATAGTCAAGATTAACGGCGTTTTGATATTCACGCATTTTAAGCTCTTCTTTGAGCCTTTCGTTTTGCGAGGAATTGATCATGACATAAAAGAGAATTATGTCGGAAATGATGCTGAAGATGGCGCAGACGGAAAATGCCAGCATTGTGGTTCTTTCACGGTCACGAAGAATCGAGAGAATGAGATTTTCACTTTCCCAGTCGGAGTGCATGAGCATGATACAGCAGGTGTTGAGCAGCAGGAGCTGACCTAAAAGAAAGATAACGCAGGCCATGAGCGTGCGAGGACGTAGAGTCGCCTTCAAGCCCTTGCGTTTTCTGAAATATGTAAAAGCTATGAAAATCACTACATAGACGAGCATATACGGTGTCATAACTGCGTTTGCTTCGTTGCTGTTTGAATCTATGCCGATAAAACCCATTGTGTTCACGAGGAACATTGAGCCGCAGGATTCGAGTGTGAAAATGGCGACGGACACAAATATCTTTGTTCTGAGCCTGTCTTTGTATAAAACTATTGAAGACACAAAATAATATCCCAGACCCAAAATGACTATAAACGAAGGGGCAACAAAGGTTATGAATTTTTGAGATACCGCCAAGAACGCAGACGGAACGGTTGAAAGAAAGAGTACGAAATATTTATTGAATTTGGGTGTCAGGTTAAACCATGTGAAGCCGCCCTGGAGCAACGAGAGCAGGGCGTTGTTTAAAAACCAGAGTATGAGTGCGGTGGAATCTGCCATTCGCTATTTCTCCTCCGAAGGAAGTTGTTTTATTATAGAAAGTATATCATCCGTGTTGTCCGCTATATAGTCTGCACTGCCGCTTTCAAGCACGGTTCTTGGACGAAATCCCCATGATACGCCAACGCAGGGAAGACCGGATTTTTCGGCGGTGAGCACATCGACCTCGGAATCGCCTATATATACGGTGCTTTTGGGGTCTGCACCGAGCAGCTCCATTGCATAGAAAACGCCGTCCGGCTCGGGCTTTTTGCGGCGTGTGTCCGTTTGGCCGACTGCGGCATCGATGAGCGAGGGGAAGTAGTCCTCACACAGCTCAACAACGGCAGGCTCGAACTTGTTCGACACCACGGCTATCTTCACCCCGAGCGAGCGAAGCTCCTTTAACAGCTCGATTATGCCCGAATATGGTGCGGTCTTGTTTTTCATATTACTTTTATAGTGCGATTTAAATGTGTTCAAGCACTCTGCCTCCGTGCTCTCATTCGTGCCCTCGGGGACGGACAGGTGTATAAGACGGGCGACACCGTTTCCGACAAAGCGGCGAATTTCGTCCGTGCTTCGCTCGGGGAATGAAAAACTGCGAAGTGCGAAGTTCACGCTGTCATGCAGGTCGTCGAGCGTGTTTAAAAGAGTGCCGTCGAGGTCAAATATAATATTGTTGTATTTCATTTAGATATATCTCCTACTGAAGTGCTTACAGAGTTTTATTATATCGCAGTTTTTTCGTATGTCAATGCGAAGTTCACAAAGTGTTTACAAATAAATTGTTGACAAAATCCGTCGGTAGTTGTATAGTATAAATTGTAAGTTAGCACTCGATGAGTTAGAGTGCTAACGACAGAAACGGAAGGTCAGACAGATGGAGCTAAGCGAGAGAAAAAAGAAAATTCTTGCCGCTGTTGTTGAGCAGTATATAAGGACGGGCGAGCCTGTCGGCTCAAAGACCTTGCTCGACTGCCTTGATATATCCGTTTCGTCGGCTACCGTGCGAAATGAGATGGCGGAGCTTGGCTACCTCGGCTTGCTCGATCAGCCGCACACCTCGGCAGGGCGAGTCCCGACGAGTGAGGGCTATCGGTTCTATGTCGATAACCTCGTGCCGGAGACGAGACTCAGCGAGGAGAGCCGCCGGCTCATAGACGCAGGACTTGAAAATCCCGGCGGCGATCCGGAAAGTTTGTTGACACGAGCCGGCGATACGCTCGCTTATCTCACCAAATGTGCGGCGGTGATGACAACCCCCTCAGGTGAGAATACGAGGATAAAGCGAGTTGAGCTTGTCCCGATCTCGGCGCACACTGCGATGATAGTTTTGCTTGTGAGCAACGGAATGCTCAGAAGTAAGCTCTTCAGGCTTGACGGTGGAATAGATGTTTCACTCTGTGAAACCTTCTACAATGTGTCGCAGGCGGCTTTGGTCGGTGCACCCGTGAATGCACTGACTCCGGCGTATTTGCAGTCGCTCGCCGCAAGGCTCGGTATGGAAGCACTTGCGATGTTCCCGATGCTTTCTGCCGTTGCGGAGCTGTCGCAGGGAGCCGCACAGCCGAGAGTTTTCCTCTCGGGTCAGTCAAATCTTCTGCATCACAGAGAGTATGCAGGCAGGGCATATGAGCTGCTGGAATTTTTGAATCGAGGCATACCGCTCAATAATCTGATTGACAGAATGAACGGCGAGCTTGAGATAAGAATAGGCAGGGAGAACGGATATATACAGCTTGACAATTCAAGCGTACTGCTTGCCAAATATTCCGCAGGAGAGGACAGCAGCGGCTCTATTGGAATAATAGGCCCCACAAGAATGGATTACCGCAGACTGGTTCCCGGTCTTAAATATATTTCGAGTCGGATAAGCAAAACAATGACCGAAGCACTCGAAGAATAACGAAAGGAATGTACACCAATGAGCGAGAGCACCAAAACGCCCGAGCAGGAGAGTCAGGCTCCCGAGAACGCTCAGGCGGAGGACAAAAAGAAATCAAAATCCTCCAAGAAAAACGCACAGTCACAGCGCATAGCCGAGCTTGAGGCGGAGCTTGAAAAAACTCAGCAGACCGCCAAGGAGAGCGCCGATAACTTCCTGAGACTTGCGGCTGAGTACGATAATTTCAGAAAGCGATCCTTGCGTGAAAAGGACGATATAAAGCTTCGTTCCAAGACGGATGTAGTCGAGAAGCTGTTGCCTGTTATTGACAATTTCGAGCGTGCGGCGCTCAACGCCGACACGGATGCAGACGGCTACCGCAAGGGTATCGAGCTGATATACAAACAGTTTGTCGATATACTCGGCTCGCTTGATATAACGGCGTTCGGTCAAGAGGGTGAAAGCTTTGACCCGAACTTCCACTCGGCGGTTCTGCACATTGAGGATGAGAATCTGGGCGAGAATGTGATAGCCAAGGTTTTTACAAAGGGCTATAAGCTCGGTGACACGGTGATAAGACCCGCAGTTGTTCAGGTTGCCAACTGATGCCGCAAGGCATTTCAGAATATATTATTTAATAAATATTGATTACTTCGGAGGTAATTATTATGTCAAAGGTTATAGGTATTGACTTAGGTACAACAAATTCATGCGTAGCAGTTATCGAGGGCGGCGAGCCTGTCGTCATCCCTAACTCCGAGGGCGCAAGAACTACGCCTTCCGTCGTAGCTTTCGGCAAGACGGGTGAGAGACTTGTCGGCCAGGTTGCAAAGCGTCAGGCTATTACAAACCCCGATAAGACCGTTGCTTCGATAAAGAGACAGATGGGCTCTGACTATAAGGTTGCTATCGATGACAAGAAGTATACTCCTCAGGAGATCTCCGCAATGGTGCTCCAGAAGCTCAAGGGCGATGCAGAGGCTTATCTCGGAGAGAAGGTCACAGAGGCTGTTATCACAGTTCCCGCATACTTCACCGACTCTCAGCGTCAGGCAACCAAGGATGCCGGTAAGATAGCAGGCCTTGAGGTCAAGAGAATCATCAACGAGCCCACAGCCGCAGCTCTTGCTTACGGCATTGATAAGGAAAACGATCAGAAGGTTATGGTTTATGACCTCGGCGGCGGCACATTCGATGTTTCGATAATCGAGATGGGCGACGGTGTTCAGGAGGTTCTTGCAACCGCAGGTAACAACCGTCTCGGCGGTGACGACTTCGACCAGAGAGTTATCGACTGGATCGCAGACGAGTTCAAGAAGAGTGAGGGCGTTGACCTGCGTGGCGATAAGATGGCTATGCAGAGACTCAAGGAGGCTGCCGAGAAGGCAAAGATCGAGCTTTCCAACGTAACCACCTCGACTATTAACCTGCCCTTCATCGGTATGAAGTCCACAGGTGAGCCGCTCAACCTTGAGATGACTCTTACAAGAGCTAAGTTCAACGAGCTTACAGCAGACCTTGTTGAGGCTACGATGGGTCCTGTCCGTCAGGCAATCGCAGACTCCGGCCTCAAGACCTCGGAGCTTCACAAGATCCTTATGGTCGGCGGTTCGTCCCGTATTCCGGCTGTTCAGGAGGCTGTTAAGAAGTATACCGGCATCGAGCCGTTCAAGGGCATCAACCCCGATGAGTGCGTTGCTATCGGCGCAGCTATCCAGGGCGGCGT
>CAYLQT010000022.1:0-15303 GCA_964386035.1 uncultured Clostridium sp. | reverse complement strand
CTTTTTGAGGTGTGACGCTATATTGCTGTGCTGCAAAGAGTAAGAGGTGATTTTTGAATAATTAACGATAGCGTTATCCATGTCAAGAATACACCTATCGTTATAACCGGGTATCTTGTATCAAGCAGAGGGTGTAGACACAAAAAGCACTTGCGAAATGCAAGTGCTTTTTTCGTCATAATCAGTCTCTCGGGTGGATAAAACATATTAAAAAATACAGACCTTAAAGCCAATAGCTTCAAGGTCTGTATTGCTTTTAGTTGTTTCAAAACGGATCGTTATTACGGCAATTTTGCGTTATCTTCGATAAACAGTTACTTGCGCTTATCCGAGACAACCTTTTCGATATATTCGATTTGAGTCGGCATGATGTTTTCGGGAAGATTGTCTATATCAAAAAATCTCAAGTCTACACTCTTGTTATCGTGCTTTAAATCACCGTAAAATTCGTTGATTTCAAAAACAAAATCTGTGTAATATACTTCATCGCCGTTGGGATAAACCATATGTACATTGTTTTTTATATCAAAAGTTTAGGGTTGGCAAATTCAAGGTTCGTTTCCTCTTTGATTTCTCTCTTGAGTGCATCCTCCGGTGATTCTCCAAGCTAAATACTGCCGCCGGGAGTACACCATTCACCTGTATCAGCTTTTTTTCAAGAAGCAAACCTTTTACTTCGTCGTAAATTATTCCCGTTGCGGCAATCGCCATAATCGGTGCATGACCGACAAGCTTCCTCAATTCGCTTATATAACCCATATAAGTTTCTCTGTAAAATTATCTTGATTTTATTTATCAGTCAAATATACCCACTACGAATCCTATAACAGTAGTCAACACTGTGGAGAAAAGCTCGATGAGGTTGTCTGCCTTTGCAAAGCTTGCCTCAAATCTTATGCCGGGTTCGACATAAGACGGCTCAAAACGGAACTCATCAACGCTGACATCCGCTTCTCCGTCGCAAGAGAAGTAAAGTTTGATGCTGTTTATCTTCTTGAGCCTGTTGTTGGAGTAGGTGAAGCCACACTCGTTGCCGAAGAGGCAAACGCTGTTGAGGTCGAATGTAACGAGGTGCCACTGACCGTCTGCGGGAATGATGAACTGCGGATCACCTGTGCCGTCAATGGCGGGAGCATACCAAAGCAACGAGCTTCTGCAGAATCTCAGGCTGTCAATGCTAACATCGGAGTCGCCGTTGTTGCGTACATAGAAGCTAACCTTTCCATAGTCCGAATAATTTTTGTCAGAGTCACGGAATGAAGTGGTGATTGAATTCTTCTTGTAGGTTGTGACGGGATTTACGGAGAACTTTTTCGATGCGGCTTTTATGTTAATTCCACTGTCTCCGTCAAACGCATTTTGTGCATCAAAGCTTATTTCGGCTTTCTTTGCACTCCATGTGTCGTGGAATGTAGTGTAGTCATTGCTGTTTTCGCAACGCCATACAGTATCACTGTCGCAGTCAGCCCACGCTCTGTCCTTCCAGAAATGAGTGTTGTAGGAGCTGTCTGTTACAAATGTGCCTACCGGCATCAAAAGTTCGCCGTTGTGGGTGGAATAGAGATTGGCACGCTGATTGCAGACGCAATATGCGTAGGTTGCCGAGCAGGGCTCGGGGACGCTGTCGTTCCAAATTCTCACGGTGTCATTGCCAATTATCTCGGCATTTGCCTGAACATATACACCGTCCGAACCGCAAACAGCAAAGCAGGAGAGTCTGTTGCCGCTCATTGCGATACCGTCACCTACATTTTCGAGTGTAACATAAACACTGCCGTTGCGACACTCGGCACTCTTGAGGCTTGCGGCTGTGTAGTTTGAATACTTGTCGTAAACAAGACCCTTTGCGGCAAAAGCCATTCTTTCACCGATTGTTTGCTTGCATTCGGGATGTATCGCACCGACAGAGGGGAGGAATGTCAGAGGCACGTCGCTGATTGTGATGACTGCTCTTGATTCGGGTCTGAGCTTTTGCATATCGGTGAATCTGATGTTCATTTCCATAAGCTCGTAGCCCTCGTCGGAGTAGTAGAAGGAAGCGAGCTGAGTGTAAACTATAGGCAGAAGTCCGTCCTTATATCCGAACAGCTCGGTGTATGAACGCTGCATAAGGTCGAAGGACCTGAAATATCTGTCATCATCGTGACCACGCTGTATTTCGGATTCACCCTGATACCAGATCATACCGGAGAGCTTGAAGTTTTTAATTGCTTCGATTTTTAAATTGTAGTTTGTTGTCATCTCGGAATATACATTTACCTTGTCCTCTTTCCAATCGGACTTTTCTATGTATTTTCCGCTTGACATAAGGTCGTTTTTAACCTGGGGGTCACTATCTATGGCTTCTCTTGAGAGCCATGTGCTGATACTTGTACCACCGAGAGGAACGTTGATAATACCAATGGGCATATTAAGCTCTTTGCGCATTTCAACGGCGAAGTAGTATGCAACGGCACTCATCGAATATACATTGCTGTTTTCGCCTGTTACCCACTGTGCACCGGGTATATCAACCTGCGGATCAACCGGAACAAGCTCTTTTGAGCCCTTGTATTCCGGAATATCGGGGACAAGAAGAACACGGAGCCATTCGTCAAGCTTTTGACCGCCCGCAAACATCACGGCACCGCTCTTGTCCTGTGCAAGAGTATATTGCATATTGCTCTGGCCGCTTGCAAGCCACTGCTCACCGAAAACGACATCGTTGAGAGTTGCAAATTCCTTACCGTCAGCCTTTAAGACGAGTTTGTACTGTTCGTAGCTACCGGAGGGAGCTTCAAAGGAAACAGCAAAGGTTCCGTTGGTGACTGTGGCTGTGCCGTCTGAAATAAAGTCATCGTTTGAATTGAACAGTGTAACGGATATTACACTGCCGTTCTTTGCCGTGCCGGAAATAACGGCAGTCTCGTTCTGCTTGAACAGCATACCGTCGCCGTAGAAGGTGTAAAGTTTAGGCGCTGCTTCTTCCTCGGCAAAGGCGAGAGGAAGTGCCGTAAACGCACAAGTGAGTGCGAGTAAAGCGGCGATGATTTTTTTGCTCATTTTTAAAAGTCTCCTTTAACCTTTTCAAAATTTCCACGAAATTCAGCGGTAGTTTTCGTTGCGATGTGCGATAAGGAGTTCGACATCACAAAGGGCATACACTCCGATTGCGAAAGCTACCGTTAAGCATCGTTACGCATACAACATACATAATTTAACATATTTACCTATGAAATGCAACTGATGTTTTCGGTTGCATTTGATATATGTTCGTGCTATTATAAATGCGGATAAGTTTATCAAAAAAGGAGACGAGTAAATGGCATTTGAAAGAAACAGCGAGCTTTGGACATACGATGTATTTCCGAAGGTTCTTCAGGCAGGAAAGGCAACCACCGTGCATATCCGTCAGGCAGGTGGCAGACTGTTCTTTTTTCACGGTGAGAGCTATACTGCCGTTGTCACTTGGTTGAACGGCGGTGCACAGCAGTATAATCCTGCGTCCTCATTCAGAAAAGAGATAAAGCTTGTCGCAAATGAAGAAAACGGCTTTGATATAGATCTCACCCTGCCTAAAGAGGGTGAGTATCGTATCAGAATAGAGGGTGAGGAGAAGAGACAGAGAAAACGTAGCTTTGTGTTTTGCCTGTTTGCAGTCGAAAGCGACCTTGTCGGTATGTATCCGTTCATGGGAGATCTTCATATGCACACAAACCGCTCAGACGGAGCACACGATCCCGAAAATGTGGCGGCGAGCTACCGTGCCCACGGCTATGACTTCTTGGCAATGACCGACCACGACCGTTACTATCCGTCGCTGCAGGCTATGGAGAGCTTTAAGGATATTCCGATCGAGTTTAATCTCGTTCCGGGCGAAGAGGTTCATCTGCCCGATGTTAACGGCTTCAATATAAATCCGCATACCGTAAACTTCGGCGGCGAATACAGCATAAATGCACTTGTCGAGGATGTCGCAATAGAGGAGAAGGGCAAGGATAAAAAATACCGCTCCATAAGAGATGATTGCCCCGATGTCATGACACAGGAGGAGTTCTCCGAAAAGATGACTGAGCTGTCAAAGCATATTACCGTGCCCGACGATGTTGACCCGATAGTTGCCGCAACGCTCAAGTGGATATACGATGAAATAAGAGCGGCAGGCGGTCTTGCGATTTTTCCGCATCCGACATGGGTGACAAGGGACTGCTTCCACGACCCCGATGCACTCAACGACTGGATGGTGGAAAATAAGATTTTTGATGCCTTTGAGGTTCTCGGCGGCGAGAGATATTTCGAGCAAAACGGCTATCAGACCGTCAGGTATTATGAGGACATGGCGAGAGGGTATAAGTATCCCATTGTAGGCAGCACGGACAGTCACTCCTGCACGCCCGAAAATGCAGGTGCATACATTTGCTCGACTATAGTTTTTTCACCCGAGAATGAGCGAAAAGCACTTATTGACTCCATAAAGAATTTCAGAAGCGTTGCGGTCGATACAATAAGCAAAGAGTTCAGACTTGTCGGTGAAATGCGCTATGTCCGCTACGGCTGCTTCCTTTTGAAGAATTATTTTCCGATTCATGACGATGCCTGTTTTGAAGAGGGCAGACTTATGAAACAGGCGATATACGGCACTCCGGACGAAAAGCAGGAGGCTGTGGAAACGCTGAAAGTGATTAACGGCAGAATGGCAAGAATGCGTAAGAAATACTTCGACTTTTAACTTGAGTATATAAACACAACAGACCATCCGAATGGGTGGTCTGCTGTGCTGTTATTCAAAATTTTCAAGTTGCAGTGAAAGCTTGTCATATACAGAGCACACGAAGCTGTCTTTTGTTTCTCCGTCAAAGAGAATGTCGAGAATTTGAATAGCTTTTTTGATATATCCGATATCGTTTTCCGTTTCGGCAAGTGCAGTGAGATGGTGCGAAACAACCCACGAGAGGGGAGCAAGTGCAGCTTTTGCCACTCGGTGTTTTTCTTCACCCTGTAAAAGATATACAAGTGCGTTTTCACGGGCTTTGTAGAGGTTCGGAAGCTTTCTTGCCTGCTCAAGTGCTTTTGCCTGCTCTCCCACTTTTTGATAGGCAAAGCATATGTTATAAAGCGTTGCACCGCGAACCTCGGAATCTTCACAGTATTTGATTATCTGCTCCTGAACGGAAATGGATTCCTTCAGGTGCTTTTCTTTTTCCTCGGGAGTTCCGTCAAGCTTTTCGAGCGAAGTGGATAGCTGAACAAGCAAAAGTGCATCGTTTGGGAACAGCTTGAGTGCTTGACGCATAAGAGCGACATTTTGATTGTGGAAACCATCTTTGTTGTTTCTTGACCATGTGCTGTTGATTTCGTTGTATTTATCGCTCTTTTCGGCGTTGCTCATTCCGAGAAGCTCATCTATGCTTGTTCCAAAGTAGTTTGAAAGTGCCGGCAGCATGGTTATGTCGGGATAGCTGTCACCTCGCTCCCATTTACTTATCGATTGGAATGATACTCCGAGATGAGAGGCAACCTCCTCCTGTGTTAAGCTGTGCTCAAGCCGAAATCTTTTTATGTTTTCACCGATTTGAAAATTCATAGTATTTTACCTCCGATTCGTTGTTTGAAAGCTTCCGGCTTTATTATACGAAACGCCCTGCAAATGTTCAATAACCGCTCGAATGATTCGGTTCTACCGTGAGTGGAATCCCCCCGAAAGTGATCAAGCTCTCGGGGGGATATCATCTTCTTTTACTTATTCAGCTCTGCGAACATATCCGCAATCATTTTCTTGACCTGCGGTATTACATCGTCTATTGCTACCTTGTCGTTTATGCTCTTGGTTCTTGTCATTACCTCACAGCAACCCTCGGCAAGGTTTCTCGGGCTTACAACAACTCTTACGGGACAACCGAGCAGGTCTGCATCGGAGAACATAACGCCGGGGCGAACATTCCTGTCATCGTATATGACCTCGATACCGCTCTTCTGCATCTCGTCATAGAGATTGTCCGCAAGTGCCTTCGAGTTTTCGTCATCGGCTCTCAGACAGCACAGATGAACCTGCCAGGGGGCAATGGTTATCGGCCATATAGGGCCGTAATCATCGTGGCTTACCTCGCATACGGAAGCCGCAAGTCTGCCAACGCCGATGCCGTAGCAGCCCATTATCGGGTATTGCTCATTGCCCTCGCTGTCAAGGTAAGTCATGCCCATTGACTTGGTGTATTTTGTGCCGAGCTGGAATATGTTGCCGACCTCAATACCTCTTGAGATGCTGATGGTATGCTTGCCGCACTGGGGGCAGATGCCGCCGTCAACGATTTTTGCAAGGTCGTTGTATTCAACCTCACCGACATCACGAGAAATGTTGAGACCCGTGTAGTGGTGGTCATCCTCGTTTGCGCCACATGAGAGATTGGTCGCACCCTTGAGTGAGCTGTCAAAGAGAACGGTCACGTTCTCGGGCAGACCACACGGGCCGATGAAGCCGGGGTGCAGACCGCTTTCCTCTGTGATGACAGCAGGATGCACGGCCTCTCCGAGGAGGTTGGTAAGCTTCGTTTCGTTTATGTCAAGATCGCCTCTGACAAATATAACAACATACTCGTCCGTTGCGTTTTTCTGATAAACAACAGCCTTGCAGGATTTTTCAAGAGGGGAGTGCAGGAAGTTGCAGATGTCCTCTATGGTATGAATGTCGGGTGTATAGACCTTGGTGAGAGGCTCGAGAGTCTCATCTGCGACATTTTCAACGATGCTCTGTGCAGCTTCCATGTTGGCACGGTAATCACATTCGGTGCAGACTGCTATAGAGTCCTCTCCGACAGGTGTAAGGAGCATATATTCGTGAGAAATGCTGCCACCCATCATGCCGGAGTCTGATTTGACCGTGATTACCTCGGGGATACCTGCACGGGCAAATATGCGGTTATAAGCATCGTAGCACTTCTGATAGTATTGCTCGAGATCCTCCTGAGAAGTGTGGAAGGAATAAGCGTCCTTCATCGTGAACTCACGAACTCTGATGAGACCTGCACGGGGACGGCCTTCATCACGGAACTTGGTCTGAACCTGATATATCATAAAGGGATATTTTGTGTAGCTGTTTGCGTAGTCACGCACAAGCTGAACGGCGGCCTCCTCGTGAGTCATACCGAGCACCATGCGAGCGTTGTTGCGGTCGGTAAAGCGCAGAAGCTCACTGCCCACGCTCTCGTATCTTCCGGACTCGTCCCAAAGTGAGGCGGGGAGAGCAACGGGGAAAAGAACCTCCTGACCGTCGATAGCATCCATTTCTTCACGGATAATATCTTCGATTTTCTTCGTAATGCGGCGAAGCGGCATATACTGCGAATAGATTCCGTTTGCGACATTTTTCATGTAGCCGCCGCGCAGCATGAGTGCGTGGCTGTCGATAACGCAATCGGAGGGCTTTTCTTTGAATCTTTCGCCCACAAGCTTGTCAAGTTTCATTTTCTTTGTCATCCTTTCAAAAAAATAAGTCCCGGGCATAAAGCCTGGGACAAACACAAAGTCTGCGGTACCACCCAAGTTCGGATATTACATCCGCTCTCACGGCACGGAAAAATCCGTCACCTACCCATTAACGCCGGGCTTTCGTCGGTGCATTTGACACCGAGGCTCCAAGGCGGGTTCGGCTTCTGCCGCTAAGACTTGCACCAACCGTCTTATCTCTTAATCGGCATTAAAAACCTACTGTTCCTCTTCACAGCCTTTGAATACAATAAACTCTAACATTTTTATAACGGAAAGTCAAGAATTTAGATAAGTTTTGGGAGAGTTTTTTCTGTTTGTATTGAAAAAATTGAGTCTATATGCTATTATAAAAATATTACTGAGTAAATACGTGCCGGTGCGTGTTACTCGTTTGTGGGGGCAGTTTCAGTGAAAAACGCAATGAAAACAGTTTTAAAGGCGGCGGTGGCAGGTTTATGTGCATTGACACTTTTGTGTGGGATGTCTTTCTTTTATTATAATCTGCCGATCAGAGTGAAATCAAAAGACGGAACTACGGACTATACGTGGGAAAAGAATGTTTTCTACAGTCAGTTCACCGAAGGCTTTGCCTGGGGCAAAACCGATATGAACGGATATAACAATCCAAAGCAGTACGATAATATATCAATCCTGCTTATGGGCTCCTCGCAGTTCGAGGGACATAATGTTAGTCAAACGGATAATTTTGCATATCTGTTTAATCAACAAATGGAGGAGAGCGGAAAAAATATTTTCGCATATAATATCGGAACGTCGGGACACGAGATATACAATAATGCCGCAAATTTATCAAACGCTCTGGAAGTTTATCATCCGAGTAAATATATTGTTATTGAGTTGAGCACCTGTGTTCTTGATTTGAAAGAAATGCAAAAGGTTCTCTCCGGTGATATGTGGCATTATTCATCCTATGACAGCGGAATTTTATATTATGCACAAAAGGTGCCCTATTTTAAATTGGCTGTCAGACAACTGAAAAGTCTTGTGCAATCCGAAAAGTCGTCTTCGTCGGCAACAGACAATACTGTAAAAATCCCCGATAGTGAATATATTGAGTGCTTAAACGGATTTTTAAATTATATGAAGCAAATTGCCGATAAAAGCGGAGTTAAGCTTGTTTTCTTATATCACCCGGGTATGACGGTCGAGAAAGATGCAACGGTGCATACGCAGAAAGACGAGAACCGCGAGTTTTATGATGTGCTGAAAACCGCCTGCTGCGATAACGGTATTGATATAATTGATATGGCGGACAGGTTTGTGAATGAGTATAATACCAATCATCTGGTGGCATACGGATTTTCAAACACACGAATAGGAACGGGACATCTTAACAAGTACGGACACCGAATGGTGGCTGACGAGCTTATTGAATATATTTCCGAAAGCGAGGCGAAGTAATATGACATTTGCAAGTATAACATTTTTTTGCTTTTTTGCTGTTGTCCTTTCACTCGTTTGGATTATCCGTTTGCCGATTTTCGGAAAGCTCAAGATAAGCAGAAATTCTATTCAGAAATATATCTTACTTGTGGCAAGCTATATTTTTTACGGTTGGTGGGATTGGCGCTTTTGCTTTTTGCTGTTCGCACTTACATTTATTGCATACATTGCCGCAAGAAATATTTCAAAGAATCGCAGAGTTAAGTTAAATCTTTTTGTAGGCGTTTTTGTACCGCTTTTCGCACTCGGTGTATTTAAGTATTTCAACTTTTTTGTCGATACCTTTGTTCAGTGCTTCAGAATAGAAAACTATCATGCACTCAATATAATCCTCCCAGTCGGCATTTCGTTTTATACCTTCCAATCTCTGAGCTATACGATTGATGTGTACAGAAAAGACTGCCCTGTTTGCGATTCTCTTTCGGACTTAGCTTTGTATATATCATTCTTTCCGCAGTTGGTGGCAGGCCCTATAGTCAAGGCTTCGGATTTTGTACCTCAGCTCAGCGAGGACAGATATGTTACGTTAAAGAAGATGGGCACCGGACTTCAAATTTTTCTTATCGGTTTGTTTAAGAAAATGGTTGTATCGGACAACCTTTCTGTATTTGTAGATGAGGTGTTTGATACACCGAACGCATTCTCGTCTTTGACTGTTTTGCTGGGAGTAGTGGCATATTCCATACAGATTTATTTTGATTTTTCGGGATATACCGATATGGCTATAGGCTGTGCTCACTGTCTCGGATATGAGCTTGAACGTAATTTTAACTTACCGTATCTCTCGCAGAATGTCAGCGAGTTTTGGAAGAGATGGCACATAAGTCTTTCTACATGGCTTATGGAATATTTGTATATACCGCTCGGCGGAAACAGAAAGGGGAAGGCACGAACCTATTTCAACCTCATGGCAACCATGGTTCTCGGTGGACTTTGGCACGGTGCAAGCTGGAACTTCGTACTTTGGGGTACATTCCACGGAGCAGCACTTTGTGTACATAAAATATATTTGAATTTTAAAAAATCTCATGGACTCAATAAGACTCCGTCAAAGGCAGGCAAGGTGCTCTCCGCTGTTTTAACATATATGTTTGTCTGTTTCTGCTGGGTGTTTTTCAGAGCTTCCGACTTTGAGACTGCGACTGCGGTTATCGGAAAAATGTTCATCTGGAGCGGCGGCATTTATCATTTATTCGTTTGGGTACCGATTGCCGTAGTTGTGGTAATAGGTGAAATGTTTTTCTCGTATTTGATAGGGAAAAATAAGACGGAGAACACAAAATATCGAATCAACAGTCATTATCTTATTCTTGATATTACCAAATTCCGTAATATGTTTATCGTTATACTTTTTGCCGGCATAATTTTGGCCTTGGCATATACCGGCTCTAATCCGTTTATATATTTTCAGTTTTAGTGTTAAAATAATGGAAATTGCTTTTTGCTATTGAAAAAACCTTGCAACTTTGGTATGCTGATAGCGCAGACATTTGTTATAAATTTTTTAACAAAAAAGGCAGGTATTGTATTATGAATGCACAAAACAGAAGCAAGCCCGTCGGTATGCGTGATTATTTCGGTTATGCCATGGGCGATTTCGGCTGCAATATGAGTTTTGCGCTGATAACCAACTATATGATGCTGTTTTATACGCAGTATATCGGATTAAAGCTTACCGACTGGGCGTGGATAATTGTCGTAGGCAAGGTTTGGGATGCCATTAACGACCCGCTCATCGGCGGTATGGTTGACAATGTTCGCTTCGGTAAGGGCAGCAAGTTTATGCCGTGGATCCTTTTGGGCGGCAGCTCGCTTGTTGTTTTGACGACGCTTACCTTTGTCCCGATAGCCGGTATGAGCTATCTTTTCAGGGTCATTTACTGTCTTCTCATCTATTGCGTGTGGTCTGTCGCTTATACAATGGCAAATGTGCCTTACGGTGCACTTCATTCCTGCATAACAGATGACCCGGCAAAGAGAACCAACCTCTCGACCTTCAGATCCATCGGCGCAGGTCTTGCACAGGCGTTTGCAATGCTTCTGCCCCTTATCGTTTACGATAAAAACGACAATCTTCTCGGTGGCAGAATGCTCTATATTGCACTTGCGTGCTCGGCTGTGGGCTTTGTCGGATTCCTGCTCGTTCGTCTGCTCGTTACCGAGCGTGTGACGGTTGAAGCACACTCGGACAACAGCGGCACAAGCTATATCAAGGCAATAAGGGGCTTCTTTACAAACCGTCCATTGCTTGCAATAACCGCAGTTTCTTTCGTGCAGGTCGTCTGCTTTATGTCGATGACCTCGGTTAATAATATCATTTTCCAGTCGTATTTCCATAATACCAAGCTGCTGCCTGTTGTCAATGTCGTAGCATATTTGCCGCTCGTTGCACTAATGCCCTTTGTCGGCAAAATAACACGGAGCATTGGTAAGAAAAAGTTCGTTGTTATTGCATCGGCAATAAGCGTTGTGGCAGGTGTGATTGCGTGTGTTTTGCCGATGAATCCCGAAGCAAAATCATCGCTGTTTGTTTATATTGGTTCACTCATGCTGCTTTATTTGAGCAATGCGGTGTTTACGATTATACTTTGGGCAATGGTCGTTGATTGCATCGATTATCAGTATGAAAAGACCGGCAGCCGTGACGAAGGCTCGCTTTATGCTCTGTTCTCATTCTTCCGCAAGCTTGCTCAGGGTATAGGTTCAGCATTTTCGGCAGTTATGCTCAGCTTTTGCGGATATATCGAGGAGCTTCAGGCAAATCAGACCGTTCAGACTGCAACGAATATTAAAAATATGTATCTCATAGTTATGACCGTCGGCGTTGTTCTGACAGTTCTCATTACTCAGTTTGTATATAACATTGATGAGACAAAGAAAACGGCAGCTGAATAATTCTTTTACGTCGATTTTCAGTAAAAATTCCAACAAATAAAGCCCGAGCTATTGATTTTCAAAACCGCTTTTGATATTATTAGTTATTATGTGTCATAAGCAAAGGAGACAACAAAATGGAAAGGCTTGAGATTTCAAAGCTGTTTAGCTCATATGAAGAACTCGGCGGCAAGGAGATAACGGTCTGCGGATGGATAAAGACACTCCGTGATTCAAAAGCAATAGGATTTATGGAGATAAACGACGGTAGCTGTTTTAAGAGCTTGCAGGTCGTGCTCGAGAGCGATAAGGTCTCGAATTATAAGGATATTGTTAAACTTAATGTCGGTGCTGCCGTCAGAGTTACAGGTACTTTCATACTCACTCCTCAGGCAAGTCAGCCGTTCGAGATAAACGCTTCGGTAATTGAGGTGGAGGGAACCTCTACCCCGGATTATCCGCTTCAGAAAAAGCGCCATACCCTTGAGTATATGAGAACAATAGCTCACCTTCGTCCGAGAGCTAACATCTATTCTGCGGCATTCCGTGTTCGCTCCACTGCGGCATATGCTATTCATAAGTTCTTCAACGAGCGTGGCTTTATTTATGCTCATACTCCGCTCATCTCCTGCAGTGACTGCGAGGGAGCAGGCGAGATGTTTAAGGTAACGACTCTTGATGTTGCCGATCCGCCCAAGAACGAGGACGGTACAGTTGACTACAAGCAGGATTTCTTTGAGAAGCCTGCGTACCTCACTGTTTCGGGTCAGCTTGAGGGTGAGGCAATGGCTCTTGCTTTTGGCAAGATATACACATTTGGCCCCACCTTCAGAGCCGAGAAGTCCTATACTCAGCGCCATGCGGCGGAGTTTTGGATGATTGAGCCGGAAATAGCTTTTGCCGATCTTCAGGACGACATGGAGCTTGCTGAGGCTATGATAAAATATGTCATCTCCTATGTCATGGAGAGCTGCAAGTCAGAGCTTGAATTCCTCAACAAGTTTGTCGATAAAGGACTGCTTGAGAGACTCAATTCCGTTGTCAGCTCCGATTTTGCAAGAGTTACTTACACCGATGCTGTCAAGGAGCTTGAAAAGTACAACGACGAGTTTGACTACAAGGTATATTGGGGCTGTGATCTTCAGACCGAGCATGAGCGTTGCCTGACAGAACGTATATTCAAGCGTCCCGTGTTTGTTACCGACTATCCCAAGGAGATAAAGGCGTTCTATATGCGTCTTAATGATGACGGCAAGACCGTTGCGGCTGTTGATCTGCTTGTTATGGGAATCGGTGAGATAATCGGCGGCAGTCAGCGTGAGGAGAGACTTGATGTTCTCACCGAGCGTATTGAACAGCTCGGACTTGACCCCAAGGATTATTGGTGGTATCTTGACCTTCGCCGTTACGGTGGGGTCAAGCACAGCGGCTTCGGACTCGGTTTTGAGCGCCTCGTTATGTACCTCACCGGTATTTCAAATATCCGCGATGTGCTTCCGTTCCCGAGAACAACGGGTTCTGCGGATTTTTAAAAAACACCAAAAAACAATAAACGCATCTGTACCAAGCGTGCAGATGCGTTTAAAAATTTATCTCCCTTGCTCGAAAGCAGGGGAGATGCTTGTTTATTCAATCGTCTCGATTTTAATTAAATTCGTGTTGCCGGTCTTACCGTTGGTCGCACCGCAGGTCAACACGATATTGTCGCCCGGCTTCAAGTGCAGACTCTCCTTTGCGGCACGCTGGGCGTGGTACAAAAGCACATCGGTCGAGTCAAACCGTTCACTCAATACAGGCAGAACGCCCCAAGAGAGTGCTAGCTTATACCAAACAGCCTTGTTTGTTGCCATGCCGACAATGTCTGTCGGCGCTCTGAATCTCGACACCATTCGCACGGTCATACCCGAAATCGAGGATACGACGATAGCCTTAGCGTCAATGTCAATGGCCATGCCGCAGGTTGCGTGGGATATGGCATCGACACGGTTCTTTATCTTGAAATCCGCATTGCGAAAACGCTTTGCGTAGTGGATGTGCTTTTCCGTCTCCTCGACTATTTCAGACATCGTGCGAACAGTCTCAACGGGATACTTGCCTGCGGCAGATTCGCCCGAGAGCATAACTGCGCTTGTGCCGTCGTATACCGCATTTGCAACATCGGAAATTTCCGCTCTCGTCGGCCTGGGATTTGTTATCATCGATTCGAGCATTTCGGTTGCTGTAATTACACGCTTGCCGAGCAAACGGCATTTTGTAATGATGTATTTTTGCAGAGCCGGCAGTTCGGTGAAAGGAACTTCAACTCCGAGGTCGCCTCTGCCTATCATTATTCCGTCACATTCCTCGCAAATATCTTCGATATTATCGATACCAGTGCGGTTTTCGATTTTTGCGATAATGTCAATACCGTCTCCGCCATTTTCGTGCAGAAAGGTTTTCAGATCGATAAGATCCTGCCTGCAGGATACAAACGATGCGGCAATATAGTCAACATCGTTCTTGATGCCGAATAAAAGATCCTCTTTGTCCTGCTCGCTGAGATAGACCTGTTTTAAAACTTTGTTGGGGAAGCTCATGCTCTTTCTGTCGGAAAGCTCACCGCCTGCAATTACCTTACAGTTGAGGTTGGAACCTTCTTTGCCCGTTACCTCAAAGATGACAAGACCGTTATTCACAAGCACACGATCGCCAAGCTCGAGGTCATCGACAAGACCGGGATAGGTGACGCTGACACGGTGCTGATCTCCGACGATGTCATCGGTCGTGAAAGTGAATTCGTCGCCGTCGTTCAAATGAATCTTGCCGTTTTCAAAGGTTTTTATTCTGTATTCGGGGCCTTTGGTGTCAAGCATTATGGCTATGGGGAGATTCAGCTCCTCACGAACCCTTTTTATCATATTAAGCTTTTCAAGCTGTTCGGGATGGGTGCCGTGTGAGAAATTCAGTCTCGCAACATTAAGGCCGGCCTTGCACATTGCCTCAAAAATTTTGGGGTCACTGCTGGCAGGTCCTATTGTGCATACGATTTTTGTTTTTCTCATGACAAATCCCTCGTTTCGTTTTACAGTAATCTCTGTCATTATACGATATTTCGCCTCCGAGTTCAATATAAAACAGCAGAAAATTTGCAAAATGTTCCATAATAATATTGATTCCCGCAAGCAGGGAAAGTATGCTGATTATAATTTCAAAGCATCAATAAAATTAAAAATTTCAGGAATTTTCAAAAAACACTTGATTTTTTTTAAAGTGTCATATATAATAGGTGAGCATTTGATTTGCAGATACGGAGAGTTGTCCGAGCTGGTCGAAGGAGCACGATTGGAAATCGTGTAAACGTCAAAAGCGTTTCGAGGGTTCGAATCCCTTGCTCTCCGCCACGAAAGAACGAACTTTTGTCTACCAAGACAAAGTTCGTTCTTTCTTCATTTTCGGGGATAAAAACCCCATAATAGGCAGAAATACAGGCAAAAAGCGACTAAACGGAGCGTCGGAGCAGTC
>CAYLQT010000021.1:0-16154 GCA_964386035.1 uncultured Clostridium sp. | reverse complement strand
ATGTTCCATCATATCTCTTCATCCACCGATAGACATATTGACGGTTGGTTTTGTATCTGTTCGCTGCTTTTGTTATTCTGTTTCGGTTTGTATATAAAATGAAGGCTTGACGATACTTCATTGTTTGTGTTACAGTTGTCATGACGAATGATTATCCTTTCTGTTTGTTTTGTCTGCAACTTAACTGTAACACAGGATTATCCATTCGTCATTTTTTTACTGTTCTGTAACACATTTATTGTAATCCTACAAAACCGCAACAAATAAAATGCAAAAAACTCTTGACTTTTTGAGATAAATATTATATGATAATCAAGCTGATTTGCAAAAGCATGATCCATTAGCTCAGTCGGTAGAGCACTTGACTTTTAATCAAGGTGTCCGGAGTTCGAATCTCCGATGGATCACCAAAAGAGAACCCAACAGCTACAACCGTTGTAACTGCTGGGTTTTTTCATTTTTTAAGGGCGTTATCTAACGGGCTGAACACATCAAAATTAACTACTGTTTTGGACGGAATCAAGTGCACATATTTCTTTACCATTTCGAGCGAAGTATGACCGAGGATAGATTGCAGACTATAGATATCACCCCCGGCTTCAAGATACCGTGTAGCAAAGGTATGCCGCAACAATGCTCCAATAGATAAACATATTGTTCTTTGTATGACGATGTGCTAAAATAATATCGATATTATTAAATTTAGGAGAGAAAACATAGTATGAAAAGTAGCTTTGATTATTTAACAATAATAATATCGGTTTTTGCGTTAACATTTTCTGTGTGGCAATTTTTTTGCGAAAGAATACGAGCGAGAAAAGAGGCGACTATTCACTCGTTCGATGAACTTGAAGCAGACGAAAGCGTTATATATTTGCTCAGATTATCTAAGAGGGAGATAGAAACAATTTTAGAAGCGAAAAAAAGTGATAATATTGATAATGATGAGTGGTTTCGAATAAGCAAGGCACTTGCTTTAATTGAGCACTTTTCAGTTGGTGTTAATAATAAAATATACGATTTGAAGGTCTTGAACAGTATGGCTGGAAACAAAATGATTGATACGTATGATAAGAGTGCTGATATAATAAAGTACAAGCGGAAAGATAGTGAGAAAAATTATTCTGAATTTGAATCGATGGTGAACTCTCTGAAGAATTATCGAAGAAAACATAAGTAGGATACTGCCGGATTTTGTTTAAGAATTTATTATAAGTAAAGCCTAAAAATTTCATATTCCCACCCACAATGCAAATACTGTTAAGGTAGCATTGAGGTGATTTTTTGAAGATACTTTTCTACGACACAAAGCCGTATGACCGTGAGGCGTTTGAACAGCTTGCCAAGGCGTATGGCTCAATAAAAATCGATTATCTGAAAACCGATATATCGCACCGAACAGCGGCGCTGTCTAAAGGCTATGATGCGGTTTGTCTTTTTGTTTCATCCGATGTCGGAGAACGGGTGATGAGGATACTTTACGAAAACGGAGTCAAGCTCATTCTCATGCGCTGTGCAGGATATAACAATGTCGATTTGTCAGCCGCCCGTGAGTACGGTATAACCGTGATGCGTGTGCCGGGATATTCGCCCGAAGCGATAGCCGAGCACGCCCTCGCCCTCGCATTTGCCGTCAATCGCCGCATACACAAGGCGTATATAAAGGTTCGGGAGAACAATTTCAGCCTTATGGGGTTGACCGGTGTCAATTTTTGCGGCAAAACAGCAGGCGTGGTCGGTACGGGTAAGATAGGTGCGGCGTTCGCCCGTGCGTGCAGGGGACTTGGAATGAGCGTTATCGCCTATGACAAATATCAAAATCCGTCGCTTGATTTTGTGCAATATGTGACGCTCGACGAGCTGCTTTTGAACAGCGACCTCATATCATTGCATTGTCCGCTGACCGAGGAGACATACCATATGATAGACCTTGCGGCGATAGAGCGGATGAAGGACGGTGTTATTCTTGTCAATACCTCGAGGGGTGCGCTGATAAGCACGCCCGACCTTATAAAGGGTATAAGAATGCACAAATTTATGGGTGTCGGTCTCGATGTTTACGAGGAGGAGACGCACAATGTTTTTGAAAACCGTGAGGACGATATACTTGAGACCTCGGTCACGGCGAGGCTGCTGTCGTTCCCGAATGTTATAATCACATCGCATCAGGGCTTTTTGACCCGAGAGGCACTTGAGGCAATAAGTGAAACGACCCTCGAAAATGCCGCAAGCTTTGACAGGGGAGAGTCGATAAAATCAAATATAGTAGAATAGCTATTGATAAAATTATTATTATGTGATAAAATCTTTGCACGGGCAACGCCCATTCAAACGCAAGGAGCTATCATGAGATGAAAGAAAAAGTTTTCCCTAAGATTACAATAGCGGCGGCTTTTGTTGATATAGCGGCGGCACTTACATTCTTTGTCGTTCAGATAATTAATTTGATTAAGCCGTATACGGTGAATTCCAATACGATGTTAGGCTTTCTCATAGCGAGTGCCGTGGCGATAATCGTATTCCTCGCCGTTCGTGTTGTTGGCATTGCAATCGGTGCAAAATCGCCCAAGGTGATAACGCTGATAGCCTATGCCGCCGACCTTGCATGGGTCATTGCAATGATGTTTGTGCTCAAGAATCTGGGCATATTTTAAGTGAAAATCAATAGTAATATGCAATTCAAATCCGCTTCAATCGAGGCGGATTTTTTGTTTGCCGTCCAACGAAATCCCCATAGAGACAACTTTTCCTCAACAAATTTCACATATCTTAACACGGCTTGCCCCTGTCCGCTCGTTCTTCACTGCAAACAAAATCGAAGCACATCCTCGCCTCTCCCTTTGAGAGAGCTGTCACATTATGTGACTGAGAGGGCATCTCGGAGCGGTGATTTAAATAGACTGACAACCGCAAAGTCTATCCTTACACTAACCGCAACCGCCGAACTTATACAAAAACCTCCGTGTATCGTCACACGGAGGTTTATTTCAATCTGCGAGGCTCGTCGGTTAGCCCCAAAAGGTAGTCGGCAGATATATTATAGTATTGAGCGAGTGTATACAGCATTTCGGTTGGGAGAGTGCGTTCATCACGCTCGTAGCGTGAATAGACGGTTTGTGAGGTGTTGAGAAGATTAGCGATATCTGTTTGAGTCAAATCGTGATCTTCACGCATTCCTCGTATTCTTTGTGCCAGTTTCACAAAAAATTCTCTCCTCATTTGTAGACTGTCACAATCGTACCATAATATCAAACGATACTATTGACTTTAACACCAAATGGTGCTAAAATTGCAATATATAGTATCGTATGATACTAAAAATATCTCTTTTGCGTAATTTTGACAGTCGGAATGTCAAAAGCAAGGGGGTTACGCCGTTCAATATACCAGAATCTGCTCGGGTTGCGGAGCTGTAGAAACGGTTGACCATGTGTGGGGCGATTGGGTACTCAATAAGGATGCAACACTCTGCAAGAACGGTACAAAGACTCACACCTGTGAGATTTGCGGCACATCGGTGACGGTTGAAGCGATTCACACGGCGTGGCTTGTCAGGATACCTTACAGCATTATTCTTTGGATTGGCAATCTTCTCAAGAAACTGCTGTATATAATTTCTTTCCGGTGGTTTCTTCCGAGCCATGGCATTCCGCCTATCCATTAATTAAAACTTCTAGAATTACGATCTCCTATTAACGGTGAAGTGTCGAACGTTTGCGGCGTTCGGCACTTTGCTGTTTTATGTGTTGTATCTGCAGTTCATTGCTGATTAACGCTTAAAAAATTTAAAAAAGCCCTTGACAAAAACATATGAATGTACTATCATGTGAACATAAAGACATATGAACAATCAATCATATGAATAAATCCGCATACGAACGGAGGAAAACCGATGGAACACGATCACGAAAAAATGCTCGATATGGTGCGCCATGAGCTGCCGACAGATGAATTGCTCTGCGATTTGTCCGACCT
Organism: uncultured Clostridium sp.; assembly: GCA_964386035.1. Taxonomy (GTDB): domain Bacteria; phylum Bacillota; class Clostridia; order Oscillospirales; family Acutalibacteraceae; genus CAG-177. The sequence continues at coordinate 12,179 of CAYLQT010000021.1, read as the reverse complement.
GTTCAGACTTTTCGGTGATACCACAAGGGTGAAGATACTTTTTTCGCTCTTTGAGTCCGAGATGTGCGTGTGTGCCATAGCGGAGCTGCTCGGTATGACGCAGTCCGCAATCTCGCATCAGCTCAAAATCCTCAAGGACGCAAACCTTGTTGCCAACCGCAGAGAGGGCAAGACGATTTATTACTTCCTCTCCGATGACCATGTGAGAACTATAATTTCAAAGGGCTTTGAGCATCTTATAGAAGAAAGGAACGATAACAATGAAGAAGTTTTTTAAGCTTGAGGATCTCGACTGTGCAAATTGCGCCGCAAAAATGGAGAGAGCCATTGCCAAGGTGGAGGGCGTTGAGTCGGTCAGCGTTAATTTCTTCACTCAGAAGATGACGCTTGAAGCCGCCGATGCCGATTTTGACAGCGTGCTCAAGAATGTTGTTAAAGCCGCTAAAAAGGCAGAGCCCGATTGCAGAATAATTCTTTAAAGGATCTGATCTCATGACGAGAAAGCAGAAGAAAACGCTGATAAGAATAATCCTCTCCGTTGTGCTTATGGCGGCGTGGGCAGCGGACGAAGTGCTGGGTCTTGAGGGCGTTATAAGACTGCTTATATATGTCGTGCCCTATGTCCTGATAGGCGGCGATGTGCTTTTGCGTGCCGCACGAAATATTGCTCACGGTCAGGTGTTCGATGAGAATTTCCTCATGGCGCTTGCAACTGTCGGCGCATTTGGCGTGGGCGATTACAGGGAAGCCTCCGCTGTTATGATATTCTATCAGATAGGCGAGCTTTTCCAGGGCATCGCCGTGGGAAAAAGCCGCAAGTCGATTTCGGCACTCATGGATATTCGCCCCGATTATGCTGTTGTCCTGAGGGACGGAAAAGAGGAGACGGTCTCGCCCGAAGAGGTCGAAATAGGCGAGACGATAGTTATAAAGCCGGGCGAGCGTGTTCCGCTTGACGGCGAGATAATCGACGGTAGCACCTCCGTCAACACCGCCGCACTCACGGGCGAGAGCCTGCCGAGCGATAAAACAGTCGGTGACAGGGTGACGAGCGGAACTATCAATCTGTCGGGCGTTATCCGTGTCAGAACGCAGAGCCGCTTTGAGGAGAGCACTGTTGCGAAAATACTCGAGCTTGTCGAAAATTCCTCGGAGAAAAAGGCACGAGCCGAGAATTTTATAACCCGTTTTTCACGCTGGTATACTCCGTGCGTGGTTATCGGTGCTGTTGCACTGGCAATCATTCCGCCTCTTGCAGTCGGGCTTCCGTCGGGCAGAGTGGGAGAGTGGGCACTTTGGAGCGAGTGGATAGAGCGAGCACTCACTTTCCTTGTGGTTTCGTGTCCGTGCGCTCTTGTTGTTTCCGTTCCGCTGTCGTTCTTCGGCGGCATAGGCGGTGCCTCCCGTGAAGGTATACTCATCAAGGGAGCTAACTACATGGAGACCCTTGCCAAGATAGATACCGTTGTTTTTGATAAAACGGGTACGCTCACAAAAGGCACGTTTGCAGTGAATGCGATACATCCGAACAATGTCACCGTTGCTTATCTGCTTGATGTTGCCGCCGCTGCGGAGAGCTATTCAACGCACCCCGTCGGAGAGTCGATAGTTGCGGCACACAAGGGTCATATCGACAAAACACGAATCGGAAAGATAACCGAGCACGCCGGTATGGGTCTTGAGGCTGTGATTGACGGCAAGACATATTTCGTCGGCAACGGCAAGCTTATGGATAAGGCAAATGCCGAGTGGCACGAGTGCCATATGTCCGGCACCGTCATCCACATCAGCGAGGAATCGCAATATTTAGGACATATTGTTATAAATGATGAGATAAAACCCGATTCCGCAGATGCAATAGCAAGGCTGAAGTCTCTCGGCGTCAAGAATACCGTTATGCTCACGGGTGATGATGAGCGTGTGGCAAGGACGGTCGGAGAACATCTTGGACTAAGCACTGTGTATGCGAAGCTCCTGCCTGCTCAAAAGGTTGAGAGGGTGGAGGCGTTGCTTGACAAAGGCAACCGCGTAGCGTTTGTCGGAGACGGCATAAACGATGCACCCGTTCTCACTCGGGCGGATATAGGCATAGCAATGGGCGCAATGGGCAGCGATGCCGCAATAGAATCTGCGGATATAGTTCTCATGGACGATAAGCTGTCAAAGCTTCCGACGGCGATAAGAATCGCACGCAAGACCATGCGGATAGTGAATGAAAATATCTGGGTGGCACTCGCCGTAAAGTTGCTGATACTTATTCTCACCGCACTGGGCATTACAAATATGTGGGTCGCTGTGTTCGGTGATGTCGGCGTGCTCATTCTCGCTGTCCTCAACGCAATGCGTGCCATGATGAAGATAAAAGAGTGAAAACTGTTAAACAATAAAAAAATCTCCGAGCAGTTATGATATGCACCTCCAAAAAGTCAGACACTTTTGGAGGTGCATATTTAAATGGCAAAGAAAGGTCAAAAAGATACTCGACAAATAAATGAGTTTTATACGGATAATACTACAGCCGCTGTAAAAAACAGCGGCTGAGAATATTTTTTAGATGCTTTTAAGTTATGCCTCGGGGCAGATGTTTGTGGCAACGATGTCAACACCCGTGCCGAGAATATCGGCGCAAACAATATCACCGATTTTTACGGGAGCGGGGATCGTTATCTTTGCAATTTCCTTAACGCAATCCTTTATTTTGTCCTTGGGCAGAGCCTTTGCGGACTTGACGGGAACAACGGGATGAATACCGCCGCTTACCTTAACTGTGGTGGTAAGGCTTCTTTCGGGGTGAGTGCATTCCGTTCTTGCGTAGGCATCGCCTCTCTTGCAGGTGTTGCCGGTGACGCTGAGGATCTCTCCGCTGTCGTTTAACTCAACGGAGATCTGGCAGCCCATAGGGCAGGCGACGCAAATAATATCTTTTACCATGATTATTCCTCCACCTGAATTTCGATTATGCCGTTTTCATCAAAGTTTTTGAGCATATCGCTCTTGATGATGACATTTTCCATTTCGCCGGGTGCGAGTCTCGGACGCTTTTTGCTGATGAGAGTCTCACCGTTGTATGTAACAACGATTTTGGCGTTCTTGTGAACATCTCCGACTCTGAAGTAGAGCTTAACATCCTCGTCGCCGCCGAGCGAAATCTTCTGCGGCACGATATATCTTACACCGTTGATTCCACGGGTCTTGACGTATTTCTTCTCTTTGTCGGCACCGCTCTTGATGTATCTTGCGGCACCCTCACCGGCGGTCTGGCTCTCGAGAGTAACGAAGTCAACAAGGTCATGAACGTGCAGAACGTTTCCGCAGGCGAACACGCCGGGGTGAGAAGTCTCTCTGTATTCGTCAACTATCGGGCCGCCTGTAACTCTGTCAAATTCAATGCCCATGTTCTTACTCAATTCATTCTCGGGGATAAGACCGACTGAGAGCATGAGCGTGTCGCAGGGGACATATTCCTCTGTTCCGGGAATGGGACGGCGGTTTGCATCAACCTGTGCAATGGTAACGCCCTCAAGACGCTCCTTGCCGTGAATGTCGATGACCGTGGTGCTGAGTTTTAACGGAATGTCAAAGTCGTTTAAGCACTGAACGATATTTCTTGTCAATCCGCTCGAATAGGGCATAAGCTCGCAGACCATCTTGACGTGTGCGCCCTCAAGGGTCATGCGGCGAGCCATGATAAGACCGATATCGCCCGAGCCGAGAATAACGACTTCCTTGCCGGGCATATAGCCGTCTATGTTCACATATTTTTGTGCAGTGCCTGCCGACATAACTCCGGCGCAACGAGTGCCTGCGGTGTTGAGTGCACCTCTGGGACGCTCACGGCAGCCCATGGCGAGAATAACGGCAGTAGCATCTATTTCAATAAGACCGTCGATTTTGTTTACTGCTGTAACAACATTGTCATCGGAGATTGAGAGCACCATGGTGTCTGTCTTAACGACAATATCGGTGTCCTCAACAAGCTCGATGAAACGAGCGGCATATTCGGGGCCTGAAAGCTCCTCGCCAAAGTAATGCAGACCGAAGCCTGTGTGGATGCACTGCTCGAGAATACCGCCGAGAGTTTCGGCACGCTCGAGAATGATTATTTTCTCAACGCCGTTTTCACGGGCCTTGAGTGCGGCAGCCATACCTGCGGGACCTCCGCCGATGACGGCAAGATCGTATTTAAGCATTGAAATTCATCCTTTCATATTGCGAACAACAGGTGGTTATTTAGTCCTGCCGAAGAGAATCTTAGACTCTCCGCCGCATTTGGTTATCTCATCAAGCTCCTGACCAAGCTCTCTTGCGAGTATCTCGACTACCTTTGAGCCGCAGAAGCCGCCCTGGCAGCGGCCCATGCCGGCTCTTGTGCGGCGTTTAACGCCATCAACGTCGATAGCACCGGCAGGTGCGTGTATTGCGTCGAGTATCTCGCCCTCAGTTATCGTCTCGCAGCGGCAGACGATTCTGCCGTATGCGCTGTTCTTTTTGACAAGCTCTCTGCGCTCGTCTGCACTCATGTGTCTGAAACGCACCGGAGCAGGTCTGCCGGGGATGAAGTCAGCCTTCTTCTCGACCTCGCCCATAGCCTTGATTATCATGTCGCAGACATATACGCCAATAGCGGGGGCGGAGGAAAGGCCGGGGGACTCTATTCCGGCAACGTTTATGAATTTCTCGTCCTTCTCGCTCGGAGCTATGATGAAATCGTCGCCGGTGCTGTGAGCACGGATGCCGGCAAAGGATGTGATTACATCACGGGTTGAGATTGAGGGGACGGACTTCAATGCGGTGTTGAAAACTCCGTTGGTGCCGTCTGAGGTGGTCGCACAGTCGTCCTTGTCGTCAATGTCGGTTGCACTCGGACCTACAAGGAGGTTGCCGTCAACAGTGGGGGTGACGAGCACGCCCTTGCCCATTTTTGAGGGGCACTGGAAAATGGTGTGGCTGACCTTGCCGCCTACCGCTCTGTCCATGAGCATATATTCGCCCTTACGGGGAACTATTGTCATGGAGCTGTCACCGATGAGGGCGGCGACGGAATCACAGTAAACACCTGCGGCGTTTATGACATATTCAGCCTCAACCTCGGCTGAATCGGACTTGAGCACAAAGCTACCGTCGGAGTTCTTCTCAATAGCCTTGACCTCAAAATTGCGGATGAACTCAACGCCGTTCATAACTGCGTTTTCAACCGTTGCAATGGTCAGCTCATAGGGGCAGACTATGCCGGCAGTCGGTGCATAAAGTGCCGCAACAGCCTCATCGCTGAGGTTCGGTTCTTCTTTTTTGAGCTGTTCCTTGTTGAGTATCTCGAGTCCGGGAACACCGTTTGCTTCGCCTCTCACCTTGAGCTCCTCGAGTGTCTCAACTTCCTCGTCGGAGAAAGCGACAACATAAGAGCCGATGGGCTTATAGGGGACATGGAGCGTCTCACACAGCTCGGGCATGGCGGCAGTACCCTCGACATTGAGTTTTGCCTTGAGTGTGCCGGGCACTGCATCGAAGCCTGCGTGAACAATAGCACTGTTTGCCTTGGTGGTTCCCATTGCCATGTCACTGCATTTTTCGATCAATGCGACTTTGATGTTATATCGGCTCAACTCTCTTGCGATCATAGCACCGCTTACGCCTGCGCCGATAATAGCTACATCGTATGACATATTTTTACCTCCAAACGGAATTGATTTTAGACAAAGCTATTATATCACTTATGTGGCGTTTCGACAAGTGCAATAATATGGATTGTCGGTTTTAAAGCTTAAAAAATTTTCAACTCCTTAATAATCGGCTTATCTCAGGCAACAATAACACCGACAATCCTTTCGGGAGGAAAAAAGATGGAAGAATATCTTGTGGATATGAAAGGAATATCAAAAAAATTCCCCGGAGTTCGGGCACTCGATAATGTCGATTTCACTTTAAAAAGCGGCGAGGTGCTCGCCCTGCTTGGTGAAAACGGAGCCGGAAAATCGACGCTTATGAAGATTATCGGCGGTATATATCAAAAAGACGGCGGCGAGATTCGCATCAAGGGCGAGGTTCGGGAATATTCATCTGTCGCTGAGGCATCGGCTCTCGGCATAGCGGTTATTCATCAGGAGCTTAATATGTGTCGGCATTTGACCGTGGCGGAAAATATATTCCTCGGAAGAGAGCTTACGAGAGCAGGTGTTGTCGATTTTAAAGAGCAAAATCGCCGTGCCGAGGGGCTTTTGAAGGGCTTGGGGCTGAACATCAAGCCGGATACCGAGCTTGGTGCGCTCGCCGTTTCAAAACAGCAGATGGTGGAAATAGCAAAGGCGCTTTCCACCGATGCCGACATAATAATTATGGACGAGCCGAGCTCCGCACTCACCGAGAGGGAAACTCATGAGCTGTTTCGCATAGTCAATGAGCTGAAAAGTCGTGGCAAGGGGATAATATATATTTCTCACCGCCTCGAGGAGCTTGAAAATATCGTTGACCGTGTCACCGTCATGCGAGACGGCAGGCATATCAAAACCATGAATTTCAAGGACACCGATATTCCCGAGCTTATTTCCCTTATGGTCGGGCGTGAGATAACCGAAAAATATCCCCATGAACAGACTGAAACGGGCGATAAGATAATGGAAGTCAAGGGCATATCCACAAACGAGGTGCAAAATGTTTCCTTTGAGCTTCGTGCAGGCGAGATAGTCGGCTTTGCAGGGCTTGTGGGAGCCGGCAGGACGGAGCTTGTCAGAGCACTTTCAGGTGCGGACAAAATCACCGCAGGTGAGGTGGTGGTTTGCGATAAAAGCGTGAAGCTCAAAAATCCCCGTGATGCAATAAAGGCAGGAATAGTATGCGCTCCCGAGGACAGAAAAAAAGACGGGCTTTTGGTGAATCTCGATGTCAGCGAAAATATCGCAATAGCAAATCTCGATACGCTTTCCAATCCCGTGGGCATCGTCAGCTCGAAAAAAGAGCACGATATGGCGAACAGGGCGGTAAAAGAACTGAAGATAAAAACTCCGTCGCTCAAATTTACCGTCAAAAATCTCTCGGGCGGCAATCAGCAGAAGATAGTAGTCGGCAAGTGGCTGATGCGGGATGCCAAGGTGGTCATTTTTGATGAGCCGACAAGGGGAATAGATGTTGCGGCAAAGGTCGAAATATATAATCTGATGAATAAGCTCAAAAAAAGCGGTATAGGTGTTATGTTCGTCTCGTCTGAATTGCCCGAGGTTTTGGGCATGAGCGACAGAATAATAGTTATGTGCTCGGGACGGATAACCGGAGAGTTGAAAAGAGAAGAAGCTACGCAGGAAAAAATAATGGAGCTTGCAACAAAGTTCCGCACGGAGGTGGTCTGATTGTTCAAAAAAATGTTTTCTTCAAAGGGAATTGGACAGGTGCTGTCTGTTTTTATTGCACTTGTTGTTATGGTAATAGCCTTTGCACTGATAAATCCGCTGTTTTTCTCGCCTACGAATATCACAAATCTTCTTCGCCAGGTGGCACCGATATTGATAATCGGTATCGGACAGTCGTTTGTGCTGATAACCGCAGGCATAGATTTGTCAATAGGCTCGGTGGCAGGTATGTCGTGTATGATAAGTGCCACGCTTATGACAAAGCAGCAGCTCGATCCCATCCTTACGGTAATAATAACGATAGCCTGTTGCCTTGTCATCGGTGCCGTAAACGGACTTCTCATTTCACTTGCGAAGCTCCCTGCGTTTATAGCAACGCTCGGCACTATGATAATTGCCAGAGGTGTGGCGCAGATAGTAAACGGCAATATGAACACAAACGGAATATATTCCGAGGGCTTCAAAAATTTCTTCTATTACGGCAAGCTCTTTGGGATATATACGCCGATCTGGATAGCGGCGGCACTGTTTGCCTTTTTTGCTTTTGTCCTTTCAAAGACCTCCTTGGGCAGACATATATATGCCCTCGGCTCGAATTATGAGGCGGCAAGGCTGTCAGGCGTGAATGTGGCGATGGCGCAGACTAAGGTGTATATAATCTCATCCTTTCTTGCAGGAGTCGTCGGACTTATACTCACGGCGCAGAGCGGCATGGGAAGTATGGATGCAGGGTCGAACTATGAGCTTAATGCGGTTGCGGCATCGGTTATAGGCGGTGTGAGCACGATGGGCGGACAGGGTATGCTTGTCGGCACGGTTATAGGTGCGTTTATTTGGGGAGTTCTCAATAACGGACTGCAATTTGCCGGTGCGCCGCTTGCGTTGAGAAATATCGTTATAGGCATAGTTGTCATAATCTCAGTGCTTATAGACAGGATAGTTCATTCAAGCAATTTGAATGTCCTCAAGGGCTTGAAGCTCAAGGGCAATGAGAATAAAAAAACGGAAAACGGAGGAAAATCATGAAAAAGATAATTGCGTTGGTTATGTCGGCTATTTGTATTCTCACGGTGTTCGCCGCCTGCACGAAGAACGGTGAGATGAACAACACCGGCAGTGGAATGGCAGAAAGTGCGATGAATTCAAAGTATAAGGTGTATCTTATTACAATGGATAAGATGGATCAGCATTGGGTTTCGGTTGATAAGGGCGCTTCCGATATGGCAAAGCAGCTCGGCATCACCTATAAATGGGACGCTCCCGATGTCAAGGATAACGCAAAGCAGATAGAGGCACTCAACAATGCCGTTGCGGACGGCGCAAGCCTCATTATGCTTGCCGCAAACGATCCCTCTGCGATTTCACAGGCTGTCAAGAATGCAAAGGAAAAGGGAGTAAGGATAATCTATATCGATTCTCCTGCCGATGAGCCGTCTGTGACAACGCTCTTGACCGATAACTACAGCGCAGGAGAGCTTGCAGGAAAGACTATGCTCGAGGAACTCGAAAAGGCCGGCATAAAGAGCGGAAAGATCGGAATAATCGGAGTTAATACTGCCACAAATTCCACTATGAACCGTGAAAAGGGCTTTCGTGACACGATAGAAAAGGACGGCAAATTTACACTGCTGACCACCGAATATAAGGACGGCAGCTTCTCCGCATCGCAGGAGGCGGCAACCGGCTTTATCACGGGCAATTCCGACCTTGTCGGACTTTACGGCACAAACGAAGGCTCAACTGTCGGTGTCGGCAATGCCATTAAGGATTCGGGTAAAAAGATAGTCGGCATAGGCTTTGATACCTCTAATACTATCGAATCTCTGCTTGACGGCGGCAGTCTCAAGGCGGTTATGGTGCAGAATCCCTATACCATGGGCTATCTCGGCATGGCACAGGCACTTGCGGCACTCAAGGGTGACTCAACAGGCCCCGATATGATAGATACAGGTGTTTCTGCGGTAAAATCATCAAAATAAAGGTTTCTCATCGCCACCCCTGCATAAACTGATTGCAGGGGTGTTTTTATGCGTAGATTCCGCAGATATACGGCTTTTCACAGATTTTCTCCGTCTTTGTTGCGAGCCTTTTGTGCTGTGGCGTTGGTTCTCTCTCTTGTACTGCTTGCCGATGCCCGACTTCGTCCTGCTGTTCGCAGTGTAGCTATGACACGTGCACAGAGCTTTGCAGTCAGAACAGTGGGGGAGAGCGTTGAAAATTTCATCTGTGAAAACAATACACTTTGCTCGAGCGTTGCAAATATTTCAAGCTACAGCGGCACACCGTCTGCGTTTTCGGTCGATACAAATACCGTGAATATTTTGAAGAGCCGTGTTGTGCGAAAAATAGATGAGACACTCGAGGAAAACTGCCGTTTTAAGCTTAAAATACCTGTGGGTACACTGACAGGCTCGGAGCTTTTCTCGGGAAACGGCCCCGAAATTCCCGTGTCGGTTCAGATGACGGGCAGTGCGAGAGCGGAGATAACCGATACTTTCGTCTCTGCTGGCATAAACCAGACCAGACACAGAATTATGCTTAAAATCGAGTGTGATATTTATGTGTTTCTCGGCGGCTCGGAGAGTACAACAAAATTTGAGGACGAATATTGCATTGCGGAGAACATAATCATAGGCGAGGTACCTCAGACAGCTGTCAATATCGATATTCCGCAAAAATAACGAAAAATATTGTTGACGGCAGTTGTTTATGCTATAATAAGCCTGTACATTTTCACAGGAGGATGTTTTTGTGGACGATAAAAAAAGCAGCGCCCTTCGTGCGGAAGAGCTCAGGGAAAAGCTTAATTATTACAGCAGGAAATATTATGTCGATGACGACCCCGAAATAGATGACTATGAGTATGATATGCTCCAACGTGAGTTGAAGGCTATAGAAGAGGAATATCCCGACCTCATAACCCCCGATTCACCGACGATGCGTGTCGGCGGCAGTGCGGATAATCTTTTCACCAAGGTCGAGCACCGTGTGCGTATGGAGAGCTTGCAGGATGCCTTCAGCTTCGGTGAGATTGAGGATTTCGACCGCCGTGTGCGTGAGTCGGAGAGGGCGGTTCAATATGTCGTTGAGCCGAAGATAGACGGACTTTCCGTCTCGCTCGAATATGTCAACGGTGTGTTCACCCGAGGCTCCACGAGAGGCGACGGTGATGTTGGAGAGGATGTCACGGCAAACCTGAGGACTGTCCGCTCAATTCCTCTTAAAATCAAAACGCCCCTGCCTTTTTTGGAGGTCAGAGGTGAGGTATATATGCCGAAGTCTGTCTTCGCCTCCCTTGTCGCAAAGCAGGAGCTTGAGGGCGAGAAACCGTTCAAGAACCCCCGAAATGCCGCCGCAGGCTCGCTCAGGCAAAAGGATTCGAGGATAACTGCCGGCAGAGGACTTGATATATTCGTTTTCAACGTTCAGCAGATAGAGGGCGAAACGCTCACATCTCATAAGCAGTCGCTCGATTTCCTTAAAGAGCAGGGCTTCCATACAATTCCGTTTTATACGAGGTTTGACAGTATAGACGGCGTTTTGGGCGAGCTTAAACGAATAGGCGAGATTCGCTCCGGACTTGAATACGATATAGACGGTGCGGTTATAAAGGTTGATGATTTCGCTCAGCGTGAACGCCTCGGCAGTACCGCAAAGTTCCCAAAATGGGCGGCGGCATTCAAATATCCGCCCGAGGAAAAGACCACAAAGCTTGTTGATATCGAGGTCAGTGTCGGTCGCACGGGAGTGCTGACACCCACAGCGGTGTTTGAGCCGGTGCTTTTGGCAGGCTCGACCGTCAGCCGTGCAACCCTACACAATCAGGATTTTATATCTGAAAAAGATATCCGCATAGGCGATGAAATAGTCGTGCGTAAGGCAGGAGATGTTATTCCCGAGGTCGTGCGTGTTTCGACCCACTGTGAAAATTCCGTGGCATATTCACTGCCCGATATTTGCCCGTCCTGCTCTGCACCCGTTATCCGTGAGGAGGGCGAGGCGGCGGTACGCTGTGTCAATCCCGAATGTCCTGCACAGCTTTTACGCAATGTTATCCACTTCTGCTCCCGTGATGCTATGGATATAGAGGGGCTCGGTGATGCACTTGCGGAAAAATTCATTTCGTGTGAGCTTATTAAAAACATTGCGGATATTTACGATATTACCGCCGAGCAGATAATGACACTTGAGGGACATCAGGAGAAGTCCGCAAACAATCTTGTCGATGCGATTGAACGCTCTAAGCAAAACGACCTGTCACGCCTGCTGTTCGCTCTCGGAATAAGGCATATCGGTCAAAAGGCGGCAAAGCTGTTGGCGGAGCATTTCGGTGACATTGATTCCGTCACGAATGCAACGGAGCAGGATATATCCGCAATAGACGGCTTCGGCGGAATAATGGCAAAGAGTGCCGCAGAGTTTTTCTCGTTAAGTCAGACCGCAGACCTTATTGACAGGTTGAAAAAAGCAGGTGTCAATATGCTCTCACTCAAGCAAAAGAGTGAGGACAGGAGATTTGAGGGACTTACCTTTGTTTTGACAGGCACATTGCCGACTCTTTCGAGGAAGGAAGCGACAGAGATAATCGAAAATCTCGGCGGCAAGGCATCCTCCTCGGTTTCCAAAAAGACCTCATATGTCGTCGCAGGCGAGGAAGCCGGCAGTAAGCTCCAAAAGGCAAATGACCTGGGAGTGACAGTCATTACTCAGGAAGAGCTTTTGAAAATGGCAGGAATTGAATAAAATAAGCGGCTTGCGATAATCCACTGCCGTTAAACAAGGCATATAATGTCTGTTGTGATTATGTGTTTGGACTTGTTTCAACAGGTGCGACAGATT
>CAYLQT010000020.1:0-24641 GCA_964386035.1 uncultured Clostridium sp. | reverse complement strand
TTCTTTCGTGGCGGACAGGGTGGGATTCGAACCCACGAGCCGCTTGCGCGACTACCTGATTTCGAGTCAGGGCCGTTATGACCACTTCGATACCTGTCCGTATGTGCTATGTTATTTTAGCAAAAGACGGCGGCTTTGTCAAGGAAAATTGCTTCGCCGCCGTGATTTATTTAAAAAATTTTCAGTTTTCCCACCGTATGTCCTCTTTGTCGCAGAGAGGGTAGTGGGCGAGGCTCGAGGAGTCGAGATTTTCTCTGTACATATCTACGGCGTTTATGCGGCGGTTTTTGTAAGTCGTGTAGTAATATACGCCCCTGTCGGCGTTCCAGCAGGAGGTGTAGACTGTTATTTCAAATTTGCCGTTTGATACCTCACAGCAACCCCTCTGCTGTTCGACCGAGCCGAGAATATGGAAAAACTGCCCTACGCTGTTGCCTTCGCTTTCGTCGGAGACCGAGTTCAGCTTTGTGAATGTCGCTCTGACAAAGCGTGACTGTGAGGATAGGTCGCCGGGGAGACCGAGCGCACCCATTCCTCGGCTGTAGGCGGTCAGATCGAGACTGTCGGAAAACAGATTCTTCGGCTGTTTTGGCGAGAGATGCATGAAATTGTTGAGACTGAACATCTGCTGTTCAAAGGGCGGATTGTTGGTCAAGACGCCGACTGGGTTTTTGTGTATTTCAAGTCCACGGGCGGTTGCCTCAACGGTGACGGCTCCGCTCTTGTCGGCAATGAGCCAATGCAGTTGTGCCGCAGGAAAGTGCTCATTAAACGGCGTGCCCACAAGGTTTATTTCACTTATCGCCCTGCAAGCCTCGTCAAGCGTAGCAAAACGGCTGAGTACCCATGGGATAAACTCAAACTGCGCTATATTTGCTTTGCCGTCTGTTACATCGGTGTATTTTGCATTGCCGACAAAGTTCAGCCCTGCCATGCCGAGACCCTTTTCGTTTACCGCATCATAATAGAGCGGATAATTTTCAAAGATATGTGCCATGCCGATTATTGCGTAGTGGTTATCGCTGCCGCCGCTGTGGCGAAAGTGCAGGGGATAGCTTCGCGGCATAACGGTTACTTCCTCACCGTAGGAGAACTCATAGTCGAGAGTTCGCCCCATATAAAAATCCTTGCTCTGATAAGTTATTGCCGTACACATATTTGCCTCCGAAGTTTAAAGTATACTATAACTTTGCCTTATCGTCTGTAAATATTCCGAAAAACCGCTACTTGTCCCATATTGAAAATTCACAGCCGCAGTAATTCTGCCTGTACAGCTCGTATTGCTTTGACAGCTCTATAGAACGCTTGTAGCCCTCACGCTTCTTGAAGTCGGCAGGCAGGTGCTTGATTCCGTATTTTTCGGCAAGCTCCTCACCGATGCGGTTGAGCAGCTGTGAGTTCTTATGCGGACTGACGGAGAGCGTGGTGGTGAAGTAGTCGAAATTGTGCGCCTTTGCTTCCTTTGCTGTGTAATCAAGCCGCAGATAAAAACAGCGTTCACAGCGAGAGCCGCCCTCGGGGACTGATTCGTATCCCTTTGCCGCCTCAGTAAATTCGCCGTGGTCGTAGCTGCATTCCAATATCTTCACCGGATGCTCCGCAGGCAGAAGCGAGATTATTCTGCGCTGTTCTGCGAGCCGGTGCTCATATTCCTCAGCAGGGTAGATGTTGGGGTTGAAGTATAGTACGGTAACAGCGAAAAATCGGCTCAGATATTCGAGCACATAGCTGCTGCACGGGCCGCAACAGCTGTGCAAAAGCAGGGTCGGCACCTTGTCCTGCGATTTGATTTTTTCTATTTCCTTGTCAAGCTCGAGCTGATAATTTATCTTGTTCATCGAAATGCCTCCGCATATATGATACAGCAATTTCACCTGTAAATCAACCAAAAAAACCTCCGCACAGCCGTGACTGTACGGAGGTTATGTAACGATTTCGGATTATTCTTTTCCGAAGAGTGCCTTGACGTTTGAACCCTTGCAGATGAATATCTCTCTGCAGATTATCATGCTCACGAAAGCGATGGTGCCGCCCATGAGAACGTCGCTGAAGAAGTGTGCGCCGACGATTATACGGCTGACGGCGACCATGCCTGTGTAGGTGACGGCGGCTATCCAGCAAACAGCCTTCTTGCCCTTGCTCTTGACTGCGAAAACATCAAGGAGCATAAGCAGGCAGTAGACCATACCTGCCGCGCAGGTGTGTCCGCTCGGGAAGGACTTGCAGGCATCGGTTGTGCCGAAGAGTCTCTTCATCTCTTCCTTGTCCATCTGGCCGTTGGGGACATACCAGCGAGTGAAGTTGTCGAAGCCGCCGATGGATGCACCGCCCTCGGTGTTCATCGCACGGTAACGCATACGACCCATGGGACCCTTGAGCAGGTTGATAATTCCGTTGGACAGAGCGGCAACTGCAATAACCGCAACTGCGAACATGACAAGCTTTGATACGGATTCCTCGGAATAGTTTCTGATAGCGAGGGTGGCAAAGAAGGTCATGAGTGCTCCGAAGAACAGCGAGATGCCCTTTAAGAACAGCTCTTTTCTGAAGTCCTCGGCGTGGACGTGCTGAAAGGTGTACTTCACTGCGTCGTCGAACATCACATAGTAGGCAATCGTGCTTGCCACGAGGAGCGCTATTGCGACTATCTCCTTGACGGGATGCGTTTTCATCTTACGCATGACCTGCCAGAAGAGAATCTGGAAGCTGAATGCGAGCATGAGGTAGATGGGTGATGAGCCGACAGCCTCAAGCACCACGCCGTAGACGGTCTCGTTGGTGTAATACTCGTGGTTTGCCAATGTGTTTTTAGTCAGAATGTGACTTACATTGAGGTCGGTGAAAGTCGCAGTTGCAAGCAGTCCGCCGAATATTACGGCAAAGAGCAGAATTGCAACGATGACTTTGGTTTGCTTTTTCATGTTATTTCTCCTTTATTTGGATTGCTGTCAGCTTTATTATATCAAAATACCCGTTTTTGTCAATTAAAGATTGTTGCCTTGCCTCGGCTTGTATCATATTATGGAATGAGCGAAACGCTTGCCATAAAGCGGCAATTAACTCAAATATATTGCAAGTTCGGTGAGAATGATGTATAATGTAAAATATATAAGTATAATTGGGATTTGTGCGGTTTGGAGTGATTTTTATGACAGCTTACCTTGATAACAGTGCAACTACTCCCGTTTGTGAGCAGGCTGTTGAGGCAATGATGACCGCAGTCACACAGCTTTGGGGCAACCCCTCATCTCTGCATCAAAAGGGGATAGAGGCTGACGAAATGCTTGAAAAGGCTCGGTCTAATATAGCAAGAAGGCTTTTTTGCAGGGACGATGAAATATTCTTCACCTCGGGCGGAACGGAGAGCAACAACCTTGCCGTTCAGGGTGCGGCGCACGCTATGCGCAGACGCGGAAAAAGAATAGTCACAACGAGCGTTGAACATTCAAGCATAGATGAGACTGTTCGCCATCTTGAGACCGAAGGCTTTGAGGTCATTCGATTAGGCGTTGACAGCAAGGGCAGAATAAACGAGAGAGAGCTTTTTGAAGCGGTAAATTCCGACACGATATTGGTCAGCATTATGGCGGTCAACAACGAGACGGGCACCATTCAGCCGGTTGAGGCGGCAAGGACTGCCGTTATGCGTGCGAAGTCACCTGCTCTTGTTCACTGCGATGCTGTACAGGCGTTCGGCAAAATTCAGCTCAAGCCTGCGGCTATGGGCGTTGATATGATGACTGTCAGCTCGCATAAGATACACGGCCCCAAGGGCGTGGGCGCACTCTATGTTAAAAAGGGCGTTCGCCTCTCCCCAATAGTTTTCGGCGGCTTGCAGGAGGAAAAGGTTCGCCCCGGCACTCAGCCCATGCCTGCGATAGCCGGCTTCGGTGCGGCTGCGGCGGCTCTGCCGAATCCCGCCGTTGAGCTTAACAGGGTAACGGAGCTTCGTGACTATATGTGTAAGCGACTGCTTGAGCTTGATTCGGTGGTTATAAATTCTCCCTCGGATGCACTGCCGTATGTTACGAACATTTCCGTCATAGGAGTTAATTCCGAGCCGATGCTCAACTTCCTTTCGGCTCGGGGAGTATATGTCTCAAGCGGCTCAGCGTGTGCCAAGGGTCATCAAAGCTCGGTGCTCAAGAATATGGGTCTGAGCGAGGAACGGCGTAAAAGTCCGCTGAGAATCAGTTTTTCACGCTTCACCACTAAGGAAGATGTCGATATGCTAGTAGAGGGCATTGCGGCAGGGCAAAAGGCCATAAGAAAAAATAAGTAAACAAAAGGAATATAAATATGAAAGAAGTTATTCTCGTTAAAAACGGTGAGCTTGCATTGAAGGGACTTAACAGACGCACCTTTGAAGATATGCTCATGGCAAATATCCGCCGCAGGCTCTCCTCACTCGGAAAATTCACCTGCACCCCATCGCAGTCAACTATAATAGTTGAAGGCCCGGAGGATGCGGATCTCGATGAAGTGACCGACAGACTGCTCAAGGTGTTCGGTATAGCCGGACTGTCGAGAGCCGCCGCAGTCGAAAAGGATATGGATGTGATTCTCGATACCTGCACCGAATATGCGGCTCCCCTGCTAAACGCCGCCGAAACCTTTAAGGTCGAGGCAAAAAGGGCGGACAAGAAGTTCCCTTTAAACTCACCTCAGATATGCCGTGAGGTCGGTGGCAGAATACTCTCGAAGTTTCATCATCTCAAGGTTGATGTGCATAACCCCGATGTCATTATAAATGTTGAGGTTCGTGATAAATGTGCGTTTATTCACGGCAATCAGCTCAAGGGCGCAGGCGGTATGCCCTCGGGGTCGGCAGGCAAGGCGGCTCTGCTCGTCTCAGGCGGAATCGACAGCCCCGTTGCAGGCTGGATGATGGCAAAGAGGGGAATAGAGCTTATCGCCATTCATTTCGCTTCGCCTCCGTATACAAGTCAGCGTGCCGAGCAGAAGGTTCACAGCCTTTTGCGCCAGGTGTCCAAGTACAGCGGAAGAATAACTCTTTTTGTCGTACCCTTTACAGAGATACAGGAGCTTATCAAGGATAACTGCCCCGAAGAGGTGTTTACGCTGATCATGCGTCGCATGATGATGCGTATTGCACAGCAGATAGCCAAGAAGGACGGCTGTGAGGCACTGATAACGGGCGAGAGCGTCGGCCAGGTCGCAAGCCAGACGATGCCGGCACTTGTGTGTACCGATTCGGTGACCGATATGCCCGTGTTCCGTCCGCTTATCGGCATGGACAAGGACGAGGTTGTTGCAATTTCAAGAAAAATAGAGACATTTGATATATCGATTCAGCCCTATGAGGACTGCTGCACGGTGTTCACCCCCAAGCACCCCAAAACTCATCCGACTGTCGCCGGAATCGAGAAGGCGGAGAGCAGGGTTGACTGGGATGCACCGATACAGCGTGCAATAGAGGGCACGCAGCTTACTGTTATAAATGCTTTTGCAAAAGGTGATTAAATGGCTGTTTGTGAAATTCTCTGCGTAGGTACTGAACTGCTGCTCGGAGATATTCTTAATACAAATGAACAGTTTCTCTCAAAAGAGCTTGCGGCTATGGGCATTTCCGTGTTGCATCGCAGCACGGTCGGGGATAACCCCGATCGCCTGAAAAAGGAGCTGAAGCTTGCACTGAGCCGCAGTGATATAGTCATAACCTCGGGCGGTCTCGGCCCCACGACCGATGACCTGACAAAGGAGGTCTGCTGTGAGGCTATGGGCTTTGAGCTGAAAGAGGATGAAGAAACAGTAGAGCGGATTCGCACTTATTTCAGAAAAAAGGGCATTGATATGCCCGAGAGTAACAAGAAGCAAGCACTTTTGCCCGTGGGCGGCACGGTGTTTGAAAATAACCACGGCACAGCTCCGGGTGCGGCGCTTGAGCGTGACGGGAAATGTGTCATACTTTTGCCCGGCCCTCCCGGCGAGCTTATCCCGATGTTCAACGAGAGCGTGCGTGACTTCCTGAAGAAATATTCCGACGGAGTTATCGTCTCGCACACCGTCAATGTTATGGGAATAGGCGAGAGCTCGGTGGCTGAAATCTTAGCGGATATGCTTGAAGCGGAGAATCCGACTGTCGCACCATATGCCAAAAGCGGCGAAGTGCGCCTGAGAATTACAGCCAAAGCGGCTGACAGGGCGACTGCGGACGAAATGTGCAAGCCTGTTGCAGAGGCGATATGCCGCCGCCTTGAGGATGCCGTTTACGGTGTTGACATGGCAAGCATCGAGGAGAGAGTTGTTGGACTGCTTTTGGAAAATGGAAAAAAAATAGCCTGTGCCGAGTCGTGTACGGCAGGATATATTCCGAAAAGGATAACCGATATTCCCGGCTCATCCGAAGTCTTTGAGTGCGGTATCGTCAGCTATTCCAACCGCATTAAGTCCGTGGTGCTCGGTGTCAGTGAAGAGACACTCGAAAAATACGGCGCAGTGAGCGAACAAACTGCACGTGAAATGGCACTCGGTGTAAAGAGGATAAGCGGTGCGGATATAGCGATTGCGACCACGGGCATAGCAGGCCCCGGCGGTGCGGACGGCTTGCCGGCAGGCTTGAGCTTTGCCGCAGTCACCGACGGAAAAAATGTGTTCATACAACGAATAGAAACAGGTCATGATAATGACCGTGAATATAACAGATATGTTACGGCATCACGAGCGTTGAACCTTGCACGCCTGATGCTTGAAGAGAAAATAAAGTAACGCTCCCGTTACTCGGTATCGGAGGAAAAAAGAATGTCTGACAATAACAGAAAAGACGGCGGTTTTTCACTGCCCGATATGAGGGAAATGTTTGAGCAATATGCGGATATGGGCGAGGAGACGGAGACTGAAGTCGGTCTTGAACCGGAAAATGCTCCCGAGCTGCCTGCCGAAGAGGTAATTGAAGAAAACTCGGAGAAAGAGCCTGACAGCGGCGAAGCCGTGCAGTCCGAAGAAGCGGATAGTGAGCTTATCCCCGACAATATATTCAGATTTATTCCGCCCGATGACCTGAGCGGAGAGGATATTCCGAACGAGGAGGATCTCGAATATCCGACCGAACAGGCTTTCGATGATTTTGATATGCCGACGGATTCGCTGTTCGCCGTCAATCTCACCGAGAAGGATCGCGAGAGCCTCAAGCAGTTTGAGGACGATTTGGAACGGCTGCAGAGAGAAAACAGCGAAAAAGGCTTCAAAAAATTCATTCACGGCATAATTCCGATGAAGGGGGATGCCGTGTCGGAAATAGTACGCAAGATAGTATTCATGGTGGCTATAATAACCGTGATTATAAGCTCGGTCATGCTCGTGAACACCTATCTTATTCAGCCGAATATTGCGGAGAGCGATATAGCCGGTATAAAGCCGACGGAAAAGCTCCCGTGGGATAAGATTAAGGAAAAATATCCCGATGTTGACTTCCCCGAGGGGATGCAGCTTAAATACGCAGAGGCGTATGCACAGAATACCGATCTCGTCGGTTGGTTGACTATAGACAAGCTGAAGATGGAGTTCCCCATACTGCAAACGAATAACGATTCGTATTATCTCAAGCGTAGCTTTACGCACCGATATACTGACCTCGGCAACCCGTTTTTGGCCTGCGAAAATTCCGTTGAGCCGCTTGACCGCAACAGTATAATATACGGCCACAGCACACGCACCTCGGACAAGATATTCAGCAAACTTTTCGATTATCGCACAACAAGGGGCTTTGTCAACAATCCCATTATAGAGTTCAACACCATATATCACGACTATAAATGGAAGGTGTACGCTGTGTTTATCACAAGCGCTACCACCGCAGGAGATAACGGCTATTTCTTCAACTATGTCTGGAAGAATCTCAGCGATGAGAGCTTTGAAAAATATATCACCGCAGTGGACGAGCGAAAGCTGTACACCACGGGCGTTGACATTCTTCCGACGGATAAGATATTGACTCTTTCAACCTGCCTTTACGACTTTGACGATGCGAGATTCGTGGTTATTGCAAGGCTTGTCAGAGAGGGCGAGAGCGACGAGGTTGATGTATCACTCGTCGAGGAAAATGTGAATCCGAGGTATCCGCAGGCATGGTATGATAAGAACAACAGGCAGAATCCTTATAAAAATGCGGAAAGATGGTATCCTGAAAAATAACGAGGTGATATTTTGAACAACAGGCTTTCTCTGTTGGCGTTTGAGTCGGAGCAGTTTGACGCAAAGGCTGCTGCCGGATATGAGAGCATCTTCGGCAGTGCGGATAAAAAAGTCGCTTTCGAGCGGTTTACGGACATCCGTGCTATGTTCAGCGCACTTGCAAAGGCGTTTGAGGAGTCGGATGCGGTAGTGATTGCCGCTCCCGAGGATCACTTCATTCAAATTAAAAAGCTGCTTTTTGCGGCACTTAAAACAAAGACCGAGGTATCACCGCAGCTGTCCGAGCTTTGCGGTGAGGATAGTGATTTTTCCGTTATGCCTGTCGGAGCACGTGCTTTGGCGACTGAGGACGGCAAATATTCCGGCTTCATTCAAAAGAGCGGAAAACAGATGCTGGTTTTCCTGCCCCTTTCCGATGAGAGGTATCTCGGACTTGAGAAGACCTTGAGAGAAGAATTCGTGGGCGAAGAGGACGGGACGGATGCGGAGGAAAAATGCAATCCGGAGGAGATAGTTGAGCGGCTTCGTCAAAATGGGATTTCCGTTGCGGTTGCCGCAAGCAAGAGCAGTCCCTTTGTCTTTTCGGTTCTTCCGCAGGATGATGAGCTTGACTTCAGCGAGGTTATTTTTTCCCGTTCTATTGATGCGGTTCGCAGGGAAAATGAGGGCCACAAGGAATACGCCGCTTCGTCTGCCGGATTGGTGCGTTCGCAAAGCGAAGCAACTCTCGGAGTCAGCATATCAAATGTGTTTTTGAATCAGGACGGCGAGGGCGAGTTCTTCCTGCTGATGTGCATAGCCGACAAGGAGAGGGCGAAAGTATTCAAGCTCTTCAGCCGGCCGGGCGAAAATTCGCAGGAGTTTATATACGCCTGTGTGCATAGGCTGTATTCGGCACTTGATGAATATGCCGGCAATGGATTCATCGTCGAAGATCCGTATGAGGAGCACCCGATAACCGTTGGCGAGCAGATGGGTAACGATAGACACATCCCGTCAACCGTTGAAATATCACACCGTTCACGCAAGAAAACAGCCATATTGGTTGCGGCGATAGTTCTTTTGGCGGTGCTTATAGGCACGGCGGTAACCTTCTTCGTTAAGGGCTACGGCGGCAAGGGGCGGCAGTCTGATACACAAGGCAGCTCGTCAAGCACTTTTGACAATGCAACGGAGGACGGCGATTTTCTTGATGCAATAGGCGGTATGATATTTGCGGACGTGGAAGAAAACACGGACGGTGAAACTCAAGGTGAGTCGCAGTCGAGCGAAGAGACTAGCACTGAGAGGAGCGAGACGAAGGTTGAACTGAGCAGCAGTGCCGGAACGACACTGAGCCGACTTACGGAGGTATCAACGCTGCTGACCACGGGAACCACAGCCGCCACGACCAAGCCGAAGCCGACAACCACCACACCCACCACTCAAAAGCCGACTACGACAACAACCACAAAGAGCTCGAAAAAGAGCGGCACGTTTGTTTTCACGGTCTACGGCTACGGACACGGTGTCGGAATGAGCCAGAACGGAGCATCCGCCTACGCTAAAAGCGGTTGGGACTACAAGCGCATACTGCTCCACTATTACTACGCATCGGGAATGAGCCTTGAAAAAGATACTGATTTGCCCGAAAAGGTCACATATAACGGCAAGAGCTACACGCTCACGGAATATCTCGGCAAGACTGCATATGCAGAGGTAGGCCCGTCGGCACCGCTTGAGTCGATAAAGTCGCAGATGGTTGCGATATATACATACGCAAAGCGTCAGAATTTCAAGCTGACGACCTCCAACCACGCTTTCCGTGAGAGCTATAACGGGACAAGCACCTCGATAGAGACGGCGATAAAGGAGACACTCGGTGATTACCTTGCATATAACGGCAAGCCGGCGTTTACTCCGTACTTCTCTACCTCGGCAGGTGTTACTGCATCAAGCTCCAATGTGTGGGGCGGCAGTCAGTCGTCATACCCGTATCTCTCGGGCGGCAGAACAAGCCCTGAGACCGATATTAAGCGCACGCTGACTATTACAAGTGAGGAATTGCGTCAAAAGGTGGAAAAATATAACGCCTCCGTGGATTCCTCAAAGCGTATAACGCTTCAGGATGATCCGGCAAAGTGGATAAAGGTAATCTCACACGACGGCGCACTCGGCAACGGCGGATACATATCAAGTCTGCAAATAGGCAATCAGACAATGCGAGGCAACGCCTTCAGGCTTAATATAATGGGGGCGGCGACCCTGCGTTCGCATTGCTTTACTTTTACTTATACACCGGACTGAGATTAAATAAACGAAACAACACCCTCCATCACGGAGGGTGTTTTGTGTTAAATAAAAAAGCACCTGCGTTGAACAAGTGCTTTTGGTGGAGATGGCGGTAATCGAAACCGCGTCCGAAAAGGGCTCCCCACAGCTTTCTACGGGCGTAGCCTGTCTTTTAAGCTTCCCTTACCGACACGCCGTCAGGCAGGCTTATCGGTTTGGTAGTTCCGTTGTTCATGATGGGTTACGGAGCACTCACCCATGCACGTTCACTGCTAATCGACGCCTTGTACCGAGCCGCAGTACTCCCGGCAAAGACGGCTGCTATTTAAGCAGCTTGTAAAACTGTATTATTGTCGTTTATTATTTAAACGTATGGGTTTTATAGCGGTCCCACACCGCTGCCCGCTTACCGAAGTTCATCCTCCCCGTCGAAATCCTTTCATCCCCATATTCAAAGCGGCGCAGTTGCCGCCTTGGGTCAAAAGTTTTTCATGCTGCGTTCGATGTTTCGTGCAGCATCCTTTTTTGCGGCAGTTTCACGCTTGTCATAGAGCTTTTTACCCTTGCACAGCCCAATTTCAAGCTTCGCTCTGCCCTTTACGAAGTATACGCTCAGAGGAACTAAGGTCAAGCCCTCCTGCTTCGTCTGGCCGAGCAGACGCATTATCTCACGCTTGTGCATGAGCAGTCGGCGCACTCTCAAGGGGTCACGGTTGAAAATGTTGCCGTGCTCATAGGGGCTGATGTGCATTCCGTTGACGAAAAGCTCGCCGTCCTTTATCGAGCACCATGCGTCCTTTAGATTCAGCTTGCCTTGACGGATGGACTTAACTTCCGTTCCGCACAGCTCTATGCCTGCCTCGTATTTATCGAGCACAAAGTAGTCGTGAAATGCCTTTTTGTTTTGGGCGACTATCTTTTTTTGCTCATTGCCCATAGCCTTTCACATCCTTTCCGCTCGGGACTGATATTATAACGCTGATAAGAAATTTTGTCAAGGCGATACCTGTCGGCTCAAAATTTATCTTTGAACTTTGTTAAAATGACAAGCAACGAGTACATTTTGTGTCTAAGCAGCCAAAAACGCAGATTGACCGGCAGAGACGAGAGCTTGTTTGCCCGAGTGTCCGTGCAGAGGTTAAAAAATTCAAGCTCCGCACTCTTTTTTATAAGCTTTATCGCCTGCTTGACTGAAAGAGCCGTTGCGTTTGGGTGGAGAAAGCTGCGGTAGGTTTTTCTGCAAAGATTGCAAAGAATATCCTCAAGCTCACTGTCAAGACATCCGTCCTTCTGTATGAGCGAGCGTATCTCTTGAGTTGCATATGATGTCAAACGAAGCTGTTCAAAAGGGTATGATTTTGTCAACTGCGATGCGAATCTTTGATAATTGTACAGGGACAATGGCAGATAGCAGAAGGTGTTTAATTGACTTATCATATGTGCTACGGCCAGCCTGTCCTCACCTCTGCTGTAGCCTCGATAAAACTCGGTGTCAATATCATAGGCGAAGGCGTTACGCCTTATACATTTGCAGCAAAGCGAGTTGAATCCCCCTCGGAGTAAGAGCCTCCACAGTTCATATTTGCTGTCTGCCGAGAAATATTTTTGCTCGGTGAAAAGCCGTTTGCGGTCGATTCTGCCATCCGAAAAGAGGTCGCTCAAGTCAAAGAAGACCATGTCGCAATGACTCTTTTGAATCTCTTCATCTATTGCGGAGAATATTTTCGAGTCTACGCTGTCATCCGAATCAAAGACCACAACATACTCGCCCTTTGCGTTTTCAAAAGCGGATTTTCGTGCGATAAGTGCGCCCTGATTTTCTGTATGAATAACTCGAACACGGCTGTCTTTTTTTGCATATTCATCGCAAATTTTGCCGCTTTGGTCGGTCGAACCGTCATCTATGAGCAGAAGCTCAAAATTTTTATATTCCTGCCCCAAGATTGAATCAAGGCAATCGGACAGGTATTTTTCCGTGTTATATACGCATACGGCGGCGGTGAAATAAGTTGACATAGCTCCTCCGTTATATATCTGCACAGCTGCATTTAGCCGAGCGTTTTTGCTTGCCGTGCTCTTCGCTGAGCGTGCTGTCTATTGCAATGCGGCGAATGATGTCCTTAACGGTTTTGTCAAGTCCGCTGTCCTCGGAGTAGTCCGCTTCAAAGGCGAAGTCTACTCGGTTGTGATAGAGCAGATCGCTCACGCCCTCGGGCTGACGAGGCTCGTTGTTGTGTACGGCGATGGAGTATCCGCCGTATGCCTTGACCATTTTCATGCAGGGCACATCGGAAAGTCCGTCTCCGATGTAGAGCATATTGGAAAATGGGACTCTTCTCTTGTTGTCGGGAGTTGAGCGGTTGAGGTCATGATCGTTTGAAACATCTAGCACGCCCTTGTTTATTCTGTATACAAACTGAGTTTTAGAGGTGTAGTTTACGGCGGTTTTCGGCCAAACAGCCTCGCCGTTCTCGCCATAGAGGAACTCGCAGGCGAAGATCTCCTTGAAGCATTTGCCGATTCGGGAGCCTTCGATTATCTCTCGAAGTCCCGATGAGAGCACATAGTGCTCGACTGTGACACCGTTTTCCTCACCGAAACGGTTGAGACGGTCAAACCAATCGGGCAGACCTTTGAACAGCTCAATGGATTTTCCGCACTCCATGACACTCTGCCGTGTCAGCGGAATTCCGCACTCCTGCGATTTCTTTATCATTATATACATATATGACAGGATCTTATCCATGTGCTCGTCCTCGGCGTAGCTGTTGGCAAGCCCCCAAAAGTCTCCTGCGCTCATGCCGATGCTCGGAATAAACTGATATTCCTGCATATCCTTGGGACACAGCGTGCGGTCGAAGTCATAAAGAATAGCGGCAACGGGTCTTTTGTTTGACATTTTAAACACCTCTTATATGTATATACTCAGAGTGTACCAAATTTTCACGGAAAATGCAACATATATGTATTGCGGGCGGTAATATGTACAGTATTTTGTGGTAAAGTTTGTGCAATTTCCTGAATGACAAAAGAAAAAGAAAGGTATATAATATATTTCGCTTTTGAAGGATAAACTGATTTTTGAGGGGTGACGGAATGAAGATAAGGGGACTGCAAAAACTCACACTGCTCGACTTTCCCGGCAGAACTGCCTGCACGGTCTTTCTCGGTGGCTGTAACTTCCGTTGCCCGTTTTGTCAAAATTCAGAGCTTATTTTGCCCGGTGCGGCCGATTATGAAATATCCGAGGATGAATTCTTCTCCCTGCTGAAGAAGCGGCAGGGGATACTTGACGGAGTTTGCGTCACCGGAGGCGAACCGCTCGTAAACCGAGGGGTAGAGGACTTCATAAAACGCATAAAGGATATGGGCTATCCGGTGAAGCTCGACACAAACGGCAGCTTCCCCGACAAGATGATAAAGCTCATCGACGGCGGACTGATAGACTATGTGGCGATGGATATTAAAAATTCGCCCGAGCGATATGCCGAGACTGCCGGCGTTGCCGACTTCGATATGAAGCCGATATTTGAAAGTGTTGACTTTTTAATGAACGGAAACACCGATTTCGAGTTTCGCACCACTGTAGTCAAGGAGCTTCACACTGCTGAGGATATGGAAAAAATCGGTGAATGGCTCAAGGGCAATGAGAAATATTTTCTCCAAAGCTTCAGGGATTCTGAGTTCGTGCTGCAAAAGGGACTCACCGCACACAGCAAGGATTCGCTCGGCAAACTCAAGGCGGCAGTTGAAAAATATGTACCGAATGTGCGGATAAGAGGAGAATGAGCCTTTTGCACATCTTGTGGGGCAAAAATAAAATTTACACAATATCTTGTGTTTTGGTATTGACATTTGACTAAACGCCCATTATAATGGTAAACAGACACCGCAAGAAGCGGGCAATAATAAAATTTTTAATCGGGAGGTATGACAATGTATAAAGTAATTAAAAGAGACGGTGCCGTTGCAGAGTTTGATATAGCCAAGATATCTTCGGCTATCAGCAAGGCTTTCGACGCACTTAACAAGGAGTCACATCCTACTGTTATCGATCTGCTTGCACTCAAGGTCACATCTGATTTCGAGAGCAAGATAAAGGACGGTTGCATCGCCGTTGAGGATATTCAGGACAGCGTTGAGGCTGTTCTCAGCCAGGCAGGATATGCCGATGTTGCAAAGGCATATATCCTCTACAGAAAACAGCGTGAGAAAGTCAGAAACATGAAGTCAACTATCCTTGACTATAAGGAGCTTGTGGACAGCTATGTTAAGGTTTCCGACTGGCGTGTTAAGGAGAACTCCACCGTCACATATTCCGTCGGCGGTCTTATCTTGAGCAACTCCGGTGCCATCACCGCCAACTATTGGCTCTCTGAGGTCTATGACGAGGAGATAGCAAACGCTCACCGCAACGGTGATATTCATCTTCATGACCTCTCCATGCTCACCGGTTATTGCGCCGGCTGGTCATTAAAGCAGCTCATTCAGGAGGGTCTCGGCGGAGTACCCGGCAAGATAACCTCCTCGCCTGCAAGCCATCTTGCAACCCTTTGCAATCAGATGGTAAACTTCCTCGGAATTATGCAGAATGAGTGGGCAGGTGCTCAGGCTTTCTCATCCTTTGATACATATCTTGCACCCTTTGTTAAGGTGGACAACCTCTCTTACCGTGAGGTCAAGAAGTGCATTGAGTCTTTCATTTACGGCGTAAATACTCCCAGCCGTTGGGGTACTCAGGCCCCGTTCTCGAATATTACACTTGACTGGACAGTTCCCAATGACCTTGCAGAGCTGAACGCTATTGTCGGCGGCAAGGAGATGGACTTCAAGTATAAAGACTGCAAAAAAGAGATGGATATGGTCAACAAGGCGTTCATCGAGACTATGATCGAGGGCGATGCCAACGGCAGAGGTTTCCAGTATCCCATCCCGACCTATTCGATAACAAGAGACTTTGACTGGTCTGACACAGAGAACAACCGTCTGCTCTTCGAGATGACCGCAAAGTACGGCACTCCCTATTTCTCAAACTATATCAACAGCGATATGGAGCCCAGCGACATCCGCTCCATGTGCTGCCGTCTGCGCCTCGACCTGCGTGAGCTTCGCAAGAAGTCCGGCGGCTTCTTCGGCAGCGGCGAGAGCACAGGTTCTGTCGGCGTTGTTACAATAAATATGCCCAGAATCGCTTATCTTGCCGAGAATGAGGCAGATTTCTATCGCAGACTCGATAAGCTTATGGATATTTCCGCACGATCCCTGAGCGTTAAGCGTACCGTTATCACAAAGCTTCTCAACGAGGGACTTTATCCCTACACAAGACGCTATCTCGGCACTTTTGAGAACCACTTCTCGACCATTGGCCTTATCGGCATGAACGAGGCCGGTCTCAACGCAAAGTGGCTCAGAGCCGATATGACTCACGAAAAGACTCAGCAGTTCACCAAGGAAGTTCTCGACCATATGCGTGAGCGCCTCTCCGATTATCAGGAGCAGTACGGCGATCTCTACAACCTCGAGGCAACTCCCGCAGAGTCCACCACATACCGCTTTGCAAAGCATGATATCGCTCAGTTCCCGGACATCATCACTGCGGCAAAGGACGGCGACGCACCTTATTACACCAACAGCTCGCATCTTCCCGTGTCGTTCTCCGAGGATATTTTCGAGGCTCTCGATATTCAGGATGATCTCCAGACACGCTACACCTCTGGTACCGTTTTCCACGCATTCCTCGGTGAGAAGATGCCCGATTGGAAGTCCACGGCAAACCTTGTTCGCAAGATAGCCGAGAACTACAAGCTGCCCTACTACACCATTTCTCCGACTTATTCGGTCTGCAAGGATCACGGTTACATTGCCGGCGAGCAGTTCACCTGCCCCGAGTGCGGACGCAATACCGAGGTCTACAGCCGTATAACCGGTTACTACCGTCCCGTTCAGAACTGGAACGACGGTAAGTCGCAGGAGTTCAAGGACAGAGTTGTTTACGATGTGGCACATTCGCACTTGAAGTCGGAGCGCACCGTAAGTCACACCGTTGCCGATTGTGCTTGCACCGACAAGACCTCGGCAAATGCAAAAATAATGCTCTTCACAACTAAAACCTGCCCCAACTGCAAGGTTGCATATTCTCTGCTCGATAAGGCAAACATAGGTTATGAGAAGATCGACGCCGAGGATGACAGAGTACTCACCGAGCAGTACGGCGTAAAGCAGGCTCCGACACTTATTATTGCCGACGGAGACCGCTTCGAGAGCTTTACAAATCTTTCAAATATCAAGAAATTCATTGAACAGTGCTGATGAATTAAATCAAGAAAATCGGGTGAAGTCAGCTTCACCCGGTTTTCGGTTGAATAAGAAAATACGCCGCACAAGCGGCTGTTGAGAGGGTTTGAAAATGCAGCAATTTGATATTGTTATTGTAGGCGCAGGCACTGCCGGACTTACTGCCGCAATATATGCACTAAGGGCGGGCAAAACCGTGCTGATAACAGAGGGCGAGGGCTTTGGCGGTCAGATAACATCGTCACCGAGAGTGGAGAATTATCCCGGCATTTCGCATATCAGCGGAAGCGAGTTTGCGGATAATCTTGTTTCTCAGGCTATGGAGCTGGGTGCGGATGTTGAGCTTGAGCGTGTGATAAAGATTGTTGACGGCAAAATGAAGACTGTTATAACCGACTCGAACAGCTATTCCTGCAAGGCGGTGATTCTTGCCACGGGAGCACGCCACAGACCGCTCGGCGTGGACGGCGAGAACGAGCTTGCCGGCAGGGGAGTGTCATACTGTGCAGTGTGCGACGGTGCTTTTTATAAGGAGAAGAATGTTGCGGTCGTCGGCGGCGGAGACAGCGCATTGCAGTCCGCACTTTTCCTCTCTGCTTATTGTGAGAGTGTCACGCTGATTCATCGCCGTGATGAGTTCAGGGGTGAAAAGGCATTGGTGAAGAAAATAGGCGAGAGAGATAACATCAAAACGCTGATGAACACCCGTGTCGTTAAGCTTATCGGCAGTGATGAGCTTGACGGAATAAAGATAGCCACGGGCGATGCCGAGCCGTATTCCATACCGCTGGACGGCGTGTTTGTCGCAGTCGGTCAGATGCCGGATAACGAGCAGTTTAAAGAGATCACCGACCTCGACGACTATGGATATATCATAGCCGACGAAACCTGCAAAACCAAGACGGCAGGAGTTTTTGTTGCCGGAGATTGCAGGACGAAGGAAGTTCGCCAGCTCACAACAGCAGCCGCAGACGGAGCTGTTGCGGCACTTGCAGCGTGTAACTACATTGACGAGATATGATTTATAGCTTAACGACTCGCACCGAGCTTGTGCGAGTCGTCTCTTTTGTCGGCAGAATATGTAAAGCTAAATAACTTTACATATCGCTTGATAGTGCTGATTCCTCTATACAGTGCCGTGAAATGCCGAAAACTCAAGAATATCAACAGCTTTTGAGTGAATCGGAACAGATGAAAGTTGTCTGATTGCGGATGAAATAAAGGTGTGACAAGCTGCAAACCTTTACATGAAATCCTGTGAGGCTCTCCTTGCGGAGAGCCTCTATTCTTATGCGCTGACCATTGCCTCGGCTCCCCTGCGGACAGCTTCCTGCCACCTTCGGCGGTCTGCGCTTGCTTTATTTGTCTCGGGGCATTGACCCCATAGCATAATATGCCGCAGGTGCCGAAACGGACAGCCGAATTTATTTTGCTCCGCCGTCGAGCAAAACTCTTGCTTATCACGCACGATAAGGTTATAATATATATGAAAAGTTTTGTGAAGGAGACAGTAAGATGAAAGCATTTATGGACAAGGATTTTTTGCTTGACAATGCCACCGCCCGTGAGCTTTTTGCGGCGGCTGACGAGATGCCGATTTTTGACTGGCATTGCCATCTCTCCCCCAAGGAGATATATGAGAATAAAGCCCCGAGCGATATAGCCTACCTGTGGCTCGCCGGAGATCACTATAAGTGGCGTGCGATGCGTTCGTGCGGAGTTGATGAGAAGTACATAACGGGTGATGCAACACCTTATGAGAAGTTTACGGCGTGGGCGAAGATTATGCCCTATCTCATCGGCAATCCTCTTTACCATTGGACTCATCTCGAGCTTCAGAGATATTTCGATATATATGAGCCGCTGAGCGAAAAGACAGCCGATGATATTTGGTCTCGTGCCAATGCGAAGATATCAGCAGGAGGATTCACTCCCCGTGAGCTTATCGAGAAGTCGAATGTCGTCTGCCTGTGCACCACCGACGATGCCGCAGATACTCTTGAATATCACAAGCTTATAGCCGAGGATGACAGCTTCAAGTGCCGTGTTATTCCGGCGTTCAGACCTGACAAGGCACTCGGAATAGAGCTTGCAGGCTACCGTGACTGGATAAAGGCACTCGAGAATGTGTCGGGCGAGAGTGTTGACAGCTACGAGAAGCTCGTCTCGGTGCTTCTCAGCAGAATAAATCTTTTCGAGGAGATGGGATGCCGCGCGAGCGATCACGCCTTCACCCGTGTGCCATATAAGCGTGCGGATGCTGCGGAGCTTGACAGGGTGTTTAAAAAGGCTCTTGCAGGTGATGCACTCAGCGAGGATGAAATTGATGAGTACAAGACCGAACTTATGCGTTTCTTCGCTAAAGAGTATGCTCGCCGTGGCTGGGGCATGGAGATACATATCGGCGCAACACGCAACAACAACAGCCGTATGTTCAAGGCTCTCGGCCCCGATTCGGGCTTCGATTCAATAGCCGACCACGAGGTTGCATATAATCTTTCCCGTTTGCTCGATTCACTCGATGTCGAGGATTCTCTGCCCAAGACGATATTGTTCACACTCAATCCCAAGGATAACTATGTGCTCGGTGCAATGCTCGGCAACTTCCAGTCCTCGCAGGCTCAGTCGAAGATTCAGTTCGGCTCGGCATGGTGGTTCAATGACAACATCGACGGTATGCGTGAGCAGATGAAGGCACTCGGCAACACCGGTGCGCTCTCGAAGTTCGTCGGCATGGTTACGGACTCCCGTTCGTTCCTGTCATATCCGAGACATGAGTATTTCCGCCGAATCCTCTGCGGACTCATAGGCAATATGGTTGAAAAGGGACTGTATCCTGCGGATATGGATACGCTCAAGGAAATAGTCTGCGACATATCGTTTAACAACGCAAAGAGATACTTCGGAATCTAAAAAATATAAATACAGCCGCCGACCGAGGATAAGATTCGGTCGGCGGTTTTGCATATGCAGTTATTTAATAATCGAGACAAGCACCGCCACAAATTCGTCTTGTGTCAAGCCGTTGGCATCGAGGAAAAAACCTACGTCCTTATACATAAACTCCGCATAATAGCATCCGTCATCTGTCAGGCCGATAAAAACCTCTATATTGTTGATTGTTGATTTTTTTTCAGTCCCGTCGCAATAAAAATAATCACGCAAAACTTCGGTCCCTTTGTCTACTTCAAGATTAACATTTCTTGTGAAATCCTCATTGGAGTAATTTAAGATATCAGCGTCCCAATATACCTCACCGGTTCCGCCGTCACGCTTAAAGATGCCGCTTCGCTTGTTTTCTTTCCAAGCTTTGATATCAGAGGGGACCTCCGGAATATAATTGACCCCATAATAAGAGATCATTTCGTCTTGCGTCATTTCCACAAAATCGTCTGCGAAGAGGCAGATGTTCATCTGTCTGTCAACAGAAATATTGCCGACATAGTTAATGACTATCCTGTCGTTTGCGGCAGGATCGTTCGGGGATTCATCCTTGCTGATATCAAAGGTGTCCTTGACACCGGGATATATGGCATCTGCTACGGTTTTATCGGGCGGTGTGTCGCTGAATATTCCGCTGTGCCATATACCGAAGCCTAACAGAGTAACAAGGCACACACAGCACAATGAGGCTGCTGTACGGGCGAGCATCGTTCTTTTTTTCTTTTGTTCGGCATTATAGCGTTCTCTGCGTTCGAGCAGACTGTTTACCATTTCATCACGGTTCTTCATAAGTGAAGCCCTCCTTTTCAAGCTCTGATTTCAAAGCCCGTTTCGCTCGGTACAGGAGATTTTTGATTTGACGGTCGTTCTTTTTCAAGGCTGTTGCCGTTTCTTTGCCGGAAAAGCCTTCAAAGAAAACGAGATATAGAACAGCTCTGTAATCCGGCGCAAGCCTTGACATCGCCCTGTGGACTACGATTTTGCTTTCCTCTTTTATGTAAGCTCGCTCAAGGCTTTCTTCTTCGCTCAAACAGCTTGCCATGTTCTCTATTGGGGCATCGAGCAATTTGGATTTGTGCCTTATAAAGTCGATTGCTACATTTCGCCCGATTGCATACAGCCAGGATTTGAAGGTGCTTTTGCCCGAAAATTTCGGCTTTTTGACCATCAGCCTGAAAAATGTGTCTTCCGCTAAGTCCTCGGCAATGAAAATGTTGTTGACATAACCGTTCAAATAAAGAATGAGTCCGTCCTTATAATCTCCGACGAGTTCAACTATGCCTTTGTCATCACCATCAAGGAAACGGCGGTAGCTACTTGCACCGTTATCCATTGATTTTCTCCTTTCCGAAAGGATTGATGTTTTTTCCTTTCACTTATTAGTCGTTTGAGAATGAGAAAAGTCTCACGTTGCCTATACAAAAAAACGGCAGGAAACAAGCTCCCTGCCGTTTCTATGCTTTTTAGTAAGTTGATACTTAACTCACATGGAGTCGTGACTTTCAAATTCAGCCTTTTCGACAAGCGATTTTACCGCATTTTTTGAGAGGCTGTATATTTTGCTGCCTATTTCGGTGTACTCATCACTGTCCTCATCGCCGCAGAGCATTGCGAAGCTTTTACCGATATTTTCTTCGATATTAAAGCTCTTTCGCACTGCGAGATAATAGAATGAAAACGAGGTGCCCTCCATAACATTGTCATAAAAACCCTCGCTGAGGTGGTCGTACATCGAGTTTACCGCCTCCGATGAGAGCGATTGGGGGAGCAGGGTGTGGAGAGTGAGCTGTGCGGCGAAGAGCATCAGCACACGAGCCTGATAGAGCACATTGGACGGGATCTTTTCCGCCTGCGTTGCGCCAAAGGCTTTTATATCGGCAGGGGTAAGGCTTGAAAGCTTTGCCCCGAGCCTGCGTGCCTTTGTCAGATTGCCGTTTACACGTTGAGCGTTCAGCTCCTGTGCCGCCTTGAGCACATCAACGGCTTCGTTCCTGCGTTCGGATGGGTGAAATACCTTTATATCCTTATCATCTTCGGGAAACATTCAGTTCCCTCCTAACTTATTTCGCCCGTTTTTTGAGCATCGCCTTGTAGTCGGTGAGTGCCTTGAACCACTCGGCGGGGGTTGCATAATCACCGACGCAGATAGCACCGTTGTTGTACATTCCCGAGAAGTCCGAGCCGCCAATCATAAGTAGCTTGTGTGTCTTAGCGTAGTCGTGCATCTCGGCCTGCTGTGCCTCGTTGCTCGAGGGGCACCAGACCTCAATTCCGTCAAGACCGTAGCTTACATATCTGTCAAGGCCGGAGACGCTGTTATACATATAAGGATGTGCAAGAACGGCAATGCCGCCTGCACCGTGAATTGCATCAATAACCTCCTGCACGGGAGCGAACTTCGGCTCAACGATGACATTTGTTGAGCTTTCGGGGTTGAAAAGCTCGTTGTATATCTCGCCGTGAAGATCCTGTGTTATGCCACATTCCATCAGGGCGTGCATTATGTGCTCCTCAAAGATACCTGTGGAGCCTGCCGCACATTTCATAACAAGCTCCGCCGAGATAGGGTAACGCTGTGCGGTTTTGAGAATCATATACTGACCGGCCTTTTTGCGTGCGGCGTTGTTCTTGTGGCAAAGCTCCTCGAGCCTGTCGGGGCTGTCGCAGAAATAGCCGAGAATATGTACCTGACGGCCTGTCTCGGGGTCTGAGGACGAAAGCTCAACGCCCGGAATAACGGTCACGCCACGGCGTGCGGCGATTATTTTGCCTCTGACCGAGCCTGCCTGGCAGTCATGGTCGGTGATGGAAATGGTATCGACTCCACGCTTTTTTGCAAGCATGATAAGGTCGTCAATGCCCATGGAGCTGTTTGATAATTTGGTGTGACAGTGTAAATCAACTGACAAAATAAAATCCTCCCTTGGATGATGAGATCCGAATAAAACTCTCCGCATAAAAAATGTCAAAATGAAAGATGTTGTTTGCGGCACTCGAATCTTTAGCGCATAATCCCTCAATATATCTCTAATTATACTCTTTTTTGGCGGTTTCTGCAAGCGGATTCAGGCAAATTATTGAGGTTCACGGCTCTTTATCGGAGAAAATTTTACGCCGAAAAAGCGTTTTCAGAGAAAAAAGAAAGAGGTTTTTCTGCATTTTTGCAATGAAGGCGAGAATGTGGTATAATAAAAAACAGACGATTTACAGCTTGGGCGGAGGTGATTATATGCAACGTGTTTTCGTGGGAATGAGCGGCGGAGTTGACAGCTCCGTTACTGCCGCCCTGCTCAAAAGTCAGGGATATGACACTGTGGGCGTTACCCTGCGCCTTAAACCGGGTGATGCGGCACAGACGGATATTGAAGATGCTCGCAGAGTAGCGGAAACGATCGGCATTGAGCACCGTGTGCTTGATCTCAGAGAGATATTCAAAGAAAAGGTGATAGATTACTTCGCCGCCGAGTATCTTCGTGGGGCAACCCCCAACCCCTGCGTGATGTGCAACAGGGATATAAAGTTCGGTGCAATGCTCGACTATGCGCTTGAAAACGGTGCGGATCTCGTTGCAACGGGGCACTATGCCTCTCTTGTCAAGACCTCGTCGGGTGCTGTTTTACGCCGTTCGGAATCCAAAAAGGATCAGAGCTATTTTCTGTGTATGCTCTCACAGTTTCAGCTTTCCCATGCGCTTTTTCCGCTCGACGGAATGGAAAAAAGCCGAATCAGGGAGCTGGCGGCGCAGTTTAATTTGAATGTGGCACAGAAAAAGGACAGCCAGGAGGTATGTTTTATACCCGATGACGACTATGCGGCGTTTATTCGCTCGCACGGACTTTGCGACAGCGGCGAGGGCGATTTTCTCGATACCGACGGCAATGTTATCGGTAGGCACAGGGGGATAATGAATTATACCGTGGGTCAGCGAAAGGGCTTGGGTGCATTCGGCAGACCGATGTTTGTCACCCGTATAGTGCCCGAAAAAAACGCCGTCGTGCTGGGTGAAAACGGCACACAGTATCTCAGCTCGTTCACCGCAACGGATTTGAATATAATCAGTCCGCATTTTAAGAATGACTTCGATTGCGAGGTCAAGATAAGATTTCGCGCTCCTGCGGCTCCGGCACATATAGAGCTACAGCCGGACGGGACGGCACTGGTTACATTCTCGGAATCTCAACGCTCCGTCACACCGGGACAGTTTGCCGCTTTTTATCTTGACGGTGAGGTTCTCGGCGGTGGGAAAATCGTCTGAGCTTGAAAACCTATCGTTTTTGTGGTATAATAAAGAAAAGGGAAAAGAAAATTAAAAGGGGAGATGAAAATGGCGGAATCGCTCATCACCAAAAAGGCACTTGCGGCATCACTCAAGGAGCTTATGCAAACTCAGCCCCTGAGCAAAATCAGCATCGGGGACATTTGCGAAAATTGCGGGATGAACCGAAAAAGCTTCTATTATCATTTTTGCGACAAGTACGACCTCGTCAACTGGATATTTGACAATGGCTTTGCCGAGATGCGAGACGCCGATCCCCATGCGCTGAATTTTGAGGATCTTTGCAATTACTTTTATTCCGAACGGGATTTTTATCGCAACGCCCTGCAAATAACGGGTCAAAACTCGTTCAGAGATTATTTCAGACAGCAGCTGTATCCTGTGCTCAGACGGCTGTTCGGCAATATATTCGAGAATGAAAAGGATGCGGATTTTCTCATAACTTTTTTGGCGGACGGTACCGTTTCCGCTTTGCTGCGTTGGCTCAATGAGCCTGAGCCCGAGCCTCCTCAGGAAATAGCCTGCAGAGTTCGCCGCACTTTGGTTGCAATATCCGAAGCGGTCGTAACTGCATACAACGAAGAATAAACGAACCCTCACCGTTTAGGCGGTGAGGGCGTTTTTTTTGACGAAGGTTATAACGCACAGAGAGCTTTAATGGTTGCTCATCTTTGAACTGCATACAAAAACTGCCGCCCATATC
>CAYLQT010000019.1:0-24750 GCA_964386035.1 uncultured Clostridium sp. | reverse complement strand
TACCTCTGCTTTATCGAAGGCGTGAGTGACGGGTTATCATCCATGGTAAAATGCAGATAGAGGCAGTTTTTCTCCTCACTCTTTTTTATCCACTCCTCGTAAAACCAGTGCATCGGCGTATCGGGGTTGCAGTTGAACCACAGCTTTGAGCCGTCAAGTGAGCATCTGGCAAGTGCCTGCTCGACAAACGAACGTGGCATCAACGCCACCTCGTCGAGCAGCACACCGCCAAGTGTCATACCCTGTATGAGTGCCGCAGAGCCTTCGTCCTTGCCGCCGAAGAGATAGAAGCGGTTATGTCTGCCGCAATATTCAATCTCTATAAAATTCTGCGACAGCTTTTCACGACACTCAAATCCGAGTCGCCTGAGCACGGGCAAAATGGGAGTAACTATATTTCTCCTCAGCGAAGTCACGGTTTTTCCGCACAGGGCAAATGAGGTATCGTCAAAGGCGGAAAACGCCCAAGCCGCAAACGAGACGGACATACAAACCGTCTTTCCGGAACGCACGGCTCCGTCGCAGATTATCGCATCACGATACCTGTACGGACTTGACGGACACCACCAAGAGAGCACTTCGAGCTGTTTTCGTGAAAAGCTCTCAAACGAAGCGTTCTTACTCACCCTCATCCTCCTCGGAATGGAGCGCACGGGCGCTCTTGTTGAGGGCCGCAAAGAAGTCCGAACCTTCATTTTCGCCTGCGGCGTTGCTGAGCTCGCAAAGCCTGTCGAGTGCCTTGAGACGGTCGAAAAATTTTACCTCCAAGCCGCCGCCCTTTGGGCGTTTGATATCCGATACCATCGTCAGGTCCATTTTTTCAAGCTCCGCCTCCTCGAGTGGCTCATCGAGCAATATCAGCCTCACCGCATCCGCAATGCTTCCGAAGGCTATTCGGCGGTAGCCATCCGTGACCTCTGCCGCCCTCGCCTGTCTTTCCTGCTCAAGCTGTGCTATACGCTCCCGAATCTTTCGGCTGTTCAAGAGCTTTATAGCCGCACGCTCGGGATTCAGGGCAAAACCTGCCTTTGCCGCAGATGCCCTCGGCTCTCGAGAGCAGACAAACGCCCGGCAGAAATTTTCCTCACGGGATGTCAACTGTTCGTTTTTTCGCATTCTTTCATCTCCTAATCTATATTCACGCAAGCTTTCGGCGGCGCCTTACCGCAAGCTTCCGTCAACCATAGTAAAAACGCCCCGATTTTTTGCATTAAACTCTGCAAAAAATCGGGGCAAGCCGCAAAAGTTCATATTTTGTTAATATTTGTGCATTTAAAAAGACTATTTTTGCCCGTTTTGGGGCAATTTTGCACTGTTTTCGCTCATTTTCAGTCAATACGCTAAATTAGCGAAGATTTTTGCCTTTTTGCTTGACTTTTTAGGGTGTGAGGTATAAACTAATGGTGAAGTTTGAAAGCCTCTGTTTCAGCACGCGAATGTTGCTTTTGAGGAATTTTTCGAGCTATATTCAAAGCGAAAAGTGGTGAATTTTTTTGGGCAGCAGCGACAAACCTAAGCCGCGAAGTTTTAAAATCAAATTTAACACCGTGGGAGCTGTGCGCCCGAATTAACGCCTTATACAAAAAGGCTCGTTTCTGCACGCCCTACGGAGAAAGAGGTGCAGTATGAGTCGTGATATTCTTGAAAGCATCAGCACTATGCTCGCAGAGGGTCAGCTTTCCGCTCTGCGTGAGCAGCTATGCGAGCTAAACGTCGTCGATATAGCACAGGCTATGGAGGAACTGCCGGAGAATGAGCTTCTGCGTATTTTCCGCATCCTGCCAAAGGATATATCCGCCGATGTTTTTTCTTATCTTGAACCTGAGTCTCAGGCACAGCTTCTGAATCTTATAACCGATTCGGAATTGAGCAGCCTGCTTGACGAAATGTTCCTTGACGATACGGTTGACTTCCTCGAGGAGGTTCCGGCGAATGTTGTCCGCCGTGTTCTCGCACAGGCAGACAGCGAAACAAGGAAGATAATCAACAAATTCTTAAAATACCCCGAAAACAGTGCCGGCTCGATAATGACCATCGAGATGGTGGAGCTCCACGATTTCTTCACCGTCGGTCAGGCTATCGCCCACATCCGCTCCACAGCCTTCGATATGGAGACGGTCTACTCCTGCCTTTGCATTGACGACAAGAGGCATCTCATCGGTTCTGTCGCCCTGCACACACTGCTCATGGCAAAGGATGACGAGCTGATAAGGGACGTTATGGACACCGACTCACAGCTCATCAGCGTCCACACCCTTGAGGATCAGGAGGAGGTTGCGGAGATAGCGAAAAAATACGACCTGCTCTCCGTGCCCGTTGTTGACAATGAGCAGAGACTTGTCGGAATCATAACGATAGACGATATAGTTGATGTCATTGAGGACGAGAACACCGAGGACTTCGAAAAGATGGCAATGCTTCACCCCTCGGATGACAACTACCTCAAGACAAGCGTATTCAACCTTGCCAAAAACAGAATACTCTGGTTGCTTGTGCTCATGGTTTCGGCAACCTTTACGGGTAAAATAATCGAAAGTTATGAAGAAATGCTCTCCGCCGTTGCAGGACTTACCGCCTGCATCCCCATGCTTATGGACACGGGCGGAAACGCAGGCAATCAGGTCTCAACCCTGATAATCAGAGGTCTTGCGCTGGGCGAGATACGCCCGAAGGACTATTTGAAGATAGTTTTCAAGGAGATAAGGGTTGCGCTTATCTGCGGACTCACGCTCGCCGTTGTCAACATCGGCAGAATGTTAATCTTCTCCTCGGGTGGAATGCCCGTTTATCTTGTCGTCTCCGCCGCCATGGTCTGCGCCGTTATTGTGGCAAAGATAATCGGCTGCACCCTGCCCATAGTCGCAAAGCTCGTTAAGCTTGACCCTGCACTCATGGCAGGCCCGATGATAACAACGATAGTCGATATGGTGACACTGCTCATCTACTTCGCTCTTGCGAAAGCGTTCCTTGCAATTTAAAATCAAAGCAGAAAACTGCGGTATACTCACAAACGGAGTATACCGCAGTTTTTAATATGCTTCAAATCTTGATATTGTGGCAAAGCAACGTGTCTGCTCGACAACGAGCTTGATATACTGCATACGCATTTCGGTAAAGCGGCAAATACGCTTTGAGCCGATGACCGTGCCTGCGAAAATCTTCTTCCACTTGCCGTTTATCTGAGCGTAGAGTGAGAATTTTTCTATCTGCTGTCCCGTAGCTATATGCTCGGAGAGGACTATCTTATCAATATCATAATCGTCACCGAGGTCGAGAGTCAGCGTCGCCTTGTCGGGTTCAAAGCCGGAGTGCCAATACTCATCGGCATTGTCGCTGAGCGCCATCTGACCGCAATGCTCATCATCAAGGCGGCAGGAATCAGTCATCACCGAATCCTCCGCAAGATTTTCGTTGAAATCAATCTGAAGCTGTGCGCCCATGGCGAGCAGAGTCTCGAGATCTCTCTGTGCGATAAGTCCTTCCTTGTTGGGCGGAATGTTGAGCAGCATACTCGCATTTGCACCCACGGAGTTATAGTATATCTCCATAAGCTTTGACAGCGGCTTCACATCATAATTTTCTTCAAGATGATAGAACCAGCCGGGTCTTATCGAGACATCCACCTCGGCAGGATACCAAATGAGCTTTGAAACATTCTTTATCGCCTTGCGGCTGCCGAGATCGAGCTTCATTTCGCTGACATTCTTCGGCGGCTTTTCCTCGTTCTGCTGAGATGCGGCGGCGATACGCTCCTGATTGCTGTAATAATAAGGCACAACGTTCCACTCGCTCTTGCGGCAGACACCTGCCTCGTTTCCGCACCAACGCACATCGGGGCCTGTGACCGAGATCACCGCCTCGGGCTGACATTCACGGATAAGGTCATAATAGCCCTGCCAGTCATATTCCTGCTTTCTGCCGTTTTTGCCCTCGCCGCAGGCACCGTCAAACCACACGCAGAAAATATCGCCGTAATTTGTCAAAAGCTCTCTGAGCTGATTTTTGAAATATTCATTGTAGGCATCGCCCTCGCCGTAACGGGGATCGTGTCTGTCCCAGGGAGAGAGATACACGCCGAACTTCAGACCAAACTCCTTGCACGCCTCGGCACATTCACGCACAACATCGCCCTGACCATCTCTCCACTTGCTGTTTTTAACGCTGTAGTCGGTATATTCACTCGGCCACAGGCAAAAGCCGTCGTGATGCTTACAGGTGAGAATAATAGCCCTCATGCCTGCCGCACGGATAGCCGCCGCCCACTGTCTGGCATTGAGCTTTTCGGGATTGAACAGCACGGGGTCATCGTTGCCGTTGCCCCACTCCCTGTCGGTGAAGGTGTTCATACCGAAGTGGATGAAAGCATAAAACTCAAGCTCATGCCACTTGAGCTGACGGGCACTCGGTACGACTGCCGCCGCACGCTTTATGTAGTCGTCGTTTCTTTTAAACATATCGCAGTTCCTTTCGGATTTTTTATGATATTCGCAGCATTATAAAGATAACACAAAACGGCGATTAAGTAAACGGATTTGGGCAAAAAAAGAGAATGAGGCGAGTATTTTGTCGGCAGTCATAAAAAGAGTGCAGTCTAATTTATAAAAAAGTGCTTTACTTTTCCCTCCGAACAAGGTTATAATAATTTTATCGGCAGCACAAAAAAGGAGGGGCATATTTGCCACTCTCACAGGCGGCAGTCTGTCTGCTTTTGTTCTGCGACATCGGGGTTGCCATTCCAAACGCAACTTCAGGAAGTTTCAACGGAGGGGTTTTATGCCACTTGTAATGGCTAAATGTACTAATTGCGGTGGAGTACTTGAAATCGATTCAAGCAAGGATGCTGTGATTTGCACATATTGCGGCACACCATTCATATCGGAGAAAGCGGTCAACAACTACACAAACAACATCGAACACCTGCACGCAGACACAGTTGTACTGTCAAACGGTCAGTCCGTTGAGAGTCTGATCAAAGCCGGAGCGGCTCTGCTTGAGGCCGGGAGTCTTAACTCCGCTCAGCCTATATTCAAAAAACTTATTGATAACTATCCCGAAGATTATCGTAGCTGGTACAGCAACGGCAAATTTCAAATGGCGATATACTGCAATGTACAATCAGACCAATCCCATTACGAGGCACTGAGTTCCCTCAAGAATGCTCTCGTTTTGGCACCGGATGACAGAACAATCCGAGTAAAAATCGATTCAACATATAAACTGTTCTCAACCGAAGTTGAGACTTACAAAAATAATGTCACCGCCATAAATCAAGAGTTTGATGAGGAATTCAAACGACTTGATGACAAGCGTTTTTCAGAAGAAAAAAAGTTTAATAGAGAGTTTTACGATTTGAACCAAAAAAGGCATAAGACAGAATCGAGCTTTCTTTCCATAGGTTTAAAACATATTGACCGCCAAATTTCGGAAAAGAGGTCCGAATATAATGCATTCCAACAAATGTATCAGCAGAAATTCAAAGAGTTAGAAGCAAAGAAGCTTGAATATTTAAATCAGGCTGAAAATCGGTTGACAAGCTGTATCAAACCGCTGATATCTATGTGACCGATTAAATCTTAATAAACCGCAAAAATCCCGTCAAGCTCACGCCTGACGGGATTCTTTATTTGCTTTTTTCTCAGCCCTTATAATTCATACCGAGCTCGATAGCCTCGATATTCTTCGGGACGAGGTGCTGTTTCTTGGCAGGGACAACCTTGCTTATTGCCTTTGACATGGTGTCAAGGGTGCAGAATCCGGTCTGCTCCATGAGCTTGCCGATGAGGATGATGTTGGCAAGTCCCTTGAGTCCATGCTCCTCAGCCATCTGAGTTGCGGGAACACAGCAGACGGTAACATCGTCTCTCTTTATCTCACGCTCAACAAGGGTGCTGTCGATAATGACAACTCCGCCGGGCTGAACACTGTCGATAAACTTATCATAAGACGGGCCGTTCATGGCAACAAAGACATTAGGAGTGATGACGAGGGGTGAGCAGATGGGGTCTGCGGAGATGCAGACGCTGCAGTTCGCCGTGCCGCCTCTCATCTCGGGGCCGTAGGACGGAAGCCATGAGACCTCCTTGCCGTCGGTCAGACCTGCGTAGGCTATGACCTTGCCCATAAAGAGTATTCCCTGTCCGCCGAAGCCGGCGAGAATAGCGTTCATATCCTT
This sequence comes from uncultured Clostridium sp., assembly GCA_964386035.1. Taxonomy (GTDB): domain Bacteria; phylum Bacillota; class Clostridia; order Oscillospirales; family Acutalibacteraceae; genus CAG-177. The sequence goes on along the minus strand of CAYLQT010000019.1, from coordinate 18,578 downwards.
CATTTTGCTTCCTCCTCTGCTGTCTTGTCCTTATAAACGCCGAGCGGATAATAAGGAAGCATATTGTCTCTGAGCCAGTCGAGTGCATCGACGGGCGAAAGTCCCCAGTTAGTCGGGCAAGCGGAAACGACCTCAACAATTGAGAAGCCCTTGCCTGCAATCTGAGTTTCAAAAGCCTTCTTTATGGCTTTCTTTGCCTTGTTTATATTCTTAACGCAGTCAACGGAAACACGCTCTGCATATGCCGTGCCGTCAAGGGTGGAGAGCATCTCGCAAACTCTGACGGGATAGCCTGCAATCTTCGGGTCTCTGCCGTAAGGCGTGGTCTGAGTGACCTGACCCGGGAGCGAGGTGGGAGCCATCTGGCCGCCTGTCATGCCGTAAATGGCGTTGTTGACGAAGATAACGGTGATATTCTCGCCTCTTGTTGCGGAGTGGACAGTCTCGGCAGTACCGATAGCGGCAAGGTCGCCGTCACCCTGATAAGTAAAGACGATATTCTCGGGCTTTGCACGCTTAACGCCTGTTGCAACAGCCGGCGCACGGCCGTGAGGTGCCTCAATCATATCACAGCCAAAATAATTATATGCCATAACAGCACAGCCGACGGGTGCAATACCGACGGTCTTGCCCTCTATACCGAGCTCATCTATGCACTCTGCGACAAGGCGATGGATTATGCCGTGAGTACAGCCGGGGCAATAATGGGTGGGCACATCAAGAAGTGCCTTGGGTCTCTGGAATACTACTGCCATTATTTTTCGCCTCCTGCAAGTTTTTTGATATTTTCAAGTACCTCTGCCGGTGTGGGGATGATACCGCCGGTACGGCCGAAGAACTCGACAGGTCTGCTGCAATCGATAGCAAGCTTAACATCGTCTATCATCTGACCCATGCTCATCTCAACGCAAAGGAATGCCTTTGCATTCTCTGCCGCCTCACGGATAGCCTGCTTCGGGAACGGCCAAAGGGTTATCGGGCGGATAAGTCCTGCCTTTATGCCCTGCTCTCTCGCCTCACGGACTGCTGCCTTTGCAACACGAGCGGATGCACCGTATGCGACTACGATGTAATCGGCATCGTCTGTCATATAGCTCTCGCTCATCGGCTCCTTCTCTTCGATAACGGCGTATCTCTCAAAGCGCTCTCTTACAAGACGCTCGAGGTCTGCCGCCTGGAGGTAGAGGGAGTTTACGATATTGTGCTTTCTGCCACCCTGATGACCGCAGGCCGCCCACGGCTTTTCAACGCTTGCGCCGCCGCTGCCCTCGCCTATCTCGACAGGCTCCATCATCTGACCGAGCATACCGTCGGCAAGGATCATTGCGGGCATACGGTACTCGTCTGCCTTGTCAAACGCTCTGCCGACAAGATCGACCATCTCCTGCACGGAGCTGGGAGCGAAGACGAGAATGTGCAAATCGCCGTGACCGGGTGCTCTGGTTGCCTGCCAATAGTCCGACTGTGAGGGCTGGATTCCGCCGAGGCCGGGGCCGCCTCTCTGAACATTGATGATGACTGCCGGAAGATCCGAGCCTGCCATATATGAGATACCCTCGGTTTTAAGGCTGATTCCGGGGGATGATGATGAGGTCATGGCACGAACACCTGCGGATGCCGCACCGAGAACCATATTAACTGCGGCAATTTCGCTCTCCGCCTGAAGATATGTACCGCCTATCTTGGGCATTACCTTTGACATATATGCCGCAAGCTCCGTCTGGGGAGTGATGGGATAACCGAAGAAGTGGCGGCAGCCTGCACGGATAGCGGCCTCTGCCAGAGCCTCGTTACCTTTCATAAGAACTCTTTCTGACACTTTCAACACCTCTTCTTTCTTATCTTTCAACTGTTATTGCACAATCCGGGCACATAATGGCGCACGCCGCACAGCCGATGCAATCATCGGGAGAGGTTACGCACGCAGGATGATAGCCTTTTAGGTTTAGCTTATCCTTCGCAAGGCTGATAATATGCTTGGGGCACGCTGTGGTGCAAAGCTCACAGCCCTTGCAGGTGTTTTCATTGATAGTGACTTTTGCCATATCTTTTCCTCCTAATCAAGAAATACCGAACTGTATATCCACCGCAAATGCGGTATCGGTCAAATTTACCACGGAAGACGAACGAGCACATCAACGGGATAGAGGTTATCCACCTTACCCTCAAGCCGGTCTGCAACCGCCTTTGGCGCAGTGGTGTAAACAAGCGGCAAGCCGATAAGCTCTGCCGTCTCTTTTGCATAATCGACACTTGAGATTATATCCTGTGCCGAGGTCTGTGCGCCGAGGTGCGAGTTGTTGACTATACCTGTCGCCTTGAGCCTGCAAGCCGACTCGATCTCTCCGAGAAGCTGTGCCGCCTCATCGGGGGACGAAATAAACTTGCGGAATTTATTTATAACACAGAGCATATCGTAGCCCGAAGCGTTGAGCTGCTTTGAGAATCTGCCGAGTGCCGTAGCTCCCACATCGTCTCCGCCGACATCGACTATGACCCTGCCCATGCTCTCCTCAAAAATTGAGAACATCCTTGCAGTAAGTGCCGGAGCATCAAGAGTAGTACCCTCGAGATTCTGTGCTATGACATTCACGCCGAGCTTCTCAAGCTCGTCACGGTAATCAGCCGTGCGAAAATACGGATTGACTATATCAAGGTCAACGAGGGTTATCTTCTCGCCTTTTTTTGCGGCATTGACCGCCATATTGAGGGCAAAATTTGTTTTTCCGCTGCCGTAATGACCGCAGATAAGAGTTATGCGTTCCGTTTTGCTCACCTCAAGTCGATTATATTAGAAGTTATTATACCACTATTTTAAAGTCGGCACAATATTTTTTGCAGTTTCTGTCGATAGAAAAGATATTACTGTCAAGGTCAGCTTTTGTGCAATTTAACACATCAAAGTGTAAAAAAATCCGGTCTCCGCCGAACGACGGAAACCGGATATGATTTGTGAGAATTACTCCTCGTCAGCAGCCTCTTCGGCTTCCTCTGTTGCAGGCTCAAGAAGAGCTCTGATTGAGAGGCTGACACGCTTCTTGTCGAAGTCGATGCCGATTATCTTAGCCTGAACCTTGTCACCGACCTTGAGAACCTCAGCGGGCTTCTCAATGCGGCGGTCTGCTATCTGAGAAATGTGGATAAGACCGTCAATGCCGGGGATAACTCTTGCGAATGCACCGAAATCGGTAAGGCTTACAACCTCAGCGTCGATAACAGTTCCCTCGGGATAGTTCTTGCGAAGGATCTCCCACGGATTGTCCTCGTCCTTTCTGTAGCCGAGAGAAATCTTTTTCTTCTCAGCGTCAAGAGCCTTTATGTAAACATCGATAACATCGCCAACCTTGAGAACCTCGGAGGGATGCTTAATGCGCTTCCAGGAAAGCTCGGAAATGTGAGCCATTCCGTCTACGCCGCCGATGTCAACAAATGCACCGTAAGCGGTGAGGGACTTGACAGTACCGGTATACTTCTGACCGACCTCAGCCTGTGCCCAGAAAGCTTCCTCAGCGGCCTTTCTCTCCTCCTTGAGGACAGCACGGATAGAGCCGACAGCTCTTCTCTTGTAATTATTGACTTCGATGATGCGGAACTTGACATTCTTTCTCAGCAGGCTGTCAAGAGACTCACTGCGAGAAGCGGTTGCAAGTGAACCGGGGATAAAGACACGAACGCCGTTTGTAACAGCGATAACGCCGCCCTTGACAACATCGGTAACAACACCGTCAAAGACCTTGTCGCTCTCGGCTGCGTCTGCAATGTCTCTCCATGCCTGCATAGCGTCATAGCGGCGCTTGGAAAGCATCACTGTACCCTCAACATCGTTGGTCTTCATGATGATAAGACCGATCTCATCACCGATTTTAAGCTCTTTCTTCGGGTCGGCAGCAGGGTCTGCACTGTACTCATCCATGGGGATGTAGCCGGCGTGCTTTCTGCCGATGTCAACCTGAATCTCTGTGGGCGAGAAGCCCATAACAACGCCGATAACCTTCTGATCGTTGTTCATGTTGTTGAGCGACTCCTCAAGAGCCTTGGAGAAATCGTCTGCTTCTTCGGAAGGCACCTCCTCCGCCGGCTGTGCGGAAGCTGCGACTTCTTCGAGCTTGCCGGCAGCCGCCTCAGCGACATCGGTCTTACGCTCGACTGCGCCTTCCTCAAGCTCTTTGGATTGTTCGTTTAAAATTTCGGACATGTTACAAAGTACCTCCTTTATTATGCACGCAGGGGTTGATGCCCCCGCAGTAACGCCGATAACCTCACAGTGTGAAAAATCGATATTCTTCACATCTGCCGACCGCTCGACAAGATAAGTCGGGCAGTTACACTCGCAGACCTGCTTTAGCTTTGCGGTGTTGGAGCTCTGCGAGCCGCCGATGATTATCATCGAATCAACTCTCGTCGAAAGCTCTGCCGCCTCGCTCTGCCTGTCCTGCGTAGCATTACATATTGTATCAAAAACATTTGCATTTGTACATAGTATTTTAATTATTTTTAAGGATTCCTGCCATTCTTTTACACTGAAAGTCGTCTGCGAGACAACAGTTATTCTCTTTTCAGAATATTCAGGGCGGTTTTCAAAAATTTTTCTCAGCTCATCCGTATTTCTGAAGGTATAACATTCGCCCTTGCAGTGACCCATTATGCCTATAACCTCGGGATGACCGCTGTCTCCGGCTATAAGCACGGGCGTGGCTTCGGAAGAATTTTCCTTAACAATTTTATGTATCTTTTTGACGAACGGACAGGTCGCATCGCATATCTGCGCCCCTGTCCTTTCGAGGCTTTCATATACGCTTGCGCCGACTCCGTGAGTACGGATGATGACAGTTGAATCTGCCGCCGCCTCGAGGGGCGAATCGATGACCTTAACACCCTTGCTCTCGAGATCCTCAATGACAACGGGATTGTGTATCAGAGGCCCGAAGGTCATAACCTTTGTGCCCTTATCGACAAGCTCATATGTAAGCTCGACCGCCCTGTTTACGCCGAAACAGAAGCCGGCGGTTTTAGCTAATTCAATTCTTTTCATGACCCATCTCGGCAAGCTCGCCTATCTTGCCCATAACAAGGCGTGCCGCTTCCTTTATCTCGCTCATATTCGCTTCGTCGCTGAGTCCCAGCTCCTCATAAGGGATAACCTCACCGAAGCGGATAGTTATCTTCTTTCTGAAGCCGCTCTTTCCTTCATAGTAGATGCTTGCAGGCAAAATATCCGCATGGGTAGCCTTTGCGATGAGTGCAACGCCTGCCTTGGGCGGCAGCATCTTGCCGTTGGGATCCTTGGAGCGTGTGCCCTCGGGGAAGATTCCGAGCACCTTGCCCTCATTTACAAGGCGGATAGCATAGTTGAGTGAACGCTGATCGCCCGTGCCTCTGCTGACAGGGAAAGCGTTGAAATGGCGGAGCAGCCACGAAGCCGCCTTGTTGAGATTGAACAGCTCTAGCTTTGCCATATAGTGAATCTTGCGAACTCTTGCCGCAACAAAAAGACCGGGGTCATAGGAATTGCGGTGGTTGGAGGCTATGATAAGTCCGCCCGTCTGGGGAACGTTCTCACGGCCGATATAAGTAGTTCTGAAAATAATTTTAGACAGCGGATGAAAAACGGCTACAACCGCATCGTAAAACTTTTTGTCTCTTGTGTCGTCATAATCAAACGACTTGCCTTTAATCTTCGGTTCCATCAAAGCTTCTCCTTGATAACATTTTTAATTTTCTCTATTGATTCCTCGAGATTGAGTGCGGTGGTGTCCACCGTCACCGCATCGTCAGCCGCCTTGAGCGGTGCAACTGCCCGATTAGAATCATTATAATCCCTTTGTTTCATTTCTGCAAGTACATTTTCATAATCTACCTGCTCGCCTTTTTCTATAAGCTCCTTATAGCGGCGCTGTGCTCTCGCTTCTGCGGAGGCGGTGAGGAAAATTTTGACCTGAGCGTTGGGCAATACCACAGTCCCTATGTCTCTGCCGTCCATAACGCAGTCGTTCTTTGCGGCTATCTCCTGCTGGAGACCGAAGAGAAACTCACGCACCTTCGGCACAGCGGAGACCTTTGATGCCGCCATGGAAGCTTCGGGAGTGCGTATAAAGGCGGAGACATTCTCTCCGTTTAAAAAAACCGCCTGCTCGCCGTTTTCATATTTCAGCTCGACCGAAATATTTTTCACACTCTCGGCTATTGCCTCGGGATCATCGGTGTCAACACCCGTTCTGAGTGCGTTGAGGCCGACTGCACGGTAAAGTGCTCCCGTATCGACATAGATAAAACCGAGTGCCTTTGCCGCCTGTCTCGAAATTGTGCTTTTGCCGGCACCTGCAGGCCCGTCTATTGCAACATTTATCGACATAATATCCATCCTTTCTTATTGTGCCGCACTCTCGCCTGCCAAATGACCGGTGGAGAACGCTATCTGCAAATTAAATCCGCCCGTGTAGGCATCGACATCTATCACTTCACCTGCAAAATACAGACCCTCGGTAAGCTTCGATTGCATGGTTTTCGGGTCTATCTCCGAGGTCTTAACACCTCCCGAAGTGATTATCGCCTCCTCTATCGGGCGAAAATCCGTTACGGTAACGGTGAAGTGCTTCAAAAGATTCACAAGTCTCGCACGCTGTTCACGGGTGACGGAGTTCACCTTTGTGTCCATCGGGATACCCGAGAGCGAGACTATCACGGGCACAAGCTTTTTGGGAAGCAGAAAATTCAGGGCGTTGATGAAATTACGGTTATTGTTCTCGCTGAAATCCCTCAAAACTCTCGCATCAAGCTGCTGCTCGGAAAGTGCGGGCTTCAAGTCGATGATTATCTTATATCTCCCTCTCTCCATCTGCCGCATATGCGAGCTTGCGGAGAGTATCATCGGCCCTGACACGCCGAAATGAGTGAAGATCATCTCACCGAAGTCGGAATATATCTGTTTTTTCGTCTTGGTGTCCTCAACGGAAATCGACACGTTTCTCAGCGACAGTCCCTGAAGCCGTGAGCAGAAGCCTTCATGAGCCTCAAGCGGCACAAGAGACGGCTTTGGATCAATTACCGTGTGCCCTGCCGCCTCCGCAAGCCTGTAGCCGTCACCGGTGGAGCCTGTCTGCGGATAGGACTTGCCGCCCGTTGCGACTATCACACGCTCGGCATAAATCCGCTCGCCCGACTGCAGAACGGCACCCTTTACCGCACCGTCCTCGATTATCAGTTCCTCGGCTCTGCCGCAAACTATATCGACCCCTGCCCTCTTCGCCGCAAAGAACAGTGCATCAACTATATCCGATGCCCTGTCCGACTCGGGGAAAACTCGGTTCCCCCTCTCCGTCTTGAGCGGCACACGCTCGTTCTCGAAGAAATTCATGGTATCCTGCGGCATAAAACGTGAAAAGGCACTGTAAAGGAATCTTCCGTTCACAGGCACTGCCGCAATGAGGGCGTTAAGCTCGGAACAGTCGTTTGTGACATTGCACCTGCCCTTGCCCGTTATCATTATTTTTCTGCCGACCTTTTCATTGCGTTCCAAAAGCACAGTGTCACAGCCGTTTTTTGCGGCGGTTATTGCGGCGGTAAGTCCTGCCGCACCTCCGCCTATTACAAGCACCTTAGGCATAACAAACCTCTTTATTCAATGTATTTAATCGTCCTCGTGTGTACGGTATATCTGATACTCGTCCCAAATATTTTCAAGGGAGTTCAGGTTATTGTAGACCTCTGTGCTCCGCTCCCTTGCTGCGGCGGCTATCAGTGCATTGATAAGACTCAGCGGCGCAACAAGCGAATCGACGAACGAGACCATATTGCTCCTTGCAAGCAGAAGATGGGTTGCAAAGGGCGCAATAGGTGAATTTTCGCTGTCGGTAACGGAAATAACGGTCGCACCTCTGTCCGAAATAAATCTGAGCATATTGACCGTCTGATTTGAATATCTCGGGAAGCTTATTGCAATGCACACATCGTCACTGTTGATTCTGAACGCCTGATCGAACGCCTCGCCCGTTCCGGCAGGATCGATAAGCGTAACGCTGTCATAGACAAAATTGAGATAAAACGCCGCAAAGCTCGCAAGCGATGCCGCACTTCTTACTCCGAGGACATATATATGCTTCGCCCTGTTTATCGCCTCCACGCTCGCATTAAATGCCTCTCTCGAGGTATGCTCACGGGTCTCCTTGATAGTCTCAATATCGGAAGTCAGCGCATATTCGAGCATATCGCCGCTGTCGCCTGCGGCCTTCATTCGCTGAACACTTGTCAGTCGGCTTTTGACTACCTCCTGCAAATTCTTCTGGAGCTGCGGATAGCCCGAGAAGCCCAGCTCCGACGCAAAGCGCACAACGGTGGATTCACTCACGCCCACCGTCTCACCGAGCTTTGCCGCAGTCAGAAATGCCGCCTTGTCATAATTTTCGGTTATGTAATCGGCTATCCGCTTGTGTCCCTTTGACATCGACGGATAGCAGCTCTCGATTTTGGAGAGCAACTGCTTTGTCATTTAAATGCACCTTTTTCCGTTGGCATATGTGTTTTTATTCTATCACACGCAATACGCAAAATGCAAGCACGGCAGACAAAAATTGCAAGAATCCCTGCATTTCTTCAAAAAGATTGACTTCAATGCCATTTCTTTCTATAATTTAAAGGTTATAAGACTTGTATTAAGGAGCTGCTTTTTATGAAAGATTCTTCCGTTCTCTGGTATAACAAGCCTGCCGCCGCATGGACTCAGGCTCTACCCATCGGCAACGGCACTCTGGGTGCAATGATTTACGGCAAGGTCAAAAAAGAGACGGTCTCTTTAAATCACGATGAGTTGTGGACGGGGCATCCGAAAAACACCGTGCCCGAGGGCGCAAAGGAAGCCTTTCAAAAGGCTCGTACACTCGCACTTGAGGGCAAGCTTCGTGAATCTCAGGATGTGATAGAATCCGACTTTATGAGCGTATGGAGTCAGGCATATCTGCCCCTCGCAGACCTCGTACTGACCTTTGACGGCTCCAACCGCAAATCCGATTACATGCGTTCGCTTGACCTTGACACTGCAATCTCCTGCGTCTCCTACCGTCAGGGCAAGCGTACAATGCACCGTGAAATATTCGCTTCCTATCCCGACAGGGTTATTGTCGTGAGGCTCACCTGCGAGGGCGGTGTGTTCAATGTAACAGCCGAGCTGCCCTGCCAGCTCCGCCACACCGTTGAGGAAGATAGTGGACTGCTCATTTTAAGCGGCGAAGCCCCGAGTGAGAACAACACCGACAACAAGTCAAGTGTTCAAAGCTACAGCGATATTGATGCCGAAAGAGGTATGCTCTTCACTACCGCTTTAAGAGCGGACACCGACGGCAAAAAGAACATAACGGACGGCAAAATAGAGATATCCTCCGCCACAGAGGTAACTCTCTTTATCACCGCCGAAACGAGCTTCAACGGCTGGAAAAACAACGCTTACTTAAACGGCAAAAAACACCGTGAGCCTTGCATCGAAAGGCTCTCCGGCGAGCTTGTTTATGAAGATGTAAAGAGAAGGCATATTGAGGATTACCGCTCACTTTACTCAAGGGTCGAGCTTGACCTCGGCAGTGACAATAAGGACAATATTCCCACGGGTCAGCGACTTCGCAACTTCAAAAACGACAAAAACGATATTGCACTTTACACCCTGCTTTTCAACTTCGGTCGCTACCTCTCCATTGCTTCCTCACGCCCCGGCTCACAACCGTCAACGCTTCAGGGGATATGGAACGAACAGCTCAAGGCACCCTGGCACTCGAACTACACAGTCAACATAAACACGCAAATGAACTATTGGCCAGTGCTCCCCTGCGATATGCCCGAGGTCAACGAGCCGCTGATAGATATGGTTCGTGAGCTTTCCGAGGCAGGCGAACGCACCGCCCGAGAGATGTACGGTATGCGTGGCTTTGTCGCCCACCACAATGTTGATCTCTGGCGACTGACCACCCCCGTCAGCGGAGATGCGGTATGGGCATTTTGGCCGATGTCCACCGGCTGGTTCTGCGAGCACATTTTCGCACACTACGAATACACACTCGACAGAGAATATCTTGAAAACACCGCCTATCCCATAATGAAAAAGGCGGCGGAGTTCTACTGCGATTATCTCGTTGAGGACAAGGACGGCTATCTCATCGCCGCACCCTCGACCTCGCCCGAAAACAATTTTATAAAGGACGGTAAAATCTGCTCGGTCTCGCAGACCGCCACCATGACCATGAGCATAATCAGAGAGCTGTTTTTAAATCTGATAAAAGCGGAAGAGATACTCGGGAAGGACGAAATTTCCGATATATTAAAAGATAAGCTCGAGCGTATGCTCCCGTTTAAAATCGGCAAAAAGGGTCAGCTTCTCGAATGGTATAACGAAGAAAAAGAAGTCGAGGTGCATCACCGCCACTGCTCAATGCTCTACGGTCTGCATCCGGCACATCTGATAACAGTTGAGGGGACTCCGGAGCTTGCCGAGGCTTGCAGGCGTTCGCTTGAAATAAGAGGCGATGACGGCACGGGCTGGAGCCTGGGTTGGAAGATAAACTTCTGGGCAAGACTCAGAGACGGAAACCATGCGCTCAGACTTTTCGACTATCAGCTCCGCTACAAAAGCTCGACCACTTCACGCCACGGCGGTGGCACATACGAAAACCTTTTCGATGCCCATCCGCCGTTTCAGATTGACGGAAACTTCGGAGCGGTCAGCGGCGTGTGCGAAATGCTCCTTGACTGCTGTGACGGAAAAATATATCTGCTCCCCGCCCTGCCCGACCGCTGGGCAAACGGCTGTGTAAAGGGACTGCTCGCCAAGGGCAACATCAAAGTTGACATGGAGTGGCACGGCGGCAAGCTCAAGAGCTATTCACTGTGCGGCAAGGGTGAAGCGCACATCGTTTACGGCGGCAGAGAGACCGTCCACACGCTCAACGGCGACAAAATAACCGTGAATATATAAGGAGATAAAAATGAAATTTGACCTCTACGACTTCGATAAAACCGTTTTCCCCGTGGATTCGGAGAGCGTGTTTTACCTGTTTTGCCTGATACGCCGTCCGTGGATAATAATCACATTGCCGTATCAGCTGATCTGTCTCGCCTGCTTCTTTTTGAAAATAGGCGGAGACAAAATGAAGGGCAGATTCTTCTGCTTTTTGCGGCTCATCAACACCGAAAAAATGGTTCAAAAATTCTGGGAGAAGAACGAAAAGCACATCTATCCGTTCTTCCTGCCCGAGAACCGTGACCTGCCTGCTGTTGTCTGCTCTGCTTCGCCCGAATTTCTGCTGAGACCCATATGCGAGAAATACAAGGTTCACACGCTCATCGCAACACGCCTTGATCCGCACACGGGAAAAATGGATGGCTTAAACTGCAAGAACAACGAAAAGGTCGTCAGAATATCTCAGGCTATGCCCGACGCAAAATTTGATAAGGTATTTTCGGATTCACTCAAAAGTGATGCCCCGATATTCGCACTTGGCAGCACAAACTATCACGCAGTAAAAGGTACGCTTACACGCATAAAGTAACCCACGCAAAAACCAAGGGAGACGGTAAAAATGATAATCGACAGTCACGCACACATATACCCCGACAAGCTTGCAATGAAGGCAGCACGCAGTATCGGAGATTTTTACGGCATCGACATGGAACTCGACGGCACGGTTGATATGCTCTTAAAGGTCGGTGACAATGCCGGAGTTGACAAATTTCTTGTCCATTCCGTTGCGACAACGGCACATCAGGTACGCTCGATAAACGCCTTTATTGCAAAGAGCGTCTCCGAGCATCCCGACAGGTTCATCGGCTTCGCCACTCTGCATCCCGACTGCGGCGACGAGATACCTGAAATAGTTGACGAGGCCATATCGCTCGGACTTTCGGGCATAAAGCTCCATCCGGATTTTCAAAAATTCGACATTGACTCACCCGAGGCCATGAGGATGTATGAAGTCCTTGAGGGCAGGATGCCCATACTATTCCACACAGGCGACTACCGCACCCAATACTCAAAGCCCACAAAAATCATAAATGTCCTCAAAAAATATCCGAAGCTCGATATAATAGCCGCACATTTCGGCGCATGGTCGGAATGGGGCTACGGCGCAAAGGAATTGTCCGACGCAGGCGTTTATGTTGACTCCTCGAGCAGCTTTTACGCCATGAGTCCCGAAAGGGCGGTTGAGCTTATACATATTTTCGGCGCAGACCGAGTGCTTTTCGGCTCGGACTACCCGATGTGGAATGTCAAAAACGAGCTTGAAACACTCATGTCTCTGCCACTCAGCGAGGATGAGAGAGAAAATATCCTGCACAGGAATCTCGAAAACCTCTTGGCAAAGTATGGAAAGTGAAAAAAGCACTTGCAAACGCAAGTGCTTTTTTGAAAGTAAAGACCTATTCGGATACGATTGAACGGACTACAAGGTTTTCGTTAAAAAGTATAGGAATAATTAAAAGGTGAACGGATAGGATTATCCCATAATTCCCTTGAATGCCTCGTAGTTTGCAAGCTCACGCTCGGTGTGGTAAACGGCATACTCGATGGCTTCAAAGTGGTACAGATAATCCTGCATCACAGCATTAAAAACCTTCGCTACGATTTCAGACGGATTTCTAAACGCACCGCATCCAAAAGCGCCCAAAATAAGCACATCGTTTTCATTGGATGCAGCCACCTCGAATATTCTCCTGATGCGTGATGTGAGCAAGTTCTCCAACTCTGTGGCTGTTACCTTTGCCGCTGTGTTTCCGGCACAAGGGTTCATAGCGTTGCTTGGTTTCTCACGAAGGTTAGGCGCTGCACAAGTGAGAATATTTACTTGCCACCAATCTTCCTTACTCAAGGGTTCAGGGAAATTGGTATCACTCTTAAAAACGCAGACGTTGGGAGTATAAACGCAATCATTGTTATAAAGCGGGTCTCCGGCTGCTCGATGAGGATAGTAAAAACTCTGCCACAGGAAGTTGATGTTTAGACACGGATACAGCGTGGTGCATCGGCAGATACATTCCTCCTGTGCCGAAGAACCATTAACAACACCACCACCCGGATTGGTGGCAGAAGCAAAATTCAATACACATACCTTTTTGCCTTGCTTGGCGTAATACTCGGCAGCCTCAAGAGACCTTTTGCCGCTTACGACAATCGAGGCTTTTTTACTTTTCTGTGCGGTAGGAACAGCAACGGTGTCATTCTCCAATATAAGCGTCTGCTCACCGATGGAAGAAGCAACGGCATTTTTGAGCGCCGTTTCTGTTATGTATCTATATTCTGTATCACGGAATATCTCCGCAATTTTCTCTCTTCGGTTAATCATATCTTTATTCCTTTACCACGATTTCACTTAATATTATACGCATTTAGGAACAATTTTTCAAGATATTAGCCTTGTAGGTCGCACGATGCCGCGGTTAGGTCAAAGTCAATAGACCGATTGCTTTCATCGTATTCACCGATGACGACATACTTTTTATCCAAGTCCCAACCGACACATTCGCTGATTTTCCTTATGAAGGCTTTACCGCTGAACTTCAAGCCTTCCGTTCTCTTGTATTCACGATGGCGCTCTACAAGGAGACAGTCGTTGTTTCGTTCCTCTGTGCCGTGGATGGTAAGCACAGTGTTTTCCGGGTTCAAGGAGAAAAACACATATTTGGGATGATCCAACTGCTCAATGACCTTCTTAAAAATGCGAATGCATCCAAACTTGTAATTAAAAGAAATCCTTAAATCATTATTCATTCTGCTCATAGTCTGCCACTACCTCCTCGTTATTGCGTTTGAACACAGTGGCTTGTCCGCCGTCCTCTGCGTCAAAGGCATAGTAACCACTGTAGTCCTTTGTGACCTGGTCCATAATTTTCTTCAGCGGGGGTCCAAACGAATCCTTCCAGTTGGCAAGATAATACGGCTGTGAACGCTTACGAACCGTACCGTTGGCGCACTGCTGTTCCGAAGTAACCATCGTTACATATTCGGTCATATCGAAATAAAGGAGCGTTCTGCCCTCACCAAAGTCCTGGAAAATGCACTGCAATTTGTAGGAGTGCTCTCTGTCCCAATTCATAAGGTTGTACAGCTTGGGAGACAAGAATTTACTGGTAACATCCTTGGATTCCAATCTTCCCGTTTTTTTGCTTACCTTGCACCAATCCACAGCGTACACATCCAGTTCGCTTTCAGACGGCAGAACCAGAATGTACTTTTCATCGGGGTTAACCAAAATCTTAACCCACTGCGGGTCACCCAGCATATGGATGGCGTTGAGGTTAAAACGAATCTGTCTGCCTTTTATGGTTAATGCAGGAACTTTTCTGTCAGTAAGATTATATTTATCGAGGATCTGACAGCTATAAATATCCTCGTAACTTAGAATGCCTTCTCTACTCATACTTTGTCCTCCTGAATTTTAGATTGTAATAATGATATTTTTTCTTGAATCATTTCATCTGTAACATCCACACGGTAGTCGAAATCTGCGTGGATATTACCCTCGGAATCAAGCTCCCAATCGTGCAGTTGTTCCGCTTGGTAGCGTCGGCACTGAACGGCAGCAACCTCGCTACGGTCCCCAAAGGAATGCATCCATTCCCCCGGATGCAGTTTTCTTCGCTTGGGTCGAGGAAGTTCTTCTTCCTTTTCTTCTTCCGGGTTTTCAATATCGAGTGCCTCCATACGCTTTTGTTGGAGCAGTTCGATTTGCTGTGCAATCATCAATTCAATGTCGTAATAGACGTCATCGTTTTTCTTTTTCTTCTCCTTTTTGGGGATTGGATAAGGCAACGCATTGATTTCATATTGCGTAAGGTCAAAGACCATAACGGTGGCGTTTTTGTCCGTATATGTTTGAGCAATCACCGAGGTGTTCCACAGTTGTGGCCATTTCATCAGTTCGTACACAATCTTGGTGAATGCCGCACTGCCGACCATACAAGGATATTTCTTGCCATCCTTCTTTTTTCGCCATCGCACAGCACCCGGCATCTGCTCATCGGTCGGTCTAATGGCTATCAGCTTATCAATGGGATTAAACAAAATCTCTATGTAATCTGAATCAAAGACTCCAAGACAGTTGGCATTTAACCCCATAGCGGACGGTGTGAACCGCAGAGCGCACTTTTTGTTGTGGGATACATCGTGAGGTCTCACCACCTCACAACCTGGGAAATACCGCACCTGCGCCCCTTGCTCAAGCAAATCTCGTGTTTGTGGCACGGTCTTTGCAAGCTCGATATATTCCTCCAAGTCAGAACCTGCCCAATGGATGTTTATTGGGATGAACCCTTGCAGAAGACCTTTTTCTATGATTGACAGCGAATAGGTGCAGTTGACAAATGGGTCATACCCATACTTGTGCGAGGCTATTAGTTTCTGTGCCATCTCGTAAACTTCGTGGCTGACGATTGACACGTGGTGGTCGGTTTCATAGATGAAGGAGCGTTCACCGGTATTTTTATATGTATGGTGCTTTGCAAAATCGTGGAAGGTCTTATTTGTCCTTACATCTCCGGCATAACGCTCGTTTTTCAATATGCCAAGCACTGAACTTGAATTCCATACGGTGTTCCCTTTACTCGTGGCAACTCCGGCGTTGGTGAGCGTGTGAGCAATTTCCGAAACACGAAATCCGGCAAGGAACATATAGAAGATTAGGCGCACTGTATTTGCTTCATCCTCGATGATAATGATTTCGCGATCATCCTTGTTAAATTCCTTGGTTTTGTCGTAACCAAGCAGATTATGTGTGGGTGTTAGATAGAATCCTTTTTCTTTTCTTCGCTCAAATCCCCATATAACACTCGAACTCTTACGAGAACTCTCTTGCTCCGCCAACATTGAGAAAATGGACATAACTACTTCCATAGACAAATCCGTGCTGTCTATCTTGTCATCCTCAAAGTAAACCGAAACGGGAGGCTTGAGGGTTTTTAACAGCTTTATAACCGCAATGCTATCCAGGTGGTTACGAGCAAAACGGCTCATACTCTTGGTTATGATGATGTCTATTTTTCCGTGCAGACAGTCATAAATCATTTTATCGAACTGCTCACGGTTCCGTCGGCTTGTTCCAGAGACCGCTGGGTCTGCGTATATACCGACAAATTCCCACTCTGGATTAGCTTCGATTTTTTCGGTGTAATAGGTAACCTGGCTGTCAAAGGACGTTTCTTGCTCTTTTGAGTCTGTGGAAACACGACAGTATCCTGCGACACGCTTGATTCTGCGTTCATTCTTATTAGCGTTCTCATTACTTTTAGACGCAGGAACAATGCTGATTTTTCTTTCGCTTAACGAACGCTTCCCCATACTATTCTTCTCCACCTACCAACGGAATCAAATTTCTTAAATGCCAGAACCAACAGTTCTTGCTTTTATATGCATTGATATTCATTTCACTTTTAGCTTGCTGCACGGTTCTCGAACTGATGCCGAGTTCCGACATCCGCTTCATAATGACCGTGGATTCACAATCGCCCTCACAAAGCAATTCCTCAAGGTATCGCTTAGCTAAATCCTTCTTGGATCGAGTAATCGAATATCCATCTTCATTTGGGATATTTTTTCGGTCGCATTTGCCGAGCCATCTAAATCCTTTCTTTTGGCTGAATTCAAACCCTACGGCTTCGCCCTCCGGTGCAAGGCTTGATTTTATAGGAAAGACATACCGCTTATTTGGATTTTCCTCGTCTCGTGCAATCATAAGAACACTTCTTGCAACGGCAACGATATCAATGCTACCAAGGCTTCTATATAGTTTTTTGCCCGTTCCGGCTTTATTCATATGACCGACAAGTACAATGGCACAGCGTGTTTCATCTGCCACATTGGCAAGGTGGCGGAGAACATTCCTCATTTTCGTAGCACTTAACATATCCGCATCCTGGGGAATGTACGCTTGCAAGGGGTCAATAATAAGGAGGCGTGCGTTTAACTTTTTAATCGTTTCGGCTATTCGCTCATCCTCCAGGGTCAATCCGCTGTTGGTGTCATTGATAAAAGCAATCTTACTACAATCTGCCCCGGCAGCAATCAGCCTCGGTTTTATGGTATCTGCTGGAGAGTCCTCGGCACACTGATATATAACGGCTTGCGGAGCATCAAATTTTTCTCCCGTTGGTAATTTTCCTCCGGTACTGAGGATAGCTGTGAGGTTAAGCATAAAGGTGGATTTGCCTTCACCTGGGTCGCCTTGCAGTACGGTGAGTTTTCCATATGGAATATATGGATACCACAGCCACTCCACTTCTTTAGCCTGGACATTTGAATAGAACTCGTACATTTGCGTACCTCTGGTGGATGCCATACACTTCTCCTCACTTTGCAAAAATTACCGATATGGTTTATTATAATACCGAAAAGGTACACAGTTCAATACGACTATTCCATATTGGTACTTTTCAACTTTCCAATTTGGTAGTATAATGTTTATAAGGATGTGTGCAGCATTATATAATTATTTTGGAGGTTAGTATGAGTCTTAAAGAAATCAGAATGAAAAAGGGACTTACCCAACAAGAGGTGGCAGCCGCTATCGGCTGTTCCTCGGTAGTTTATTCAAGGTATGAAACCGGAGCGAGACAGCCTTCCATTGAAGCATTGCTGCGTATGGCAGATGTAATGGGAGTAACGGTGGATTATCTGCTTGGCAGACAGGAAATCGAGGATTCAACTTTGTCTGCCTATGAGATCGAGCTTGTTAACGCATCGAGAGATGCAGATTCCCGTGCAAGAGAGGATGCTATGGTGCTGTTAAAGGCGCACTGCATTTCCTCTGATAAAAAAGGGAGCATCGAGTAATTGGGCAATGGGGCGACACGGACTTCACTGCCATCCAAATTCATAGGCGAAGATAAAAAAGCAAGGACGCAAAAAAATCCGGATTTTGCGGTGTTGACCCGCATACCCAAATTGCATGCATCCTTGCGTCCTTGAAAAACGAGGCACCACTTCACACAGTTGGAGTGGTGCCTTTGCCATTTAAATTGTTTTATTGGAATTATTATGCTATAATATTATAAGATTTTAGTAAAAAAGAACGAAGGTGTGTATTTGTTAGACATCTATACCGTGACCTTTATCGGCCATCGTTACATCGACCGATTTTCTTTTGTAGAAGAAAAGGTGGAAAAACTTGTACGTGAGCTAATCAGCAGCAAAGCCTATGTTGACTTCTTGGTGGGGCGTGACGGCGATTTCGACCAAATAGTATCCTCCTCTACTGTCTTGCGTGTTAAAAAGCGCGTATTTGACGCCAACAGCTCCCTTATATGGGTTATGCCATATGAGACGGCTGAATATCGGGATAATGTAGAATCATTCGAGGAGTATTACGATGAAGTTGAGTTGTGTCAAGACTCTGCTTCGGCACACTTCAAAGGAGCAATACAAAAACGTAACCGCTATATGGTTGATCGTGCAAACCTTCTAATCTGCTATGTGGAAAACGAATCCGGTGGTGCTTACCAAACGATGCAATATGCACTCAAAGCTGGAAAGAAAGTAATAAACATTTATGATATGTTAGAATAAACGAATCCCCAGAACCAACAGGTTCCGGGGATTTTGTTATCGTTGC
>CAYLQT010000018.1:0-28657 GCA_964386035.1 uncultured Clostridium sp. | reverse complement strand
TGGCAATAGGCAGTATCGATCCTGAGAATGTGGCACGGTATCGGGCGAAGCTTGATGAGTGGGAGAGAAAAATATCATCGCCTGGTGTTGAAAAATTCAAAAAGGGTGATATAATAAATATAAGCCAGTTTAGAACTACTGATGATCCATTGCGAGAGGCACTCGGAAGTGCAGAGGACTCAAACCCAGAGGAAATAAAGGCGATTAAAACTCATCTTGAGGAGATAGGAGTTTTGTTAATCAGGACGAAGGGTGAAAAACTTTCGTATTCACCGGGGCTGTCAAAAGGTCAACCTGGAACTGTCTATATTTCTGAAAACGCGAGCTATGGTGCATGGCTTCATGAACTCAGGCATGCCGAAGACGACATGAAAGATGGTTGGCTCGGGATGAGAGTTTTTCAGAATCCAGAAAAATGTATTAAGCGCGAGATAGACGCTTACGAGGTGGAAATAGATCTGGCAAAAAGTATCAGAAGAGAAGATATTGCGAAGAGATTGGAGGTGCTCCGTGATAATGAAATCAGTAAATATAAACAGCAGCGTTAATTCTCTTATAGAGAGAATGTCCACAAATGACATGCATGCAGTGTTATTGGGTGCTAAGTCAGATATACCGATTCTTAATTTAAATGCCGTTATTTTTGGTACAAAATTCAGATGTACATCGCCAGAATTTATTGAACTTCTTAAAACAAAAATGCTTGATTCGAGTGTTTCTTTTATGGGGATGCCTCTTGAAAGCTTTGCGACGGCAGCACTCGATGTTCTCGGAGTTCAAGAGTACAATGGAACCGACGACTTTATTTGTAAGTTGATAAGTTCAGACTTTAATTTGTAATAGCTCAATTTAATAATCACAGCGTTTTGCAGTCAAATGCAAGACGCTGTTTTTATATATCAAAAAAACGTTTGCCTGTATCGTAAACAGGGTAACAGTTGACCTTAACTGAGAAAAGGAGTGTTAAAAATGGCATCTTAGTGCTTGACAAAGCGACGGCGTTTGTTTATAATTCACTCATACCGACAAAGACTGTGAAGGAAATAAGATCTGTTTTTGTGAGCCTCAGAGAGCCGTGTATTGCTGAAAACGGTGCCGCAGTTCAGATGTATAGCTCATTCCGGAGTCGTTCGCCTCAAGGTTTTTACATATAGGGCGTTCCGTTTGGCAGCGTTACATGCCGGGTCTTAATAGAGACCTCTGAGGGCTTTTGCCGAAATCAGGGTGGTACCGTGTGAATTTTCACGCCCCTATGCTTAGTGCATAGGGGTATTTTTATTTTGGAGGCGTTAGGATGAAAACCGGCTGCAAAAAATACATTCCGTTCAAGCCCGTCAAGCTTGAGAACAGAACATGGCCGTGCAACATTGCAGACAAGGCTCCCATTTGGTGCAGCGTTGATCTGCGTGACGGCAATCAGGCGTTAATAGATCCTATGGACTTAAATGAAAAGCTTGAGATGTTCAAGGCTCTATGTGCGATAGGCGTAAAGGAAATCGAGGTCGGTTTTCCCTCGGCAAGCGAGACGGAATATGAAATACTGCGTGCACTCATAGACGGCGGCCACATACCCGACGACGTTAAGATTCAAGTGCTCGTGCAGTCCCGTGAGCATCTGATAAGAAAGACCTTTGAAGCCATCCAGGGTGCAAAAAATGTCATATTTCATTTTTACAACTCCACATCCGCTCTGCAACGCAAGGTCGTTTTTCACACCGACAAGCAGGGCGTTACGGAGATTGCCGTAAACGCCGCAAGGCTTATAAAGCAGCTCGGTGATGAGGCGAGAGCACAGGGTACAAATATCACATATGAATATTCGCCCGAGAGCTTCATGGGAACGGAGACTGACTTTGCCGCCGAAATCTGCGCCGCCGTTATGGATGAGCTCGGTGCAAGCGACGAGAACAAGGTCATACTTAACCTGCCCTCCACCGTTGAGAGCAGCACGCCGAATCTCTTTGCGGATCAAATAGAATATTTTTGCCGTTGCCTCCCCCACCGTGAGCGTGCGATAATCAGTCTGCATCCGCACAATGACAGAGGCACTGCGGTTGCTGCGGCAGAGCTTGGTATGCTCGCCGGTGCAGACAGAATTGAGGGCACACTCTTCGGAAACGGTGAACGCACGGGCAACGTTGATCTCATAACCCTCGCACTCAATCTCTACACTCAGGGCATCGATCCGAAGCTTGATCTGCACGACATCAACGCTATAAAGGATATTTATGAACGCACAACGCATATGCATGTTGATCCGAGACATCCGTATTCGGGTGAGCTTGTGTTCACAGCCTTTTCCGGCTCGCATCAGGATGCGATAAACAAGGGCGAACAATATATGAAAGAAAATGACGGCGAATATTGGGAAGTGCCGTATCTTCCGATAGACCCATCGGATCTCGGTCGTGAATATGAGCCGATAATTCGCATAAACAGTCAGTCCGGCAAGGGCGGTGCGGCGTTTGTCATGGCAAACAGCTTCGGCTACAATCTGCCAAAAGCCATGCATCCCGAATTCGGGCGTGCGGTCAAGCACTACTGCGACTCTGTGGGCAGGGAAATCAGTGCCGCCGAGGTTATGGAGCTGTTCGGACGTGAATATATTGACATTCATGGCCCATATTCGCTCATCAGCCACAAATTCTATGAAGAAAACGAAGTCAACGATACATCACCGAAAGTCAGATTCGAGGGTATTCTGCACCATGACGGCGACGGTGAGCGTCGGATAACCGGAAAAGGTAACGGCCCCATCGACGCATTCTTCAACGCATTGGCAACCGTCGGAGTTACGGGTTACAGCTTTGTCGATTACTCCGAGCACGCTATTTCAATCGGTTCGGATGCTAAGGCCGTATCCTATATACACCTGACCTCTCCCGAGGGCAAGCCGCTGTTCGGTGTCGGCATTTCTCACAACATCAACTACGCTTCAATAAGAGGTATCCTCTGTGCCATCAACAGATCGCTGACAAAATAAGGAGAAGGTATGGAGCTTAAAAATTTTCACACGCACACAACATACTGCGACGGCAAGGATTCTCCAGAGAATATGATCAAAGCCGCAATAGCTCAAGGGTTTACGGCACTCGGCTTTTCCGGACATTCATATACATCGATAGATGAATCCTATTGCATGACAAAAAGCGGAACCCGTGAATACATAGACGAGCTTAAAAGGCTGAAAGAAAAATATGCCGACAGGATACGGATATACATCGGACTTGAAGCTGACCTGTATGCTGATGACACCGACTTTTCCGAATTTGATTATGTGATAGGCTCTGTGCATTATGTGAAATGCGGCGACAAGTACATTGCCGTTGACGAATCACCCGCACAAGAGCAAGTCGATTCCATCACAGAATATTTCGGCGGTTCGTTTATTGCCTTTGCAGAGAGCTACTATGAAAGCATGGCGATGCTTGCCAAAAAATTCAAGCCGTCCTTCATTGGACACTTTGACCTTGTGACAAAATTCAACGAGGGAGACTGTCTTTTTTCAACAGCCGATCCGAGATACATCAAGGCGTGGCAGAATGCCGCCGACGAGCTTCTCAAGCTCGGGGTTCCGTTTGAAATAAACACCGGTGCGATCGCAAGAGGAAGCAGAACGACCCCATACCCATCGCACGACATTGCAGAATATATATCAAAGCACAGCGGAGCCTTCATACTCTCCTCCGACTGCCACGATTCCGAATATTTATCGCTGAAGTTCGACGAATGTGTAAAAATATACACCGACTGTAAAATAATCGACTTTGAGGAATTTATAAAATAACAAAATGCCGCTGAGTTTTTCGCTCGGCGGCATTTTGTTATAAAAAGCAAAAGGACGGCGTGAACCGTCCAATGCCTTGCATAATATATTTTGTATATCCTTATGCGTTGTTTTTTCTCTTCTCAAAGCAGGCGCTGCAATAAACAGGCTTATCCTCGCTGGGCTTGAAGGGAACCTTTGCGACTCCGCCGCAATCATCACACACTGCCTCATACATGGTGCTGGCTTTCTTCGCCTGACGGCATGCTTTGCAGCGCTGGGGCTCGTTTACAAAGCCTTTTTCAGCATAGAACTCCTGCTCGCCGGCCGTAAAAACGAACTCGTTGTGGCAGTCCTTGCAGATGAGAGTCTTGTCTTCGTACATTTTGTTTAACCTCACTTGAAAATATAGTCGCCCTTGGACGGAATCGCACCGCCGCCTTTGAACTTCAACGCTCTGCTTTTGAGCTACGCGGGCATTTATCGGGTAGCAACAGAGACCGACCAGTGGGAATTGCGATTATCGGTCACTGTCCGAAGTGAGTTTATACTTAATGCGACGAAGCGCATTATCAACGGATTTTTTACTTATATTGAGTCGTTCCGCTATCTCATCGTAGCTCAGTCCCTCAGTTCTCAACGCAAGAACGCTGTGCTCAAGCTCGGTGAGTTTTTTCAAAAGAAGCCGCTCAAAGTGAGCGTCATCCTCCTTGGCGGAATAGATATTCTGCGGATCTGCGGCGAAATCCTGAAGTTCATCTCCATCGTCGAGATTGCTCATCATACCGATGGGAATATTTTTAGCTGAATTTCTGCTACGCAGGACGGAAATTATACGGTTGTTTATGCACGCTCCGGCATAGGTTTTGAAAGAGGCATTTTTTTTGGGATCATAGGTATTGACAGCGGTTATAAAAGCTATCATTCCCTCTTGAAAAAGATCCTCCCGATGAACATCGCCGTTGTTATACATTGCTGCCTTTGCTCCTGCAAGCGGAGTGATCCGCCGAATCAGCTCTGCCATGGCGCTGTCATCGCCTAAAGCGGCAAGTGAACAAAGCTGCTCATCACTCAGAGAACCGAGTTCGCTGCCCATATTTCACCTCTCAGGAAAGTATCATCTTTTTAATCATAACAGAATAAAAATTTTTGTCAACATTTTTTAGTGCAAGTTCATCATTTTTTTCATACTTTTTTGTAGAAAAATTGATAAAAATTAAATTTTACTTCTATTTTTGTATTTTAATCTGAGAGGCACGCTTTATTATCGTGTTTCCGTACTTTTCCTTCAATCCGTCCACTCGACTGCCGAGGGTCTCCATTTCATCGGCACGCTTTTGATCAAAGCCGAATGAGAGCTGAACGCCTCCGTTCTCATCAAGCAATTCACAGGCGGTAAAGCCCACCAAACGAGCCGGCACTCTCAGCGCATCGTTTGAGGCAACAAGCTCCATAGCCGTTTTCAGAAGCTCGGAAGCTATCCGTGTGGGGCAATCCATTCGCTTTTGATACTGCGAGGTTTTAAATGTATTGTCTTTTATCTGCACCTGAACAACGGCGGCAATCATACCCTCACGACGAAGCTTTGAAGAAATATCGTCGGCTAGCTCGGCAAAAATCGAACGCACCATTGCCACGTCCGAGGTATCCTCGGGCAAGGTCACACTGCGTCCAATGCTCTTCGGTGCCGGTGCATCACCGTAGCGGCGAACCGGATCGGAATCAAGTCCCATAACGACGTTGTGCAGATATTCACCGGATTTTCCGAGCAGCTGACGAACAAGATCCTTGGGCGCCGCCGCAAGGTCACCTATAGTAAAAATACCCACGGAATGAAGCTTATCCTTTGAAGAACCGCCGACACCCATAAGCTCGGTCACCGCTCGAGGATAAAGTTTCTCCTTATAGCTCCCCCTGTCGGCAACGAAAATGCCATCGGGCTTATTTATATCGCTCGAAAGCTTTGATAGTGATTTGCAAAAGCTGACTCCGACGGAAACTGTTATGCCGAGCTCTTCTCTCATATCTTCCGAAATTCTTCGTGCGATCTCCTCGCCCGAGCCGAAGAGAAGAGTACTCCCAGTCACATCGAGCCAGCACTCGTCAATGCTGAACGGCTCAACAAGGTCGGTATATCGAAGATATATTTCCCTCGCCCGACGTGAAAATTCACGGTACTCGCCCATATGCGGTGGCACACAAACAAGCTCGGGGCAGAGCTTCTTCGCCTGCCAAACAGTCTGTGCCGTCTTTACACCGACCTTTTTGGCAAGTTGATTTTTTGCAAGCACGATACCGTGACGGTCGCTCTCACTGCCGCACACCGCCATTGGCACATTTTTAAGCTCCGGTGCAAACACGCACTCCACCGAAGCAAAAAAGTTATCAAGATCGCAATGCAGAATTATCCGCTCTCCCATCGTCGAGCCTCCCCGAACATTTGTTCATAAGTATTATACACCTTTATTCTCCACCCGTCAAGAGTTATTACCGAAAAGGATATATTTCTCACTGATAAAAAAACCGTGCAGGTAAAAAATATAAGTAAAACAGGAGTGATAAGCGATGAAAAATAACAACGAATATATTCTGCACCTTTGGACTGCCGTAGCCGTGCTCGCAATAGCCATCATTTTTCTGCTTATCACCTACTTGCGGCTATACAGCGAACCGTCAAGAATCGGCAATATTGACCGGCTTTTAAAAATGAATATCGGCAAAATATTCATCGGTTTGAATATTTTTACTTTGTAAAGCGAATCACTTGACAATGTGGAAAACTGTGTGGAAAATGTTGAAAGACCGTCATCTTAATTCCTAATACAAATTATTTTCGTTGCAACAGGTGTTGTGAAACCGTTTTTATTTTCTCATCTGAATATACAATGCAATGAATATCCGAATATTTTTCACAACTAACGGAATATTACCGAGAATTTTTGAATACATATTTCACAGTTAAATCGAAAGCGAGGTGTGCAAGCGAGAGATGAAGAAAAGAAAAAACACAAAGATTTACCACACCCTCTCTCTGTCGCAATTTGCCGGCGGAATACCGGCAATGATAATATCGTTCACGCTGACCGCAGCACTGCTTTTCTTCGGGGTCGGCTCCAAAAGGCTTGTTTTAATCGGTGCCGGACTTGCCATGCCGGAGGGTGGATTGGAATATATAAAGAACATATCCGCCGTCACCGACAGCAATGCAGAGCCGAGCACGGCACAGGCGGCACTGAGCGTGCAGAACAAAAGCGCCCTTGAGGACAGCACGCAAAAAGAGGAAAAAAGCAAGGATATCAAAGCCACGCCTGCGGACATTTCGGCACTGATGGCAGAGTTCACGGCAAATCACGCAGACGACAAGGGCGACGGCAAAATTGTGGAAACCCAATACGGCAAGGCAAACGCAACAAACATTTATAAAAACATCTGCGTCAAGAACGCAACGGCAACCAAGTCCCTGAACATAGAAAAGGTTCTCAAGGAGCCTGTTGACCTGAAGGCGGTTGACAAAAGCCAGCCGGCGGTGCTGATTTTTCACACTCACACCACCGAAGGATATGAGTTGCTCGACCGTGGATTTTACACCAAAAGCTATACGGGGCGCAGTGAGGACAAGAGCAAAAACATGGTGCGTGTAGGTGATGAAATAGCAAAAATGCTCGAAGATGCAGGCTACAAGGTCATCCACGACACGGAAATTCACGACAAAAAATACACGGGCGCATATGACCACTCGAAGAAAAATGTTGAAGCGTATCTAAAAAAATACCCGTCAATTCAAGTTGTGCTCGACATTCACCGTGATGCCATACACCTGAGCAACGGCAACAAGATAAAGCCCACCGCCGAAATAAACGGCAAAAAAGCCGCACAAATAATGATAATCACAGGTGCCCAGGAGGGCAAGGTGACGGACTTCCCCGACTGGGAATACAATCTGAGATTTGCACTGAAGCTTCAGCAGACCTGTGAGACCATGTACCCCGGACTCATGCGCCCCGTTTTCTTTTCACAGCGAAAATACAACATGAACCTTTCACACTGCAACCTTTTGCTCGAGATGGGCAGTGACGCAAACACGCTCGACGAAGCGGCATATTCAGGCAGACTTGTGGGTACTGCCATCGCAAATATACTCGATGAATATTCGGCTCAAAAAAAGGAAAGCTAAGAAAAAACATTCGGGTGATAAAAAATGAAACGCAATCACAAGAACAAGAGCGAAGTCTCTTTGGCAGGGCTGATAAAAAGATTCATTGTATGCTGTGTATGTATTTTATCCCTGACAGGCCTTGCCGCCGGAATATCGGTTGCGGACAGCGAAAGCAGAAGAATGTCACTCGGTGAACAGCAGAGCACCGTTGCTCTCGCCCACAGGGAGAAAGCTCTGGAAATCAATATAAACGAAAAAACGGCAGTGACACTAAACCTGTCACTGCCGAAAAAGTATGAAGATATATTGTCCTTTGCCCCTGCTCCGATAAGCGGTATTGTATGGCTGTTAAGTCTTTTTGAATGATCACGCTTTTTCCAGTCTCTCAACCTCGTCCTTATCGGGCGTTACATAAAGCGTGTTATACACATGATAGATGACCTTGCCGGGCTTTGCTCCGACGGGCTTTTTTAAATTTTTGGCAAGTGTATAATCAACAGGCACATTCGCAGACTCTCTCGCACGGCTGTGATACGCCGCAAGACGAGCCGCCTCCAAGAGTGTTGTCTCGGGTATCTCGCCGCCCTCGGCGCAAATTATAACATGAGAGCCGGGGATTTTCTGCGTATGGAGCCACATATCACCCTTCGCCGCAGTCTTGAGCGAGAGCTTATCATTTTGAACATTATTCCTGCCCACAAGCATTTTCAACCCGTCGCTCGAGCGGTATTCCATAGGGGCACTCGGCTTTTGGAGTCCTTTCTTGTTGCCGTTGCTCTTGCGTTTCAAATAACCCGAAGCGGCAAGCTCGGAACGAATCTCATTTATCTCTCCGAAGCCTGCGGCACGGCTCAGGGAATCCGAAACGGAATCAATATACTGAAGCTCCGCCTCGCCCTGTTCAATAAGCGTCGCAAGCATCTGTTCGGCGGTCTTTGCCTTGCGATACTCCTTGTAATACCTCTGTGCATTGGCGCTCGGTGTCAACGCAGGGTCAGCGGGAATACGGCGAGGCTTATTCTCGTTATAATAATCTGCCACCTCATAAAACGCCGCCCCCTTCTCAAGTGTATACTGATAAGCTGTAATAAGCTCGGCGTTTATCCTAAGCTCCTCCTTATCGTCGCAAGCGGACAGCTCCGCACGCTGATTGTTGAGCCTGCGGCTTATTCTCGAGGTAAGGCTGCTCAAAAGCTTTTGAAGATCAGCAGAGCGTTGGCGTGTACGGTCTATTCTGTCCCTCTCGCTGTAAAATTCATCGAGCAGCTCCGAGAAGCTGTCAAAATATGCCGTGGTATACACCGAACCGTACTGACGAATATCAAAAAACGAGAAGTCAAACGGCTTGCCTGACTCGTCCTTTAAAACGGTAGGCTTGCCTGAATTTGCTTCAAGACTTTGCTTTATTTTATCAAGTGCATCGGCAACACGCATTTTCTGCATTACGTCCGCACAGGCGGTCTGCACATCACCGCCGCTCGTTTCCGCTATTTCACGGCAGACAAGCGGAGAGGCACCCTCGACCGCTCCAAGCAAGGCAGAGGACAGCATTTTTGACGACTGTGAGAACACCGCATCAACCGTATCCTGCGTTGAGCACTCGAGCAGGCTCAATTTATTCTGCGTCGGCGGATCATGATATTCACCGCCGGGCAAAATTTGCCTCACCGACGACTGTGTACAGTCAATACGCTTGACGGCATCGATAATTCTCCCCTGCTCCGTGACGAGAATTATATTGCTGTGCTTCGCCATTATCTCAACATAGAGCGTCAGTCCGACCTTATCTCCAAGCTCATTCGTTGCCGAAAAATCAACGGCTACCACACGGTCAAGTCCGTTTTGCCTGACTGCGGTTATCTGTGCGCTTGATAGATGTTTTCGCATGAGCATACAGAACATCGGCGGCACAGACGGATTCTCGGGCGCACGGTCGGTCAAATGTATTCTCGGGCTGTTTGCCGAGGCGGACAAAAACAGCTTCTTCGCTCCGTTTCGGTCACGCAAATGAAGCACCAGCTCATCCTTAGAGGGCTGATGCACCTTTTCAACTCTGCATCCGACTATATCACGGCACAGCTCTTCGGTTAAAAAATGTAATGTAAATCCGTCAAGCGGCATAAGTAAAACTCCAAACCTTTATACAAATCTTGTCGGCGGCTCCACGGGTAAAGTAAAAAAATCGACCTCGGGAACAGCACCCTCAAGATAATTTTTCAACACCTCAACAACGGGATTCTCCGTCTCAAAATGGCCTGCCTCCACAGCGGTCACTCCGCAGGCGGCAGCACCCAAAAACTCATGGTGCTTAATCTCACCCGTCACGATCGCTTCACAGCTCTCGGCTGCCGCATCGGCAAAAAATTCGCCGCCTGCACCGCCGCAAAGCAAAACTCTTTTAATTTTTCTCCCACCGTCCGCAAAGCGCACATGACAGCCGAGCTTTTCACCGACATAGTGTGCAAACGCCTCGGGGGAAAGCTCTTTTTCAAGCTCACCCATTCTCAAAATCGGTGTTTCGGCTTCATCGGAATGTACCTTTTGAACCTTTTCCAGCTCAAGTAGACGGGCAAGTACATCGTTGACACCGCCGTCGGCACAGTCGAGATTCGTGTGAGCGCACACGGCATTCATATTAAAGCTCGCAAGCAAATATACGGGGTCGCTCGGCTCGAGTCTCTTGATCGCATTGAAAATCACGGGATGATGGCTGACTATGAGTTGAGCACCGAGGGCGTGTGCCTGTCTCACGGCATCGGCCGTAATATCAAGCACGACAGCCGCCTTTTTAACCTCGGCGGCTCTCTCACCCACGAGCAAGCCGACATTATCCCACGGCTCATGCACCTCAAAGGGGCAAAAGACATTCAGTGCATCGAAAATATTGCCAACATCAGCCATTAGTTTTCCCCCGTTCAAAAAATTCTTCTATACCCTTGCAGGCGTTCTCGCAATACTGTGCCTCCTCGGGATTCAAGCCCGCCTTACGCAACGACGATGCTCTTATCCTCAGCCTGTCATACTGCTTTTTAACAAGCATTTGTGCTATCGGGTCGGAGGGTGCAAGCTTGCCGTAAAACTCATAACCGTCGGGGAAGCTTGCATCCGCACCCGAATATTCGGCACAGATAATGGAATACATTCGCCCATCGTCAAGGCAGGTACGCTCTTCAAGCATGGAAAATCCGTTTTTGCACAAAAACGCACGGACATCCTCGGCATGTGACATCGGCTGAAGAATGAGACGGATATTCACATTCTTTATCCAATCCGTGCGTTCGAGCAGCTGAGTAATAAGCGTGCCGCCCATACCCGCCATAATTATATCATCGGCATCCCCTGCCGACAGCTCATCAAGTCCGTCCGAGAGCCTAAGCTCGACTTTATTCTCTATATGATAACGCAAGACCGTCTCTTTGGCATTCTCGAGTGGGCCACGGCGCAGGTCACAGGCAAGCGCACGGGGACAAGCACCCTTTAAAACAAGGTATGACGGAAGATAGGCGTGGTCGGTACCGATGTCGGCAACGACCACGCCTTTGCGTACCATATCAGCCGCCGTTTTCAGGCGTGGTGACAGCGTAATCACTTACTTATTTGCGAGATACTCATTGATCTCGGCAACAAGGGTATCAACATCTACTCCGTGAACCATGCAAGCCTGCTCAACGCTCTCGCCTCTCGATGCAGGGCAACCGAGGCAGTGCATACCCATTTCAAGGAAATACTTTGCAGTACCTCTGTCAGCGTCAAGAATATCTCCGATAAGCATATCTTTTGTAATCTCTGTCATAGCAATTACATCCTTTCGTTGTTATACTTTAATTTTACCACAGTTTTGCCGTCATATCAATTACTTTTCAAGCTTTTTGCCGTCAACGACAACGCAAGCGATTATATATTTGGGGCGGTGCTTTGTCTCGATATATATCTTTCCGATATATTCTCCCACAACGCCGAGCATGAACAGCTGAAGTCCCCCAAGTGCCCATACGGATGCTCCTATGCTCGCCCAGCCAGATACGGCATGACCGCTAAGCTTGCTGACAATACAGTAAATCACCATTGCCAGGCACACGGTAAGGGAGAAAACTCCGAGTGCTATAGCTATTTTCAGCGGACGAATACTAAATGAGGTTATACCCTCAAAGGCAAACGAGAGCATTTTTTTGAGCGGATATTTCGACTCACCGGCAAAGCGTTCACGGCGTTCATATTCAACGGTCGAGGTTTTAAAGCCTATCTGCGAAACTATTCCGCGAAGGAAAATGTTCACCTCATCGAACTCGCTCAGCGCCTCGAGCGCACGGCGGCTCATCAGGCGGTAATCGGCATGATTAAAGACTATATCAACTCCCATGAGTGACATAAACTTATAGAAGCCTTCGGCGGTGAAGCGTTTGAAGAAAGTGTCAGTCTTTCTCGAAGAACGCACCCCGTAAACGATGTCATCACCCGAAAGATAGTTGTCGATCATCTTCTCTATGGCATTTACATCGTCCTGCAAATCGGCATCGAGGCTTATCACGGCATCGGCGTACTCCTTAGCGGTCATAAGACCTGCCAAAAGCGCATTCTGATGTCCCCTGTTTCTGGAGAGATCAACACCGACAAATATATTATCCTTTGAGCAAAGGTCGGAAATTATGTTCCATGTCTCATCCTTTGAGCCGTCATTGACAAAGGCTATTTTACTCTGCGGCGAAATTTTCCCGACGTTAATAAGGTTTTGCATTATTGCTTTGAGCTGTGACGAGGTTTCGGGCAGTACCTCCTGCTCGTTATAGCAGGGCACAACAAGCCATATATTATTCATCCTTATCACTCCAATCGCCTAACATACTGTTAATGATATGATAACATTCAATTTTTGTATTGTCAACAATTCGCAGCAGACGAAAGGAGCAAAACGGCAGACCGCACAAGCAGTCTGCCGCAAACGATTATTTCACTTCATCAACTATGAACACGACACCCTTTATCGGATATATCCAACCGCTTGGGGCTATGGACACCTCGCCCGGCATTTGAGTTGCTCGCTCGAGCAGATCCGCCTCCTCATTGAGGAACGGATATGTACGCACACGCATCGTGTTCTCATCATATATAAGATTTATCTTCGGAGTAAAGGTCGGCTCTGTTATCGAAACCAAAAACTCGCAATTTTTCTTGAGCTGAGGCATATAAAAGCCGATATTCATCTTTATATCGTCATTGGAATTTATGAATGTCGATGTTTTGAGATCCACTATTATTCCGTTTTCATCTATCGTACAACCTACGACCTCGGCCTTGATATTATTCAAAAACAGGTTGAGCTTCATGCTGTTGACCACATAGTCAAGCTTTTCTTCATCCGTCTTGGCGCAAAGCATATTAAGTGCAGCTTCGGATATACGCAGGTTCTCACGGAAAATAAAGTTCTGATTTTTAAGCTCATTGTCAAGCTGGCTCAAATCGCTGAAAAATCCGATTTTGAAAACATTAGTTTTCGGAGCGTAGCCGGTCAACAGCTTCTGGCAAATAAATTTTTCTTTGACCTTATAATATTCATCGGTGCCGAAGATATTCCACACATCATTTTTCTCTTGCTCCGGCTTATAATTCCGTATCTCGATGGTATATTCAAAAACCGATCTGATGTTGTGCTGATAGATGAGATACGGCTCTATTGCACCGTAGACAGCGTCTATCTTTTCAGGCCCGACAAGAGATGAAATAGTGGACTTGACAAATTCACGCTTTATATCCTTGTCGAAAGCATCGAGAGCGCTCGGATTGCTCATGAGTGTTTGGGTTATCTCCTCCGAAATCTCGTCCGCCATATAGTCCTTTGTGACATACTCATAAGCGAAGTTGAATATAATTATAGGAGGCAGTATACCCAAAATATTTGAAACTATGTCATCGAACAGCTCGACAGGCTCCATTCCGCTGATAAAATACTTAACAATAATCAACGCAAGCCACACAGCCGTTGTTACCGCCGCCAGCATTATGGTTGCGGTCTTGAGATTCCTTTTCATTTTTTGCTTTTTCATTCCGACACCCCTCAAAATATGCCCGTATAAATTGCTGTGCTGTTTGAATAATAAGCCCAGAATTTATCGCCGTAGTCAAAATGCCACCACTCGGTGGGAAGATTAGTAAATCCCGCTTGTATCATGAGATTGTAAAGCAGTCTGCGATTGTCCCGTGCTTCATCATCGACCAGTGCCGCATACTCATAATATGCCGTATTCGACTGCTCGGAAAAGGCATCGAAGGCTGTCCCCATATTCAGCTCACTGCCGTCTTGATTTATCAGCGTCAGATCCACCGCTCCGCCCGTTGAATGAACAGGAGAGTCGAAGATATCCTTTTGCGGCAATGAAACGAACTTCTGAGCTTCAAGGTCAATTTCCGGTTCGCTCAAGGTCGGGTTATCCGCCCTAACGCTTATACGATATTGATCATACAAAAATTTTTGAACCTCAAACGGTCGCCACGCATCGAAAATCTTTATTTTTAAACCCTCGGGCAGCTTTTCAGCTACCTCAATAAGCTTTTGGGCAACGCTCTCCCTCGCAAGGCAACTATTCACGGCTCCGTGGATGCCGTCTTGATAATAAGCCGGTGAAGCAACTATTTTTGTACTGCACTTATCCAGGTCAACAAGCTTCTCGCCGTTTTCGGCAAAGGATACCTTTGGCAGGACAAAATCTATTTTAGGTATTGGTTCATTCAGTTTCAATTTGTTTGCCTCCTGACTAAACCTGCGTTCTTATATTATCAATTATACTACTTTTATCCGTTTTGTAAATAGATGCACTGTTGCTTATTTGCATAACATGCCGCGGCTTTCGGTTTGCACTTTTACGGCTACACATATTATATTGTCCAATTGTCGGCAGGGTAAAAGAAAAAAGCCGCCCACATTTGCGGACGGGAAAGGTAAGAGTTAACAGTGAATAAGTAAAAAAATCCTGACTGCTATAGCATTCAGGATTTTTTGGAGCTGCTAACCAGATTCGAACTGGTGACCTCATCCTTACCAAGGATGTGCTCTGCCACCTGAGCCATAGCAGCGTGTGGCGACCCGGAACGGTCTCGAACCGTCGACCTCTAGCGTGACAGGCTAGCGCTCTAACCAACTGAGCTACCGGGCCATTTGTCGGCTCTCACCGAACGCACATTATAATAACATAAGTTCTCGGGTTTTGCAATACCTAATTTTAATTTTTTTGAGATTTATGTCAAAATTTTTGACCGAGCTGATATTTTCAGCTCTCTGCGTTTGCGAATTTGCCATATTTACGAACACACGCAAGGCAAACCGCCGCACCTGCCGCCCCGAGTATGAGCCAAAACAGCACGGTCGCCGTCCATCCGAGGCGTTCGGAAACTGCACCGAAGCAATAAGTTGACACAGCACTGCCGATATATGTGCAGGAATTGAAGATTCCGCCTACCGTCGAGGCTCTGCCGTACTTTGCAAATCTCACGGGTATGAGTGTAATAAACAGATGATTTATCGCAACTATCAATGTGGTAAATGTTGCAAAAAACAGTACACACAATGCTATATGGTATTTTCCGACAAAAACAAGTCCGACGAGGGGAACGAGTGTGAGTGCAAAGCAAAATGCGGCTGCAGCGGCTTCATTTCGCCTAAAGCTGCCCTCAAACAGCTTGGTTGCAAACCATGCGCCGCCGAGATTTATTATCGGCAAAACCGCAGACAGCAACACCGAGAAAGATGCCGATACGCTGTATTTTTCGGTAATCAAGGTCGGCACCCAGGAGGTAACTCCGTCCTTGAGCATGCCCTGAATAAGTATGCCGATACATATTATTGCCGCACCGGACACGGCAAAGAGCTTAGCAAGGGGCATGGTTTTCTGAGGCTGTCCATTTGATTCCCCTTTGACTCTCTCCCCTCTGCCGAGTATTCTTGAGGTTTTGGCAGACGACACGCACCAGAGTACAAGCACCAATGACGCTATTGCCGCCGGAGCATAGAACGCAAACTGCCACGACGCAAACCTTATCGTCGTCGCAGAGAGAATGTAAGAAAGCAGGCTGCCCAACGGATACGATGCCGCCATATACAGACACGCCTTATCACGCTGAGCGTCGGG
Organism: uncultured Clostridium sp.; assembly: GCA_964386035.1. Lineage (GTDB taxonomy): Bacteria > Bacillota > Clostridia > Oscillospirales > Acutalibacteraceae > CAG-177. The sequence continues at coordinate 12,615 of CAYLQT010000018.1, read as the reverse complement.
CAAAACATTCGACATTATATAAAGTATGGGAGTCCAGAGCATAGATTGAACTATACCGTTTATGCCCCAGATGACGCTCATGACAACATAGCTTGACGAGCAGAGCGGCATCGCTATATTGGCAAGTATCGTCCCGAGAAGTCCCGTGCCTATCATCTTATAAGGCGACACCCTGTCCCCGAGGATTCCGCTGAAAACCTGACCCGCTCCGTAGCAGAAGAAATAGACTGTGCCGATAAGTCCGGCGTGAGATTTTGAAAATACGCCATCGGCAACTATTGCGGTAAGTGCGGCGGTATAATTTATTCTGCAAAGGTAAGCCGTGCTATACGCAAGAAAGCACGAGACAAACAGCAGTTTGCCCGCAGAAAGTATTTTTTTGTTATCTGCAACCGACTCCATAAGCTTCTCCCGAATATATGATGAGAAAATTATAACACCGCTCCTGTTTTTGTCAACGATTTTTATTGAGTTCATCAAAGTTATATGCTATACTTACAATGTATGAAATTTTCAAAATTCACAGGAGATGTATAATGAAGTCTATTAAAGAAATATACAGGATCGGCAGAGGCCCCTCGAGCTCGCACACAATGGGCCCCGAAGCTGCGGCAAAGCTGTTTATAAACGAATTCCCGTCTGCCGACAGATACGAAGCCGTTCTCTACGGTTCACTCGCAAAGACAGGCACGGGACACGGCACCGACCGTGTGCTGCGTGAGACCTTTGCACCGAGAGTTCTCGAAATAAAGCTTGACCTCGAGGCCTCGAATATCCCCCACCCCAACACGCTCGACTTTTTCGCCTTCGGTGCAGACGGCGAGGTTATCGGTAGCCGCAGAGTTTGCAGTGTAGGCGGCGGTGCTATTGAGGTTGAGGGTAGAAAGGATGCAGAGCCTCCCGAGGTTTATCCGTTCAAAAACTTCGCAGAAATTAAAGAATACTGCCAAAAAGAACACATAAGACTTCCCGAGCTTGTTGAGCGTTTTGAGGGCAAGGGCATATGGCATTATCTCGACCACGCATGGAACGTTATGAACTCGTGCATCAAAAGAGGAATCGCCGCAGAGGGAGAGCTTCCCGGAGGCCTCGGAATCCAGCGTAAGGCTCGCACGCTCTTTGACCGCAGACACATGGACGAAAGTCCCGAGACAAGGGAGAACAGACTCGTCTGTGCATACGCCTACGCAGTCAGCGAGGAAAACGCCTCCTGCGGAGAGATCGTCACCGCACCCACCTGCGGCTCCTGCGGAGTTCTTCCGGCTGTGCTCAGATACACGGCGGACAGAAGAGGATTCTCCGAAAATGAGATTCTCCGTGCCATTGCGACGGCAGGTATCATAGGCAACGTCATAAAAACAAACGCCTCCATAAGCGGAGCGGAATGTGGCTGTCAGGCCGAGATAGGTTCTGCGTGCTCGATGGCTTCGGCGGCACTTGCCGAGCTGTACGGAATGGACATAGACCAAATAGAATACGCCGCAGAGGTTGCCATGGAGCATCATCTCGGACTCACCTGCGACCCCGTACTCGGACTTGTTCAGGTTCCGTGCATTGAGCGAAACGCAGTAGCCGCCATGCGTGCAATAAACGCAGTCAGCCTTGCAAATTTCCTGACACACACAAGAAAAATCTCCTTTGATTTAATCATCGAGACAATGTATCAGACCGGTAAGGATCTTTCAAGAATTTACAGAGAGACGAGCGAGGGCGGTCTCGCAAAGCTCTACAAGCCAGAATTAAAATAACATTACGGAGGAAGTAAAATGAGCAAGCAGTTAAGACAGCCTCAGGCAGGCGATACCGTGTCCACAATAAAAACAAGCATGGGCGACATCAAGGTTGTCCTTTTTCCCGATGCCGCTCCCAAGGCGGTTGAAAACTTCACCACTCACGCCGAAAACGGCTACTACGACGGAATTATATTCCACCGTGTCATCCCCGATTTCATGATCCAGGGCGGCGATCCGCTCGGCAGAGGCACAGGCGGAGAGAGCATTTGGGGCAGACCCTTCAAGGATGAGTTCAGCCGTGATTATCACAATCTCAGGGGCGCTCTTTGCATGGCAAACGCCGGCCCGAACACAAACGGCAGCCAGTTCTTCATAGTTCAGGCTCCCTCTGTTGACGAGCGTTTTATCCCCCAGATGGAGCGTCTTCCCGATATGTTCACGGATGAATCCATTGAGGACTACAAGCAGGTCGGCGGCACACCGTGGCTCGATTTCAGACACACAGTTTTCGGTCAGGTTTTTGAGGGCATGGAGGTTGTGGATGCTATCGCAAGCGTTGAGCGTGATTCTTCGGACAAACCGCTTGAAAAGGTCGTCATAAACTCAATCGAGACAGAGACCCTTTAATTTTTTAGGCTTTACTTTCCGGTTTTAATGTGCTAAAATACAACCGGATAAAAAAATCGTCAGAAGGAGTAAAATCTAAATGAACGGTAAGCTAAAGGACAGCAATGTTGATTTTCTATTCAAGGCGGTACTCGCCCTTGAAAATATCGACGAATGCTATGATTTCTTTGAAGATCTCTGCACTGTAAATGAGCTCAAGGCTCTGTCACAGCGTATCGTTGTTGCAAAAATGCTCAGTGACAAACAGGTTTACAATGAGATAGTCAACAAGACAGGCGCAAGCACCGCCACCATAAGCCGAGTTAACCGCTCACTCAACTACGGTTGCGACGGATACGAGAAAATATTCGAGCGCATAGATGCCGCAGAAAAGGAAAACAAAGACTGAGTATGAGCGACTATTCTTTCTTCGCCCGTTATTACGACGGGCTGACACAGAATGTTGAATATGAGAGAAGAGCAGAGCGTATTTCTGCTCTTCTGCTTTCATATGGCGTTAAAAAAGGCACTGTGCTTGACCTCGCCTGCGGAACCGGCACTCTCACTGCATTGCTTGCGGACAAATACGACATGATAGGCGTTGACGCAAGTCCCGATATGCTGTCTCAGGCGCAGAACAGAGCCTTTGAAAGCGGCAAAAACATTCTGTTTTTATGCCAGCAGATGCAGGAACTTGACCTTTACGGCACGGTGAATGCCGCAGTTTGCACGCTCGACAGCATAAATCACATGACCGACCCCGAGGATGTTAAAGAGACCTTCAACCGTCTCGGCACATTCATAGAGCCGAACGGAATATTCATATTTGACGTAAACACCGTCTACAAGCACCGTGAGGTGCTCGGCAACAACTCGTTTGTATACGAAAGTCCCGAGGTATTTTGCGTATGGCAAAACTGCCTTGACGAAGAAACCGACACCGTTGACATTATGCTCGACTTTTTCGAGGAAAACGAGGACGGCACATACGAACGAAGCAGTGAGGACTTCTGCGAAAGAGCATACGAGCTAAACGACATTGCCTCGTGGCTCCGGCAGTCCGGCTTTGACATTGAAAAAATTTGCGACGGAGAGACCTTTGACGAATTGGAGTCAAGCTCACAGCGTGCCTTAATAGTTGCAAGGCGTAACAAATGACAGGAGGATAAATATGGGTAAGCTTATACGCTGCATTTCACAGGACGGAACAGTGACCGTTATGGCAGCAGATACAACAGATATAGTAAACAGAGCGCAGGAAATTCACGGCACCTCGGCTGTTGTTTCCGCCGCTCTCGGAAGATTGATGACTGCCGCCTGCCTCATGGGCAGTGCACTCAAGGGAGCGGACGACTCTGTTACGCTCAGAATCAACGGAAACGGCCCTGCCGGTACGGTTCTCGCAGTTTCGGACAGCAACGGAAACGTGAAGGGCTATGCGATAAATTCCGTAGTCGAGCTTCCGCTCAACAGCAAGGGAAAGTTGGATGTTTCAGGTGCTGTCGGCACAGACGGTATGCTTACCGTTATAAAAGACCTCGGACTCAAAGAGCCGTATGTCGGTCAAATACCGATAGCAAGCGGTGAGATCGCAGAAGACATAACAAGCTACTTTGCAACAAGTGAGCAGATTCCCACCGTTTGTGCACTTGGCGTACTCGTCAATCCCGATCTCACAATACGCAAGGCAGGCGGATTCATAATTCAGCTTCTGCCGACTGCCGACGACACAATAATCGACAAGGTAGAAAAAGGCATAGAGGATATTGCATCGGTAACGCAGATGCTCGACAGCGGACTTGATCCCGAGGCTATTTGCCGCACGGTACTCCCCCTTTTCGAGCTTGATGTGCTTGACACCTCTGCCCCCGAATACCGCTGTGACTGCTCCCGTGAGCGTGTCACCCGTGCTCTGATCAGCATGGGCAAGGACGAGCTGAAAAGCCTTACCGAGGACGAAAAAACCGAGGTCTGCTGTCAGTTCTGCGACAAAAAATATGTATTCACTCCCACCGACATCGAAAAGCTCATAAAAGAGAGCAGTTTGGAAGAATGATAACACTCGCCAAAAGTTGATATTCATACAATAAGCATCCGTCTCACCGAAGCACTTGCAGCGAGGCGGATGCCTGTTTTCAAGTCATAACGACCGTGATTAGGGTTCTGCGACTGATTGCCGTTTCTTCGTGCCAATATGCCGATAACAAACAGCCGCAAGGCTTGCCCCCCTGTTTGTAAAACAAAACGAAGTGAGATATAAAAAAGCATCTCCGTAAAGACGAGCCTTACGGAGATGCTGTGCTGCATTAGATCAGATATACTTCTTTGCAAGGAAGAACGAGACCCAAAGGGCAATTACAAACGCACCCTCGGCAGGTATCGCAAGCTTTGTATAGGGGCATTTCCAGCCCTTATCGACAAAGAGGAAGATCGTTCTTGTGACAAACACTGTCGTTGCGAAGAACATACCGCCTATAAGCGAGTGGTAAGCCGTTCCCGTAGCGACTGCAAGATAGATGAGAAATGCTCCGAGCGCAAACGAAATACCGCCGTAATAGACACGGATTTCCGTTTTTCCTGCGTTGTCAACAGGCTTAATCGAAAAGCTTTCTGCATTTTTCAGCGGCTTTGAAACGAACACTATTGCCATACCGAAAAAGTACAGCGCAAGGCATATCGTCGCAAAGGTCGCAGGCGGATTTGCCGCCCACAGATTTCTGATGATTTCCATATGTATTCTCCTTTTTGAGCACTTTTGTGCACTATTACTGCTCTATACACTTAATATACCATTTATGAGCGGCAATGGCAAGGAAAAGTTAAACTTGAAAATGCAGTTAAAAACTCAGGCAGTGCAAGAGGATGCGTAGATAAGCGAAAGGCGGATGACCAAAAAATTCATCTGCGGTCTGATTTTCAGTTAATAGTGAAGAGTTACTAGTGAATAAGTAAAAAATTCCGTCCACATTCGTGAACGGAATTTTTTGGAGGCGCCACCCAGACTCGAACTGGGGAATCGAGGTTTTGCAGACCTCTGCCTTACCACTTGGCTATGGCGCCGTATTCAATTCTATGCGGCTCTGTTGAAAAAATGCCAATTAAAACTTAATTTAATTGGCATTTCAGAGATGGAGCGGATGACGAGGCTCGAACTCGCTACCTCCACCTTGGCAAGGTGGCGCTCTACCGGATGAGCTACATCCGCACAGTTGGTGCCTCCGGCCGGAATCGAACCAGCGACACGCGGATTTTCAGTCCGCTGCTCTACCAACTGAGCTACAGAGGCAAATATATGAAAACCGGCAAAGCCGGATTTCGGCAAAATGGCGACCCGGAACGGTCTCGAACCGTCGACCTCTAGCGTGACAGGCTAGCGCTCTAACCAACTGAGCTACCGGGCCATTGGTGGGAACAACAGGGCTCGAACCTGTGACCCCTTGCTTGTAAGGCAAGTGCTCTCCCAGCTGAGCTATGCTCCCAGGTCGGTCGGTCTTTCGTCCGACGACGCAGACTAATATACTATAAATTTCGTCTTATGTCAAGACCTATTTTCAATTTTTTTCACTTTTTCTTCAAAAAGTTTTGTGTACGCCCGATTTTTGTCTTCACGGCGAAATAAAGTGTTTTTTATATTGAAAAAGACAAGGTGCAGTTTGTTACAATATAATTACATTATATATTAGGAGAGTTTGTATGGATAACAATGCAACCATCATTGCTCTGTCGGGCAAGGGTGGCGTAGGGAAAGCTTCTGTTTCCGCCGCAATCGTGACGCTTCTTGTTGAAAGATTTCCTGACAAGAAAATTCTCGCAATAGACGCTGACCCTGCAGTAGGTCTGTCAACGGCACGGGCTTTTGCCTTGTGACATCGAAAGATATAGGATACAACACAATCACAGTAGGCGAACCGCTCTCGCAAATCAAATCAGACTGCAAATTTGCACGAATTGCAGTTGTCTCGGTTGACGACTGTGCAGACAAGCAAGCCGCATACGACCTTATCAAAAAGATTGAGTATGTGAAATACCACTGCTTCCCCGACGGCTATATGATTCGTTCCTCCTCCGCATCATACAAGGAGGGCGTGCGAGCATCCAAAAAGGCTCTCAAAAGCGGTATAAGCTTCGAGGAAATCGGCAATCTGATGATAGACAAATTCAAAGCTATCCCCGAGGTCAAGGGTGCAACGGTATATTTCATCACAGATGACAGGTAGACTATCAGGCGATAAGTGAGACTGCCGAGAAAAACAGAGCTGTCACAGAGGCGCTCAATCAGGTGATGAACAATCTGCAATTTGACTGCGCCTCTTGTAACCAAAAGCCCATCTGCGACGAGGTAGATAGTATGCGTGAGCTGCACTTCAAGAAGGCGATGAAATGACGGCAATACAACACATCACCCCTCGAGGCATAACGCTTATATTAAGCTGTGCCGAATGGGAGGCAAACGAGCTGGGCGAGCTTGAGGACGAAATAGCCTCATACACCGCTATAGTCCTAAACGGCACCCGTGCTGAGATAACAGACTACAGGATAGACCGCCCGTGTTACGGCGGTGTATCGGCAACACTGATGCTCAACCGTCCGCTCGGTATTAAAGGTTCAGCGGAAATCAGCTATAAAAATCTTTTAAGATGAACATATCGGCAACACCGCAGGTACAAAAGCCTGCGGTGTTGTTGTTTTTTTGGAGATTACAATGTCAGAATCCGTTTTATCGGACAACCGATGTGGTATTATGACAGTGATGGGAATCGACCGGGTATAAATGCGGCACTTTAGGTGCGATAAGCTCCGGCACTGAAATAATCATGATATGTTTTGATGCGGCTTTCATCAGTTGCTTCAATCATATAAAAAGAAAAGGAAAGAGGTGTTAAGTATGAGCAGCAAGAAAAACACAGGCATTATAATTGTCTTAATCTTTGCAATTATAGTCGGATTAGCAAGTTTCGGTAGCTGTGGCAACAGCGGAGGAGATGGAAAAAGCACCTGCCGTAATTGTGGTCGTAATAAGCCTCTCAGTTATATGGGTTTATGCTCAACTTGTCAGAAGGGCTTTGACGAATGGGATGAAAAAAACTACCGAGACAGCCACTATGTTTATGACTAAAGTGCACGAAGCGGCAAATCATAGTCGGTGGTTCGTCTTTACATGTAGCGTTGTAATGCGTTACCATATTTCGCATGAAATACGGATCCATAAGCAATATCGACTGTGGTAAAAAAATCCCATACACACAAACAACCGCCGCTCAAGATTGCTCTTAGGGCGGCGGTTGTTTGTTTATTATTTATCGTTTTATAGAAATTATTCTACATAGTCTCTGAGCTTTTTGCTTCTTGTGGGGTGGCGGAGCTTACGCAGAGCCTTTGCCTCTATCTGGCGGATACGCTCACGAGTGACATTGAACTCCTTGCCGACTTCCTCAAGGGTGTGCGGATGGCCGTCGGTGAGACCGAAACGCATTGAGAGCACTCTCTCCTCACGGGGAGTGAGGGTCTTGAGGACATGGGCAAGTTCTTCCTTGAGAAGCGTCGCAGATGCGGCATCTGCCGGTGCGGGGGCATCGTCATCGGGAATGAAATCACCGAGATGGCTGTCCTCCTCCTCGCCTATCGGGGTCTCGAGAGAGACCGGCTCCTGTGCCACTCGCATTATCTCACGAACCTTATCCACGGGCATATCGAGAACTTCCGCTATCTCCTCAGCCGAGGGGTCTCTGCCGTTCTTGTGGAGAAGCTGGCTGTTGGTCTTTTTGACCTTGTTTATGGTCTCAACCATATGCACGGGGATTCTTATCGTCCTTGCCTGATCTGCTATAGCACGGGTGATAGCCTGTCTTATCCACCATGTGGCATAGGTAGAAAACTTGAAGCCCTTTGTATAATCGAACTTATCAACAGCCTTTATAAGTCCGAGATTGCCCTCCTGAATAAGGTCGAGAAACTGCATTCCTCTGCCGACATAGCGCTTTGCAATGCTGACAACAAGTCTGAGGTTTGCCTCGGTCAGTCTGCGTTTTGCCGCAGGGTCATTGTCGCCTATTCTTATCGCAAGCTCTATCTCCTCCTCGGGAGTAAGCAGCGGAACCTTACCTATCTCCTTGAGATAAACCTTAACGGGGTCGTCGATTGTGATATTCTTGTCATCGGTAACTGTCGCTGTGTCAACATTGGACTTGGGTGTCTCTCCGAGATCAAAGTTGACATCATCCACATCAAGCAGTGACAGGTCATCAATTATCTCAATATTCTGTGCTTCGATAGATTCATAGAGCTTATCAAGATCCTCAATATCAAGATCCATATCGACTATGACCGTATCGATCTCCTGCGTGGTCAGCTTGCCGGCAACCTTACCTTTTTCGATAAGAGCCTTTACAGCCGGTCTCTTTTCAATGCCGTCCATTATTCTGTCTCCTTCTCTTTATGTATCTGCTTCTTTATGCAAAGACCTTATTGCGGTCTAAACAGCTTTGCGAATTCTTCATCGCTAAGTTCGGAGGCTCTTATCGTCTCCGGCTTATTTTTTTCCTCTTTTAGTATTTTTATGCAGTCGGCACATTCCTCCGGGGTGTTGCTGAGCTGTGCCGAGCTTCTGAATATACGCTCTACCTCAGCCATTTCATCGGGTGTAAACTCGGATGAGAGGAAATACGGCTCAGTGTTGCCGCCCTCCACAAGGCGTGAAAGTATGACCGAAAATATTCGCTTATTCAGCGAGGTCACAAAATAGTCTGCCGAAAGCCCATCCTTCAACTTATTATAAAAATCGGGGTTACGCATCAGTGAGGCTATGAGCATTTCCTCCGCCTTCGCCGCACGCAGATGCGATGCACGCTCGGGATTTCGGGTATTCTGCCCGTTCAACAACATTCTCTGCTGTTCCTGCTCACGCTGTGCCTTGCGGCGCTTTTGCAAGCCCTCACGCTTATACTTCACCTGCGACTGAATCGCAAGCTTGTCCACTCCGAGCTCGTTGGCAAGGCGTGAAGCATAGACATCCACCTCGACCGGACTGCCTATCTCGGCAAGCACATCCGCTGCGGCAGAGAGGTATTTAACCTTACCGTCATCGCTCGTGAGGTCTATGCCCTTTCGTGCATTCAAGAGCCGATATTCCGTATCGTTCGCCGCACCCTCTATTATATCACGGAAACGCTGTGCACCGTATTTTTTGATTATCTCATCGGGATCTTTGCCGCCGGTCAAGCGCAAAACCTTTATCTCCATACCCGTGGTGCCGAATATCGACAGCGCACGGGCGGTCGCCTTCTGCCCTGCCTCATCGGCATCATAAGAGAGAATGATTTCATTTGCATAGCGTGAAAGCAGGTTCGCCTGCTCCTTGGTCAGCGCCGTACCGAGACACGCAACCGCATTCGTAAAGCCTGCCTGATGCAGAGAAATAACATCCATATATCCCTCTGCGATAATCAGCTTGCCGTCATTGCCGTTCTTGGCAAAATTCAGGGCAAAAACACCGTTGCTTTTCTTGTATACAAGTGTATCGGAAGTATTTATGTATTTCGGCTTCGAGTCATCCAAAACTCTGCCGCCGAACGCTATGACATTGCCCCTCGGGTCGATTATCGGGAACATGGCACGGTTGCGGAAATTGTCGTAATACGACACCTTTGAATTTTTGTCACTGCGGCGAACAAGGTTCGCACTCTCAAGCAGAACATCATCAAAGCCCTGACTGTTGAGATGATTTTTCAAGGCTCGCCAATCATCGGGCGCAAAGCCGAGACCGAAATGGCGAATAGTCTCCATACTGAGTCCTCTGCCGAGGAAATAATCGAGTGCCTGCCTCCCCTGCGGAGTAAAAAGCTGCGAGTGGAAAAACTTCGCCGCCGCACGGTTTGCAGACAGCACGGCAGTGCGTTTTTTGGCAAGTGAATCGTCATATCCGTCCTCGGGCAACGCCATACCGGCTCTGTCCGCAAGCTGTTTGACTGCTTCCATATAATCGAGATTTTCCATTCGGCGGACAAAGGTTATCACATCTCCGCCGACTCCGCAGCCGAAGCAATAAAAACTGCCATTCTCGGGATAGACAGTGAAAGACGGCGTTTTTTCATTATGAAAAGGACACAGACCGACAAGGTTTTTGCCCCTGCGGCGCAGGTTGACATAGGGCGAAATCACGCTCTCGATATCCGTATTCATTCTCAACTGCTCAAGGAAACTGTCGCTGAGTCTCACCGTTTCTCACCTCTTTCATAAATATATACGCAAAAAATCCCGTTTTTCCTCTAAAAAGCTTTGATTTTTTTATTTTCACCGTCTATTATAACGAAGCAACGGCAGAAAGTCGCAATGCTCTCCCTGCCGCCGCTGAAATTTTAAATTCCGTCTTACTTTGTTCCCTGCTGTCCTTCGCTCTCGAGCAACGTGTTCTCTCTGAAAAACAGCGAGATGCACCATATACCTGCAAGTGCTACGAGGGTATATATGATTCTTGCGACTATCGAACCCTGACCGCCGCATATCCACGCAACTATGTCAAACTTAAACAGGCCTATGCTGCCCCAGTTAACTGCGCCTATGATTACTAAGATAAGCGATATTCTGTCAATCATCTTCTCACTCCTTTGCGATTAGTATTGCTTTTAAAGCTTCGACTATTCGCAAAGGCCGACTGAAAATTTTACGGCAAATTTTTCAAAAAATCTCTGACTGCAAGAAGATTTTCAAATTTTTTCCAAATTATCTCCTCGGTCTCGGCATCTGCCTGCCAAAGGTCTGGCACCATTATCACCCGACATCCGGCACGAGCCGCCGAATGAAGTCCGTTTCGTGAATCCTCGAGTGCAACACAGTCGCACGGTGACTCACCGAGAGTTTCACACGCCTTGAGATAAATATCCGGTGCAGGCTTTGAATGTGCCGCCATTTCGCCGCTGATAACGACATCGAATTTATCGAGAATTTCGGCACTTTTGAGATTGCGTTCAACCGCCACACGAGTCGAGGACGATGCAACCGCTGTCTTTATTCCTGCAGATTTAAGCCAATCGAGCAGCTCATACAGTCCGTATTTTACAGGCACTTTGTTGTGAAGATAAAAGTCATCCGTAAACTCCTTACTGTATCGGCGCATAGCGGCGGTGTCAGTATCCTCACCGAACTCCTCACGCCATATCTCATCAGCACGCTCTGCTGTCACGCCGAGCGTTTTCATCACCATATAGCCTGCCTTGCCAAGACCCATTTTTTCACCGGCATAGTCCCACGCCGCTATTGCGAGACGCTCCGTGTCGAACATCAGCCCATCCATGTCAAAAATCACTGCAGTCATATTTTATCCTCACCAACAGCAGTTGTTTTTTCTGTAAAAACAATGCACCATAAATCATAAATATCGGGAGAAACGAAAAATGGTATCTTGCTCCGCCAACCACCACAACGGTTATACCTGTTGCCAGCACCACAAAAGCCAAATGCGGAAGCATAAAACGCCAGCACCGCCGCAACAAGCAACGGCAGACCCAAAGGGCGTATCCAGTTGGCAAGTGCAATAACTATACCGGCAAATATATAATTATATTTCTTTTCGCTGTACAAAAGTGCCATGACGAAAGCTGCAAGAGCAGTGAAAGGGATTTCCATCCTGACAAAACCACTTCGCTCCAAAAAAGTGTTTAACAGACAGAACAGTATAATAAACCAGTAGTGAGCAGTTACATTACCCGGAGACTTCTTAATAATATACACGTATGACCAGAGCATAAGCTGAACCAGCATGATATTAATAGCATATATAACTCTGAGATTATCCGTAAATCTGAAAACAAGTACAAGAAGGTTTATCAATCCGTTTGCAGCCAGATAGCTTGACGAATAAATATTATAGACCGAAGGATACCATGTGCCCTTTGCCACAAGATTTCTTGCCCATTCGCAATATATAAGGCTGTCGCTCGTCTGTTCGCCGTCAAAGAATATCACGAGCAGCACCTGTGCCACTACCATTATCACAAAGGACACCAATGCAGCAATCTTAATCGGCTTCAATTTTTCGCTGTCCACAATTCTTTTGACCTGTGGCTCTTCAAGGTAAGAGAGCTTTTTCAACAATTCCACCTGATATCCTCCTTTAAAAGCACCTCATCGATCAATGCTACAACCGCAAGAAATGCTTTAACATAAACCGTTTTCACAAAACACGCAGATAAAAGCAAAAAGCACTTGCAACGCAAGTGCTTTTTCTGGCTGGGGAATAGGGATTCGAACCCCAACAAACAGAGTCAGAGTCTGTCGTGCT
>CAYLQT010000017.1:0-32961 GCA_964386035.1 uncultured Clostridium sp. | reverse complement strand
TTTTCGCTCCGTAGGCTCCCTTTCGTTCGCCCCCTCGCTCAAGTGCTCGACTATAATAACACATTCAAACGGTCTTGTCAACACTAATTTTTAAAATTTTCCGATTTTTTTGAAAGTTTTACTTCAGCCGAGCACTCTTTCGACGGAAAGCCTTGTATATCAACAATTCTGTGCCTGCTCCTGCATTACGGCAGTGTCAAAGAACTTCACAAGATCCTCAAAATACTCATTGCGGCACTTTTCATTGTGCAATTCGTGGCGTGCATCCTTATATATATGTATACGTGCGTTGAGTCCTGCTTTTTCATATCGTCGCAGAAGCTTTTTCGCCCTTGAGGATTTTGTGCCGCCTATCGGATCCATATCACCGCTGAATATTCCTATGTGGACATCGGGTCTTATCTTTGCGATGTTTTTCTTTTTATATATGCGGCCGAATGCTTTTATCATATTCCAATCGAAATTGACGCTTATATCTATACCTGCCATAGGGTCATCAATAAACACCTGACGGCGTGCGGTATCGCTCGTCACCCACTGAGCTGGCCCCTTCTCGCCCTTATAGCGTGCATCAAAAATAATATCACTGACAGGATTCACAAACTTCGGGCACCAGTTCTTGGCAAAGAGCTCGAGCGGCCAGAGAAGCGCAAGTGCCGCCTGTGCACCGTTCATATCCGCAGTTCCGCAAAGTGCAACCGCCTTGACATCCGTACCCTGTTGAAGAAAGTCCTGTGCAAGAAAGCTGCCATAGCTATGACCCATAAGCACCTGCGGCAAACTATAGCGATCCTTTAACCAATTATAGAAGAAAACAAGATCCTTTACGGTTTTACGCTCTATATCCCCGGGGTGTCTGCCACGGTTTTCATCAGTCTCAGTATTACCGTGGGCACGGTGATCGTCGGCAAAGACTATGTAGCCTCGAGCATTTAACTGTCTTGCCCATTCGTCATACCTGCCGGCATACTCGCACATACCGTGCGAAATTTGCACCACGCCCTTGGGAGCTTCCACATCATCCCAGAGATAACAGTGTATCGGTGTCAGGTCATAGCTTTTAATATCCAACTGTTGCATATTCTACGCTCCTTTAAATTTGCCGTTTGCTTGCTATCAGCATACCACATTTTGTGCAAAAACGGTATATCAAATGGGTAAAAATAAAAAGTTTTTATGAATATAGCCGTAAACCGATTGAAGATTTACAAAAAATATGTTAATATATCTTCGTCTGTAAACGGTGCTTCGGCACTTTTCAAGGAGGAGCTCTTAATTATGGAGTACAAGCTAAACAAAACGAACTACCGTGATTTTAGCGTTTTTGAGGACAACAAAAGAGCGGCTCGTGCGTATTTTATACCTTTTTCAAGCAAAGACAAGCTCGGCACGGTCGCAATAAAGAACGAGAGAAAAGAATCAGACTTGGTTGAACTGCTCTCGGGAGAGTGGGATTTTAAATTCTATACTGACATTTCGCTCATCCCCGACTCACTCAATATGCAGGAAGTGGAGTTTGACAAGATTCAGATTCCCTCCACATGGCAGCGCACAGGATATCTGCCGCCCGTGTATCTCAACTGCCCCTACGAAACGGACACTGACATTCCCGAGCTGCCCGATGAGATGCCGGCAGGCGTTTATCGCAAGACCTTTGAGGTCACAAACTCGGACGATATACATATCATAAGCTTCCTCGGAGTTATTCCGTGCGTTGATTTATATATAAACGGAATGTATGTCGGCTACAGTGAGGGCGCACACAACACCGCCGAATTTGATATTTCCGAATTCATATATGAGGGCACGAACGAGCTTGTTGCCGTGGTTCACAGATGGAGCACAGGCACATTTCTCGAGTGTCAGGATATGTTCCGTGAAAACGGTATTTTCCGTGACGTTCTGCTCTACAGGCTCCCTGCGGTTTATATCAACGATTACTACATTCATCCGAAAAAGATCGACGGCAAATGGACTGCCGATATCGAAGTTACGCTTGAGGGCAAGCTGTGCGGATGCGAGGTCAGTTTCTCACTCGAGAAGGACGGCAAAACAATCGCAAGCGACACCGCAAAAGCAGAGCGAGTTACACACATCGGCTTTGATGACCTTGATGTTATCGAATGGAATGCCGAGATACCGACAGTTTATAACGCTTATATTACATTACATAAGAACGGCGAGGAGCTGATGAGCCTTCGCAATCTCACGGGCTTTAAGACCGTTGAGATAAAGGGCAACACCTTCACTTTCAACGACAGAGTGATAAAGTTCAAGGGTGTCAATCATCACGATACAAATGCAAAGACCGGCTACGTGATGACCTATGATGATTACGAGCAGGATGTTCGACTCATAAAGGAGTTCAACGGCAACGCAATACGCACCTCTCACTATCCCCCCGACCCGTATCTTATCGCACTTGCGGATATGTACGGCATATACATAGTTGACGAGGCGGACATTGAGACTCACGGCGTTATATATGAGCCGTTCAGCAACTTCGATTACATCAGCAACGACCCGAAATGGATCCCGAGATACCTTGACAGAGTTAAGCGTATGTATTACCGTGACCGCAGTCATCCCTGCGTTACCATGTGGTCGCTCGGCAACGAGGCAGGCGGCTGGTGCTGTCAGGATGCGTGCTACGATTTCTTGCACGAGAAGTGTCCGGATATTCCAGTACACTACGAGGGTGTTATCCGCACGCCGAGAAGGGCCTATGATGTCGTTTCCGATATGTATCCTACTCACGCACAGGTCGAACGTGTCGGCATGGGAACTCAAAGCGGTAAATGGTATCAGACAAAGCCGTATTTCCTGTGCGAATACGCACACGCAATGGGCTTCGGCCCCGGTGCTTTGGAGGAGTATTGGGAGCTGTTCTATAAATACGACAACCTCATGGGCGGCTGCATTTGGGAATGGGCAGATCATGCGATATATCACGCAGACGGCCCATATGAATACACATACGGCGGCGACCACGGCGAGAAAAAGCACGACGGCAACTTCTGCGTTGACGGTCTTGTTCGACCCGACCGCACTCCCTCGAGCGGTGCACTTGAGATGAAGGCTGTCTATCGCCCGATAAGAGCAAAGCTTTCCGAAAACGGCGGCTTCGTTTTCACCAACACAAACAGATTTAGAAACAGCGATTATATAACCGTATACCGTTCACTCATAATTGACGGCGTAAAGTGCGGCGAGAGCGAGCAATTCACCCTCGACATCGCCCCGTGCGAGTCAAAAGAGATAAAATTCGACATTGCCGCCCACAAGAACTGCGACTGCCGAATGAACTTTGATTACTTTGACGGTGACAACCTGATTGCAAAAGAGCAGGTCATCATAAACGATTTGCACAAGGATGAGCCTCTTCCCTGCGGCGGCACACTCGCTTGCTCGGACGAGAACGGCATTATCACCGTAAGCTTCGACGGCGGAGCGATGACCTTTGATCGCAAATCGGGCGAGCTCAGCTCATACAAGGTCGGCGGCAAGGAGCTTATCAACCAATCGCCTGCCGCTCACAAGGGACTGACGCCGAATATTTTCCGTGCAATGCTTGACAATGACAGGCCGATAATCGAGCAATGGAAAAACTCCGGCTTCGATGAAGTTAAAACCGAGCCCGCCGCCGTCACTCTCACTTGCGGCAAAAACAGTGCGGTTATAACCTCAGAGCTCAAGCTTCGCTCAAAGAAAGGCATCATCGCCAAGGCTCAGATAGTCTACAGCATTGATGCATCTGGAAGCATAAAGGTTGACGCAACGCTCAACTCCAAAAAGGAGATGAAGTCATTCGCAGTCCTCCCCCGTTTCGGTCTTATGCTTGAAATGCCCGAGAATTTCGAGAATGTCGAATATCTCGGCTACGGCCCCGATGAGAACACCACAGATTTCAGAGAGCACTCCGCCTTCGGTCTTTTCAGCACGACTGTTGATGAGATGGATGAAATTTACATCAAGCCGCAGGATTACGGCGTGCGCTCGGGCGTAAGGCGCATAAAGGTGACAGACAAGGACGGGGACGGCATTATGATATGCAACCCCGACCGTGACCTGAGTTTTACTGCCAGACATTTCTCACAGGAGCTTTTACAGCGTTCTATGCACCGTGAGGATCTCCACTCGGAGCATACCACAGCATTGTGCATCGACGGATTTGTAAGAGGCACTGGCTCGGGAAGCTGCGGCCCGCAGGTTCTTGACCAATATCTCTTAGATGGACGCAAGGAGCTGAAATACAGCTTCGTAATAGTCCCGATAAAGTAAATCGATTCAGCCGGCGCCGAGTGCGTCGGCTGTTTACTAACCCGAAACGCTGTGATATAATACAGAGGTTAATATGTTCCACGGAGGGAATCAAATGACAGGCATAGTTGATGTCGGCGGCGGTCTGCGAGGAGCTTTCTCGGCAGGACTTTGCGACCGATTTCTTGAAACAGGCGTGAATTTCGACCTGTGCATAGGTGTTTCGGCCGGCAGTGCGAATCTAATCTCGTACACCTCGCAAAACGACGGCAGATTAAAGCGTTTTTATTTAAACTACACCATGCGTAAGGAATACATGGGGTTCGGAAATTTGATAAAAACCGGCTCATATGTAGGACTTGATTATATATACTCCACCCTTTCGACCGAGGGCGGCGAGGATCCAATGGACTTTGACACATTCTTCACCACTGCCACCGATTTTGTTGCCGTGACCACACTTGCAGAAAGCGGAAAAACCGTATACTTTGGCAAAAGCACATTCGGCAAAAACGATTTGACTCCAATAAAAGCCTCGTGCTGTATTCCTATTGCATGCAAGCCGATAAACATTGACGGACACGACTACTTCGACGGCGGACTGTCCGATCCGATACCGTTTAAAAAAGCTTTTGAAATGGGCTGCGACAAGGTTGTTGTTGTCATTTCAAGACCCAAGGAATACCGCAAGTCAAAACAAAAGCTTCTGCCGATAATGAAAGCGGCACTCAAAAAATATCCAGAGGTCTTCAAGGCAATTTCGATTCGCCACGAGGTTTACAACCGCCAGCTTGAAGAGGCTCTCGAGCTTGAAAAGCAGGGAAAGGTGCTTATCCTCGCCCCGGAGGACTGCTATGGAGTAAATACGCTCACAAGGAATCTCGAATCCCTCGAGAAGCTATACAACGAGGGCGTGAGCTGTGCCGATAGGAACCTCGATGCACTCAGAGCTTTTTGTGCCGCCGAGCGTAGATAATAATTTCGGTTTTTGCCGATAAAGCGGCTTAAAAAGACAAATTTTTCAGAAATTCAAACTTTTTCTTTACTTTTTACTGTACGCCATGGTAAAATATACCACAATAAATTACTACGAAGTCAGTATAGGGGTTGAAGAAAAATGGACAAGATTGACATCAAAATAATCGAATGTCTCAAGAAAAACGCAAGAGAGAACGCTTCGGTAATCGGCGCTCAGGTCAATATGTCGGTTTCCGCAGTAATCGAGCGAATCAAAAAGCTTGAGGCAAACGGTATCATCAAGCAGTACACCGTTGTGCTCGACAGTAAAAAGCTCGGCATGGACATCACCGCATTCATCTCGGTGAGCATGGAACACCCGAAGTACAACAACAACTTCAACGAATTTGTCAAGACCCACAAGCAAATAACCGAGTGTCACTACATAACGGGAGACTTTGACTTCCTTTTAAAAGTCAACACTGAGTCAACGCAGGGACTTGAATCCCTGCTCAACGAGATAAAGAGTGCCGGCGGCGTATCGCTGACAAAAACTCTCGTTGTTCTCTCAACCGTCAAGGAGGATTACTCGGTAAATCTCGAATAAGGAGATAAGATTTGGAAATTTTTTCTCAGGCTATCGGCTTCGGCGCACTCATCACGCTGGGACTGAGCTTTTATCAAAAGGATAAAAAGCGCATAATTTTCTGGCAAATAGCCGCATTTGCCTTTTTCTTCACGCACTACACGCTGATTGGTGCAAAATCGGGTGCAATGTGCAATCTGGTTCAGTTTTTCACGGTAGTTCTCTTCTATTTCAGAGACAAATACAATTGGAACAAGCTCATCACCGCAATTCCGATTCTCACAGGCTACGCTGCAGTGGCATTTCTCACCTACGAATCACCGATGAGTCTGATTTCAATAGCCGCATCACTCATCGGAATGTTGCCGTTTTTCCAGTCCAACAAGAATGTTATCAGAGCCGCAGGAATCGCAAGCGATGTCGTTTGGTTTGTCTACGCAATATTCGTCAAGTCGTACTCGGGACTGATAACCAATATAGTGTTGATAATCATGACGGCGATTTCCATATTTGAGCCGACAAAAAGGAAAAAAAGCTGAGTAAAACCGAATAAAAAAATTGCCTCTCTGTGAAAATTCACAGAGAGGCATGTTCATTTTATATCACAGCTTTTACGATCTGGGCTTTCCGCACTCAGAGCAGAACTTGCCCTTATTCACTGCGCCGCACTCGCACTTCCACTCACCCGAGGGATTGGGTTTGCCGCACTCAGAACAGAACTTGCCGCTGTTAACTGCACCACATTCGCAAGTCCAGCCACCCTGAGGCTGCTGTGCCTGCTGAGTCTGCTGTGCACCCATATTATACATACTCTGAGCCGCACCGAAGCCGCCCTGGCCGCCTGTGGGCATATTGCCGCCCATGCCTCCGACCATGCCCATACCCATGAAGCCGGTCATCGCACCTGCGGTGTTGCCTGCGGCCGTCTCCATTGCGTTTGCCGTTGCGGTGGTCATTCTGCCTGCCATCATAAACGGGTTGGAGCCCATAGAAGCGGCATCCTCCATCTCGTTTATCTTCTTCATATCCTCGTCGGTGAGGGTTATGGGGTTGAGGGCAATCTTGCCAACGGAGATACCTCTGTTCTCGAGCCACTCCTGAGCGAGGGCATTGTTCATCGCTTCCTTAAGCTCATTTGCTTTTGCGGGAAGCTGTGCAGGTCTGAGCTCCTCCTCGGAGAGCATACCGAGTGCCGGCTGAAGTGCATCGATGAACTCCACCTTGAGCTGAGGGTCAATCTGATCTCTTGTGTAATCCTCTTCGACATTGCCGCAAATTCTGGTATAGAACAGAAGCGGATCGGAGATGACATATGAATAAATGCCGTTGAAACGAACCTGAACGGTTCTACTCATGTTGATACGCTTATTGACAACCTCAAACATCAGCGGATTGGGGGTGCCGAACTTGTTGTCAAGAATCTCTTTTGTGTTGAAATAATAGACACGCTGATCCTTCGGGGTCTCACCGCCGTAGGTGAAACGCTTGCCGATAGTCTTAAAGGTATTCTTGATGCCCTCTCCGAGCTTGCCGGAGAAAATCGAAGGCTCGGTGGAAGCATCATATGTAAACTCGCCCGGCTCGGCGCAGACCTCAACGACCTTGCCCTGCTCAACAATTATCATGCACTGACCGTCTGCAACGGCTATGCCCGAACCGCTTGTTATAACATTTTCACTGCCTTTTGTGTTAGAAGAACGGCCGCTTGTACGCTTCTGTCCCTTTCTGACAAGCACATCATTCGGAAGCGAATCGCAATAGAAAAATTCTTTCCACTGATCGCCCAATGTGCTGCCTGTTGCACCGCTCAACGCTTTAATAAGTCCCATATAAAAGAACTCCTTTCAAAAAACTTTATTTTTTACTGTTATATTTTCCCGATGAGTACGGGTTTTTGTTTTCTCTGGGTGGGTCGGGCGTGTTGGAGCATTTTGTCACCCAACCGAGCAGAAGCATGCGCACCGTCAACCACAGTATCCACACACCTGCCGCAAGAACCGCCCACCAAACAGACCATTCCTTCCAAAAGTGCATAACAACCAAAATCGCCGCCGGAATGAAGCCCTCGGGATTGAGAAGTATATTGATAAGCAGGCTCAGGAAGAAGCCGGAGTGTCGCTTTGTTTTTCTCATACGCTTCTCTCCGCTTTAGAACCTGCCGCCGCCACCGCCGTGCGATACGCCGCTCGAGCTTGTGTGCGTACTGCTGCCGCCCGAAAAGCCACCGCCGCCCGACGGTCTTGAACTGCCGCCAAAGCCGCCCGAGGAACGTGAATTGTCATTGTCCTCCGGCTTTTTAACCTTGGAAACGGTGTCATAGAGGAAAACCTCTTTGCCCTGCGTTATCCTGAAGCTGTCCTTCTTGAGGTAGTTGCCTGCCCTCGTCTGCTTGACAGCCGTGTTCATCTTCCTTTTCATGGAGGTAACGACAATAAAGCCGATAATGAGAGCTACTGCCACGAGAACTATTTCACGCTTTATGTAGTCCGAAACGGTCGGCGTGCTCTCGGAGCGGTTGTAATCATAATCATAATCGGAGTTGCCGTAATATTCATCGTAATACTCGCCGGTGATGCCGTTTTCATACTCATATAAATACTGCTCAACTTCTCCGAGATAGGTATTGAATGCGCCGTAATAATCGCCGTTTTTCAAATAATATACAACGCGATTCCCGAGATAATCTATAACAGCATCGTTGAAAACATCTATTCCGACTCCGGTAGTTGAAGTCCAATATTCTCTCGTATCCATCGATATGACAAACAACATTCCGTCATGGCTGTCGCCGTAGCCGATGCCGTTTTGGTCGTAATAGTCATTGGCATAGGTCGAAATATTGCTCCCGTCGGTCGAATCGACCGTGAGGATATGCACCTCGTAATTATATTCAAAGAATATCTGATTTATCTTGGTTGTCAACGTTATTTCTTCATAGTCGGTCAGAAGATCCGCAAGGTCGTTGACCCGTCTGCCATCCGAGCTCGGCACCGCAAACGCAGTAACGCAAAGGGCTAGAATAAGTGCTGCCGCAAGTGCGGCTGAAATAATCTTTTTCATCACCGCACCCCCTTATAAAAAGAACACTATGAGCTGACCGACTGCCACTATACCGGCGGCTATGCCGAGCAGCCACGACCAATACTTCTTCTTATCAACCGGCAGCTCACCGACAAGTTTGCCCGTCTGACCGTTCATAGCGAAGGTGTAGGGCTTGCCCTTGTACTTTGTACTGAGCATCCAAACGGGGAACATAACATATTTTGCCTTGCCGCTCTCGACATTTATGCTCTCATCCTTGAGCGAAACAGTGTCATAACTGTTGACAGTGCTTCTGAACATCTCACGGGTGCTCGTGTTGACACGCTCGGTTATACGCTCCTCGCAATCCGCCGCCGTGACATCGTATTTATCCGCAAGATAACCCGAGAGATAGCCGGGAGTGAAATCCTTCATCTCGGAATAATCAAACGGCTCTATGGCATCCATGAAGCGATCTTCCATCTTTGACGAGGCATCGGCAGGTATACGCTCAAAGCTCAAATCGCCGCCTCGCAGGACGGAATAATGGGAAACCTTGGTGTAAATATACCTCGAATCGCTCCAGGTGCGTTTGCGTGTGGCCTCATAGCGTATGTTCGCATTGACATCGCAATCGAACAGCCAAAACGGAACATATACGCTGCTGATTTTTTCTATTCTGTTCTCTGCGACAAACTCGTTGGGGAGCAGTCGCTTACCCTTATAAAAATTCTTGAGTGCCGCCTTTGCATCATCCTTTTGGAGCTTGAAAGGAATAACACTGTCGGGCTTATCCATACCGGAAAGCCTGCTTTTCATAATTATCGGGCTACCGCAATAGACACACTCGGTTGCGGCTGTGGTGCTGTCACCGACTATTTCGGCACCGCAAAAGTCGCAGATATAAGCAACACTGCCTATCGTCATCTGCTCACGCTCTTCGTCTGTGTGCCACGCCTGCTTGGATTCGCCCTTGGTCGCCTCAAGGGTCTGCTCATATTCCTCAAGCTGTTCACGGGTGAACTTCGTGTCACAGCTCTCGCACTGAAAGCTGCCGTTCTCGCTGTTAAAAAGTACATTTCCGCCGCAATTCGGGCATTTAAATGTCATTATATCCATATTTTCTCCTATGCTGTCAAAGAGGCATCTTTTGGAACAACTGCTTCTTTATCCAATCAAAAATTCCGGCAAAGGTTTGGTCGAGCTTTTGAGATATATACGAGTGTTTTTCATACTTATCTTTCTTCAAAAGCATACCGTCTTTTTCCTCAAGCTCTATAAACACGGGGTGCGCCGGTGATCCGCCGTTGGGCGAATGAATTGTCATGAAAAGTCTGCCGTCCGTTGCGGTGAATACCATAGCGTGGCCGCCGTCCTGTTCATAAGCGTTATTCTTTGAATAAAACGGGCTTAAATTGAAGCGCCACTTGCCCTGAAGATTGCCGCTCAGGGAGAACAGCGAGCCTACCGAATAACCTCTGCCCGAACAGCCTGTTGACCAGAGCATAAGCAGAGTACCCTTTTGTGTTTTGTAGAGAAACGGGCCGTCCGTGATATCGCTCGCCCAGCAACAATCATCCGCACGGAATATTGTCTCGGGCAGAGTGACAAATCGGGTGAGATCTGCACTCATCTGTGCATAAGAAATATCTCCTACACCGTCGGGCATACTGGTCCATTCATGGACGAACACCATATACGGAACGCCATTTTCGACATAGAGCGTACCGTCGATACTGTCCCAATCATGGGGTGTTATATGTCCGTTGCTTATCTCCTCAAATGGGCCGAGCGGACTGCTCGAACGAAACACGGAAGTTCCCCTGTGCCCTGTTGTTTTGCTGCCATATGATGCAAAGAGATAGAAATTCCCGTTGTAATAATGGCACTCGGGTGCCCAAAAGCAGTTCACACCGTCAAAATCCGCATCCGCAACAAAGACATCGACCGGGCCGTACCATGTTTCGAGATCACGGCTGACATAGCATCCATAGCCGCAAGCAACGGTAGTCGCACCCGTGCCGTACATATAATATGTACCGTCATGCACAAGCACGAACGGATCACGGATAACCACATCACCGACATTTATCGGGTTCGAGGTATCAATGCCCAACGCTTTAAGCTCAGACAGTCCCGCTGTCTCCTGTGCCGATACGCTCATCATAAGAGTAAACGCCATAACAATCACCAGTATTACCGACAAGACACGTTTCATCGAAAACACCTCTCCTCTTTTTCTGTATTATATCATAGCTCCGCTTTATTTGACAATAATTTTAAAAAGCACCCGAATAAATTTTTTACTCGGGTGCTTAAATTATTACATCAGTTGTGAGATGACCGCCGAATAGAGGCTCACGGGGTCGGCAAGCAGCTTTTCTTTGACACTTTGAGCCTGCTCCATATCAGCGACATAGAGTGTCAGCGTCATAAGGTCATTGAAAGTGAATTTGACATTACAGCCGTTTTCAAGCTCGATTATTTCAACGGGAGTCTCTTTCATTCTGCGCTCCTGCGTCAACAGCTCATTTGCCGTATTAAGTGCCTTGTCACGCACAGTTATAGGCAGCTCATCCTCAATGTCCGCCGCCATACTGCCGGCTCGGGTGACAACAAGAACCTCCTCGTTCTCACCCTCTCGCACCTCAACACTGCCGCCCTCAATAAGACTTTCAAGCGCCTGACTTGCCTCAAAATAGTTTGCCAGACCCTCCTGCTGAATAACCGCCATGAGCTGACGGCGAGAAAGTCTGTACTCGGTATTCTTGAGCAGAAAAGCTATGAGAATCTTTATTTCATTGCTGCTGCGTAATCCGCCCGGCTCAACGCCTGCGGAAAAAGCATCATATCCGTCCATAATGCCTCCGGTTTTTGCGTAATTATTTCTTGCTGAAGTCAACGGGTTCAATGGGCTTGCCGTAATAAGCGGTAGTCTTGAACTCCTCGCTTATGAAGTTCTCACGGCTCCACGCTCTGCCCCAGAGGTTCGCCCATCCCTCGCAGTACAGCTTATAATATGATACACCGTCCTCCTTACGCATCTTGACGAATCTGGGCGCATTGCACCAAATCATTGAGGGGATAGCTATCACAAACGCCCAGACAGGGCCGAGCAAAAGCGACTGGATAGTGTGGCCGTACTCGTGGATGCGTGTATCGTGAACTCTCTCCGCAGGGCGGTCGGGATTCATAAAGATGAATATGCCGAGCGACACGCCGCCGAAGTTGTCATGCGGAACATATGTAACGAAATCATAGTGAAAACGCTCATGCTTATACTTTTTTCTCAAAACCAGAAAGCCTATGCCGCCGACAATATTCTGCGGCAATGCCCACGTGAACTGAATGAGATAAAACAAAAATTTTTTCATTAATATCACTCCTCAGACGGTACATATATCCTGTGTTCCGTCTATATTTTTACCCTTGGCGGAAACACCGTGACCGCCTGCTTTATATTATACCACACCGAATGGCGTGTGTAAAACATTTTTACCACTCGTCGTTTTCATCTGCGAGCACGGCATATGCACAGCGCACTCCGTCAACTCCGGCGGAAACTATTCCGCCTGCATATCCTGCACCCTCTCCGCAGGGATAGAGGCCTCGGATATTCGACTGATATATCTCATCCCTGAGTATACGCACAGGCGAGGACGAGCGTGTTTCCGGGGCGGTAAATACCGCCTCGGGCATCGCAAAGCCCTTGAGCATTTTGTCCATCTTCAAAAGTGCTTCCGCATAGGTGTCCGTCACTTTTTTGGGCAGTATTTTTCTGAGATCGCCCATGACAACTCCCGTGGGACAGCTCGGACGCACCGCACCGAGGCGTGTTGACGGTCTGTCGGCAAGGAAATCACCGACGAGTTGTGCCGGTGCCGTATAGTCACTGCCGCCTGCCAAAAATGCGGCGTGCTCGATTTTTCTCTGCATATCAATACCGGCAAGCGGATGATCGCTGCCGAAATTCTCCGGCTCTATACCGACGAGCAGAGCACTGTTGGAATTTTCCGCATCTCTGCCGTATTCGCTCATTCCGTTGACGACTATGCCGCCCTCCTCGCTCGCCGCATTTACTACCGTACCGCCCGGGCACATACAAAAAGTATATGCACCCCTGCCATGCTCGGGATGGCACGCAAGCTTATAATCAGCCGCACCGAGAGCCGGATGACCTGCAAAACTGCCGTACTGTGCCTTGTCTATAAACTCACGGGGATGCTCGATTCTCGCACCGACCGAAAACGGCTTTTGCATCATCTTAACTCCACGGGCATAGAGGGTTCTCACGGTATCTCTTGCGGAATGTCCCGTGCAGAGAATGACCGTGTCGGTCTCGACATCCTCCTCGTGCCCGTCAGCCTCAATTCTCACGCCGTGAATATAGCCGTTGGCAACGATTATATCCGTCATCTTGCAGTTGAATCTTATCTCGCCACCGAGGGATATTATCTCTTTGCGGATGTTTCTGACTACATCGGCAAGGCGGTCGGTGCCTATATGCGGCTTTGCCGACCAGCGTATCTCCTCGGGTGCGCCGTGGTTTGCAAGCTCCTCTATGACAAAACGACACAGCGGATCCTTTATTCCCGTAGTCAGCTTGCCGTCCGAGAAAGTGCCTGCGCCTCCCTCTCCGAACTGAACATTGGAATCGGGATTAAGTCGGCGGTCTCTCCAGAACACTTCAACATCCTTTTGTCTATCATCGATATGCGAACCACGCTCCAAAACAAGCGGCTTAAAGCCTGCACGGGCAAGTGCAAGACCCGAGAACATACCGGCAGGGCCGAAGCCGACTATAACGGGTCGAAGCTTGCTCTTGCGGTTGATGACAGGTGGTGTAAAGCTTATTTCCTTTACAGTTTCTACACCCGAGCCGCATTTTTTGAGCACTGCGTTTTCATCGCCGTCAACATCCACTTCTACATTATATACAAAGAAAATGTTGTCCTTTTTGCGTGAATCGACTGCTTTTTTGGTAACTCTCAGAGTACGTATTCTGTTTTCGTCAAGGCGAAGCACTTTGCCTGCCGCCCGTCTGAGATCATTTTCATCCGCAGTGAGCGGAAGCTTTATCTGATTTATTTTAAGCATGATTTTTCTCCGTTATCTTAATCTTGACTTCCTTGCGGCACTCTCTCCGGCGCACAGGCCCGATGCCCATGCCCATTGCAGGTTAAATCCTCCGCAGCCACCGTCCACATCTAAAATTTCACCTGCACAAAAGAGATTTTCAATTATCTTCGATTCGAGCGTTTCGGGGTCAAACTCATTCACCCTCACGCCGCCACGGGTGACTTGTGCGTTTTCAAAGCCTTTCGCACCGTTCAAACTGATGCTAAAACTTTTTATCCGTCCGACAAGCTCACTGAGCTGTTTTCTGCTCAAGGCCGCTATATCCGTCTCGGGCGATATACCTGCACGCTTGAGCACCAGCGTGCCAACCGCTTTGGGGAGTATTCCGATAAGAACTTTTTCGCACGCTCCGCTGAGAGAATACAAAAAATCTTCAACCTCATTCTCGCTCATTGACGGCAACAGGTCTATTTGTGCGATTACATTCGACCCTCTCGCCTTTTTTGCCACATCTGCACTTATCTCCATCGCCGCTATGCCGGACAGGCCGTAGTCGGTGAAAAGCAGTTCTCCCCGTGAGGTACGCCCTGCCGCCCGAAGAATAGCATCGTGAACACGCACACCTTTGAGGCTACGCAGTGACTTGTCCGGTGAGGTGAGCTGAACAAGCGAGGGATAAAGCTCACCGACACTGTGACCGAGTGAACGCAAAAGCTCAAATCCGCTGCCGTCAGTTCCCTGCGACGGCGAGGCGCAGCCGCCTGCCGCAACAATCACCATCCTCGCAGAATGTTTGCCGTCTATTATAAAATCCCTTTTTATCTTCTCTATTTTTTCGCATTTCTCTTCGCAGATAAGCTCTATTTCCAATCGCTCCGCCTCAAAGCGCAGGCAATCCAGCACGCTCGAGGCGTTGTTGCTCATCGGATAAACTCTGCCGCAGTTGTCGCTGTAAGTCAGCAATCCCATGCTTTTGAAAAAATCGATAACCGTCTGTTCTGAATACTGTTCAAACACGACGGCGGCAAAGTCGGAATTGGTATAGCCGTGCTCATGTGCGTTGAGATTGGTGAGATTACACCTGCCGTTACCTGTGGCGAGTATCTTTTTGCCGACTCTCGGCAAGCGTTCGAGCATACCGACTCTGAGCCACGGCGCTTCTCGCTTTGCCTTTATAGCCGCCGCAAGCCCCGAAGCTCCTGCTCCGATTATCAAAATATCAAATCTGTTTTCCATAATTATTCCTTTTCTTTATATAAGCAGAGCCAGCCGATAGACGGCGAAGCTCACAGTCCACGCAGTAATAAATTCAAAGACGAGCACCTTTAGAGTCCCGAGCAATCCGTTTTCACGCACAAGTGCATTCACCGCCGCAATGCACGGCATACTCAAAAGCGAGAAGCTCATAAATGAACACGCCGCCGCAGGAGTAAAAATCGAAGTCAGATTCTCCGCACCTACGAGTATACCGAGAGTGCTCACCGTGGTCTCTCTTGCGACAAGTCCGCTCAAAACAGCCACCGAGCACCGCCAATCGCCAAAGCCGAGCGGCTCGAAAACAAACGATACGTCATTGCCCAATCTGCCGAGCAAGCTCAGCTCGGGTGCAGATGCACGGTGAAGCGATACATCAAAATATCCGAGTGCCCACACAATAACACTTGCAGGCAGCAGCACTGCACCGGCTTTTTGCAAAAAATCACGGAGCTTTGCCGACACATATTTGGTCACAGAGCGTAGGGACGGTCTGCGATAATTCGGCAGTTCGAGAATAAACGGCGGAGTTTCGCCGTGAAAAACGAATTTTTTGAGTACGAGCGACCCAACACAGGCACAGAGTATACCGAGTGAATATACGGCAACGACCGCCACCCAACGAAAGCTCGGGAATAACGCAGAGATGAGCATGGCATAAACGGGCATTTTCGCACTGCATGACATAAACGGTATCATCGCCGCACAGATTTTCTTTTCACGCCCCGAATTTAGCGTTTTTGTGCTCATCAATGCAGGGACGGAGCAACCGAAGCCCATAAACAGCGGCAAAAACGACTTGCCGCCGAGTCCTATGGCTCTGAGCGGTCGATCTGCGATAAATGCACCACGTGCCATATATCCGCAGTCCTCGAGAACTCCTATAAAAAGGAACAGCAGGGCTATCTGCGGCAAAAACGAGCACACGGAACCAAGACCTGCAAGCACGCCACGACAAACGAGGCTTACCGCCCAATCGGACGCATCCAAGGCATTGAGAATATCGACAACGGCTCTTGTAAAAGCACCGTTTATAAACGAATCGACGATTTCACCCAGCCGAACGCCAAGCGAGCCGAAGGTCAGGTAAAAAACAAACAAAACCGTCAAGGCAAAAAACGGAACAGCCGAATATTTGCCGAGCAAAATCCTGTCGGCACGTTGCGGCTTGTCATCAGCAG
Source organism: uncultured Clostridium sp. (assembly GCA_964386035.1). GTDB lineage: Bacteria > Bacillota > Clostridia > Oscillospirales > Acutalibacteraceae > CAG-177. The sequence continues at coordinate 16,623 of CAYLQT010000017.1, read as the reverse complement.
TTTTTCCTCTTTTTAATGTTTGAGCGGCGGCTTTATCGGCAAAGCCGTATATATCAAGCACCGTCATCAGTTCACGGTCGCAATCCGCTTCAGCAAAGGCTATAAGCGACTCTGCGAGTGCGGCAACGCCGCTGTCAATGAATGAAAGCTCCTCGGCACACATATCCCCTCTGAGCAGACGAAAAGCCGTGAAATGTGCCGAAGCTCCGGCCCTCTCACAGTCTGCCGCAATAATGCCGACAAGACTTGAAAAGCAGTCCGACATTCTGTCAAAAAATCGCTCGGGATGAAAATTTTCACAGCCCTTATCGAGCATATCAGAAACGGCGGATATCAGCAAATCCATTCCCCTGCCATCTGCGGCGCTCACCGATACAACGGGGATTCCGAGCAGCTCGGAGAGCTTGCGGCAATCGATATTGCCGCCGCTTTTTTCAAGCACATCCGCCATATTCACCGCCGCCACAACGGGGATGCCGAGCATAATGAGCTGAACGGTCAAATATAGGCTTCGTTCAAGGTAAAAGGGGTCAATAATATTTATTATAAGCTCGGGCTTCTCCTCGGTCAGAAAACCGAGAGCCGCCCCCTCCTCATCGGAAAGAGTTCTGAGCGAATATATTCCCGGCAAATCAACAAGCACAGCATCGGGAACCGGTGACATTTTGCCCTCACGTCTCTCCACCGTCACGCCCGGCCAATTACCCACACGGCAGTCCGAGCCGGTCAAAAGATTGAAAAGCGTCGTCTTGCCGCAATTCGGATTGCCTGCGAGTGCAATGCGGCTCATAAATTATGCCTCAGCACTATCTTCCTCGCCTGATCCTTTCTGAGGCTCAACGCTGTGTGGTGCACGCTAACGAGCAGAGGGTCGCCAAACGGCGACACCGCTTTCATCTTGAGCAAGGCACCGGGGACAAGTCCCATATCCATAAGGCGACTGCGTTGCACTCCGTGCAGGTCTATTGACACGATATATCCCGACTCATCGGGCAAAAGCATATCGGCAGTGAGCATATGTTTCTCCCTCTCGCCGTACAGACGATAAAATTATATTACCACGAGGCTTAGATGTCAATAAGCAGGCTGGTGAGAATAAGATTGACTTCTCGGCTCACAAGTGGTATTATTAGGCTGAAATAAAATGAAAAATGACATTTCTCCGCTTTTTGCGGACGGTCTTTGCAGAGACCGTGTCATTGTGAAGTTGACTTAAATATAACAACTTTTCAAGGAGTGAATTTGTTTGAAGGGTATTATTCTTGCCGGCGGTTCCGGCACGAGGCTTTATCCTCTGACTATGGTGACGAGCAAGCAGCTCCTGCCCGTGTATGACAAGCCGATGATCTATTATCCGCTGTCAACGCTTATGCTTGCCGGCATTCGTGAAATACTGATAATTTCGACTGTGGATGACACACCCAAATTCGAGCGTCTGCTCGGAGACGGCAGTCAGTTTGGCTTAAAGCTCTCATACGCAGTCCAGCCCAAGCCCGAAGGTCTTGCACAGGCTTTCATTATCGGAGAGGATTTTATAGGCGACGACAGCGTTGCGATGGTTCTCGGAGATAATCTGTTCTACGGCAACGGTCTGGGGCATCTGCTCAGAGAGGCGGCAAAGCAGCAAAACCGAGCTACCATTTTCGGATATTATGTTGAGAATCCGCAAAGCTTCGGCGTTGTCGAGTTCGACGATGACGGCGTACCCATATCGATAGTCGAAAAACCGAAACACCCGAAGTCAAATTATGCCGTCACAGGTCTGTATTTCTATGACAACAGGGTTGTTGAATACGCAAAGTCCCTCAAGCCCTCTAAACGCGGCGAGCTTGAAATAACGGATATCAACAAGATATATCTCGAGAATGGTGACCTTGACATACGTCTTATGGGCAGAGGCTTTGCCTGGCTCGACACGGGAACCGTTGACGCTCTGCTCGATGCGGCGAACTTCATAAAAACCGTTGAGCGTCTTCAGGGAATTAAAATTTCCGCACCCGAGGAGATCGCCTACAATATGCGCTGGATAAGCAAGCGTGCTCTGCTCGAGTCCGCAGAAAAATACGGCAAATCCTCTTACGGTCAGCACCTTTTGAGCGTTGCGGAGGGTAAGATTCTCTACACAAGCAACGACATCAGCGGTATCGGTGAACGCCCACGCTGGGGAATCGAGGACGACCCCGAGAAGCACAAATAAGTTCTAATGTTATAGTATGAAAGGTCCGGATAATATATGAAAAAAATTCCGACACCTCTTGACGGTGCATTCATTATCGAGCCGCAGGTTTTCGGAGATGTGCGTGGCTGGTTCTATGAAAGCTACTCAAAGGCAAAGCTCAAGGAGCTTGGAATAGATGTTGACTTCGTTCAGGACAACCGCTCTTTCTCCGCTCAACAGGGCACACTCAGAGGTCTGCACTGCCAGACCGCACCGATGGCACAGAGCAAGCTGCTCACCTGCCTCAGAGGTAAAATCATGGATGTGGCAGTCGATATAAGAAAAGGCTCGCCCACTTATATGCAGTGGACTGCGGTGGAACTCAGCGGAGAGAACAAGAAGATGTTCTTCATCCCCAAGGGTTTCCTGCACGGTTTCGTGACACTCACACCCGATGTTGAGGTCTCCTACAAGGTCGATGAATACTATTCGCCCGAAAACGACCGCAGCATTCATTTTGATGACCCGGCGATAGGCGTTGACTGGGGGATAACCTGTCCGATACTCTCGGACAAGGATATGAAGGCTCCGCTGTTGAAGGACAGCGACGTTGAGTTTTCATATTAAAACAAACCTAACAAACAACACGGACAGGAACATTCCCCGTCCGTGTTTTATTTATAACCGAAGTATTTTCGGCAACAATATGACAAAAAGGAAGCCTCTTGAATAAAAATCGTTCATTTTCGCGATTATTTTCAGAATTTTAACAATTTTTTGTCAAAAAGATGATACAATACCCGGCAGAGGGATTAGACGGTACAGACAACGTGATAAACAGCATAAAATATTACAGACTATCAGTATCGGTGAGGGATGCTCCTATTCTATGTTACGAGAGGTGTAAACAGTGGATTTCAACACGGTAAAATATCTGCTTTTTGCTCTCGCAGGCTTTGCCTCGGGCAGCGTTATGTACAGCTATCTCATCCCGAAAATCTTCTGCGGCGTTGACATCGTTGAAAAGGGCGATGACCACAATCCGGGAATGACAAACGTTATGCGCTGTGTCAGCGTCAAGCTCGGCGTTCTCTGTCTCGTGCTCGATGTCGGCAAGGGCTTTTTTCCCGTATTTCTCGCAAAGCATTTTGTTCCGGATTTCAGGAATATGCTCTTTGCGCTCATCATCGTCGCTCCGGTGCTCGGCCACGCATTCACCCCCATGTTAAAGTTCAAGGGAGGCAAGGCAATCGCCACGTCATACGGCGTTCTCCTCGCCCTCATTCCGGACAGCTTCATGGTGCTGCGAATGGCGATTATAACAGCGATTTTCAGCCTTGTGATAATCGTCAAGCCGGATTCGTTCAGAGTTATACTCTCAACATTCATCTTTGCAGTATGCAATTTTTTCTTCCACGATATAACATCGTTTGTCGTTGGTTCCGTTCTCGTCTCGGCAACGGTTATATTAAAGCACCTGATGAACTACGGCGACGAAAAAGCGAAGGTCTCACTGCCTTTTAAGAAAAAGCAATAACACAGAATACATTACGCACTCGGGATTTCCGAGTGCGTTTTTTCAGCAAAAAACAGACCGAAGAATTAACTTCGGTCTGTAATTTTATTCATTTACCGTGCGTTTACGGTTTGATGGGTTGCGTTCTATCAGCGGAGGAACTCCGTTGGCAACACAGCCCGAGGTTATTGCGACACGCTCTATTGTCGGATCTGACGGCACGTCGTACATAACCGGCTGAAGCACCGACTCGATTATCGAGCGAAGTCCTCGTGCACCAGTATCCTTTTCAAGCGTCTTTTCGGCTATCGCCTCAAGTGCGCCCATATCAAAGTCAAGCTCAACACCGTCAAGCTCGAAGAGTGCCTTGTACTGCTTGGTGATAGCGTTCTTGGGCTCGGTAAGGATACGAACAAGAGCTGTTTTGTCAAGCTCATCAAGCGAGGTGAGCACAGGAAGTCTGCCGACAAGCTCGGGAATGATTCCGAACTTGACAAGATCCTGATGCACCACCTGAGAGAGCAGATCGCTCTTTTTAAGGTCGCTCTTGCCCTTGACATCGGCATTGAAGCCGAGAGCAGAGCCGCCCACACGCTTCTCTATCGTCTTTTCGATTCCGTCAAACGCACCGCCGCAAATAAAGAGGATATTCGATGTATCGACCTGAATGAACTCCTGCTGGGGGTGCTTTCTTCCGCCCTGCGGAGGAACATTGGCAACCGTGCCCTCGATTATCTTGAGCAACGCCTGCTGAACGCCCTCGCCGCTGACATCTCGTGTGATAGACGGATTCTCGGACTTTCTGGCAATCTTGTCGATCTCATCTATATAGATGATGCCTCTCTGAGCACGCTCAACATCGTAATCGGCGGCCTGAATGATTCTCAGCAGAATGTTTTCAACATCCTCACCGACATATCCTGCCTCCGTGAGGGTGGTAGCATCGGCTATTGCAAACGGTACATCGAGTATCTTCGCAAGGGTCTGTGCAAGCATCGTTTTGCCGACACCCGTGGGGCCCAAAAGAATAATATTACTCTTTTGAATCTCAACCTCCGAGTCCTTTGCGGCATTTATACGCTTATAGTGATTATAGACAGCGACACTCAGCGTCTTTTTCGCCTCATCCTGACCTATAACATACTCGTCGAGCTTTTCTTTTATCTCTCTCGGCTTCGGGAGCGGCTTATCGTCTCGGCGGTCTCGATGGTCGCCCTTGCGGCGTGAAGAGCGCTGTTCATCATCACAGATGATGTTCTGACACTGCTCGACACACTCGTTACAGATATACACTCCCGGGCCGGCTATCAGCTTCTCGACCTGATCCTGCCTTTTCTGACAAAAGGAGCAGCGAAGCGGTCTGTTCTTATCATCGTCTCGTGGCATATCAGCCCTCCGGATTATCTCTTATAGATTATTTTATCTGCGAGTCCGTATTCGACAGCCTGCTCCGCTGTGAGGAAGTTGTCTCTCTCGGTCTCACGCTCAACAAACTCAATCGGTTTGCCCATATTCTCTGCTAAAATTCTGTTGAGTCTCTCTCTGGTATTGATTATATGGTCTGCGGCTATCTTTATCTCGGTAGCCTGACCCTGTGCGCCGCCGAGCGGCTGATGAATCATAACCTCACTGTTGGGCAGGATGAGTCTCTTGCCCTTGGCACCTGCCGCAAAAAGGAACGCACCCATTGAGGCAGCCATACCCATACAGATGGTGGAAACATCACACTTTATAAACTGCATTGTGTCATATATCGCAAGTCCTGCGCTGACCGAGCCGCCCGGGCTGTTGATATAAAGGCTTATATCCTTTTCGGCATCCTGTCCCTCAAGGAAAAGAAGCTGTGCGACTACCACGCTTGCGGTAGCGTCGTTTATTTCATCGGAGAGAACGATAATTCTGTCATTGAGCAGGCGTGAATAAATATCGTATGAGCGTTCGCCTCTGCCGGTCTGTTCAACAACATAGGGTACTAATGGCATTACTTTTTCCTCCTTTGTTATCGGTGATAACAGGTTCTTCGCCGTATACCACGCCCGCCCGACAAAAGCCGGACGGGAACGCAGTACGGATAGATTATAGTATAACTTCGCTGAAATTATTCAGCATCTTCTGCTTTCTTCTTAGCAGTTGTTTTCTTCGCGGCGGGCTTCTTCTCAGCGGTCTCGCCGTCAGCCTTCTTCGCTGTGGTCTTCTTTGCCGGAGCCTTCTTCGCGGCGGGCTTCTTCTCAGCCTCTGCCTCGTCCTTGTCAGCCGCAGCCTTCTTTGTGGTGGTCTTCTTGGCGGCAGGCTTCTTTTCAGCAGTCTCTCCGTCTTCCTTCTTGGCGGCGGTCTTCTTTGCCGGAGCCTTCTTCGCAGCCTTCTTGCCGGGCTTGAGAGCCTTAGCGTTATCGACAACGAACTTTACGACCTTCTCCTTGAGCAGGTCTTCTTTGAGCATATCCTCAGCGATGAGGCTCTTTATCTTCTCGACCTCCATGCCGTACATCTCAGCGAGCTTCTTGAACTCCTCTTCGAGATCCTCTGCTGTGACTTCAAGCTTCTCTATCTCTGCTATCTTATCCAGAGCGAGACCGAGCTTGACCTGCGGAATAGCCTGCTCACGCATGGTCTTCTCAAAATCAGCCTTATCAGTGCCCATGTACTGGAGATAGGTATCAACATCGATGCCCTGCTGAGCGAGTCTCTGAGCGAAGTTGTTGATATTTTCCTGAGCCTGAGTATCATACATGACCTCGGGAACCTCAACCTCAACGTTCTCAACAAGTGCATCCATCAGCTTGCCCTCGAACTCCTTCTCGGCATCGGACTGCTTGTGAGCAAGCATATCCTCTTCAATGCCCTTCTTGAGCTCGTCAACGGTATCATAATCAAGATCCTTTGCGAACTCGTCATCAAGCTCGGGAAGCTCCTTGACCTTTATCTCGTGAAGAGTTACCTTGAAGGTAGCGTCCTTGCCTGCAAGCTCGGATGCACCGTACTCCTCGGGGAACTTGACATTGACATCGAAGCTGTCACCGAGATTGTGACCGACTATCTGATCCTCAAAGCCGGGGATGAACTGACCCGAGCCGAGCTCGAGCTCATACTTCTCACCCTTGCCGCCCTCAAAAGCCTTGTCATCGACAAAGCCCTCAAAGTCGATTACAGTGATGTCGCCGTTAGCGGCGGCTCTGTCCTCAACAGCTATGGTTCTTGCGTTGCGCTCTCTCATAGCCTCAATGCGTGCATCGACCTCTTCTGCGGTGACGGAAACTTCTGCCTTCTCAGCCTCAAGTCCCTTGTAAGCCTTAACGGTGATCTCCTCGGGCTTAACAGTGACCTTCATCTCGAAGAGAACGCCGTCCTCACCGATGGTCTTAACATCAACATCCTTCGGGCTGTCAACAGGCTCGATGCCGGCCTCGTCATAAGCAGCGGAGACTGCCTCGGGGAATACTATCTCAAGAGCATCTTCATAGAAGACATCCTTGCCATAGAATCTCTCGATCATTGCAAGCGGAGCCTTGCCCTTGCGGAAACCGGGAAGAGCTATCTTGCTCTTAGCCTTGTTATAGGCCTTGACGACGGCTGCCTTGAACTGCTCTGCGCCGATCTCGATTTCCAAGGTGTACACGTTGGTGTCTGTTTTCTTTGATGATTTTAAACTCATTCGTTTTTTCCTCCCATTACTATACAGGTAACTCTAAGATTATAACAGAGATATGTAAAAATTTCTACACTAATTTTTATATTTTCTGCTAAAAGTAAGACTTTTTCTCGACTTTTAGGGGAAATTTTAAAACAAATCGTGTTTTACGGCTGTTTTTCAATCAGCTTTGGTAAAAATTCGAGATGGTCGCCCGAAACAAGCGAAAACCTTATTCCGTCGCTCTCGCCCTCGAACGCGCTCTTTGTGGCATAGGAATGAAGATGGCCGTAGTAGCAGCGCTTTATGCCGTACTCAACGAGGACATTGTAAATTTCCTCGCACACCCTGTCCTGCGTTATCGGCGGATAGTGAAGAAACACGGTCGGCTCGCCGCCCAGTACCATGCCCTGCTCTATCGAGGTGCGCAGTCTTCCAGCCTCACGCAAAAGCACTTTTTTATCGGCATCCTCCTCGGCATCGAAGAACCAGCCTCTTGTGCCGCAGACGGAAATGTTCCCAACTCTTACCGCATTGTTGTGGACTATGCTCAGGGAATCGAAGCCGTTATCCTTGAAAAAAATTTCCATTTTTCTCGCCGTATTCCACCAATAATCGTGATTGCCCTTCATCAGCAGCTTTTTGCCCGGGAGCGACTCGAGAAATGCAAAATCCTTTTTTGCTCCCTCAAGCGACATCGCCCACGACACATCGCCCGGAATCACCACCGTGTCATCATCGCCCACGACCGCTCGCCAATTTTTTTCAAGGCGCACAACATAGTCGCTCCAGCCGCTGAAGATATCCATCGGCTTGTCCGCAGACAAGGAAAGATGCGTATCCGCAATTACAAAAAGTGACATCGTGCTCTCCTTTTCCTTTTAATAATAGGCCGCTTATCGGGGCAGACTAAATTCAGCGGCAGAGCCGCAAAAAATTTCGGAGGTAACAAAAATGGACAAGGTTATCAAGGATATTCGCTGCAACGCCTGCAACTGTGTCCACCATGCGGATGACTACAAGTGCACCGCAGGTCACATTGAGATAGGAAATACAAACGCCTGCTCATGCAGTGAGACAGTTTGCTCCACCTTTGAGCTTGACCGCTCGAAGCAGGGCTGCGGCAAGTAAATCCGAAATCGGGGAACTCCCCGAGTCATATCTTTAGAAGTCTGAACACAGCCTTCTCCATACTGTCCCTGTCACAAACATCGGTGAATCTCACGGCTTTGTTCTTGAGATCCGCAAGCTGACCGGGGCAGTTTTCATTTGTCACGGCTTTAAGCTCATTCACCATGCCGAACTCATCAAGCCCCTGCGAAGCACCCGGTTTTACTGCATCGAGTACGCTGTGGCTGAACTTATAGGGGTTTGCGGTAGAGGCGATCACGCTCGGTGCTGTGTCTCCCGTTTTTGCGGCATATTTTTCATATACATCAATGCCGACTGCCGTATGCGTATCGCAAAGATAGCCGTAATTTTCAAAGGTTCTGCGTATTGTTTCCTTTGTCCCCTCGTCGTCACAGCAGCCTGCACTGAACACGGAATTTATCGTATTCATAACACTCTCGGGCATGGTGTATTTGCCGCTTGTCTTGAGGCTGTCCATCATGCTTCTGACAAACTCATCCGAATAACCGCTCGCAATGAACAGCAAGCGTTCGAGGTTGCTCGAAATAAGAATATCCATGGACGGCGAAGAAGTTGTATAGAAGCTGCGGTTGACATCATAAACGCCTGTCTCGAAGAAATCGGTCAGCACTCTGTTCTTGTTTGAGGCGCAGATGAGACGGTTTACGGGCAAGCCCATCTCACGGGCATAGTAAGCGGCAAGAATATTGCCGAAATTGCCCGTGGGAACGACTATGTTTATCTTATCCCCTGCCGAGATTCTGCCGAGCTTCAGCATATCGCAATAGGCGGAGAAATAATAGACTATCTGCGGCACAAGACGACCCCAGTTAATGGAGTTTGCCGACGAAAATGCCATACCGTGCTCGGCAAGTCGCTTTGCTATCTCCTTATCGGTAAATATGGACTTAACTCCCGTCTGTGCATCGTCAAAGTTGCCCTTTATGGCGCAGACTGCGACATTCTCGCCCTCCTGTGTGGTCATCTGAAGCTTCTGCATGGGGCTTACGCCCTCATCGGGATAGAACACAAGTATTCTTGTGCCCTCAACATCCTTGAAGCCCTCGAGAGCGGCTTTTCCCGTATCGCCCGAGGTGGCAACGAGAATTACCGTCTCACGCTCACCGACTGCCTTTTTGACCGAAACGGTCATGAGTCTGGGCAACATCTGGAGCGCCATATCCTTGAAAGCACAGGTAGGCCCTCTCCAAAGCTCGAGTATCTCCTCGCCCTTTTTAAGCTCGTGAATCGGAGCTATATCCTCGGAGGAAAATTTATTGTCTCCGTAAGCGCCCTCAACGCAGTAGGCAAGCTCCTCCTCGGTGAAATCCGTGAGATAGAGTGCGAGCACTCGCTTGGCACGCTCAACATATGACATATTCGCCATGTCCGCTATTGCATCAAGGCTCAGCTCCGGAATCTCGACGGGCACAAAAAGTCCGCCGTCCGCAGAGATGCCCTGTGCTATCGCCCATGACGAGCTGACATCCACATTTTTATTCCTTGTACTCGTATAGCGCATAAAGAATCATCCTTCGCTTTAAATTACATTTCATTATATCATATCATGTCCGTTATGTAAAACTTTTTCAAAAAAGAGCGAGGCATTTTCAAAAAATATTTTTCGGCACAGCTCCTCGGGGATGCCGTTTTCTTCAAAATAGACATAAATTGAGGGAATTTTCTCAATGCCACCGAATTCCTTTGACATCTCGCACCCATCATAATCAGAGCCTATTGAAAGAACATTTTCACCGCCCAATGACAGAATGTGTCTTGCGTGGCGAAGAAGCTGTGCTCTCGTACCTTGTAAACCCAAAAATTTGCGGCAAAAATTAAGCCCGATAAGTCCTCCCTGCTCTATGATTGTTTTTATCTGCTCATCACAAAGACAGCGTGGATTATCGCAGACGGCACGTGCGTTCGAGTGGCTTGCGATAATCGGCATTTCGGATATATTCGTCACATCGTAAAACGCCCTGTCGCTCAGGTGTGACACATCCACGACTATACCGAGTCGCTGTGCTTTTTTGACAAGCTCTCTCCCCCACTCACTGAGTCCGCCGCCGTCGTGGCAGCCTCCTGCCGCACGGTTTTTGCCGTTCCAGGTAAGTCCAAGCAGGCGAAGTCCCTTTTCACACAGCCTTTCAAGCCGCTCGAGACTGCTGACAGCCTTTGAATTTTCCATAGCGAGCAGTGCCCCTCTCGCTCCCGAACACACCTCTCTGCCCGACAGAATTTTACGGTATCCGCCGAACCGCTCAAGCTCGGACAAATAAAAATCATACACCGAGTCGAAATATCGCTCAGCGTATGATTCATCCATATCATCGGGTATAAACACGGCAAAAGTCTGATTCCACCGCCCGAAAATTTTTCCTCTGTCCAAATCAACATCGGCACTGTTTTTGCAAAGGCTCTCTGCGTCACGGTAACAGCGAGTGAGAGTATCGCAATGAAGATCGAAAAAGTCCATAATATCACCTGCAAAATAATATTTACAGGACCTGTAAAATATTACAAACTGCTGTCAAATGCGTTTTCGATATAAGTTATCTTTGCCGAGTTATTATCGGAATCGAGCATTACCTCAGCAACATCAAATCTCGGTTGCAGGTCATACTGATTCTTCTCCAAAAACAGCGAGGCGGTTTTTACTATGCGTTCCTGCTTTCTGCTGTCCACAGCCTCTCTACCCGTCGCCAGATATTCATAGGTTCTGGTCTTGACCTCGGTGAAAACGATAAAATCTTCCGTCTTTGCGATAATATCAATCTCACCGAAACGGCAATGATAATTTGCGGTGACTATCTCATAGCCGTGCTCACGCATATACCGTGCGGCAAACACCTCGCCCCAGATTCCCGGCTTTTCGCTTTCGTTGAGCACATTACCACCCCTCGGGCAATTTCTTCAAAAAGGTCTTTCTGTGTACGGGCGATATGCCGAACTCCCGTATTTTTTCGTAGTGCAGCTTTGTGCCGTAGCCCTTGTGCTTTTTAAACATATACTCTGGATACCGCTCGTCAAGCTCAAGCATATAATGATCCCTGCTGACCTTTGCCATTATCGAGGCGGCGGCTATCGAGGCACTGAGCGAATCGCCCTTGACTATCGCCTTTGACGGCACGGGCAGACCCGGAAGCCTGTTGCCGTCCACAAAAGCCGCCTGCGGCACTGTCGGCAAACCCTCAAAGGCACGGCGCATAGCGAGAAATGTGGCGTTGAGGATATTCATTTCGTCTATCTCTTCAACGCTTGCACTTGCCACACAAAACTGTGCGTGCTCCTTTATCTCGCAAAACAGCTCCTCACGCTTTTTTTCACTGAGCTTTTTCGAGTCGTTGAGCCCTTCTATTATGTAATCCTCGGGCAAAATTACCGCTGCGGCAAAAACAGGCCCTGCAAGCGGTCCTCTGCCCGCCTCATCTATTCCGCAAACACACAAGAAACCGTGCTCTGCGGCGGTGCGTTCATAGTAATAGCGATCGATTTCTTCCATGTCAGTCCTCCAAAAACTCCTCATCGACTACACTTTTAAGCGTCGAATTGAGATAATCAAGGCTGAAGGACGGAGTTGTTGAGCGCACCCCGTGGCGGCTCGCAAGCTCCCGAGTATAATTCGCAAGGTTATACACTCTGACATTTGAAAATCCCGAATCGTAGTGAGTGACCGTGCCTGTAAATTTAGCTTTTGTTATCAAGGTCTTGTTTGTTTCATAGTCCTTTGTGACAGTTATGTGCATCATGCCGCCGAGCATTCTCGGCCCTCTGTCCTGTGCGGAGATAAAGTTGCCCAGCGAATAGGCGACAAGCACCTGTCTGCCGTCTGCGGCGGTGACATATTCAACGGGCTGAATCACATGGGGATGCGTGCCGATAATAATATCCGCTCCCCAATCGGCAAGCTTTTGTGCAAGCTCTCGCTGACGGGCTGTGGGCGTATGGGTATACTCCACGCCCCAATGGACATTGACTATCGTGACATCGCTTATGGCAGCGGCCGCCTTAACTCGCTGTTCTATTCTCTCCTCGTCCGCTCCGAGCATAAGAATGGTGTCAACGCCGTCGGGCAGTTTAAGTCCGTTGGTCGGCTCGGTAAAGCCGACATAGGCAAACTTTATATCGTTCACGGTGTTGGTCTGGATGGTTTTGTAGTCCTCTTCATCAAGATATGCTCCGCAGTATACAACGCCCTTGCTCTTCCAATATTTAACGGCGTTTCTCAAGCCGCTGTTTCCCTTATCGAGCGAGTGATTGTTGGCAAGGTTGAACACGTCAAAGCCTATCTTCACCATCTCGTCACCGAGCTGTGTCGGTGAATTGAAGCAGGGATATGTGCTCGGTGCTTTCTCGGGGTCGATTATCGTCTCCTGATTTATAATGCTCAAATCTGCCGCCGCGACTGTATCTGCAACATTCGCATAGGCATAAGAAAAATCATATCCTCCGTCTGCCGCACGCCTATGTGCCTGATTATATATAACAGCGTGGATGAGATTATCTCCGACTGCGAGGATATTTACGCTCACCGGCTCACGGGTCTCGGCTGTGGTGGTCTGATTCTCGCTGTCAACTTCTCCGCCTGTCTGCACGGCTTTTACGCATGAGCAGAGCAAAGCGACAACCGCAAGCAATGCAAAAATTTTTAAAATTCCTGTCTTTTTCACACTCGTTCACCTTCACAAAATCAAACAGTATCAAGTGTTATCCTGCCGAGCTTGCCTGCACGGTACTCATCGAGCAGCATAACCGCCGCACGCTCGGTGTCGGGCTCGCCGCCGCTTATGAGCATACCGCGCTTTTTTGCAAGCAGCTCAAGGCGTTCAAACTCCTCCGTGTCGGGAGAAAACTCAAGCTTGTAACGCTCCTTTACCCTCTCGGGATAGTTATCATTCATAATCGTTAAAAATCTTGCGGCGATAAGCTCAAGGTCAAGTATAGTATCCTTGACAGAGCCGATAAACGCAAGGCGCAGGCCGACATCGGGATCATCGAACTTCGGCCAAAGCACGCCGGGAGTGTCCAAAAGCTCTATGCCATTGCCGATGGGGAACCACTGATTCTGACGGGTAACACCCGGCTTGTCCGCAACCTTGGCTTTGTTTTTGCCTGCCATACGGTTGATAAATGACGACTTGCCGGTGTTGGGTATACCGACAACCATTAGGCGAAGCGGTCTGCCTGCCATACCCTTCTGGACATTTGCCTCTATTCTGTCACTGAGCACACGGCGAACAGTCGGTGCAAAGGCATTGAGCCCCTTGCCCGAGCGACAGTCAACGGCTATTGCCGTAATACCCTGCTCCCCGAGAGCGGCTATTCTGCGGCGTGTGGCATTTTCGTCCGCAAGGTCGCACTTGTTGAGAACCACTATCAGCGGCTTTGTGCCTATTATCTCGGGCAGCTCGGGATTGCGGCTGCTCACGGGCACTCTCGCATCGACTATCTCAACCACCGCATCAACAAGCGGCAAGCTCTCCTTTATCTGTCTGCGTGTCCGAGCCATATGACCCGGAAACCACTGGACATAAAGCTCCGAGTTTTCCATAAATATCTCCTCCTTGAGAAAAAGGCACAAAATGTGTCATACATTTTAATCGCTATATCTTGAGTATATCAAAAAAAAGCGGATTTTACAAGAAGAAGGAATCAAAAATTGAAGTCGGTCAAATTTTCCGAGCTGTTACGATGTCCGCTATGTGTAAAGTCAATATACTTTACACAACTTTTTTAACTTTCCCAACTTCTGTTTTATCTACCAAAAAAGTGCTTGATATAGCCGATTTCCGACATTTATCACCGAGAAAGCCTTATTCTCGGGAATAAGCGTCTTGTAAAGTTATAACACTTTACAAAAATTCACAGCCGCCGTTCGACTTTTCATCGAACGGCGACCGCAAAAAAATTACAGTATTATGCAAATAAGTCCGCTGCAACCCTCGTTTATGACTTTTTCAAGTGTCTCCTGAAGCTTCATCCGAGCCGCAGTCGGCATACGGTAGAGCTTATTGTGCAAGCCCTCATTGACAAGCTCATGCAGGGATTTTCCGAAAATATTGGACTCCCATATTTTCGTAGGATCTTCTTCAAATTCCTTGAGCATATAGTTGACAAGCTCCTCTGATTGCGACTCCGAGCCGACTATCGGAGCTACCTCCGTGGTGATGTTTGCTTTCATCATATGAATCGACGGTGCGGAGGCTCTGAGCCGCACCCCGTATCTGCCGCCCTGCCGCATTATCTCGGGTTCCTCGAGACTCAGCTCATCAAGCGAGGGCATAACTATTCCATAGCCCGTTGCCTCAACCTCATCTAACGCACCCTTTAGCCGCTCATATTCACGGCGCACTGCGGCAAGTTCACGCATACAGCTCATCAAATCCTGCTCCGTCTCAATCTCGAGACCCGTCTCCTCTGCAAGGATTTTATAAAAGAGTGTGCCATCAAGCTGTGCCTCGATATGTGCAGAGCCGCAGGACAAATCCATAACCGTCACTTTTGCGCCCATAACATATTCGCAGGCGCAGATGTCCTCGAAGAGCTGTTTTACATCACGCAGAGTTTTGAGCTTTTGCGCCGACTCACTCACCGCACTGCACAGGCACGAGCGCAGCCAATGGTCTCGCCCGAGAGTCATCGCCCAACCGGGCAAGCTTACGCTGACCTCCTTCACAGGGAACTCGAAGAGCACCTGCGTGAGTATCTCCTTTATCTCGTTTTCTTCTGTCTCAAGGCAATTTACGGGTATAACCGGCACGCCGTATTTATCGGTGAGGGCGGCGGCGAGTGTCCTCGTCTGCTCGCTCTCGGGATTCGTGCTGTTGAGGAGCACGACGAACGGCTTTTTAAGCCCCTTTAATTCGGCTATTACCCTGCCCTCTGCCTCCTCGTATTCACTGCGTGGAATCTCGCTGATAGACCCGTCTGTGGTTATCACAAGTCCGATTGTCGAATGCTCGCTTATCACCTTTTGCGTGCCTATCTCCGCCGCCATATTAAACGGTATCTCGTGCTCAAACCACGGGGTTTTCACCATTCTCGGCGTTTCGCCCTCTATGTATCCCAGAGAGCTGGGGACGATATAGCCTACGCAGTCTATGAGCCTGACACGGAAATGCGCCTTTGACGGCAGGGATATTTCCACCGCATTTTCGGGGATAAACTTAGGCTCGGTCGTCATTATCGTACGCCCTGCGGCTGATTGCGGCAGCTCATCCACCGCCCTCTCACGAACGCTTTCGCTGATATTCGGCAACACGAGAGCATCCATGAATCGCTTTATAAATGTTGACTTGCCAGTTCTCACAGGGCCGACAACGCCGATATAAATATCGCCCTGAGTACGCTTTGCAATATCGCTGTATATATTTCTCTCCTGCACGCTTATCCCTCCTCAAACTCCGGGTATGAGCAGCATACATTTTTGCGTGACGGTGTCGCCGCTCATGCCGTTTTCCTGCTCCACCGCCTCAACGGTAGTGTTATATCTTCTCGCTATGTTCCAAATCTCCTCGCCCTCATCGGCAAAATAGACGGTGAGTGCAGCAGAGCGTTCTTTTTTAGAGCTATCGTTGGAGCACTTCATTGAAACAACCGTTCTGCGCTTTGTGCAATCAAACACACAGCCGCAAACCGAAAATTCCACTCGCACCTCAACGCTGCCCGAGGCACACGCCGCACTCACTGCGGTTATCTCAACACACGGCGAGCACCTCAGCTCTCCGCAACCCTTGACGGAGCGGCGATATTCATAGCTCATCTGCCGCTCGGCATAGCCCGGCTGACCATCCGAATCAAGATAGAGAAAATGCACCGTCACTTCGCCCGAAATTACGATTCCGTCAGCGGACGGCTTCACCGCAGAGTTCAGCTCCGAGCACCATGCAGCGAGCATCTGCCTCGCTTCGGCTATCTCCTGCGTACTGCGGCAGGTGAAGGTATCGTTGAATTTATCCGCAATCGAGCAAAAGAAAGTATCCCTGCTGTCAGTTTCAAGCTCACAGCAGACTGAATAAGCATCCGTCACGGCTTTGAAGCCGAGTTCCCTGTACGCCTTGACATTCGCACTTATCCTTGCACTGATGTCAACAAGCCGATTTTCTCCGTTTTGATCCGCCTTCGGCTCAACGGAAAGCGCCGTAACAGGCATACACACGCAGCACACACAGTCCTCATCCACGCCCTCAA
>CAYLQT010000016.1:0-39319 GCA_964386035.1 uncultured Clostridium sp. | reverse complement strand
TTTACTTCCCCCACACCGCACAGCAGGTCATACAAGCTGTCCTGCGAGAGCACGCCTCGTTTAAGGTTGGGCGGCAACAGCCGTTGTTCATCCAGTTCATAGTCGTTGAGCCAGTCGCCGCATGAATAATAGTCCGAAAGTGTTTTGACATCTTCGACTATATACTGTGAGCTTAACTCATCGGGCTTGTTTTTCAACACTTCACTTACTTTGTCAAACAGGTTTTCCATATGCTCTATGCGGCACACGGCCTGTTTGATTTTCCTGTTATGTGAGCGAAACGGCTTGAAAAAAGCTTTTCGCCTGCTCTTGCCTTTACAAGATTTCATTTTGACCTCCGTGACCTCACTGCGTTATGGCGATTTTTATTACGCCGTCAAGTCGATTTTCAAATATGCGGTACGCCTCCTCAATATCATCGAGACGGTAGCGGTGAGTGATGAGCGGTGTTGTATCTATCTTGCCTTGTTCGATAAGCTTTAAAATTTCCGCACAGTCGCAGCCGTCTACGCCGCCGGTTTTAAAAGTCAAATTTTTGCCGTACATATCGGGCAGCGGCAGGTGTTGTGCCTCGTCGTAGAGAGCGACGACAGTCACAATGGCGTTTGGACGGGCACACTTCCATGCAAGAGAGAAGGTGTCCTTGACACCGGCGACTTCAAGCACTCTGTCCGCACCGCCGTGGTCGGTGTTTGCACGGACGAACTCTTCACATTCATCCGGACTGCACAAAAGCACATCGGGATAATGGGCCTTGACAAAGTGCATCCTTGTCGGGTCTTTTTCGCAAACGATAATGCGTTTTGGCTCTTTGAGCATAACGCACAGCAGAGTGCATATGCCCGTAGGCCCTGCACCTATTATGAGAACAGTATCCTCGCTTGTGATTTCCGAAATACGAGCCGCCCAAAAACCGGTTGCGAGCACATCACCGACAAATAATGCTTGCTCATCGCTCACGCCGTCGGGGATTTTGTCGAGCCCCTGATCGGCATATGGGACACGGACGAACTCAGCCTGTCCGCCGTCAATGCGGCAACCTAATGCCCAACCGCCGTTTTTGTCGGTGCAGTTGTTCACAAAGCCGTTTTTGCAAAAGAAACATTCGCCGCAGAAGGTCTCGACATTCACCGTCACTCTGTCACCGGGCTTTATAGTCGTAACCTCTGCGCCGACTTCTTCCACAATGCCTATCATTTCATGCCCGACAGTGATGCCGGGGACAGCTCTCGGTACTGAGCCGTGCTTGATATGCAAGTCGCTTGAGCAAATACTCCCGAGCGTTACACGAACAATAGCATCCTTCGGGTCTATAACCCTCGGCTTCGGCTTGTTCGTGAGGGCAAAATTCCCGTGTTCTATATAAGTTAATGCCTTCATCTGCATGTCTCCTTTTCGGCGCAGTGGTGTCGTTTTATTTAAGTATATCACAGCCACCGACCCCTTTCAATGAAAAAAGCACCTGCTTTTTCGCAAGTGCTTTTGGTCAAAAGACTGTAAATGTATTTTGCTAAATGCGATTTAAAATTCATCACGGATTTAGCGGAATAACGGTGCTTAAATGCGGCGAAGAAAGGTGCTTAATCAGATGAGTTGTAATTCGTTTATTTTAAACCGCACATCATATACAATTCTTCAATACACGGAGACTTGTACTCGATATATTTATCAATATCATTCGGAAACAGCTCTGCTGCTTTTTCTTTTACCTCACTGTACTTCTCAACTGCTTCCGTGTTGCTTCGCAGAAAATCTCTGAACACAATGTGTCTATGTAATTCCTCTGAATTCAGCGGACACACATACAGATGATGGTTCATCAAATGGGGCTTGTTCGAATATTTGAAAGCTTCTCTGTCTTTGATGCCGAGGTTGCCTTCGTGGATGTATCCAATCGTTGCAAGCCTGCTAACGACAGTGTCAAACACCGAATAATCCTTTATGACAACGTCAATGTCAATACAGGGTTTTGCGGACAAGCCTTCAACCGAGGTGCTACCAACGTGTTCAATACCGACAATTAAATCGCCAATTGCTTCTTCGAGCTCAGTTCTTATTTTTTGAAAAGCGTGTTTCCACGCACTGTCGTATGGCAAAACGATAACCTTTTTTGTGGGCATATGAATCACCGCCGATTCTTATTTATCTAACTGATGTACGCATCTTGTTCAAAGTGAAGATGAGCTGTTCTTGAAACACTTGCACGGCAAACTTAGTTGAAAAAAGCACGCCGAAGCGTGCTTTTTTGGTGCGGGCGACCGGACTTGAACCGGTACGGTGTCACCACCGAGGGATTTTAAGTCCCTTGCGTCTGCCGATTTCGCCACGCCCGCATTTTGCCGTAATATTTACAGCGGTTATTATTATATTGTATTATCAGCCGTTTGTCAATAATTTTATTGTTATACAGCGTACTCCGAGCTAAGACAGACGGGTTCGCTTTCTTTGATGAAAACCTCCGTACTGCATTTTGTACGGAGGCTTTAAATTTGCTTTTTTTGCGCTTATGCTTTTGCTTTTTCTGCGTTCTTTTTCATATCGACTTCGAGCCGTTGCGACCGTTCTTCCGGGGTCTCCATAATATTAGTATGGTTGACTATGAGCATGGGAATCATGGTCAGGGTCAGAACGACTATTTCCGAGGTTCCGCCGAGCCTCATCTTGAGGTAAATTGCCGCAAAGCATACCCAGACGAAGAATATTATCGTCAGACGGAGGAACTTCTTATTCGTCTTTGCTTTTTTGAAGAGGAAGAAGATTACGGCGACGGCTATGAACACTCCGAAGAGGACTGAAAATGCCGAATGTAGGCTTTTCTTTGAAAGGAAGAAATTTATCAGATTTTGTTGCGTAGCCAATGTTTGGTCGGCATAGTCGGAAGTATATGTCGGAGCCGTATAGGTCTCGTAGTTGATAATCAGCGTAAAACGTTTGAGCTTCTCATTTTTGCATATCACGACACCGAACATGGCAAACAGGGACAGAATTGACATTATCCTCGGCAGCTTGTGGACAACGCCGAACTTCTCGAGCGAGTAGTTAAGGTTGAGCACGACAGAGCAGGCTATGAGCAATCCCCAAAAGATGAATGCGAGCCAATGGTCTCTGCCGACATTGCTTGCCGTTGATGCTCTCGCACCGTATAAGGGATTCGGCTCGAGCAGTCTGTCATACAGCCACATGTAAATCAGCGTTATAATACCGATAATTAAAGAAGCATACTTTAAAGCTTTATTTTCTTTTTTAATCATCGACGCACCTCACTTTCATAACAAGTTTATCATTGCGAGTAATGTTTTTCAACCCTAAAAAGCACATTTTTTGAAAAAATGATGCAATTTTCGTGGAGATTTGCATTATTCTATAGCATATGTTACAATGATTTAAATTTTTATAGGGGGGATTGCCATGTCAACGGGTCTGCCTGCATCACTTAAACATATAAGAAATTTTCAGGAGCCGCTGAAATTCGGCAAGGACGGCAAGTTCAGAATACTGCATCTGACGGATATTCACGAGGTTGACCCTGCAATGGAGACCGATTGCGGGCCGTTTGAGCCACTGCAAAAGACACTTGAGACGCTCAATGTTATAGAAAAATGTATTGAAGCCACGAATCCCGATCTTGTTGTTTTCGGCGGCGACAATCTCAGCGGATTTTGGGAAGAATATACATATGAGTATATGGTGAGCACGATAAGAAATATTATAGAGCCTGTTGCAAGGCGTAATATTCCGCTGGCGGTAGTTTTCGGCAATCACGACTCGGAGGGCGAAGAAATCAGGACATTTATGCGCCGTGAGATACAGATAGCCTACTATGCACAGTACGGTAATTTCCGAGGCTCTATGAACGATGAGGATGTTACGGGCTGCGGAAACTACGCTTTGCCTATTCTTTCGTCTGACCAAAGCCGCATTGCGTGGAACATATGGTGCATGGATTCGGGTGACTACGTGCGTGATGAGCATCACCTGTGCGTTGAGGGCGCAGGCTATGCGAAGGTAGCTGATGACCAGATAGAGTGGTATGAGCGCCGAGCGGCGGAGCTGAGAGCACAAAACGGCGGCAAGTCCGTGCCGTCAATACTTTTTCAGCACATACCCGTGCGGCAGGAATACGATATGCTCGAGCGAGTTCCCGAGGGTACTCCGAATTCCGTGGGTGGCTCGGATAACTGCTATTTGCCGAAGCAGGGCGTGTTCAGCCAGGGCGTTATGCGTGAATTGCCATGTCCGCCGCATGACGAGAGCGGTCAGTTTGAGAGCTGGAAGCGCACGGGCGATATTGTGGCGGCATTCTTCGGCCACGACCATGTGAACACCTTTGTGGGCGAGCTTGACGGTATAAAGCTTGTTCAAACCGTGTGCGCCGGCTATCACAGCTACGGCAAGGAGCGTGGCGGCAGACTGATAATCCTCGACGAAAATGTGACCGATGACCTCTACACCGAGACCGTGACGGTTGAAAAAACAGTGCATATATAAATTATCAGCTTACCGATTATAACGAGTCGGTAAGCTGATCTACTTCAAAACATTCAATTCTTTTCGGGCGTAAACCAATAGGTTCTCATGCCGGACATATACACTCTGCCGCCCCTTGGAACCTGAGTGAGGGTGTTGAACACATTGTAATAATCGCCTGCGCCCATACCCGTGCATATCGCACCGAATACCGTTAAGAAAATAAGATTCGGGAAAATCATGCCGAGGACAAAGGGGACAATGCCGAAAATCATATTCGGCAGCAACGACATGAAAACAAACCTGCCACGGCTCATATCCTCTGTTCCGGTCACAAAAAGCATACCCTGCTTGAGATTTGTGTACATATACACATCCTTTTTAAAGCACAGGGC
This sequence comes from uncultured Clostridium sp., assembly GCA_964386035.1. Lineage (GTDB taxonomy): Bacteria > Bacillota > Clostridia > Oscillospirales > Acutalibacteraceae > CAG-177. The sequence goes on along the minus strand of CAYLQT010000016.1, from coordinate 34,457 downwards.
GTGCAGTATTTCGTGCGGAAATGCGGTCAGCAGGGTGCAGATGCAGGCGAGATATGCCGGCGATATCATGCTCGAGTTAAAGGAAGAACGCAGTCTTAAGAAAGCTAAGACGGCAAGCAGGAGGAAGATGACGAGCGAAATTCCGTTTGCGATTATCGCAAGCTTTTTCATACTGCTTGCTTCTTTGAATATCACGCTGTTCGGCCTGTGCTCTGCTTGCGGCAGGGTATCGGGGTCGAGGCTGAATTTGCCCATATAGTGAAGCTTCATTTGCCGCGCTCCTTCGCTCTGAGCGCTTTCAAAGTTTCTCTGACCTTAAACAGTGCGGCCTCGGGGTCATAGATGTCCAAAACTGCGGCCTCCATGGGGCACATACCGTCTCCGGCACGGTTTATGATATAGTCCGCCTCAATTTCGCAGGTGTGCTTTATTCCGTGTGCGGCAAAAACGCCTTTTGCACCCTTGCTCATAACCGTGGCATAGACTTCGCTGACACCGATTAAAATGAGCAACAGCGCCGCCGCTTTTCCGATAGCCTTGTCTGCGACCGAAGCACCGCAAAAGTCCTCGCCCGAGTCGATAAGCTCGACCAAAGGCGCAATACCTCGCTTGTGGCTTTTGAATGATTTTTCGCCGCTGAAAACGGCACAGGTCAAATTTTCGCTCGAAAGTGCTTTTTTACTCTTTTCGATGTCAGTCATGACAGTCACCTCTTTTTGATAATTGTAGCACAAAAGCGACCGCCGTTCAATGGACAAAGGCGGAGATATATGGTATCATAATAAAAAAACTCGGAGGCGGAAATGAACTCAAAGTATATTTTTCTCGATATAGACGGAACACTTGTGGATTTTGAGGGCAAGCTTGCGGATTCTGCACTTGCCGCACTCAAGGCGGCTCGGGCGAACGGACACAAGCTCTTTGTCTGCACGGGCAGACAGCGCTCACAGGTGTATTCGTGGTTGCTCGAAAAGGTCGAATTTGACGGAATAATCTCATCCTCGGGCGCATATGTCGAGGTTGACGGAAAGCTTATAGCGGATCACTGCTTTGACAGCGAACGCATGGGCTTTCTCGCAAGATATTTTACCGATTCGCACACGCCCTTTTGTGTTCAGAGTGCCGATGCACTGATACTTGAAAACTGGACAGCGGATGCTATCAGCGGATACTTTTTGGCAAAGGGGATAGACGGCGAGAAGCAAAGCTCCCTTTTCGGTACGGTGAAGACGGTTGACAGTGCGGCACGATTGACCGTCGGAGAGAAAATCGTCTATTACGCTGCACCCAAAGGTACGCAGGGCGTAGCCGCAGATCTTGGAGATGGATTCAATGTTGTGCGTTTCAGTTTCGGTGATGCCGCCGATGACTGCGGCGAGGTGACGGACAGCAGATACACCAAGGCCACGGGCATTGCGGAAATACTCAAGCATTTTAATGCGTCGCAGAGTGACACCGTGGCGGTCGGAGACGGGGACAACGACCTCGAGATGATGGACTTCGCCGCCCTCGGTATCGCTATGGGCAACGGCACGCCGGCACTTAAAGCGGCGGCAGATATGATAACGGATGACATAAATTCCGACGGACTGTATAACGCATTTAAGAAGATAGGGGTTATATAGCAACGCCCCGAAATTAAAACGACCGCCGCACTTGTATTCAGTGCGGCGGTCGGCTCTTTGCTCGATTTTAATTGTCTTCATCGAAATGGTCGATGTCCTCAATGCCGAGGGTGTCCTCGTACATGGCAAGCTCTTCCTCGAGCCTTTGCTGAAATTCCACGAAAACCTCATCGTACTCAGGCTCGTTGCCTGTCACGTAGGTGTATTCGTCAGCTTCCTCGTCGTACTCTATCTTCATCACGGCAAACTGCATATCGCCCGACTCGATATTGTCAACAGGGAGAAGAATGACGTAATTCTCACCCTTGTGCTCGACTATCTCGACTACCGACATATCAACCTCGTTGCCCTCGTCATCAACAAGGGTTATGAAGCTGTCATCGGCGTTATTTTCCGAATCCTCGGGATAAAAATCAAGGATATTGTCTTCTGCCATCGGTGTTACTCCTTTACACATTGAATCTGAACAGCACTACATCGCCGTCGTTCATAACATATTCCTTGCCCTCGCTGCGGACAAGTCCCTTTTCCTTTGCGGCAACGAGAGAGCCGCAGGCTATGAGATCCTCAAAGCTTATGACCTCGGCACGGATGAATCCGCGCTCAAAGTCGGAATGTATTTTTCCTGCCGCCTGGGGTGCCTTTGTGCCACGGGTTATTGTCCATGCACGAACCTCGGGCTTGCCTGCGGTGAGATAGGAGATAAGGCCGAGCAGATTGTAGCTACGCTGAACGAGCAGGTCAAGTCCGCCCTTCTCAATTCCGAGGTCGGTAAGGAACATCTCACGCTCCTCTTTCTCGAGAGAGGCTATCTCCGCCTCAAGCTCCGCACATATCGGGAGCACTTCCGAACCTTCTGCGGCGGCGATCTCCTTGACGGCGAGATAGTGGCGGTTGGTGTCGATGTTATTTGCAAAGTCGTTTTCACTCATGTTGCAGGCGTAGATGACGGGCTTTGCGGTCAGCAATGCTATCTGAGCGAGAAATTCACGCTCATTCTCGTCGCACTCAACATTTCTTGCAGGCACTTCGCTCTCAAGCTCGCTCTTGAGTCTCTTGAGAAATTCAAGCTCTGCGGCGGCGGACTTGTCATTTCTCGCCTGCTTTGCAACTCTGTCTATTCTGCGCTCGACCATTTCAAGGTCGGAGAGGATAAGCTCAAGGTTTATCGTCTCAATGTCTCTCTTGGGGTCGATAGTCGCATCAACGTGAACTATGTCATCATCTTCAAAGCAGCGCACGACATGAACTATTGCATCGACCTCGCGGATATGCGAGAGGAATTTGTTGCCCAGACCCTCGCCTCGTGATGCACCTCTGACGAGACCGGCAATATCGACAAACTCGATCGTTGCGGGAGTTATCTTGTCGGGGTCATACATCTCAGCGAGCTTGTCCAGTCGCTCATCGGGCACGGCGACAACGCCGACATTCGGTTCGATGGTGCAGAATGCGTAGTTTGCCGACTGCGCCCCTGCGTTGGTTATTGCATTGAAAAGTGTACTCTTGCCGACATTCGGCAGACCTACGATACCTAATTTCATTTACTGACATCCTTTATTCTTCTTGGTATTCATCTAATTATAACCTTTGTCGGACAAAAAAACAACCGTAAAGGCGGTTTTATCAATAAAAAATTGCAAATAGGGCGGCTATAGTGTATAATAAAAGTATATTATCACTCGGAGGAAGACAAAATTGGAGCTGTCTCGTTTTTCAAGAAGTGAAATGTTAATAGGCGAGGACGGTATTGATAAGCTGTCAAAGAGCCATGTTGCCGTGTTCGGGCTGGGTGGGGTCGGATCGTATACCGCCGAGGCACTCGCCCGTGCAGGTGTCGGGGAGCTGACAGTTGTTGACAATGACACCGTGTCGGTGACGAATATCAATCGCCAGCTCTATGCGCTGACTTCAACTGTCGGAATGAAAAAAACGCAGGTGGCAGCAGAGAGGATAAAGCAGATAAACCCCGAGTGCAGGGTACACATAATAGACGGATTTTATCTTGAAGAAAATGCGTCGGATTTTTTTCTCGGAGAGTATGACTATGTTGCCGATGCGGTCGATACCGTTCAGGCAAAGCTGTCGCTCGCCGTGGAGTGCAGGGAGAGGGGAATACCGCTCATCGCCTGCATGGGTACGGGCAATAAGCTTGACCCGACCGAATTTCGGGTTTCGGATATTTCAAAAACCTCGATGTGCCCGCTGTGCCGAGTTATGCGGCGTGAGCTGAAGGTCAGAGGGATAAACAGTCTCAAGGTGGTCTGGTCGCCGGAAAAGCCGATAAAGCCAAACGACACTGCGGAGGAAAGCTCTCGCAGGGCGTTGCCCGGCAGTATATCGTTTGTGCCACCCGTTGCCGGTATGATAATGGCGGGAGAGATAATCAAGGATTTATTAAAGTAGTGTAAAGTGAAACAGCTTTACTTGAGCTTTGAAAGGAGATTTTTATGAAAAAGGTAACGGTCAGCGTGCTGTCGGTGCTTTTGGTGCTGATAACTGCCATTTCCCTTGTGTTCAGCGGATGCTCGGGAGATGGAGATGACGGAAATACCACCACCGAGATGCCGTCGGAGGCGGTTGCCGCAATACAGACACTGAAGCTTCCTTATTCAAAGTATGACAAGCTAAATCCCTTTACAGCTCAAAGTATGCTCAATCAGGAGCTTTCGGCACTGATGTATGACGGCTTGTTTGTGCTTGATAAAAATTACACGCCTCAGCCGTTGCTTGCGTCGGGCTACAGTCAGAGCGGACGCACCCTGACGGTTTCGCTCGCCTCGGCAAAGTTCTCCGACGGCTCGGCAGTTTCGGCGTCCGATGTTGTCGCATCGTTCAATAGTGCCAAAATCTCGCCGCAGTATAAGACCTTGCTTGCAAAGTTTGAGAGTGCAAAGGTAAGCGGCAAGAGTGTGGTGTTCACCCTCTCGGCAGATGATCCATACGCCGTCAACTGCCTGACGTTTGCCGTGACTAAAAAAGGCTCGACCGAGGAGGGAGCGGCAGGCAGTGGCAGATATGTTTACACTACCGAAAGCGGCGTGGGCTATCTCAAGGCAAAGGGTACGAGAAACGGCTTTTCGCCCAAAAAAGACAGCATCACGCTATACGATGTCAAGGATCTTAGCGTGCAGAAATACGCACTTGCAATAGGTAACATCAGCTTCGCTTTTGACGACCTGCGTGACGGCAGCTATACTCGCTACTCGGCATCAACTGCGGAAATTTTGATGAATAACCTTGTCTATATGACATTTAACAAGAGCAGTGCGGCTCTCTCGTCCGAAAAAGTCAGACAGGCGATAGCACTTGCCGTGGACAGAGAGAAGATAGCGAATGAATCGTTCCAGGGTCATGCAACGGCGGCATATACGCCGTTTAATCCGAATTGGAGCGTGATAAGCGGCAAGGATTATACCCTGAAAACCGATCTCGATGCCGCAGGGAAGCTGCTCGATGAGGCGGGGTATACCACTTCAAACGGTAATATACGCAAGAACAGCGCAGGAAAGCGGTTGAGCATAAGGATACTTGTCAACAAGGATAACGGCTTCAAAGCGGCGGCGGCACAGATTATAAAAACGATGCTCGAAAAGCTCAAAATTTCCGTCACGGTTACAGACTTGAGCGAAAAGGAATACCGTTCAGCAGTTGCCTCCGGCAAGTACGATATATATATAGGTGAGGTGAAGCTCACCGCCGATATGGATCTTTCGCCCCTGCTCAAAAAGGGCGGAAGCGTGTCCTCGGGTATAGATGTTTCGGGCAAGGCGAGTGCCGCATATGAAGCATTTTTGTCAGGCGGCGATGTGAACACATTTATAGATGCGTTCAATTCCGATTTGCCGTTCCTGCCGCTTTGCTACCGCTCGGGCATAGCCATCTACACACGGTCGTTGAGCTACGGCAACAAAAACCACGCAAACGATGTCTATGCCGACATTGATTCGTGGGATTTTCATGAATAAATAAAAAGGGTCGTGCATCGTTTGATGTGCGACCCTTTTTATTTACACCGATTTTTTGACCTCAATTCTTGTCCTGCCCTTTTTGGTGATTGAAAACTCACCGTCGAGCAGTGCTCTGCCGTGACCTCTGAGGACTATTTTATCCCCGGGAGAGATACGACGGTCCGACTTCAGGTTTTGCTCATCATTGACAAAAACGATGCCCGAGGAGACCGCCTGCGCCGCAGAGGAGCGTGAGAGCGAGAAAATTTCGCCCACCACAGCATCCAGCCTCGGAGAGGCGACGGTTATGCTCATATCCTTTGTTTCACTCTGCGGAGCACGCACCTTGCCGAGGGGGATGATTTTTGCCTTGAGCGTGGCACGCCCTGCACCGGTGAGATTCTCGGCAATATATTTTGCGGCGTTGGGCAGTGCGATAATATCACAGCCGTCGGGCGTTACGCAGATGTCCCCGACCGATTCCCTCGTCAGCCCCAGACCCATTATTGCACCGAGGTAGTCCCTGTGACCGACAGAGGAAAATTTGTCCTTTTCAATTCTCACGGCACACAGGGGGCAGGTGTCGGAATAAATTGAAAAAATTTTCTCCGGTTCGGTTTCCTCTATGTATTCGGGAACACTCAGCAGGACAACACGCTCCGCACCCTCAAATCCACCCCAGAAGATGAATTTGCCCGAGGTCGAACGCACAAGCACAGAAGCAGTGGAGAGGGCAGAGGAGTCCAAAAATTTGGACACTGCCGCAGGGATGTTTTCACGCTGTGCCCGCTCAATATTTTCCGATATATATGCTGTCAGTATAGAGCCGTCCATTTTTTCTCCGCCTTAAAGTCGTGTTATACCGTATATATTATCATAAAACAGCCCGACTGAAAAGTATAAACGGGGATAATTTTCGGGGTATGTGGAATTTTATGGACAATTTTACCAAAGGGAAAAAGCACCAAAAGCGAAATAAAAAATTTGTAGGAAATCTATAAAAACAAGGTGTTTTTTCCCTGATTTTGAAAAAAATACTGTATTTTACACAATTTTTAGCCCGTTATGTATTGCATTTAGGCTCATAATTGTGTAAAATGTCTATAGCGCAGTTGTCAAATTGTCTAAAATCACGGAAGTTAAATCATTCAGAATAGGGGTAGATACTATGTCAAACAGGCTTTTCCAGGGCGTTATTCATCAGATGCGTGATGCGGTCAACAGAACTGTCGGCGTGATTGATGAAACGGGAACAATAATCTCCTGCAGCGAGCTTGGCAAAATAGGTGAGGTCGTTTCAAATGCCTCTCAGGTCTTTGCCGAGAATGCCGAAACTGTTTTTAACGGATGCACCTACCGTTCCTTCGGCTCCCATATGCAGGCTGAATATGCTGTTTTTGTTGACGGGGAGGACGAGCTTGCAGGTAAATATGCGGATATCTGCTGTGTCGCACTTAGCAATATAAAGCAGTGCTATGACGAAAAGTTTGACAGAGGCAACTTTGTTAAGAATGTAATACTTGATAATATCCTGCCCGGAGATATTGCGATTAAGGCTCGTGAGCTGCGCTTCAACGGCGATGCAACCCGTGCGGTTCTGCTTATAAGAATCACCGAGCACAATGACTCTGCGGCATTTGACGTTGTTCAGAATCTGTTCCCGGACAAGACCAAGGACTTCGTCATAAACATAAACGAAAACGAGATAGCTCTTGTCAAAGAGGTTCGCAGCAATATCGAGACAAAGGATCTCGAGAAGCTTGCACGCTCTATCTCGGATTCACTGACAACTGACCTTTACATTCATGCATATGTGGGCATCGGCACCACCGTCACCGGAGTTAAAGAGCTTGCCCGTTCCTTCAAGGAGGCTCAGATAGCTCTTGAGGTCGGCAAGGTGTTCGATACCGAAAAGACCATAGTCAGCTACGACAATCTCGGAATAGCAAGACTTATCTATCAGCTCCCGACTACGCTGTGCGATATGTTCATGCGTGAGGTGTTCAAGAGAGGCTCTATAGACAGCCTCGATCAGGAGACACTGTTCACAATCCAGCGTTTCTTCGAAAACAACCTCAATGTCTCCGAGACCTCCCGTAAGCTCTTTGTCCACCGCAACACGCTCGTTTACAGACTTGAGAAGATAAAGAAGCTCACAGGTCTCGATCTGCGTGAGTTTGACGATGCTATCGTCTTCAAGGTGGCACTCATGGTCAAGAAGTATCTCGATGCAAAGCCTGTCAAGTATTGATTGCGGATTTTAAAGTCAATACGATGGCGAGAGGGGATACCACCATATAGGAGTGAAAACTGTGATTGAATTCAGAGATGTTTCCAAGGTGTATGAGAACGGAACACATGCTCTAAACCATGTCAATATCAAAATCAATAAGGGCGAGTTCGTCTTTGTTGTCGGCCCATCGGGAGCCGGAAAAAGCACCTTTCTCAAGCTTATGATGCGTGAGGAAGTGCCCTCTCACGGCAAAGTTATAATTAAGAATCAAGATTTAGGCAGCCTCACCCGCAGCGAAATTCCCTACTTTCGCCGCGGGTTGGGTATAGTATTTCAGGATTTTCGGCTTATCCCGAAGATGACTGTTTTTGATAATGTTGCCTTTGCCATGCGTGTTATCGGCGCAAAGGAGAACAAGATTCAAAAGCGAGTTCCGTTCGTGCTCGATATAGTCGGACTTACCGACAAGATGGACTGCTATCCCACGGAGCTTTCGGGCGGCGAGCAGCAGAGAGTTGCCCTTGCACGTGCGCTTGCCAACAATGCGGATCTTATTATAGCGGACGAGCCTACCGGCAATGTCGATCCGAAGATGAGCGTGGAGATAGTCGATTTGCTTATGCGCCTCAATTCGGAGGGCACTACTGTTATTATGGTGACACATGAACACAATCTTGTTCGCAAATATGACAAGCGTGTTATCCTGCTTGAAAACGGTATGGTTGCGGCAGACGGCAGGATGAAAAATTCCGCTCACCGTGAGGTCAAGATGTCGGGCGGCATAGGTCGTCCGGCAGACGGATTCTCGACCAAGTATCTCAATGATGACGAAGAGGACGGTGCGAATTTGCCGCAGCGTCATGAAAAGGCAAGGGCTGAAGAAGCCTCAGAGCCGGAAATAAAGCTTTCTCCCGAGGTTGAGGAAATTGCCCGTGAGACCTCCGCTGACGATGCTTACAGGCAGCTGCTCGAGCGGTTCAGCGAAGAAAAGCCCGATGAACATACCACGGGCAGTGACACGGCGTATTCTTTTACTCAATCGGATTACTCGATATACCTCAACTATCAAAGCGGAGGTGAGAGCGATGAAAAATAACGCAAGTATGGGCTACCTCACCAAAGAGGGTATACGCAATCTCTATGTCAACCGCCTTATGAGCATTGCATCGGTTTCGGTGCTGTTCAGCTGTATGGTGATGATAGGCATTGCGTTTATGATAATGGTGAATATCAATATGTTCATCGGCAATGTCGAGGATCAGAATGTTATAATGGTATTCATCGAGGACGATGCCACCGAGCAGGAGGCACAGGAGCTGGGTTCTCTGCTCAGAGGGCTTTCAAATGTCCGTGAGTGCAAGTTTGTTGCCAAGGACAGTGGCTTTGCTCAGCTCAAGGATGAGATGGGAGACAGCTCTGTGCTCTTTGACGGGCTTGAGAGCAACCCTCTGCCCGATGCTTATGAGGTATCGCTTAAGGATACCGATAAATTCGAGGAGACGGTCAACAGAATATCGGAGCTTCCGAATGTGCTTCACATCCGTGAGAACAGACAGCTTGCACAGCAGCTTTCCGGACTTCGCAACACCGTGAGCTATGTCAGTGCAGGCATGATAGCATTGCTATTGATAGTCTCGCTCTTTATAGTTTCAAATACCATAAGAATAACTATGGACAGCCGCAGGCTCGAGATAAATATAATGAAGAGCGTCGGTGCGACAAGATGGTTCATCCGCTGGCCGTTCATGGTTGAGGGTATGGCACTCGGACTTATTTCGGGCGTGCTCGCATTGCTTGCCGTGTGGCTGATTTATTCGCTTGCGGGCAATTCGGTCGTCAAGATGCTCTCGGGCATCGGCATGACGGGCATAGTCTCGTTTGGCAAATATGCTTTGATACTGCTTGCCGCCTTTGTTTTGCTCGGCGTTCTCGCCGGTGCATTGGGCAGTGCGGTATCAATAACCAAATATCTCAAGGAAAAGGAGTTTGCGATAGTCGATGAAGAATAAAATGTGGCTCAGACGAGTGGCTGCGTTTGTTCTTTGTGCGGCACTCGTCCTTCTCCCGGGCGTATTCCCGAAGGCTCAGGCAAAGACGCTTGACGAATTGAAGCAGGAATACAATCAGCTTCAGCAGGAGATAGAAGCGAATAAAAAGAAGCTCGAAAGCATTAAAAACGAGCAGGCAACCAACGAAGAAAAGCTTACCGTGCTCTCTAATCAGGCGGATGCGATAGCGAAACAGCTCGAGGTAATAAATTCCGAGCTGTCCGCTCTCAATGCGGATATTGCACAGTTTGACAGAGAGATAGCGGAGCTTGACAAAAAAATTAACGACCTTCAGGCTCAGATAGACAGCACACAGGAAAAAATTTCCGAACGCCTGCGTGCTACATATATGGCAGGCTCCTCCTCGTGGATAGAGATACTTCTGGAGTCGGACAGCATATCGTCACTGCTTTTGCGTATTCAGCTTTTGGCAAGTGTCACGGAGAATGACAATAAGCTGATAGCGGAATTTGAGAAGCAGACCGAGTCGCTTAACAAGTCCAAAGAGGAACTTGACAAAAAGCGTGCGGAGCTTGTTGAAAAGAAGTCGGAGCTTGATAAAAAGAACGCAGACCTCGCCGCAAAGCAGAGTGATTATAATGCGAATTATCTGAAAATATCCAACATTATGACTGCACTCGACAAGAGCAGCGCCGCATATCAATATGAGCTTCAAAAGCAGTATCAAAAGCGTGAAGCGTTCGAGAGACAGATAGACAGACTTGTCAGCGGCGGCTCGCAGAGCGGTGACGGCGACGGCGATTTCTTCAACGACGGAGTTATGATGTGGCCTGTGCCATATCAAAATTCATATATTTCCGCAGGCTACGGATACTATGATCCGGAGGGTGACGGAACCTACACCATGCATTCGGCTATCGATATAGTTGTGCGTGAAAACGGAGTCAATGTTTCATACGGCAAGAAAATAGTTGCGGCTCAGAGCGGAAAGGTGCTCACAAGAGGCTATTCCGATGTCGGCGGTAACTATCTGACAATAGACCATGGCGACGGCTACAGAACCTATTACGGTCACTGCTCGCAGATAATCGTTTCGGCAGGCGAGAGGGTCGAAAAGGGTGAGGTCATTGCCTATATGGGCGCAACCGGTTATGTTACCGGCCCCCATGTCCATTTTCAGGTTATGCAGGTGAAAAACGGCGTGGTCACGAGACTTAATCCGCTCAACTTCGTTACACCTCCCAACTGATTCCAATGCAGAAAGGAACGCAAAAGCAAATGAATAAGAAAATATCACTCGGCCTTGCTATAGCGCTCATAATTTTGAGTGTCACTGCGACCTTTGCAATCACAATGTCCGTTTCACAGCGGATGTATAACAAGCTTATAACCGACCTGCCCGACCGTGCACAGATGTATGATGCCGTTGATGAGGTGGATAAGCTCGTGCGTTCAAAATATTACGGCGAGATCGATGAGGCAATTCTCGATTCCAACCTCGAAAACGGCTACGTCAAGGGCTTAAACGACCCCTACAGCTACTATATGAATGCGGATGCCTATGAGCTGTATTCTTCAAAGCTCGAGGGCAGGAACGCAGGCATAGGCGTTGAGGTTGAGACGGATGAGGAAAGCGGCTATCTGCTCATAACGGCGGTATATCCCAACTCTCCGGCGCAGACACAGGGCCTTAAAGAGGGCGACAAAATAGTTGCGATAGGCGGTGACACGGTCACAGCCGACAATGCCGAAGAAATGAAGAGCAGACTCAGCGGAATAAAGCTGACCTCCGTAAGCCTTACCTACAGGCGTGACGATGTGGATAAAACGGTGAATGTCGTGCTCGGCTATACGAATCAGACGGTCAATTACGAGCTTATCGGTACGGCTGGATATATAAAAATATCGGCGTTCTATAAGAATACACTCAGCCAGCTTGAAAAAGCCATAACTCAGCTTCAAAAGGATGGCGCAAAGAGCCTGATATTCGATGTCAGAGGCACTTGCGATGGCACGATAGAATATACCTGCAATGTCATAGATTATCTTGTGCCGACCGCAACGGAGGGCAACAAGGCGATAGCCACACTGCTCGACAAAAACGGTGACACGGTAAAGACCTTCACCTCCGACTCAAAGGATATTACCATACCGATGGCGGTGCTTGTCAATTCTGACACAGCGGGCTACGGCGAGTTGTTTGCAAGCGATCTCAAGGATTTCGGCAAGACGTTCATAATCGGAGAAAAGACAGCCGGCAGAGCGGATGTTCAGGAGACCTTTGAACTCAGCGACGGCGGTGCAATAGTCCTCACCACCTCGAAGGTTCTGCCCTATATCAGCGCAAGCTTTGACGGTGTTGGCATAACGCCCGACACCGAGGTGGAGCTTGCGGAATCACTCAAGGAGAACCTCGCAACGATCGAGAGAGCACAGGACACTCAGCTTCAAACAGCAGTCACAATGCTCGCAGGCAACTCCGCAGAGGAGTAAGCAAAAGTGAAAATAAATACAAACCGTCCACCAACAGTGGGCGGTTTGTTGCTTTGAATCTACTTAAAAATTTAACTTCTTTTTGCCACCTATGGTTGCCCGTTGCCGGCAACGCCGACATGAAAGCCGAGCAACACCCACAAGTAAACCCAGAACGGCAAACCACCCAAGCCGAAGCACAACGGGACAAACCGACTGGTGTGACGAGGGAACGGCTTGCGGAGCAAGCCGCACTAGCCGACACTTGTTTGAGCGACAGCGAGTTTGTCGGCGTATGTGCCGAGTACCGAGTGACAGCAGTAATTCAGTCGTTGTGCGTAGGCGGCAAGTGGGGTCTCGGGACGAAGTCCTGAGTTTGCTTTTCTTTTGCCGGCATTTTCTTTTTCAAATAAAAAGAAAATGCCGATAAACCGACCGAAAAATTGCGGTTTGTCTAAAGGATTGATTTCGCTACAAATCAATCCCTCCGTCAAAAATCAAAGATTTTGCCACATTCCTTTACACAAGGGAGGCTGCTTACGGCATAAAGCAAGGCTCCCCCTGTGCAAGGAGAGCTGTCGTACAGTAGCAGTTCGTCATATGAGATGTAAGGAGTGTATGTTGCTGTTGAAATATGTTGTGTGATTTGTATCACGGGATTTGCAGTGTCCCAATCGCCGCTTTCGCCCCGAAATTTTTCGGCAGTATTATGTCCTTTTGAGCTTTGAAAAGCAATATTTTGGTCAGATTAACGAAACTTTTGCCTTATCTGTAAAATTTTATCAAATTGCTTGCATATGAAGTCAAAAACGGCTAAAATATATGAGGTATGTAACCAATAATATTATCAACAACGGAGGAATTCAAATGTCAGTTAAAGTTGCTATTAACGGCTTTGGCCGTATCGGTCGTCTTGCATTCCGTCAGATGTTCGGCGCTGAGGGTTATGAGGTCGTAGCTATCAACGATCTTACAAGCCCCGAGATGCTTGCAAACCTTCTCAAGTACGATACCGCTCAGGGCGGCTATTGCGGAAGAATAGGCGAGAATCTTCACACCGTAGACTTCAAGGCTGCTGAGTATGAAGAGGACGGCAAGACTGTCAAGGTTCCCGGTGCTATCATAGTTGACGGCAAGGAGATCACCATCTACGCTATGCCCAATGCTAAGGATCTTCCCTGGGGCGAGCTTGATGTTGATGTTGTTCTCGAGTGCACAGGCTTCTACTGCTCCAAGGCTAAGAGCCAGGCTCACATCGATGCAGGTGCTAAGAAGGTTGTTATCTCTGCTCCCGCAGGCAACGACCTCAAGACTGTTGTTTTCAGCGTTAACGAGGATACTCTTACTGCTGAGGACACCATCATCAGCGCCGCTTCCTGCACCACCAACTGCCTTGCTCCCATGGCAAAGGCTCTCAATGATTATGCTCCCATCCAGAGCGGTATCATGTCCACAATCCACGCTTACACCGGCGATCAGATGATCCTTGACGGCCCCCACAGAAAGGGCGACAAGAGACGTGCCCGTGCAGGCGCAGCTAACATCGTTCCCAACTCCACCGGCGCAGCAAAGGCTATCGGCCTTGTTATCCCCGAGCTTAACGGCAAGCTCATCGGCTCCGCTCAGAGAGTTCCCGTACCGACCGGCTCCACCACCATCCTTACCGCTGTTGTTAAGGGTAGCGATGTAACCGTTGACGGCATCAACGCTGCTATGAAGGCTGCTGCTTCCGCTTCCTTCGGCTACAATGAGGATCCCATCGTCTCCTCCGATGTTATCGGCATGAGATTCGGCTCTCTCTTTGATGCAACTCAGACCATGGTCGCTAAGATCGCTGATGACCTCTATGAGGTTCAGGTTGTTTCGTGGTATGACAACGAGAACTCCTACACCAGCCAGATGGTCAGAACCATCAAGTACTTCGCTGAGCTGTAATTAAAAGTTCACTGAGTAAGCTTTATCGCCCTGCACGAAAGTGCAGGGCGATTTTTCGGTTATGGTAAGTTTTAAGCGGAGTGTAAGAATACTCACTCCAAATGATTCTCTCCCCACTTTGCGAGCTCGGTGAACACGGGGAGCAGAGCTTTGCCTTTTTCGGTCAGCGAGTATTCCACATGGGGCGGTATCTCGTTGAACTGCTCACGGTGGACTATGCCGACCTCCTCGAGGTCACGCAGGGTGTTGGAGAGCATGGTGTTGGTTATTCTCGGCACTGCCTTTTTCAGCTCACCGAAGCGGCAGGTCTCGTTTTTGCAAAGCTCATATATTATGTGCGTGCGCCATTTGCCGCTGAGAAGCTCAAGCGTGCGGCGCATGGGGCAGTTGTCGCTGACCTGAGAGGTCATGACCCTGTTGAGATATTCGTCTGCCGTCAAATCCTTTTTCATCCTGTCCTCCGGTATATTTCGGTATACTATGTATGTTTATTCTGCGTACTTGCGTATTTTATCGATATATAGTATATTATATGTACCATACAAAGTCAAGGAGGAACATTATGAAAACCGCTGTTGTTTATTATTCAAAGCACCACGGAAACACAAAGAAGCTGCTCGATGCTATTGCCGAGAAAAACGAGATAACTCTTATTGATGTGACGCAGAATCCTGCCGCCGACCTCTCGGAGTATGACCGTATCGGCTTTGCATCGGGTATCTATTACTCGAAGTTCCGGAAAACCCTGCTCAAGTTTGCCGCAGAGAATATGCCCGAGGGCAAGGAAACATTCTTCGTCTACACCTACGGCGCAGAGAAGAGCGGCTATACCGCCGCCATAACCGAGGCCGTGAGCAAGCACAGTGCGAACATACTCGGTGAGTACGGCTGTTTCGGCTTCAACACCTTCGGCCCGTTCAAGCTTATCGGCGGCATTGCAAAGGGTCATCCGACCGAGGACGAAATAAAAGGTGCGTTGGATTTCTACGCAAGCTTGAGATTGATTTTAAAGTTAAACATACATAAAACCGTGTCTCTCTTAATTGAGAAACACGGTTTTTTGCTCTGAACCTCGGGGGTAGAACTTTTTATCATTCGGTTATTACCGAATACTTTCTGCTTTTGAGCACCTCCACGAGCTTTTCGGGGGTGCTTATTCGCTCGGTTGCGGCGATGCCGCCGAGTGCGGCTTTGCTTGCGATATGTGCATCTGCACCGGAGGTGAGAATCAGTTCGGGATGCTCCTTTGCAAATTCTGCGGCGGTTATGTTGAATCTCGGATTGTGGCCGCAGTTGAACACTTCGATTCCGTCGATAAGGTTCGGCGGCAGGACGCCGGGAGTTGATATGTAATCCTTCTCCCTGAACGGGTGAGCCTGAACTATCAGCACGCCGAGAGGCGAGAGCGTGTTATGCCAAAGCTCGGCGTTCTTCTCCTGCAGCTCGGGGTGGGCGTAGAGCATATCGGGCGTTATTCCGTAGCAGAGTATCTCAAGTCCGCCGCCGACACCCTCCTCTATACCGAAGAGAATATCTATATCGAGTGCCTTTGCGAAGCGTTGACATTCGAGCCAATCGTCCT
Organism: uncultured Clostridium sp.; assembly: GCA_964386035.1. Taxonomy (GTDB): domain Bacteria; phylum Bacillota; class Clostridia; order Oscillospirales; family Acutalibacteraceae; genus CAG-177. The sequence continues at coordinate 18,651 of CAYLQT010000016.1, read as the reverse complement.
CATAAGCCTTTACAAAATCTCTCCACGGCAGACTGCGGTCTATGCCCGAGTTGCCGTTGAAAAAGTGGTTCGTAATGCAAGCCCCCGAATAGCCCGACTCTGCGAGCGACTCAGCAAGCTCCTTGGGTGTCATATCTGCACAATGACTGCATGGAAAGGTGTGGCAGTGCATTTGATATTTGAACTCGGACATTTTTATCACCCTCAGTTGGATTCTCGATTGATAATATTATAAATCGGAGCACCGCCGTTGTCAATTTATCGGTTTGATTTTACCGACCGAAAAATTTTAGAACTTAGCAGTCCGAAAGCAGACATAATTCTTGCGTTTCGGCTTATTCATAGCTACAGGCGAGTCGGTGTGCGGCATTTTATGTTTTATGTTGCAAAATATTTCTTGACGTGCTATTATAAAGAAAAAGCAGAACAGAGGTGTCGCTTTTATGAAAAGGTTTTTGTCAATCATTCTTTGTGTTGCAATTTTGATGACATTGCCGATAACCGTTTTTGCCGCCGATGGCAAGGTCTATTACATAGACAGCGTTGATGGCGACGATTCGGCAAGCGGTACGGCTTCATCGAGCGCATGGAAAACCACGGCGAATATCGAGTCGCTTTCGCTCAATGCAGGCGACAAGATACTGTTTAAGAGGGGCGGAATATATGACTGCACCATCGAGCTTACCTGCTCGGGTACGGCTGAGTCGCCCATGCTCATCTCGGCATATGGCGAGGGTAACAGACCTCTGCTCACCACAGACAAGCGTGATGCCGTAATAAAGCTGTTTGACTGCGACTATGTTACTGTTTCAGAGCTTGAGCTGACGGCACACAACGGCGGCGGAATTTGGGTCGATGCAGTCACGAAGCCCTCCTGCGGCGTGACGGTTGAAAATGTAGTTATGCACGATATGCAGAATTACAAGGTCAAGACGAGAGATAATTTTTCCGAGGGCCCGATCTCGGGCAGAGCCGGCATTGTTATAAAGCGTTACGGTGCCACACCCTATCCCGTGAATGATTTCACCGCAAGGAAATGTGAAATTTACGATACAGGCAACGGAATTTTTTTCACTGGCGGTGCGAATCTCAACAAAAACGCTCTTGTTGAGGACTGCTATTTCCATGATATGGATGCCGAGGCGGTCGTGCTTGAGGGCTGTGACGGTGCGCTTGTCACCAACTGCCGTGCGATAGATTGCTGTCAGGGCGAGGGCGTGGATGAAAACGGAAAGGTTCTCTACTACATTGCCGCAATGTGGTTCCACTATTCGATAAACAGCACCTTCAGCCACTGTGAAATAGCAGGACAGAGAAATATCGGTGACGGAATGACAGTCGATTTTGACCATCATTCCTATAACTGCACCTATGAGTATATCTATTCGCACGACAATATGCGCTTCATGGTGAACAACTCCATGAAGGATGCACCGAACAGGGGAAACACGGTTCGCTATTGCCTTTCGGTGAATGACAACTACAACTCAAGCTGTTTGAGCAGTGATTCGGGCGAATATAATTTCAGCTTCTACAACAATACGATAATCGGCTGCGGCGACTTTACTTTCAGACACACCTTCGATTCCATAGTTGCAAATAATATTATAATCCCGAAGAAGAGGAGCCGAATACTCTTCCGTACAAACGAGATGAAGGATTCCACAACGACTTTCACGAATAACTGCTACTATAACATTCAAACGCCGCTTATCGAGCTTGGTGCAATCAATGTGGATCCCGGGTTTGTGTCCGAGGACATTTCCGACCCCAACAGCTTCATGCTCTCAAAGGATTCTCCGCTTATCGGTGCAGGAATCGAGATAGACGGCAACGGGAAGGATTTCTTCGGCAATGAGATAACGAGCAACAACATCGGCTGTTATGGCGGCAATGGTGTCGATGCCGAGTATGACAGAGAGTGCATCGGAGAAATGATGTGCAGACGCACAAGATACTTTGTCGAATTCCTCTGCGATTATACCATCGATGAGACAATACGCATTGGACGAAAGCTGTTGAAAAAGCTCGGAATAATAAAATGAAAATCTAAAAAATCCCACGCCGCTTTTGCGAGTGGGGGAGAAAACGACGGCTCCGATAATTGTTAAAATTATCGGAGCCGGTTTTATTTCGTTGCTTTTCAGTTGCGAATTTATTGAATCATTGTCTTGACGGCGCTCGGAGTTAACTCGCCCGAAGTGCTGCTTATTCAGCCATTTTGAGTGTCATCTCGAGTATACGGTGGGTGCTCAACTCGAGGTCTGCTCTCGTCACTTTGCCGCTTGAAAATGCAGCTCTGAGCTCATCGGGATTGCCGTGGGGCATCTTTACATCGTTTCCTGCGAGAATCTCGTCCGACTGCTTGCTGTGAACATCCCAGTCGGTGGTGACAACGCCCTTGAAGCCCCATTCATTTCTGAGCAGCTCGGTGAGCAGCTCGTAGTTAGTCGAGGTGTGATGACCGTTGACGAGGTTGTAGGAGGACATTATAGTCCACGGGTCGGCATCCCTGACACAGATTTCAAATCCTCTGAGATATATCTCGCGCAGTGCTCTCTCCGAAACCCTCGAGTCACATTCAAAGCGGTTGGATTCTCTGTTGTTGCAGGCGAAGTGCTTGACTGAGACGGCAACCTTTTGCGACTGAATACCTCTGACCTCTGCGGCGCAGGACTTTCCTGCAAGGAGCGGATCCTCGGAGAAATATTCAAAGTTTCTGCCGCAAAGGGGATTGCGGTGGATGTTCATTGCCGGAGCGAGCCATATTCCGAGGTTGTTTTCACGAACCTCCGCACCGCCTGCCTTTCCGACCTCTTCAATAAGCTCGGTGTTCCATGTGCAGGCGAGCAGTGCGGCGCACGGCCATGCGGTAGTGGGAGCGCCTGTCTCAACAGTGAGGCGAAGTCCTGCGGGGCCGTCTGCGGTGGGCACGGCAGGAATATCAAGCCTCTTGAGCAGGGCGAATGAACCCGTGTTGCACACGCCGAGTTTTTCGTCCTTGCCACCGACAAAGTCGATAAGCTCATCGTCGGTGAACTGCTTTATGAATTCATCAAGGCTTGCCTTTTCGTCTATGTCGTTAAATTTGACAAGCTCATCGGGTGCCTTGGCGTTCGAGAGGGTGTTGCTGCAACGCTTGAGAGTTACCTCGCCCATGGGCAGGGGCTCAAAGGTACCGTCTGCAAGCAGTCTCTTTTCGAGTGCGATGGGGCGGCAATATGAACCTGATTCCCTGACGGTTACATCGTTTGCGAGTGTATATTCAAATCCGAGCTTTGCGGTGCTTCTGACTGAGTTTCCGATGTGGAAGGTGTAAACACCCTTTTCAAGCACGAATGCAGACTTTTTCACCTTGCCGAGGTCGTCGAAGCTTGCCATGTCGTTTATATCAAAGCTTAATGCGACAGCCTCGCTTTCGCCGGGGGCGAGGAGCTTCGTCTTTTTATATGCCGCAAGCTCTATTGACGGTTTGCCCAATTTGCCCTGCGGTGCGCTGTAATAAAGCTCGACTACTTCCTTGCCGGGCAGTTTGCCGATATTTTTGACTGTCACGGCGGCGACTATCTTGCCCTCGCTCTCGCCGCAGAATGTACCGCTGAACTCAAAATCGGTGTATGACAGGCCGAAGCCGAACGGATAGCGAACCTTTTCCTTTGCCCCGGGGATGGTCTCAAAGTAGCGATAGCCGACATAAATATCGTCATAATAATCAAGGTGCTCAAAGCCCGTGAGCATCTCCTGTGAGTTCTGATAAGCGTCGTAGGAGACTGGGATAGTGTCGGTGAGCTTGCCGGAGGGATTGACATCGCCGCAGATAATATCGGCAACAGCCATACCGCCCTCCATACCGCCCTGCCAGCCGTAGATAACAGCCTGAACACGGTCGTTGTCGGCAAAGTGCTCACAATCGACAACTCCGCCCGAGTTTATGAGCACAACGGTCTTATCAAATGCTGCGGAAACTCGGTCGATAAGGCTCTTTTCGGCATCGGAGAGATAGTAGTCGCCTGCAATCGCCTTTCTGTCAACTCCCTCCGCAGAAAAGCGGCTGAGCGTAATGACGGCGGCATCGGCGTTCCTTGCAGCTTCGGTTATAAGCTCGTCGGGAGCATCTGCTTCGACGACGTGCATACTCGCAAAGGTGTCATAGATTATGTCGTCCTTTTCCTTGCAGAAGTCCATGGCGTTGACCTTGTCCCATGTGCGCTCGATCTGCTCGCGGGTGGGGATGGTCTTGCCTGCTTCCTTGACATATTCCCTGTAAAAATCCACGGTGGGTTTATAGACGCTGACCTTGCCCTCGGCTTCCTTTTGGGCAAAGCCGTCATAGATGTTGCGAGTATAGGCACAGAAAACGTCGCCGCTTCCGCCGCCGCCCTTTATGTATTCTATAGTGCCCTTGCCAAAGAGAGCAACTCTTGTTCCCTTTTCCAGCGGAAGAGCGGAATCCTTGTTTTTCAGCAATACCATGCCTTCGCCTGCCGCCTTGCGTGAGAGTGCGGCGTGCTCGGGCGAGCCGGTGAGTCTCTTGCCGCCCTCTCCGAGGGGAAGGCACGGCTGATATTTAAATCTTGCGTATTTGTCCATAGAAATTCTCCGTTTCTGTGTTGTAGAATCAAGCATAATAATGATAAATCAAATCGTGCGTTAAATCAAGAGCGAGGCAGCATATTTGCGGCGATTCAAGGCACTTTTGACAAATAAAAATGCTCGGCACAGTTTTCTGCACCGAGCGTTTATCATAGCTTATTTTTTGGCGGCTTGAACAGCTTTTTCAACATTAAGACGGGCTTCCGCCTCTTCACGGGTTATCTTGCCGCTGTTGCAGTCTGCCATGGTCTGAACCTCCTTGTCGGTTAGCTTGTAGCGAGTCCAGATGAGGTAGGCTATGGCATAGCCGATAGCGGTTATCATGACATAGACGAACCAGAGAACTGCCTTTGCGTGATCTGACTGAACTACGCCCTCAAGGTCTGCAAAGTTCTGAGCGCCCTCAACGCTGACCCAACCGGTGGATTTGAGTCCGAGGATAAACATACCGAGTGCGCCGGAGACGGCGGCGGTGAGCTTAACCATGAAGGTCTGGATGGAGAAGGTGATGCCCTTTGCCTCGATGCCCGAGGTGTATCTGCCGAACTCCGCACAGTCGGGAGTGAACATGAAGAGCATAACACCGAGTATAGCCATGGGAACGGCACGGAGTACAGAGACGATGATGAAGCCTACCATTGAATCGTAGCCGACGAGCCACATAACTACGCTGAGCACAACTGTCACAACGGTGCAGATTCTGAACACCTTCATCTTGTCATATTTTCTGATGATGTGCGGAACAAGAAGCGAGAATATCAGCGACGGCACAAGGCTCAAAACCTGTACAACGAGGGAAAACTGAGAGTTGTTGAACAGATAGAACGAAACGAAAAGATTCAGAGAGCCGGAAACATTGGCGCTTGAATAGAAGAAATAGCCGAGATAGTAGATGAGCAGATATTTATTCTGCATAAGATAGCTGAACATCTTTTTGAGTGTAAATTCCTCGTCTCTCTCGCCGCCGAAACGCTCTTCGAGCTTGAAGCAGGCAGGAATCATGGTGAGGATTGCGAACACTGCACAGACGATTGCGACTACGGTGTAGTTGAGCTTGATATACTCGCTGACAAGAACCGTGCCGGCGATGAGGGCGAAGCCCGAGCCGACGCCCGACCAAATCTGCTTGTAGGAGCTGATGGTATTTCTCTCGTCAATATTTTCGCTCATCGAGGTGATAATGCCGAAAATCGGCACATCGCACAGGGTATAAGCGGTATCCCAAAGTATGTACGAGACAGCCAGCCAAATGAGTTTGCCGTTTTCGGAGAGGGAATTGGGAATGGCGAAGAGCAGTATCGTGGTCAGCGGAATGAAAATGAGTGAGATCTTGAGCCACGGCACAAACTTTTTGCCGCTCTTAAATCTTACCTTGTCGAAAATCACTCCGAATATTGCATCGTTTACTGCGTCCCAAATCTTAACTGCGAGCATGATGCCGGCAGTTTTGACGAGTCCGCCTATCGAAAGCATGAGATAGGTGGTCAGAAACGATGAGACAAGGTTGTAGATAGCATTTTGTCCGCAGAAGTAGAGATAATAGCTGAGTCTCTCCTTTGGCTTTGTTGACCAGCCTGCGGGCGTGGATTTTAGCCTTGACATATGTTAGCCTCCTGTTTTTTGTGTATTTCGATTGAAATTCGTGCAACATTTCTGACAATACTGTATCACATTTACAAAATTTAGTCAATAAAATGCACAAAATTGCACGGAAAAATCGTACTTTCGGTGCCGATGGTAATATTGACCAAATTTGCGGTATAAATTTAGTCAATTTCGGTGTTTACTTTTGCAGTTTCCTTTGTTAAAATGACCTTGAAAAAAGGGGTGGTTTTTTGAAAGATATAACGAATAAACCCGTTCCTCAACAATTCGCGGAACAATATGAAAAGCTGAAAAACAACGAGGAGGTTCTGTTTACCGTAGTGGGAGACCTCGACCTCAAGGCGAAGTACGCAGAGTCAATGCTCGTGTTTACGAAAAACGGACTTTTTGCCTTTGACAAATGCCACAAGGATGGAATTTGCGAGGTGAAATATGACGATGTGGAGAAAGCAAATGTAAAACGCCTATACGGAAACGCACTCTTTCGCATTAAAAATAAAAACGGCAGGTATGTGCCTCTGCTGAGGTTTTCCTATGCCGCCGCCGAGGTTGCGGATGCAGGAGCGGTTTTTGTCAACAGCTTAAAGGAGCACGGCTATCGGGATGAAGATACCGAGGTCGTCCATTCCGTATATTTAAAGCAGCGTTCCTTTTGCCCCAAGTGCGGAAGAAAGCTTGCAACGCCCGATGCCGAGTGTCTGAACTGCTCGGGCAAGGGTAAGATGATCTCCCGATTTTCGCAATATGTGAAGCCTGAGCTGGGTGAGCTGGGGATATGTATGGTGCTGTCGGTGTTGACCACTGCTTTTTCGCTCGTTCCGCCGTATATCACAAAGGTGATGGTGGACGATGTTATCCCCAACAAGTCCGCAGACAGGCTCGTTTATGTCATATTGGCTCTGCTCGGAGTGTATATTCTTCAATATGTCATCAACGGCTTTCGCTCATATAAGCTTCGACTCTCCGGCGACAGGATCGTTCTCAACCTCAAGAAAGATATTTTTGAAAAGGCTCAGTATTTGCCGATGAGCTTCTATGATAAGATATCTACCGGCTCGGTAATAAACCGTGTCAACTCTGATGCCTCCGTGATACAGAACTTCATCATGAAGATAACTCAGGAGGCGGTCATACAGGCGTTTACGCTTGTGGGTCTTATCATAATAATGTTCATGATGAGCTGGCGGCTTGCGCTGTTTTCACTTATACCCGTGCCGATAGTTGTTCTCGTCGGCAAGCGGTTCGGAAAGGTGCTCGCACCGAAGTATATGCGTATGTGGCGGCGTGCGTCCTCCATTTCATCAATGCTTGCGGATACTATCCCGAGTGTCAGAGTAATAAAGGCGTTCACCAACGAGAAAAAGACGGTGAAAAAATTCAACGCCTACTGTGACGAATGGCTCAAGGAGGACAAGGATGTGGCAGTTCCGGCGGCTGTTTTCCCGTCTGTTATAACCTTCCTTGTCACCTGCGGCACTCTCGTGATATGGTTTATGGGCGGCAACCTTGTTATATCCGGCAGCAATGAAGTGTCCCTCGGACTTCTGGTCTCCTTCGTTTCCTATGCGAGTATGTTCTATACACCTGTAAACTTCTTTGCGAATATTGGTGACACATATCAAAATACACTCGCCTCGGCGGAGAAGATACTCGATATTATCGATGCGGAGCCTGAGCACGATTTCGGCTCGGGAAAAGAGCTCAAACGCATGGAGGGAAAGATAGAGTTCAAAAATGTGAACTTTGCTTTCGACAGATCCAAGAAGGTGCTTTCAAATATAAATCTGACTATCGAGCCGGGCGACATAGTAGGTATCGTCGGAACGACCGGCTCGGGCAAATCCACGCTGATAAATCTGCTCATGCGATACTATGATGAGTATGACGGCGAAATACTCGTTGACGGGGTCAACATCAGAGATATAGACCTTAAATATTACAGAAACTCCATCGGCTTCGTTCAGCAAGAGCCTCTGATGTTCAGAGATACCATTTATAACAACATCGCCTACGGCAGTGCTCATGTTCATGTTGAGCAGGTGCTTCACGCCGCAGAGGTTGCAAATGCGGCAGGCTTCATAAGAAGAATGCCCGATGCGTATGATACGATGCTCGGAGAGAGGGGTGTCGGACTTTCCGGCGGAGAAAAGCAGCGTGTGTCAATAGCCCGTGCGGTGCTGAAGAATCCGAGCATACTGATTTTCGATGAGGCTACTGCGGCGGTGGATTCGGAGACGGAGAATCTCATCCAAAGTGCTATCGAAAGGCTTATCTCGGGCAGAACAACGCTGATGATAGCACACAGACTCTCAACCCTTCGCAAGGCTAACAAGATAGTCGTTGTTGACAAGGGCGAGATAATCGAGTGCGGAACTCCGCAGGAGCTTATGGCACTCAAGGGTAAATACTACAAGCTCATTGAAATACAGTCGATGGGTGAAAAGCTTCAAAAGAAAAAAGCTGAAGAGAATTTTGAATAAGGAGGGAACAGGATGCCCAGATATATTGACGGCCCGGAGGTCAAGCTCACCGTGAATGACGGAATATTTGTGGATGCCGAGTTTTATACCGGCGAAAAGTTTGAAGAACTCGAACTGCACAGAATGTTCCCCATAACAGGACTTGACAGATATATTTCTCTTATAGATTCCGAGGGAGAGGAGATAGCGGTTATAAGAAACATCGATTCGCTCCTGCCGGAATCCAAGCAGGCGGTTGAAAGCTGCCTGAACGAATATTATATGATCCCACGCATAACACGCTTCATCAAGATGAGAGAAAAGTTTCACATTTGGATGTGGACTGCGGAGACCGACAGAGGTATTTGCACCTTCGAGATAAGAAACCATCTTACCGCAGTGAAGCCGCTTTATGACGGCCGCGTGCTGATTAAGGATGCCAATGACAACAGGTATGAGATACCCGATGTCAAGCTTCTTGATAAGAAGAGCCAAAAAATGCTGAACCCCAAAATATAAAAAGGAGAATATATATGAAACTTTTGATAGCTATTGTAAACAATGATGACAGCGCACTCGTGTCTTCGGCACTCACAAAGGAGGGCTACACCGTCACAAAGCTTTCGACTACGGGCGGATTTTTGATGGTCGGAAACACCACCTTCCTCATCGGTGCCGATGACGATAAGGTGGCAAAGGCCAAGGAGCTGATAAAAACATACTCGCAGACAAGAAACCATACCGCTCCCTCCACAGCGGCGTTCGGCGGCGGTCTGACGGACGGAGACCTCGGGAGTGAGGTTCCTGTCGGCGGTGCTATTGTGTTTGAAATCAATGTTGACAGCGTTGAGAAATATTGACGCATTGCCGTTAATATCACGCAGAGGTGAGTTGCAACCGTGGAAAATGATGATATATTGAGTGTGGTTTTTATTCGCCACGCACAAACGGATTATAAGGACATAGGTGACAGGGACAACTGCGACGGTAATCTTACCGAGACGGGCGAAAAGCAGTGCGAGCTTTTGGGCGAACGGCTCAAGGATACGCCAATAGACGGATACATTTCAAGCTCTCTGTTGCGTGCGTTTAAGACGGCTGTGGGTGTTTGCAAAGCAAAGTCCGACGAGCCATTGATTCAGATATGCCCCGAGATAATCGAATGTGGATGCACGCAGGGATATTACGGCTGCACCGAGAAATATCTCAACAAGTATTACGGCAAGACGAAGATGATAAATCTGTTCGGCACTGATGGTTACTCTTTTGGATGCGTGAGTGACGAAGAAAACGACCTGCGAGCACAAAAGCTTATCGATTATATAAAGGACAACTATACATACGGACAGCGTGTTGCGGTGTTCAGTCACCACGGAATGTTGTCACACCTTGTCCCGACTGCGCTCGGCATCAAATCGGGAGAGCTTTCGTATTCCTTTGACAATGTTTCCCTGACCGAGGTTGAATACCGCAGGGACGGAAAAACGGTTTTAAAATACGCCAATAAATAGCGGATATATAACAATCCCCGACACGAGTGTGCATCTCGGTCGGGGATTGTTCATATGTTTTTTTACCATGAATAGAAGAAATCATCTATCAGCTCCTCCACATGGACGGGAGAGACATCGTTGCGCTCGAGCATGGATATGAAGTCTGCCATTTCCGACCTGCTGTAGGTTATGTCCGGAAATTCGGCAGTGCTCGATTCGCCGCCGCTTTCTACGGTCATTTTAAGTCCGTAGGAGCTTCGTCGGCAATTTGTTTTTCTGTTTTTTCCGCACTCGGGGTCTTCGCTTTTGAGTGCGGCATTGCCGACAGTTAGCTCGAATTTTGCTTTTTGCATACTTTTACCCTCGTTGTAACGCTTGTTAAGAACAATTATATGTGAAAACTTCTCACATTGCAATAGTTTTATGCAACTTTTTTTGAAAAAATTTCCATTTTTTATTGAGAAATGTGTATTTTTATGTCGGATAAAAGCCGAGCTGTATGAAAAACCCCCGAATTGCGTTGGAAAACAAAATTCGGAGGTTGATTTTTTTATTCAGATGTCAAAGATGTTAAGCCCTGTTTCTTCGCTTATCCTGCGTGACATATCGGCAGGCAGGGTGCGAATAAACATCTCGCAGGTGGCGCTGATTATCGCTCTGTTGAGATGGCCGCCGAATACCGCACCGTCCTCATTTGCAAAAGAAGCGTGCAGATGAAGATAAGGATCACCGTCCTTGCGGCTGAGATTGCCGTTTAAAGACACAAGCTCAAGCGGTTCGGAGAGGGTAATGCTGTGGTACTTCTTCTCGTTTAGGTCGTATAGTCCGAAGGTCACATCGTTTGCCGCACCTATGGCGGAGATTTCGGCAAAGGCAATGCTTTCATCTCTTGCGAGCTTAACAACGGATTCCACGATATCCTCGCCCGGGTCAAGTCTTACTGCGTATGTGTCGTTTGCTTTGATATATTTCATGAATATCACCTCTCGAAGTTTATCCCTGCCGCCGTGCGTATATTCTGCATGGTGCGGTTGACCGCAAGGGCAGCGGCACGAAGCTCCGTGTACTGCTCCCGATTTTCTTCGGGCGATTTTATAAGCCTTGAGAATGTCACAGCCTCGTTGCCCATCAGCCGTTTCTTTTCGGTATCACCGCACAGGAGCCTGCTTTCGCCGCTGTTGAGCACCAATTCCATGTCTGTGAGCTTTGAAACGGAGCCGATCTTTATGCTTCCAAGCTCACCGATTATCTGTGAGCCGGAGTGATCCTGACCTGTTTTGCAACTTGTGAGAGTTACGATTGTATCGCCGCAGCGCAGAACCGCCGAGGTCGCCGCATCCGCTCCGCTCTCGAGAAAGGATGCCATTGCCGCCGTTTCCTGCGGCTCTCCGAACAGATCGACAGTAGGATAAACGCAGTATATTCCGAGATCCATGAGACTGCCCGTTGCCATTTTCGGGTTGAATATGTTTGGCAGCTCACCGCTTTTATAGGCAGGGTATTTGGATGAATACTGTGAAAAGTCAAAATGCACCGCCCGAATTTTTCCGATTTCCTTTATTGCCTCACGAAGCACCTGCCTTGCAGGGCAGTGCATATACATTATGGCCTCGATGTATATAACACCGTTTTCGTCGGCTACTCTATAAAGCTCGCACAGCTCCTGCGGCGTTACGGTTATCGGCTTTTCGCAGATGACGTGCTTTCTTGCCTCGAGCATTTTCTTGCTCTGCTCGTAGTGCAGAGCGTTGGGGCTTGCGATATAGACGCACTCAACAGGGGAGGCGGCAAGCTCATCAAGCGAGGTGAAAACTCGGTCGATGCCGTTTTTTCTTGCAAATTCTTCGCCCTTTTCCTTTGTGCGTGAATATACGGCGTAAAGCTCAAGCTCGGGGGCAAATTCAAGCCCGTCTATAAAGCTTTGGACAATCCATCCCGTGCCGATGACGGCTAATTTCATACTGATTTCCCCTTAAATTTTCTTTGCCATGCAGGTGCAGGACTTGAGCGAAAGAATCACATCAAACCCGAGCCGCTTATAAAATCTTATTGCACCGGTGTTCACGGTGTCAACGGTCAGCATAATGCCCGATATGCCGTCCGCTTTCAGGTTATTTAAAAGTGTTTCGGTCATCCATGTGCCGAGACCGCTGCCCTGATAATCGGGCAGAATGTCTATGTGCATATGTGCCGGATAGTTCTTTTTAAAAAAGGACGGCAAGACCATTGAGCCGAACGCCTCGAGCACATCGAAGAAACTGCAGCCCTTGACTCTCGGATAATAGTCGCGGCGAAATATGTGCTTGAATTTATCAAAATCTGGGGCACACAGAACGTAGCCTATCGCACTGTCGATGTCCCTGTCCACAGCGATAAGGCAGTGCTCCGCCTCGTGCTCGAGATAGTAGTCGCAGAAGGTGGAGAGCAAAAAACGTGTGGACTTCGGTTCATATGCATTAGGGCCTGCCGTAGCGAGGCAAATTGCACGGGCATCCTCTTTGTATTTTTCTTCATAAGGTATTACGACAATATCGGCCATAACGTTCTCCTTAAAATTCAAAGTGATTTTCACCCTCGTGAAGTGCGTGCTCACTGCCGTCGAATATGAATTTTCCGCATTTCGGCACGGCTATGTCAAAGCGGATATTATCGCCCGACTTCATAAAAGAAACGGATATTTTGCCCTGCACGGTGGTTATGTGGCCGCTTGCTCTGCCGAGCTTTTCGGGGATTTCGGGGGCTATCAGTATGCTTTCGTAGCCGGCCGAGGAACGCTCCTGCGTTATGCCGAGAATGAACGAGAACAGATAGCGTGTCACCGCACCGAACATAGGGTGACTGTGCGAACGCTCGCCGTCCCAATTCTCCCAAAGCGTGGTTGCACCGTGCTTGAACATATTATAAAATGAGCCTTTACCTTTCGAGGTGAGCAGGCTGAACGCTATATCTTTGTAGCCTCGCTCAAACAGCACTCGGGTGAGAATATCCGTTGCAAAAATACCCGTGTCGTAGGAATCTGCCGAGGCGTATTTCTTCACAAGCTTTTCCTCGGTCTTTTTCGTGCCGAGACCTATATCGAGCGCAAAGCAGTCCGCACCCTGAATGTTGCCTATGAACTGCTCGGTCTGGGGGCTGTAATACGCACGGCAAAGAGCCGCCTTTTTGTCCTCGCATCTCTCCGAAAGCTCACGGGCGAGTGTGCTTTCACCGAGTATTTCGGCTGCTTCGGCGGCGAGCATGAGCTGCTTTGCGTAAAGTGCCGTGTTGACAAACGGCTCGCATATGGCGATGTCATCGGGCGGACACCAATCACCGAGACACCAGCCGCCCTCCTCCTCACGCCAGACTATACCGCCATATGAGCGTGAGTCAAGGTAGTCGAAATACTTGAGCATTTTCGGCAGGAATTGACGCAACACCGACTTGTCCGCATACATCTTATAGTACATATACGGCACTACGACTATTGCGCCGCCCCAGCCGGCAGGGCCTCCGCCGCCGCCCATAAACGGTGCGGTGTGCTGAACGTGACCGCTGTGAATGTCCTGCGAGTCGGAAATATCCTCGAGCCATTTTCTGTAAAAACGCCGAGAATCCGTGAGCATCATAGCCGCCTCACAGCAGAGCTGACCGTCGCCGGTGTAGCCGAGACGTTCGATATGCGGACAGTCGGACGGCACTCCCGAGTGCATATTGCTCAGCTGTGTTCTGATATAGGCAGAGTAGAGCGTATTTAAAATGTTGTTGTCGCACTCGAATGACGAGGTAACGGGGCAGTCGGAGTTTACAACTTCACAGCGAAGCGGCTCGGCGTTTCGACTAAGCTCGAAATACCTGAAGCCGTGCCATGTGAACCACGGCATACATTCGTCGCCCTTTTTGACATTTATATATCTGTCCTGCTGTATCTGCCCTTCCCAGCCGCAGGAGTCGAAATTGAGTGTCATATCCTCATTCAATTCCTCGCTGCAACGCACAAGTATATTCGCATTGTCTCGAGCGGCGGTGACAACGGGATAGCCGGAAATGTTTTCGCCCATGTCGTATATTGAGCTTTCGCCTATATCGCAGAGCTTCTTCGGCGTTATTGTACGCACGACTCTGTCGGCAGGGCAGTCCTGAATATAAAATTCGCTCTCGTGGCAGGGAGCGAGTATGACCGGCTCAAAGCCGTCATTCGCAGTCAGCTCATCGGCAAGGCTCATGTCGTGAGTCTCGCCGTGGTAAATGTTGTTGTCGGTAATTCGGCTCTGCCGCCACTCGAGTGTCTCGTCGGAGACAAAACGGTGCGTTTTGCCGAAGGTGTCGGAAATGTCTATTTTGTAGCAAAGCTTGATGTCACCGTATGTGGCGTTGCCCTCATAGGTATGGCGTTCCTGCGAGAACCAGCCGCAGCCGAGAATCACTCTTATGTCATTTTCGCCGTCAATGACCAAGTGTGAAATGTCGTATTTCACGGCATATGTACGGTAGGAAAGCGTATCATTTATAGGATAGCCGAAGCTTTTTGTGTCACGCTCACAGTATTGCGAGAAGACGGGGACAAGCTTATCCTCCGACACCTCACGGCCGTTTATCCACAGGTGAAAAAAGCCGAGACCGCAAACGGTTATCTCAGCCTTGTCGGGTGAGGATATGGCAAACCTGCCCTTTATCACGGGTGAAGTACATTCGGGTGAGCAGGTCACCCATTTGGCATCTGCAAACATTTCACAAAATTTCATATGCTTTCTCCCTCAAGTGTACTTTTTGTATTCTCAAGCTCCTCCCAAAGGAGCATTTGCTCAGTCTGCTCTTTGTTGAGTGACTCAAGCTTTTCGGTAAGCTCGAGCACCCTTTCATAGTCGGCGGCAGTCTCGGGAGAGGAAAGTTCATCGTTAGTCTCGGCAATCAGCTCGTCAAGCTCGTTTATCCGCTCCTCGCAGCGTTTAATTGCAGTTATCGTGCGGCGAAGCTCGCTTTCACGCTCCTTGCGACGCTTGTAGTCCTCACCGCCTTTGCCGACTGCTTTTGCCGCTTTCGGCTTTGCGGTCTCTGCCGATTGCAGGGAAAGAACATAGTCGTCATAGCCGCCGTCAAAGCTTTTTGCTCCGCTCATGCCGATGGACAGCACTCGGGTGGAGAGCTTGTTGATGAAATATCGGTCGTGTGAAACCACAAGCATGGTGCCGCCAAAGTCCAAAAGAGCCGCCTCGAGAGCCTCTCTTGAAGGGATGTCGAGATGGTTTGTCGGCTCATCGAGCAAAAGGACATTTGAGCCGGAGAGCATCAGTTTCAGCAGAGACAGCCTCGCCTTTTCGCCGCCGCTCAAGGTCTCGACCTTTTTAAACACATCGTCGCCGTAAAAGAGGAACTGACCGAGCAGAGTGCGTACCCTCGCCTCGGTGAAATCACGGTGAAGATTCCAAATTTCGTCTATAACCGTACTCTCGTTGTTGAGCGAGGAGAGGGTCTGGTCGAAGTAGCCGACCTTGACACCTGCGCCGAAGAAAAATGATCCCTCGTCAGCTCGCTCGGCGTGAGTGAGTATCTTTAAAAGCGTTGTTTTGCCGCAGCCGTTCGGCCCCAGCAAAAACGCACGGTCACCCTTCCTGATTCCAAATTCAACGCCCTTAAAAAGTGACTTGTCGCCAAAGGACTTTGAAAGTCCCTTTATGTTCAATACCTCGTTGCCCGTCTGCTCAACATCACCGAAGGAGAAGCCGAGTGTCTTTGCAGAACGCTCGGGCGAGTTAATTTCCGCAAGCTTTTTGTCAAGCATTTTCTGCTTGCTGTCCGCCGTGATGAAGTGCCGCCAGCGTCGCTGCTGCTCGATTATTCCCTCAAGTCTGTGAACCTCGTCCATCTGCCGTTCATAGTGGCGGCGCTCGATCTCGTCACGCTCGGTCTTTTGCTCCAAAAAGCGTGAATAGCCGCCGTTGAACATCTCAATGTGTCCGTTTTCAAGGAGCATTGTCTTATTTGTGACTTTGTCGAGAAAATATCGGTCATGCGAGATTATAACCGCACAGCCCTTGTAATCATTGAGAAAGCCCTCGAGCCATTCGAGGCTGGTTAAGTCGATATGGTTTGTCGGCTCGTCGAGCAGAATCAGATCCGGTGAGCTTAACAGAAGCTTGCCGAGTGCTAATTTTGAACGCTGACCGCCGCTCAAAAGTGAGCAGGGGAGCGTGAAGTCCGACTGAGAAAAGCCGAGTCCCATCAGTGCCGAGCGAGTGCGGCTTTTGTAAGTGAGCCCGCCCTCGTTTTCAAACTCGGTGTGCAGACGGTTTTGCTCTGCAATGAGTGCGTCAATGTCGCCTCCGCCTGCCTCGATGAGATCGGCAAGCTCTTCAAGCCGCTTTTCCTTTGCCATGAGCGACTCGAAAATACTTTCCATCTCGTCATAGACGGTTCTTTGACTGCCCGAGCAGGCGTGCTGCTCGAGATAGCCGACCTTGACATTTTTGCCGCAGAATATGCCGCCTGCCGCAGGCTCAAGCTCACCGGTGATGAGCTTGAAAAGGGTGGTCTTGCCCGTGGCGTTTGAGCCGATAAAGCCCACCTTATCACGCTCGTTTATCTCAAAGCTGACCCCGGAAAACAGACTGCGTGAGCCGAACTCCATATCAAGATTTTGTACGCTTAAAACTGCCATAATTTTGTCAGACCTCGGTTTCGAGGACTTTTACAACTCCGTTGATTTTATATTCGCCGCAGTCGGCGGGGATGAATATGCTGTCACCTTTTTTAAGGCTCAGTATTTCATCTGCACAGCAAAGCTCGCCCTCACCCTCGAGAATGAGAAGCGATACGAACGAATCGCCGCCTGCTTTGCCAGAAAATTCGCCGTCAATATCAAGCACACGCTCCGTGAAGAACGGGCAGGAGACAAGCTCGGTGACATTTCCGTTCACGCTCGGTGTGCAGGGGTTCTTGTAAACCTCGGTGTAGGTGACGTTTATCGAATCCTCAATGTGAAGCTCACGGGGCTTTCCGTCAAGTCCCGGACGGTTGTAGTCAAAGATTCTGTAAGTGGTATCGGAATTTTGCTGAACCTCGGCTAAGAGAATACCTTTGCAAATGGCGTGCAGAGTTCCTGCCTCAATGAAGAAAAAGTCGCCCTTTTTGACGGGAACCTTTTTGACATATTCGGTCAGAGTGCCGTTTTCAATGGCGGTGCGGAACTGCTCTTTGGTTATCTCTTTTTCAAATCCGAGCAGAAGATATGCGCCCGGCTCGCAATCGAGAATATACCATGACTCGGTTTTGCCTGCGCCGCTGCCCTTTTTGAGGCAATAGGCATCGTCGGGATGAACCTGCACGGAGAGGTCGGCGGCGGCATCGATGAACTTGATAAGCACGGGAAAATCCGAAAAGCCTTCGCAGTTTTTGCCGCCGAGCGACGGATGCTCGAGATAGACATCACGCAGACTGCGACCTGCAAACTCGCCGTTTGCGACAACGGAGCTGCCGTTCTTGTGTGCGGACATAACCCATGCCTCTGCGGCGTTTCTCTTATCGGTTTTGACGGAATATTCGTCTATCAGTCTGCGTCCGCCCCAGACGGTCTCCGAGATGAACGGAACTAATTTCATAGGATACAGCTTCAAAATTATCTTCTCCTTTTGTGGATTTAACATTATTATCCGACGAATCGCAAAAAATATCGCTCGCCTGAATTATTTTATCATATTTGTCCCATAATTGCTATACAAATAATACCGGGAGGACGAAAAAATGGTTACTGCTTTCAAATATTTGCTTGGCGGAAAGCTTAAAAAGGCGGAAAATGCGCCCTCGCAGGAGGAACAGCTCCTCGAGGACATAAGAGCGCTGAAAAAAGAAATGGATGCGGCATATATGAGATTTGAGTACGGCGAGGATGACGATTCCGTGGAGGCGGCGATATTCGAGCTTGAGTCGTTGAAGCACCGATATCACCGATTACTCAAGATGGCAAAAAACGAGAATCTCGAAAGCAGCGATATAGCGGTCTGCTATAAATTGGAATGAGGGGATAGTTTTGTCAACGGGGATAAAAATATTGCTTATTGCGACACTCGCAACGGTGTGCATTGCGATTGCGGCGTTTGTGCTGACTAAAAAACGCGGCTTTTCGTCACTGCTCTTAAACGCCCTCGGCGGTATAGCGGCACTGTTTGCGGTGAACATCACCGGAATTGCGACGGGGATACAGCTCGCCGTCAATCGCTGGTCGCTCACGGTCGGGGCATTGCTTGGAGTGCCGGGAGTGATATCCATGCTCGTGCTTGACATCCTGTTTAAAAGATGAAAAAAGCTCTGCCGCAAGAGTGCCGTTCGGTGCTTTTGCGGCAGATTTATAAAAAAATCAATTTTTTTAAAATTACCCTTGACATTTCGGACAGGTTCATATATAATAGTCCTCGCTGAACAGGACAGCACCGAAAAAACCGAACAGTTTGGACGCTTAGCTCAGCTGGTAGAGCATTCGCTTGACGTGCGAAGGGTCAGCGGTTCAAGTCCGTTAGCGTCCACCA
>CAYLQT010000015.1:0-43771 GCA_964386035.1 uncultured Clostridium sp. | reverse complement strand
TAAGCCGATAGGTGTCTCACTTGCCGATTACGACACCGTTATTCTCGGCACGCCCGTGTGGTGGTACACTTTCGCACCTGCGGTAAAGACCTTCCTTGAGGACAACGACCTGAGTGGTAAAAAAATATACACCTTTGCCACAAACGGCGGCTGGCTCGGCCACACCTTTGCCGATGTCAAAAAGGCCTGCCCCGATTCGCTCGTTAAGGGCGGAATAGACATAAGGTTCGACGGTCACACCCTGCGTACAGCTCAAAGCGAGATAGACAACTGGGTGCAGGACATCGAATGAGCTTTAACCGCAAATTTTTATAAAGCTATTGACTTTGAGTGAACTTCAATGTATACCATAATATATAGGAGGAGAGTCTGTGACAATAAAGGAAGTAAGTGAGAAATACGGAATTTCGAGCGATACGCTCAGATACTATGAGCGAGTCGGAGTTTTGCCGCCGATAACAAGAACTTCGGGCGGCATCCGTGACTTTGGCGAGGAGGATTTGGTGTGGATAGAGCTGGTGCTGTGTATGAGAAGTGCCGGTCTGCCGATAGAGGCGATTATCGAATATGTCAGGCTTTTTCAGCTCGGAGATTCGACCTTTTCGGCAAGACTTAAACTTTTGAGCGAACAGCGCAGAAAGTTGATCGAACAGCGTGAGAAAATAGACATAACCATCGACCGCCTAAACTACAAGATTGCAAAGTATGAGAAAGCGGTCAAAACCGGTCAGCTCGACTGGGAAAAAGGCAGTTGCAAATAAACCATACGGAGGTATATAATATGAGAAAGAGTTTCGGCACAAAGCCCTGCGGTTATCCCCTGCCCGTGTTTATTCTTGCCGCCTACGGCGAGGACGGAACACCCAACGCCATGAACGCCGCATGGGGCGGAATAAGCGGACATGATGAAATTTCAATGTGCATCAGCGCAAATCATAAGACCACCGAAAACATCCTTGCACGCAAGGCGTTCACCGTGAGCATGGCGGACGAGGCACATCTTGTCGCCTGTGATTATGTTGGTATCGTCTCGGGCAACAGCGAGCCGGACAAATTCGCAAGGGCAGGATTCCATGCCGTGAAGTCGGAGTTTGTCGATGCACCTTTGATCGAGGAGCTTGCAGTCTCGCTTGAGTGCCGACTCAGGAGTTATGACCCCGAGAGCGGACGTATGGTGGGCGAGATAGTCAATGTCAGCGTTGACGACAGCGTGCTCGACCAAAACGGCAATGTCGATGTGTCAAAGGTAAGACCCATAACCTTTGACCCGTTCAACAGCACATATGTTGTGCTCGGTGAAACAGTCGGAAACGCATTCAGCGACGGCGGTGCGATTAAATAACGATAAAGGAGCTTAATATGAACACTTTTGAGAATGTTAAGAAAAACTTCGGCTTCGGCTGTATGCGTCTGCCGATGAAAGGCGACGAGGTAGACTACGACGAGTTTATAAAGATGGCCGATGAATACATGGCGCAGGGTTTCAATTACTTCGATACCGCCCAGGGCTATATCGACGGCAAGAGCGAGACTGCCATTCGCGACTGTGTGGCTAAGAGATACCCCAGAGAGAGCTTTATTCTGACCGACAAGCTCTCGGGTCATCTGTTTGAGAAGGAGGAGGACATCCGTCCTGCGTTCCAAAAGCAGCTTGAGAGCTGCGGAGTCGAATATTTTGACTTCTATCTCATGCACGCCCAGACAAAGACTCTCTTTGAAAAATATAAAAAATGCCGTGCATATGAGCAGGCATTCGAGCTCAAAGCCGAGGGCAAGGTAAAGCATGTCGGCTTATCGTTCCACGACTCCGCCGAGGTGCTCGATGAGATACTCACCGAATATCCCGACATCGAAGCGGTGCAGATACAGCTCAATTACATAGATTTTGAAGACCCTGCCGTTCAGAGCAGAAAATGCTATGAGGTCTGTGTCAAGCACGACAAGCCCGTAATAGTCATGGAGCCGGTCAAGGGCGGCAATCTCGTCAATCTCCCCGAGGAGGGCAAAAAGATCCTCAATGACTTAAACGGCGGCAGCATCGCAAGCTATGCCGTTCGTTTTGCCGCAGGCTTTGACAATGTTTTCATGGTGCTCTCCGGCATGAGCGACATGGCACAGATGAACGACAATCTCTCCTATATGAAGGATTTCAAACGCCTCAACGAGCAGGAGATGGCGGCGATAACCCGAGTTTGCGGCGTTCTGCACTCGATACATCTTATCCCTTGTACTGCCTGCCGCTACTGCACGGACGGCTGCCCCAAGCATATTTCCATTCCCGACCTGTTCTCCTGCATGAATGCGAAGGAATTGTATCACGATTGGAACTCGGATTACTATTACAGCAATGTCTACACCAAGGCAGGCGGCAAGGCATCCGACTGCATAGGCTGCGGCAAATGCGAAAAAGTTTGCCCCCAGCATCTTGAAATACGCAAGCTGTTGAAGGACGTTGCCGAGGTCTTTGAAAAGGAATAAATTTGAGGTGAGCCGCCTACACGGCCTCGTAAAACAAACCAACCCGACCTGTGCTTCATGGGTCGGGTTTTGTCGATGCATAAGCTTGTGTCGGCTTGCTTCTGCTCTGCGTTTCTCAACTCAAAAGAGGATCACCTGTGTCAGCGGCTCGCCGCAAACAAGCCGAACACACCGCAAGCATTTTCGGCGGGGAGAGCCGTGAGCTTTGCCCTGAATCGGGGTGGCGGAGGCAGAAGAACATATACCGAAACAATATATACTAAAATATACTGAAACGGAAGATTTTACTCGTTAAAAGTGATAAAGCGTTTTTCCGATTTTTGGTCAAATTTATTAAAAAAAGCGAAATTTTTTATGACTGTTGACAACGCTCTCAAGTATAAAGTATAATTTTGAGCATAGATTACGGCTCTAATGTGCCGTGGTATATTGATTTTTTGCGGTGCCGTATTTCGGCAGTGCTTAAAATAGAAAACAAGAAAAGAGGATTTTTATGAAAAAGGTATTTGCATTAGTCCTCGCTGTCGCTCTTGTAATGTGCGGTTTGACCGCGTGCTCAGGTAAAAACGGCGACGACACAGCTAACGACTACGACCTCACTAAGGTCGGTGAGTATACGGCTGAGAACACCGAGTTTGTCATCGGCGGCACAGGCCCGCTGACCGGCCCCAACTCCTCCTACGGTATTTCCGTACAGAACGGTGCTCAGCTGGCAGTTGATGAGATTAACGCCGCAGGCGGACTAAACGGAATTAAGTTTAAGTTCGACATGAAGGATGATAAGGCAGGCGCAGCAGAGGCAACTCAGGCCTTCACCACTCTTATTGAGAGCGGTATGCAGGTTTCCATCGGCTCCACCACCTCCGGCTCCTGCGAGGCTTTCGGCACCCAGGCTGCTGATTACGGCCTGTTCTTCATGACCCCCTCGGCTTCTGCCGCTACGGTTATCAAGACCGGCGACACCGCTTTCCGTGTCTGCTTCGGTGATCCCGATCAGGGTATTCTCGCCGCAAGAGAGATAACCGCCAAGTATAATAAGATTGGAGCTATTTATGATAACTCCGATACATATTCACAGGGCATCTATACCGCCTTCAAGGAGGAGATGCAGAATCTCGGCGTTTCCTACATCGAGCAGAGCTTTGACAGCGAGAATAAGAGAGACTTCTCTACTCAGGTTGCGGCTCTCAGCGATTGCGACGCTATCTTCCTCCCCATCTATTACACAGAGGCAGGACTTATCGCAAAGACCTGCGCTTCAAAGGGTTGCGATGCTGTTCTCTTCGGCTGTGACGGTCTTGACGGCGTTGCCGATCAGATTGATTCCTCTGTTAAGAATCAGATAAAGTACATCACTCCCTTCGATGTCAACAGCACAGATGCTAACGTTGTCAAGTTTGTCAACGCATACAAGGCAAAGTACAACGCAACTCCCGACCAGTTTGCAGCTGACGCATACGATGCGGTTTATGCTATCTTCAACGCAATGCAGAAGACAGGCGTTGACAATGTCAAGGTCGATCCCACCGCTCTGGGCGCAGCAATGGTTAAGGCTATCACCGCATCCGATTTCTCCTATGACGGCGTTACGGGTAAGATGACCTGGGAAGCCAACGGTGCCTGCAACAAGGTCCCCGTTATTGTTGAGCTTGGCTGATAATTATTAAATTTATATTTATTGGTTTTTGAACGGCAGGGGAAGTGTATTCTCCTGCCGTTTGCTGCATTTTTTCGGATTATTTGATTCTCCCATTTAAAGGAGCGTATTTTTAATGAGTGTTTTGTTTGACGGACTCAGCCTCGGTGCAATCTATGCGCTGATAGCACTCGGCTATACCATGGTTTACGGTATAGCAAAGATGCTGAATTTTGCACATGGCGATATTATCATGGTCGGTGCGTATTCGGTGTTTGTCGTGCTTGCAAACGGCGGCAATCTTGCCCTCGGCGTTTTGGCATCGCTTATCGTCTGCACGCTGTCCGGTGTTATTATCGAAAAGGTGGCGTACAAGCCCCTCAGAGGTGTCACGCCCATCGCAGTGCTGATAACGGCAATCGGCGTGAGCTATTTTCTTCAGAGCATTGCCCAGCTCGTATTCGGCGCAAAGGCTCAGAGCGTGTCGCTTCCCTCGCTCGGTGCGGTTAAAATAGCCTCAACAAGCGTCAGCGTCAGCTCGATTCTTACCATGACTATCAGCGCCGTTATTATGGCGGTGCTTACCATATTTATCAAAAAGACAAGAACCGGCAGAGCTATGATAGCCGTATCCGAGGACAGAGGTGCGGCGCAGCTCATGGGTATAAATGTAAACAGGATAATCACCGTCACCTTTGCTATAGGCTCGGCTCTCGCCGCCTGTGCAAGTGTGTTCTATCTTTTCCAGATACCCACAGCGGAGCCGACCCTCGGCTCGATGCCCGGCATAAAGGCGTTCACTGCGGCTGTCATCGGCGGCATAGGCTCCATCCCCGGCGCAATGATAGGCGGCGTGCTCCTCGGCGTGATCGAGAAGGCGTGTCTCGCCGTGCCTGCCCTCGCCCCGTACACAACGGCTGTTGAGTTCAGCCTTTTGATAATCATATTGCTCGTCAGACCTATCGGTATTCTGGGCAAGAAGAGAAGGGAGAAGGTGTAATTTATGGCAAACAAATCAAAGTCCAAGCTTCAAATCAAAAATTACACCGGCTATATGATAGTCGGAGCCGTGCTGCTCATCTCGGTCATTATGCAGCAGACGGGCAATCTGCCCCGCTCGATCTCGACCCTGCTCGTTCAGATTGCCTACAGCATTATTTTGGCGGTGTCCCTGAACCTCGTCGTCGGCTTCCTCGGTGAGCTTTCGCTCGGTCATGCAGGCTTTATGTGCGTCGGCTCGTATCTCGGCGGATATATCGCAATACAGCTCTCCTCCGTTATTGAAAGCAAGCTGATTGTGCTCATCATCAGTATGCTCGCCGGCGGTCTTATTGCCGCAGTGTTCGGGCTTATCGTCGGACTGCCTGCGCTCAGGCTCAAGGGCGATTACCTCGCAATAGTCACCCTCGCATTCGGAGAGATTGTCAGAACAATATTCAAAAATCTCGACACCTTCGGCAAGGCAATGGGTCTGCGTACAAATGAGATAAAGTACGACTCGAGAAAGGACACCTCGCTTTACATAGTCGCCCTCGTCGTGGTGCTCGTGGTGCTGTTCCTCGTCAACAATCTTATCCGCAGCAAACACGGCAGAGCTATAACGGCTATCCGTGACAATGAAATAGCTGCAAAAGCAATGGGAGTGAATGTCACCTTCTATAAGCTTTTCGTCTTTGTTTTCTCTGCGTTTTTCGCAGGTATCGCAGGCGTTATTTATGCACATTACATCACGCCTGTTCAGTATTCGTTCTTCTCGTATAACTACTCGATAGAGATACTCGTTATGGTTGTGCTCGGCGGCATGGCGAGCATAAACGGCTCGATAGTGGCGGCAGGACTTATCACCGTGATAAACTTCGAGCTTCAGAGCAAGCTCTCGGGCGACCTTGCGGCACTCAAGTACCTCATCTATGCGCTCATACTCATAGGTCTTGTTATCTTCAACAACGCACCCGTGTTCTCGAATCTCAAGGAGAAGTTCGCTCCCCGTTTCATCCTCTCACGCATCAGCGACAAGAGACGCAAGCCCGGAGACATAAGCGATGACAAGGGTGAGTGGAGCAATGTGCCGACAAAGATAAAGATGGATGAAATTCTCTCCGTCGATATGCAGCAGGGCAAGGAGTTCGTCCCCGACAAGCCCGAGAAAAAGGGAGGAAAATAAGATGTCCGATATAGTTCTCGAAACGAAAGACCTCGGCATTTCCTTCGGCGGCTTGAAGGCGGTACAGAATGTCGATCTCAAGATAAAGAAAAAACAGCTCTACGGTCTTGTCGGCCCCAACGGTGCAGGTAAGACTACGGTTTTCAATATGCTCACGGGCGTTTATCAGCCTACCACCGGCACGTTCTATTTAAACGGTGAGGAGCTTCGAGGCAAGAGCCAGGAGCAGATAAACCACAAGGGCATTGCGAGAACATTCCAGAATATACGCCTTTTCAACAATATGAGCGTTATCAGAAATGTGCTTGTCGGTCTGCATAATCAGCCCGAGTTCAAGTGCGGAATCTTCGCAAGCCTGTTTCGCCTGCCCCAATATTACAAGAACGAAAAAGCCATGCGTGACAGGGCAAAGGAGATACTCAAGATATTCGACCTCTATGACGAGCGAAACAATCTTGCGTGCAATCTCCCCTACGGTAAGCAGAGAAAGCTTGAAATTGCCCGTGCGCTGGCGACCAATCCCTGCCTGCTTTTGCTCGATGAGCCTGCCGCAGGTATGAACCCCAACGAGACTGAGGATCTTATGCACATAGTAAGGCGCATAAGAGACGAGTTTGATATGACCATTCTTCTTATCGAGCATGATATGAAATTTGTATCGGGACTTTGCGATGAGATAACCGTGCTCAACTTCGGCACAGTCCTTGCACAGGGCAAGACCGATGAGGCTCTGAGCAATCCCGAGGTCATCAAGGCATACATCGGTGAATAAGGGGGAAGAGCTATGTCATTGTTAGAAGTCAAGGATTTACAGGTATATTACGGCGTGATAAGAGCCTTGAAGGGTATAAGCTTCCATGTCGATCAGGGTGAGATAGTCTCGCTCATCGGTGCAAACGGAGCAGGCAAGACCACCACGATGCAGAGCCTCATGAGGCTCATTCCGATAAAGAGCGGCTCGGTCGTCTATGACGGCAAGGAGATAAACAAAGTCCCCGGTCATAAGCTCGTTGGCATGGGCATGAGCCAGGTGCCCGAGGGCAGAAGAGTGTTCCAGGAGCTGACGGTCTATGAAAACCTGCTCATGGGTGCATACACGCAGACGGACAAAAAGAAGATAAAAGAGGATATTGACGAGATCTGCACTCGCTTCCCCCGCCTCGGTGAGAGAAAGTCGCAGGTGGCAGGTACTCTCTCGGGCGGCGAACAGCAGATGCTTGCAATGGGCAGAGCGATGATGAGCCACCCGAAGCTGCTCATGCTCGACGAGCCGTCAATGGGTCTGTCTCCGCTGTTTGTTGATCAGGTGTTTGAGATAATCAAGGATTATCACAAGTCCGGCACTACGATACTGCTCGTTGAGCAGAACGCAAAAAAGGCACTGTCTATTTCGGACAGGGCGTATGTCCTCGAGACCGGCGCAATAACCGCAGAGGGAACAGCCGAAGAGCTGCTGCACAATGAGGATATTGTCAAAGCCTACCTCGGCGGCTGATAAAGTAAAAAGAAAAGACATCTTTCGGTTGAAAGGTGTCTTTTTTGTTAATGTGGGGATTGACCGATGGAGCAAAGAGAGAAAGCGGTTGAGCCGCAGAACCCGTAGTTAAAAGAAAACAGCCCTCTCGGGGGCTGTTTTTACTTATCTGCTATATTATCCTCTTAACCGATTTCTCGCCGTCACGGTCATAGCGGAACTCGGTGAGTGACGGATTTTCCATGACGTGAACCATGTCGATGAAGTCGGGGGCGAGCTTATACTGTGTCAGCTCGTCACGTTCCACCCAGAACACTCTGCCCTCATCGGAGGACTTGAGCTCGCCCTTGAAGCGGTCGGCTCTGAAGAAAAGAACTATGTAGCGTGTGTTGTCTTTCTCGAAGTCCTTTATGCCGCATATCACGGGACGGGAGACGCTCAGTCCGGTCTCCTCCTTGACCTCACGGCGAACGGCATCGGCAAAAGCCTCGTCAGGTTCAACGTGGCCGCCGGGGAATGTGATGCCCGGCCAGTCGTTGTTTACTCTGTCCTGCACAAGTATCTTTGTGCCGTCACACACCATGCACATCACGGTAAGCTCACAATTTTCTGTTCTTCCCATTTCATCACCTGCTTTTTGATTTATCCCTCGACAAAGCTGTTTTCAACGGTTATTACCGTGTAATACGCTTCTCCGAGTTCGGTTTTTATCCTTTGGTTGAGCATTTCTTTTATCTGCTTTTTGGTAAGAGGGTACTTGTGCGGACTCACAAGGTCGAATATCAGATTTGTGTGGGTCGGGCCCTCCACCATGCGAAAGTCGTGTATTGAAAAGGCGCTGTCCGCATCTCTTACTATCTCACACACCCTCTCACGCAGTGCGTTTATACGCTCATCGTTTACGACTATCGGATCCATATGTAAAACGATGTCCATTTTGAATTTCTTCTTGACGTCACGCTCGATTTGGTCTATCGTGTCGTGGCACGCCATAATGTCGCAGTCCGAAGGAACCTCTGCGTGTGCCGAGGCGAACACTCTGCCCGGGCCGTAATCGTGAACCATGAGGTCGTGGATTCCGATTATTCCGTCATATGAGAGTATCTCTTTTTCAAGCTCCGAGACCGTTTCGGGCGAGGCAGGTGAACCGAGAAGCTCGTTCATCGTGTCTTTAAATATGCCTATTCCGGTCGCAATGATAAAGAGGGCTACTACTATTCCCATATAGCCGTCAAGCGGCACAGAGGTAAATTTTGAAAGAATCAGGGCAATCATAGACACAGCAGTGGCGGCGGTGTCGCTGATGCTGTCCATAACAACCGCACCGACGGCGGTTGAATTTATTCTCTTACCGATGCTGCGGTTGAAAAACGCAAGCCACAGCTTCATGCCGATCGAGAGCAAGAGCACCACGAGTGCCGCCGTGCTGAATTGCAGAGGCGAGGGGTTCAATATCTTCTCAATCGAAGAGCGGATAAGCTCGCCGCCCATCAGAAGAATGATGAACGAAACTATCAGCGCAGAAACATATTCTATTCTGCCGTGACCGAAGGGGTGTTCATCATCGGCAGGACGGTTTGCAAGCTTGAAGCTTGCGAGGGTTACTGCGGACGAGCCTGCATCCGAGAGGTTGTTTGCCGCATCGGCGGTTATGGCAATGCTTCCCGTCACCGAGCCGACGACGAATTTTGCGGCGGTGAGCAAAACATTGCATACTATTCCGACAATGCCGCTCAACGCTCCGTATCGAGAGCGCACTGCGGGGTCGGTGATATTTTCGCTGTCCTTGATAAACAGCTTTATCAACAGCTTAGTCATATTATTACCCTTTCGCTTACATACGGTCGGGTACTGTTATCTTGAGCAGGGTCAGGATGTTCTTGAGAACCTCCTTGACGCACAGACACAGATAAATTCTTGCTGCACTCAAATCTTTGTCATCGCAGGAGACACGGCAGGAATTATAGAACTTGTGGAAAAGTGTTGCAAGGTCTATGCAGTAGCGTGTGATGCGAGCGGGGTCGTAGTTCTTTGCGGAGAGGGCAATCTCATCTGTCAGCGAGGCGAGATGTCTTATCATCTCACGCTCCTCGGGAGCGGTGAGAAGGTCAAGCTGCTCGGGTGTGCAGTCGCCTATCGGACAGCCCTGCTCCTCAAGTTTCCTGAGTATGCTGCAAATTCTTGCGTGGGCATACTGGCAGTAATAAACGGGGTTCTGCGAGCTTTGCTCAACGGCAAGGTCGAGGTCGAAGTCCATCTGAGTTGCAGGCTCACGCAGGTTGAACAGGAAGCGGACAGCATCTATCGGGATTTCCTCGAGCAGATCAACAAGGGTTATCGCCTTGCCGGTACGCTTCGACATTCTGACAGCCTCGCCGTTTCTCGTCAAGCGGACAAGCTGCATGAGGATTATATCAAGTCTGTCTCCGTCGAGGCCTATGGCATCGAGTGCGCCCTTCATACGGGCAACATGGCCGTGGTGGTCTGCACCCCAGATGTCAATGGCTCTGTCAAACTTTCTGACAGCGAGCTTGTTGCGGTGATATGCGATGTCTGCGGCAAAGTAGGTGGGATTGCCGTTTTGGCGGATGAGAACATCGTCCTTGAGACCGAGCTTGTCTATCTCCTCCTGAGTTTTGCCCTCTGCGAGAAGTCTCTTTGTTTGAACCTCAATGTTTTTATACCACAGTGCGCCGTCAAGCTCATAGGTCAAGCCCTTTTCCTTGAGCAGCTCAATGGTGTCGGACAGTTCGGTGCCGTTGTGCAGGGTGCTCTCCATAAACCATGTGTCATATTCGATTCTGTATTTTGAAAGGATCTCGTGCATGGAGTCGATGTTCTTCGGCAGAGCGAACTCAACAAGAGCCTTTCTGCGCTCGGCTTCGTCGGCAGAGATGTACTTGTCGCCGTAGACCTCGGCAAATTCCTTTGCCCTGACCGCTATATCCTCGCCGTGGTAGCTGTCCTCGGGCAGCTCGGGAGCATCGGCACCCTTATAGAGCTGCTGATAGCGTATGTCGAGGGAGAGGGCGAACTTATCTATCTGGTTGCCTGCATCGTTTACATAAAACTCACGGCTGACATCGTAGCCGGCAAAGTCCATAACTGCGGCGAGGCAGTCACCGAGTGCGCCGCCTCTGGCGTTGCCCATGTGCATGGGGCCGGTGGGGTTTGCCGAGACAAATTCGACATTGACCTTCTCGCCTTTGCCAAAGTCCGAACGGCCGTAATTTTCACCCTTTTGGCGGATATCCATAAGAATCTCCGAATAGAAACGGTCGGAGAGCCTGAAGTTGATGAAGCCGGGGCCTGCTGCTTCGCAGGAGGAAAACAGGGTGCCCTCGAGGTTTATATTTTTGACTATTGCGGCGGCTATCTGTGCCGGCGCACGGCGGAAATTCCTCGCCCACGCCATGGCGGCATTGGTGGAATAGTCGCCGTTATCCCTGTTTGCCGGAATCTCGACCTTGATGTTATCCGTAAGCTCCGCCTCGGGCAGCTCACCCGAAGCAATGGCATTTTTTGCCGCTTCCTTTACAAGCTCACAGAGCTTATTTTCGACCTGTTTTACAAGCACTGACATAAAAATTTCCCATCCTTTATGATTACTTTACCGTTATTTTCAGCTCATTTGTCGAGGCGAGGTCTGCGTTGACATCAATGGTGTAGTGCAGATGAAGCTCGCCGCCGTTCTCGTCGAGGTTTGACTCGACCTTTTTTGCGAATATCCCCATGAGCATATCACCGAACGGAGTCGCATAGTGGCAGACGTGACGCTTGCCCTGCTCCATGACCATCTCGGTGGTGAACTGCCCCTTGCGTGTCATGGTGACAAGTCCGTTTTGCTCAACGCTGAGAGTGGTTACGCTGCCCCCAAGCTCGTCCGCAGGCTCCTCATATTCAAGCTCGCAGCCGTATTCGGTGAGCTTGAGCGTGCCCTGCGTGTCCGTCTGAGCGGAGTAGCTGCCGTCGGGAGACGAGTAGGCGGCATCAATATTTATGAACACATTTTTTTCCATGAAAACGCCCTTTTCGCTTGTATTTTCAGCACAAATCTCTTGAAAATTTATCCTGTCTATTGATTTTTTATAATACCACAAGTATGGGTGTTTAGTCAACCCGTTTTATTTGCCCGAGCACGGATGAATTTTTCTTCAAAAGCATTGCAAACACAGCCGCTTTATGTTACTATATATTAGTATATATTATATATTTAAGGAGAACTGTTATGCTTGATATTCGCATCGCGATGCGCGACATTTACGAGAACCTTGAGCCTACGCTGACAAAGTGCGGCTTCAAGGTCACCACACCTGCCGATTTTACGGACGGAATCCCCGTTGCGGTCACAAGCGGAAGAGCCGTTATGGACTTTGCAGGCGAGAACAAGGCGCTGAGAATAGAGCACTATGACAACAAGATAGCTCTGCTCTGGGCACAGAAGGAGGGTGCTAACGAGACCGACTTTGCAAAGATAGCACATTCCCTGTTCGACCTCCAAACAGCCGATGAGAAGGATATAAAATATATTTCCGAGGAGTACGCCGAGCTTATCGACGAGTCCTTCGGCAAGAACGGCACCGCCGCAAAGAAGAAGGTCAAGCTCCCGACCCCCGTATCAAAGACCGCCGCAAAGAACGGCGAGGCGTGCTATGACGCAAACACCTTTGCGAGCCGCCTGAGCACGATATATCCCGAGCTTCGTGAGGAGTATAAGAAGAATATCGAGACCTACGGCGAATTTTTGCCCGAGGATTTCTTCAAGAATCATGCCGCTCCCGTTGTGGTTCGAGTGATAAAGGATAACAATCCCCAGAAGATAAAGAAGCTCTTCAATCTTCTCAACGAGATCTATGATGACGGCACCAACGAGATTCAGAGCATTATAGCAGTCACCGTCCTCGGCGCACTGAACAACGACCAGGAGCTGCTTGCAAACTGCGTTGACTATATGAGTGCCGACATGATCTCACCCGTGGTTCAGGTCAACAAGTATCTCGGTAAGTCGAAGAGCGCAAGAATGAGACTTGAGAATCCGCCTAAGTACAAGCCCAAAAAGGCGAAGAAAAAGAATATGTTCTCCACCTTGGCTAATCAGTGATAATTGAACAGGAGGGTGAATCCCTTGGAAAATAACGAGAATAAGCAGGAGCTCGAAGAGCTTGAAATCAATCAGGACGAGCTTGAGCTTGACGAGGATGTTGAGCTTGACAAGGACATGGACACCAAAGTTACCGAGGAATACGATGCAAGTCAGATTCAGGTGCTTGAGGGCCTTGAGGCGGTGCGTAAGCGCCCCGGTATGTATATCGGCTCAACAGGCCCGAGAGGTCTGCACCACCTTGTGTATGAGATAGTCGATAACTCAATAGACGAGGCTCTCGCAGGCTTTTGTACGAACATCGATGTTGAAATTCTCCCCGGCGATGTCATAAGCGTTCGAGACAACGGACGAGGCATCCCCGTGGGTATGAATGATAAAATGGGCATTTCCACCGTCACCGTCGTTTTGACCGTCCTGCACGCAGGCGGTAAGTTCGGCGGCAGCGGATACAAGGTATCGGGCGGTCTGCACGGTGTCGGCTCGTCGGTCGTCAACGCCCTCTCCGAGTGGCTTGAGGTCGAGGTAGCTCAGGGCGGCCATGTATATAAGCAGAAGTTCTCAAACGGTGGTCATCCCGACTATGACCTCAAAGAGATAGACACTGCCGAGACTACGGGTACTACTATCCGCTTCAAGCCCGACCCCGAGATCTTCAGAGAGACTACGGTCTATGACTTTGAAACGCTTGAGAGACATCTGCGTGAGTCCGCTTTCCTCAACGCCGGACTGTGTATAACCCTTGCGGACAGGCGTGACAGCGAGAACATCGTTGAACGTACCTACTGCTATGAGGGCGGCCTGTCAAGCTTTGTTGATTATCTGACTACAAGCAGAGGTCAGACACCCCTGCATGAGACACCTATCCACTTCTCCGCCATGCACGGTGACAGAAGCGCAGAGATAGCCATGCAGTATACGGACAGCTACAATGAGACTATGCTCTCCTTTGCAAACAATGTCCACACAATAGACGGCGGTACTCACGAAACCGGCTTCAAGACCGCTTTGACCCGTGTGTTCAATGACTACGGCCGCAAATATTCCATCCTCAAGGACGGAGACAAGAAGCTCTCCGGTGACGATGTGCGAGAGGGCCTGACTGCGGTTATCAGCGTAAAGCTTACCGAGGCTCAGTTTGAGGGTCAGACCAAGGGCAAGCTCGGCAATACCGACATTACCCAGCTCGTCTCCACCACCGTTTATGAGAAGCTGATGACATATTTCGAGGAGAATCCCGCCGTTGCAAAGGCGATATTCTCAAAGGCACTCGATGCCTCCCGAGCAAGAGAGGCGGCGAGAAAGGCCCGTGAGCTTGCACGCCGCAAGTCCGTTCTCGATTCAAACTCCCTGCCCGGCAAGCTTGCCGACTGCACGGAGCGTGATGCCGAGCGTACCGAGCTTTACATCGTCGAGGGAGATTCCGCAGGCGGCTCCGCAAAAGAGGGCAGAGACAGACGCTTCCAGGCTATCCTTCCCCTTTGGGGCAAGATGCTCAACGTCGAGAAGGCTCGCCTCGACAGAGTTATCGGCAACGACAAGCTCATGCCCGTTGTTATAGCACTCGGTACGGGCATAGGCGATGAGTTCGATATTTCGAAGCTTCGCTACAACAAGGTAGTTATCATGGCGGATGCCGATGTTGACGGCGCACATATCAGAACGCTGCTGTTGACCTTCTTCTTCCGCTATATGCGTCCGCTCATCGAGCAGGGACACATATATATCGCACAGCCTCCGCTGTTCAAGGTCAGCAAGGGCAAAAAGGTGCGCTATGCTTTCTCCGATGAGGAGAGGGATCAGTTCATGGAGGAATTCGGCGGATCGGGTAGCTGTGACATTCAGCGCTACAAGGGTCTCGGTGAGATGGATGCCGAGCAGCTTTGGGAAACTACCATGGATCCCGATTTCCGCACGATGCTCAGAGTCAACATTGAGGATGCCATGCAGGCTGATGAAACCTTCTCCATTCTCATGGGTGACAAGGTTGAGCCTCGCCGTGAATTTATAGAAACAAACGCAAAATATGTCCAGAATCTGGATGTTTAACGGAAAGGAGTGACTCTCTGTGAGCTTTGACGAAGCATATAACGAACAAAAAATAATCAATGTCGAGATCAATAAAGAGATGCGAAAATCCTTTCTGGATTACTCCATGTCGGTCATCACATCCCGTGCTCTGCCCGATGTGCGTGACGGCTTGAAGCCCGTTCACAGGCGCATACTTTACACCATGTATGAAAACGGTCTGTATCCCGATAAGGCTTACCGCAAATGTGCGGACACAGTCGGCTCGGTGCTCGGCCGTTACCATCCTCACGGTGATACCTCCGTTTATGATGCCATGGTGCGTCTGGCACAGGATTTCTCCATGAGATATACCCTCGTTGACGGTCACGGTAACTTCGGTTCTGTTGACGGTGATCCGCCCGCAGCATACAGATACACCGAGTCAAAGCTGCGTAAGCTCTCCCTTGAGATGCTCACCGATATTGACAAGGATACCGTCGATTTCATTCCGAACTACGATGACCGACTCAAGGAGCCTACCGTTCTGCCGTCGAGATATCCGAATCTTCTCGTCAACGGCTCCGTCGGTATAGCCGTCGGTATGGCAACCAATATCCCTCCGCACAACCTGCGTGAGGTTGTCAGCGCAATGAATTGCCTGATAGATAACCCCGATGCCACTCTTGAGGAGCTTATGGAGCACCTGCCCGGCCCCGATTTCCCGACCTACGGCATAATCATGGGTCGCTCGGGTATCAGAGCCGCATACGGAACGGGCCGAGGCAAGATAGTTGTGCGTGCCCGTGCCGAGATAATCGAGACAAAGGGCGACAGACACAAGATAGTCGTTACCGAAATTCCTTACGGTGTCAACAAGGCAAAGCTCATCGAGAGCATTGCCGACCTCGTTAAGGACAAGCGTATTGAGGGCATTTCCGACATTCACGACTACTCCTCACGCTCGGGTATGCACATTGACATCACCTTGAAGCGTGATGCGAATCCGCAGGTGGTGCTCAATCAGCTCTATTCGTTCACACAGCTTCAGTCCACCTTCGGCGTTATCATGATAGCACTTGTCAACGGCGAGCCGAAGATTCTGACTTTGAAGCAGATTCTTCAGCAGTATATCGACTACCAGTGCGAGATAATCACAAGGCGCACAAGGTACGACCTTAAAAAGGCACAGGAGCGTGCCCATATTCTCGAGGGTCTACTCACAGCACTCGATGCTATCGATGAGGTCATTGCAATTCTCCGTGCATCAAAGAGTATTCCCGAGGGTCGTGAAGCTCTCATGAACCGCTTCGGCCTTGATGAGATTCAGGCTCAGGCGATAGTTCAGATGAGACTCGGTCAGTTGACCGGCCTCGAGCGTATCAAGGTCGAGGACGAGATGGCACAGCTCAAGGAGAAGATAGCCGATTATATCGACATTCTCGGCAACGAGTCGAGAATACTTGCCATAGTCCGTGAGGAGACTGGTGCCATTGCCGAGAAGTTCGGTGATGACCGCCGCACTGTGATTGAGAATGTCAGCGGCGAGGTTGATATTGAGGATCTTATCCCCGAGGAGACCTGCGTCTACACCATGACAAATCTCGGCTATATTAAGCGTATACCTGCCGATGCCTATTCTATCCAGCACAGAGGCGGCAGAGGTGTCAAGGGTATGACAAGGCGTGAGGAGGATGTGGCAAAGACCATGTTCACCTGCTCGACCCATGACCATGTGATGTTTTTCACCACAAGGGGCAGAACCTACCGCCTGAAGGGCTACGAGGTTCCCGAAGGCTCAAAGAACAGCAAGGGCATGAATATAGTCAACCTCCTGCCGCTTGAGGCAGGCGAAAAGGTCTCCGCAATGATAAGAGTGCCCGAGTATGACCCCGATGCCTATCTGTGCATGGTCACACGCAAGGGCATAATCAAGCGTACAAGCCTCGATGCCTATCGCAACGTACGCAAGAATGGCGTTATTGCGATAAATCTTGACGACGATGACGAGCTTGCATGGGTTCGCCTGACCACCGGCGACGACGACCTGCTTGTTGCCACACGCAAGGGTATGGGCATCCGCTTTAACGAAAACGATGCAAGACCGCTGGGCAGAACCGCTCGAGGCGTTAAGGCAATAGAACTGCGTGAGGGCGATGAGGTAGTCGGCATGGAGGTTCTCTCCGATGACAAGGCGGTGCTCACCGTCAGCGCAACCGGATACGGCAGAAGAAGCAATTCGTCCGATTACAGAATCCAGTCCAGAGGCGGCAAGGGTACGATAAACTACCGCACTGAGACCTACGGAGAGGTTGCGGCAATAGCCACGGTCGATGAGAGCGAGGACGTCATATTCATCTCGTCCGATGGAATTATCATCCGTATCCCCGTTTCGCAGATAAGCACCTTTGCGAGACCGTCAAAGGGCGTGCGTGTAATGCGTGTGTCCGAGGGCGAGCAGCTTGTGACGGTTGCCTGCACTCCGAGCGAGGAGACGGAAAAGGATGACGGGTCAGCAGCTCCGCAGTCCGAGGAGACAGCCGATGAAGCGGCAAACAAGAATGCTTCTGAGGAATAATCGGTCAAAAAAAGCCCAAATTTTGTAAGAAGTTACAAATAACTCTTGTCATAATCGAGATTCTCTGTTATGATATTAACATGACAAGCGACGTCTTTAAAATTCTGAAAAGGGGGATACCTAATGAACATCGCTCTCATAGCTCATGATTCCAAAAAGGAACTGATGACACAGTTCTGCATCGCATACTGCGGGATCCTAAGCCGCCATTCCCTGTGTGCAACGGGAACTACAGGCAAGCTCGTAGCCGAAGCAACAGGTCTGAGCATTCAGCGCTTTTTAAGCGGTAGCCAGGGCGGCGATCAGCAGATAGCCTCCAGAATCGCCTGCGACGAGATAGATCTCCTGCTTATGTTCAGAGATCCGCTCACTCCCAAGCCTCACGAGCCGAATGATGCTAACCTGTTGAGGCTTTGCGATGTGCACAACATTCCCGTTGCAACCAATATCGCCACAGCGGAGGCTCTTATCCACAGCCTTGCAAGGGGCGACCTTGACTGGCGTGATATAGTCAACCCGAAATAAGCTCAAAAGTCGCTCGGGGCAGTGTCTCCGGGCGACTTTCAGTGAGCGTTTTCGCTCATCCCGCTCTTTTAAGCGGGATTTAATGTTTTATGGAAGGAAGAGAAAAATGGCTCTTTTTACAAAGGCTATCAAGGGCACACAGGATGTTCTGCCTGCGACAAGCTATAAAAACCGCTTTCTTGAAAACACACTGCTCGATATAGCTTCACGCTACGGTTTCAAAGAGATCCGCACTCCCGTCTTCGAGCACACAGAGCTTTTTGCCCGCGGCGTGGGTGACACCACCGATGTTGTGCAAAAGGAGATGTACACCTTCCTCGACAAGGGCGGCCGTTCTATAACGCTGCGCCCCGAGGGTACGGCAGGTGCGGCTCGAGCTTTCCTCGAGCACGGACTCTTCAATGAGCCTCTGCCGCAGAAGACCTGCTACATCACCTCCTGCTATCGCTACGAGAAGCCGCAGGCAGGCAGATACAGAGAATTTCACCAGTTCGGCGTTGAGGTGTTCGGCACTCCTGCACCTGCCGCCGATGCCGAGATAATCTCTCTTGCCGCCGAGATATTCGATTTCCTCGGCATAGACAATTTGACACTTGAGATAAACTCCATCGGCTGCCCCACCTGCCGTGCCGAGTATCACAAGGCACTCAAGGCGTATTTTGAGCAGTATAAGAGCGAGCTTTGCGGCACCTGCCTTGAAAGACTCGACCGCAACCCCATGCGTATTCTCGACTGCAAAAGCCCGGTCTGTTCAAAGATAGCTGCCGATGCACCTGTTATGCTCGACTATCTCTGCGACGAGTGCAGGGAGCATTTCGAGAGCGTGAAGAAGTATCTCGATGCACTGATGATAGATTATGTTGTCAATCCTCATATCGTCAGAGGACTTGACTATTATACAAAGACCGTTTTCGAGTTCGTTTCCCACAATGAAAAGACCGAGGGCCTTGTTTGCGGCGGCGGCGGACGATATGACGGACTTATCGAGGAGCTGGGCGGTCAGCACACCCCGTCGCTCGGATTTGCAATGGGACTTGAGAGACTGCTCAGTGTCATTGAGGCGCAGGGCATCGAACTGCCCAGTGCGTCCAAATGCGATATTTATATCGGCTCTATCGGTGAAAAGGCTTCGCTGACTGCGGCAAAGCTCTGTGCGGATCTCCGCTCGGACGGTGTGAATGCTCAGTTTGACGTTGCCGGCAGATCCGTCAAGGCTCAGATGAAGTTTGCCGACAAGCTCGGCGCACGCTTTACCTGCGTCATAGGCGACGATGACCTCGAAAAGGGCAATGTTGCCGTCAAAAATATGGATAACGGCGAAAAGATCGACTATTCTATTGAAAATTTCAGCGATGAGTTTTCATCCGCTCTCGTTCAGGCGGCGGCAAACGCCTTTGCCGACAGTCTGTCGAGCGGCGACCTCGGAGCTGTTGATTTTACAAATCTCTTTGGAGGGCTCAAATAATGGAGAGAACTTATATTGCGGACATAAGAAACAATCTCGGCAAGCCCGTGCTCGTTCAGGGTTTCGTTGAGAATCTCAGAGACAGCAAGTATATGGCGTTCATCGTGCTCAAGGACATCAGCGGAAAAATTCAGATAACCGTTGAGAAGGAGAAGCTCCCCGAGCTTTGCCCCGTGATAGCCACGCTTACACAGGATTCGGTCATTTCCGTTGTCGGCACTGCGGTCGAAAACGATTTTGTCAAAATGGGCGGAGTTGAAATAATCCCCGAGTCGATAAAGGCTGAGTCAATAGCCGATGCCCTGCCGATAGTCAGAAAAGAGATCCCTGCCACCAAAAAGCGTCCCGGCGTTGAGCGTTCGAGCATAGATCAGCGCATTGACTACCGCTGGATAGACCTGCGTACAGATGAAAATCAGCTCATGTTCAAGGTGCAGACCGCTATGGTCAACGCCATGCGTAAATTCCTCATCGAGCGCAATTTCATTGAAATACACACTCCCAAGCTCATCGGTGCGGCGAGTGAGAGCGGCTCGGAGGTTTTCGAGGTAAAGTATTTTGATCGTTCAGCTTATCTTGCACAAAGCCCTCAGTTCTATAAGCAGATGGCTATGGCGAGCGGCTTTGAGCGTATATTTGAGGTAGGCCCCGTGTTCAGAGCGGAGAAGTCCTACACAAGCAAGCACACCACCGAGTTCTCCGGCTTCGACCTTGAGTTCAGCTATATCACCTCTTTCAAGGATGTTATGAAGATGGAGGAGGAGCTGCTCACCGCCATGCTCGCAGAGGTCAAGGAGAAGTACGGCGAGGAGATAAAGGAGCTTTTCGGCATAGATGTCATAGTTCCCACAACTCCGTTCCCCGTAATTAAGCTTGCGGATCTCTATGCGGAGCTTGAAAAGGAGTTCGGCTACACCGTGCCAGACAGCGAAAAGGGCGACCTCACCACCGATGCGGAGAGACTCAGCTACGAGTGGGTAATGAAGAAGTACGGTCACGAGTTCCTGTTTATCACCGATTACAGTGCAGAGAAGCGTGCGTTCTATCATATGCGTGACGAGGACGGCGTACCGCAGGGCTACGACCTCATCTGGCGTGGTGTTGAGATAACCACAGGCGCACAGCGTGAGCACAGATATGATGTCCTCATGAGCCAGGCGAAGGAGAAGGGACTTGATAAGGACGTTGAGTTCTATCTTGAGTTCTTTAAGTACGGCTGTCCGCCCCATGGCGGCTTCGGCATCGGTATAGACAGATTGACCATGCTCATGCTCGGACTGCATATAAAAGAGGCAATGTTCCTCTTCAGAGGCCCGAACAGATTGACCCCGTAACAAAAAATATCACGCTCGCTCTCCGGCGGGCGTGATTTTTTATATTCCGCTTGACAAGCACGGCGAAAAATGCCATACTGTCCTCACAATTTAAAAAAGCATTGCCACCGGGTAATTCACTCGCAACTCATCGTTGGGTCTTTGAAGATGAGCTGTCGGGTGTGTTTTTATTTTTAGGAGGAAAATATGAAGTATCAAAATCCGTTTAAGACACTCAAAAAGCGCGAATGGGCAATCCGGATCGGCTCGCTCGTGCTCATTACCGCCGCATTTTTATTCTCAAGTCACAGGGACTATCTCTCCCTTGTCGCATCGCTTGTCGGCGTGACTGCACTCATCTTCGTTGCAAAGGGCGATCCGCTCGGTCAGGCGTTGACGGTTGTGTTCGCCGTGTTCTATTTCATATTGAGATACTTCAACACCGCAAATCTCCCAATAAGTACGGTGTCGGTCGCAACGAGCTTTATCGCCGCTTCGCGCACCTTCCTGCGTTCGCCGCTGTACGGCTTGGGCTACGCCGCAAATGACATTGTGCTGATAATCATGTGGATAATGGCGACTATGGAGGACTCGTCCTATCTGCCGATGATAGTCTGTTTCAGCGTGTTCTTCATAAACGACTGCTACGGCTTTTTGAATTGGCAAAGAATAAGACAAAGGCAAAGTGGCTCGAGCGATACTGCCGAGACACAGGAATGACTGCAAAAAAATCCGCCCGAAAGTCCTGTGACTTCGGGCGGATTTTTGATTTTGACTTACATCAGACCGTTGATGAACGAGATTATTGCATTAACCTGTGTGATTATGGTCTGAAGATCGTTTGCAAGCTGAATTGCGGTGATGACGAATGCAGGTGTGAGGTCGGTCTTGCTTACGCCGGAGTAGTTGTTTGTCACGGTGTAGCCGAAGTCACGGGTTGCATCCTTGCCGAGAAGGGACATTCTTCTGTAGCCGACAGTCACGGTGTCGTAGCTCTCGGTTGCAGGTACCTTGCCGGTGAATGCCACTTCGATAGACTCGCCCGGCTCGAGGACTACGGGATAGGGAAGATTGAACTTCAAGGTGCCGTTAGTCGAGGAGACGGAGGAAATCTTTATCTTGTCCTCTTTGGAGAGGTTCTTTATCATCACCGAGTTGCAGGAGAACAGGTGCTTTGAAAGAACGGGCAGGAATGAGGAATTGGTGCTCTTGAAGAACAGCGCAATGTCGGTAGTTGGAGCACAGCTCTCCATGAACTGAGGATACTCTATATGCGAATAAGCATCCTTGATGTTGTCGGTGAGCAGAAGCTCCATGAGCAGGGAGTATGTTCTCGGATCCCATTCTGCCTGACCGTGATAGTGGTTGTTGACTATCCATGTGCGCTCGGGCAGATAGCCGGTGGAGAGATCAACGGTTCTGTCGGGCGAGATGTTGTTCTTGCCGGTGTTGACAGCCTGCTTGTAATCATCCGCAAACTTCTCACCAAAGGGGGCGCAGGTGGCGCCGCAGGAATACTTGAGGTTCACGATACCGTCGCTGTGCTCATTGGTGCCTGTTGCAAGCGGCACACCCGAGCAGGACTTTATCGAAATGCTGACACCCTTCTTCTGCTGAGCACGCAGAGTCTCGGAGATGTGGCTCATAAAGCCGTTCTTCGTCTGGTCTATCATGGCGAGGAGCTTCTCGTTCTTCACCTCGTCGAGATAAACTGTCTTGAGATATTCAAAGCTTTCGGCATCGCACATCTCCCAAAATGCGGGGATGTTGACAACGAGCGGAATAATCATCGTCTTTGCACCGAGGTCAATAGCCTTGTCCATTTCCTCTGCGGAGATTATCTCGGTGAGGAAGGAGAAGTCGAACTCGGTGTGCAGAATAGCCTGGAGAATATCAAGAACTGTCAGATAGTTCATAGACAGCGGCTGGTCAGAATAAGCGTCGGAGACAAGGTTGCTGCCCTCAAGCAGAGGCGTGTCGAACACGGCACGGTCAATGTAGTTATCCTCGGGATAATTATACATATAAACGCCCAGCACAAGGCTGCCCTGGCTGATGCTGTAGATGCTCACCTTGTCATGACCTGTGAGCTTGCAAACCTCTTCGATATAGTCGTGAAGCTCATCGGCAACCTCGGTGTGGCTCTTGCGCCAGTCATAGAGGAAGTTGAAAACGTGATCGTCACCGATCTCGTCACCGATAACCTCCATATCGAGGAACTCGGAGCCTGTGTAAGGTACGAGATCGAGCTGATCGTTCTTTGTGAAAGCCTCAAGGCTTGTGTTCTCAGCACCGCTGAGAATGGGAACGAGATTATAGTGGGATGTACCGTCATCGTTCATCTTGAGAGGCTCGAGAATCTCGGTGATGATCTTCTTCATCGGCACGGCGAGAGTGTCACCGTTGTTGGTCTGGAAATATTCAACAAGACCCTTGATAATATCAACGCCGTTCATTCCGACAAGGCCGAGAATTTCGAGAATCTCGGGCGGGAAGATCTTCTCAAGTGAACCGTCCTCCTGTACTTCAGCGAGTGCGGTTGCGCCGAAGCCGGAGATCATAATGACGGGCGAATGACCGCAGGAGCACTTTGTTGCCGCCGCTGCGGTTGTTGCGAATACAGAGCAGAGCATCACTGCTGCGAGTACAAAGCTGAGTATACGCTTGACCGGATTTTTCTTCATTTCATTTTCTCCTTTCCGTGCAAATAACAAATGCACATAGTATAATTATACAGTAGCCGACGGGCAAAGTAAATAAAAAACATACAAAAAAATCAAAAGTTCTCTCGGCATAAAATCTCTTATGAGAATAATAAAGATTGAAGTCCGATAATTGTGGACAAAACCCGCACCTTGTGCTATAATAAAAACGGAAGAATATTCGTTCAAGACAAGAAAGGACGGCACATTATGAAAACAGCATTAAAATTGACGGCAATCCTTACGGTTGTTGCGATAGTTGTGTGCGCTTTTGCCGCCTGTGGAGCAAAGCTCGACAAGCAGATAATCGGCAAGTGGAGCGATGCGGACAGCAAATATACCGTTGAGTTCAAAGAGGACGGCACCTTTAACTATAAGTCGGAGGGCGTGAACATTCTCGGAGTTTCGCTCGGAGCGGATGTAAACGGCACTTATACCGTCAACACGGAAGCCGACCCTGCAACGGTAACGGTAGTTCCCGAGATCTCGATCGGCAGCTTCAAGGCAGGTGCTCAGGTAGTCTTTACCGCCACATATGAGGACGGCGTGCTGACCCTCTCAAATGATACGATCGGCTCAAATTCCCTGACAATGGTTGAGGAGTAAAAAAGTCAACCGAACACAAAATCCGCACAGCAAGCTCTGTGCGGATTTTTTATATTCGGGTCAATCGCCCAGCACCTCGTGAAGTGCATCGGAAACTGCCTGTGCCGATGCCTTGCCGCCGAGGGTACGCATACATTGACCGATGAGAAACTGAAAAGCCTGCGTCTTGCCGTTTTTATATTGCAGGACGCTTTTTTCATTTTCGGCTATCACCTTTTTTGCCGCAGAGAGGACAGTGCTCGAGTCGGTGATAAGCCCGAGGGCGTGTTCTCTGACATATGTTTCAGGCTCGGCGTTCTCGGTGACGAGCTTTTTGAATACCTTTTTGGCGGCAGTTCGGCTTATTTTGCCGCTGAGGAGCATATTTATCAGCTTGCCGACGGAATCCGTGTCAAATTCTGCGGTGTCGACAGTCAGTCCGCTGTCACGCAGGACGGCAGGCAGCTCCACGGTTATCCACGCCGCCGCCTCACGCACATTGCCGCAGAGTGCGGCGGTTCGCTCGAACAGCTCGCAGGTGGAGGGCGAGCCGAAAAGCGTAGCTATATCCGTGTCTGACAGCCCCATTTCGGCAAAGCGACTGCGTTTGTCATCGGGAAGTTCCGGCATTGCGGAGCGGATTCTTTCTATATCGCAGTCGTCAAGCACTATTGGCGGAAGATCCGGCTCGGGGAAATATTTGTAGTCGCTTGCGTCCTCCTTTGAACGCATTGGATAGCTTACTCCTCTGCTGTCGTCCCACCGTCGGGTTTGACGGGCAATCCTCTCCCCTTTTTCGATTAGCTCTATCTGCCGTTCGCTCTCCGCTTTTATCGCCCTGACCGCCGCACTGAAGGAGTTTAAATTTTTCATCTCCGTGCGTTCGCCAAGGGTGCTTGACCCCTCGGGGCGAACGGATATATTGATGTCTGCTCTGAGAGAACCCTCCTGCATTTTGCAGTCGGACACACCCGTAAATTGCATCAGCTCACGGAGCTTTTCGAGATATTCCGCCGCCTCCTCCGCACTGCTCATATCAGGCTCGCTGACTATTTCGAGCAGAGGTACGCCGCAGCGATTGTAATCTATCAGGGTAGATTTCCCCGAGGGTGAGTGCATGAGCTTTCCGGCATCCTCCTCGAGGTGCATCTCCTTTATGCGTATAGTCTTGCCGCTCGACAGGGTTATTGAACCGTTCTTGCAAAGCGGCAGATATAGCTGTGAGATTTGATACGCCTTGGGAAGATCGGGATAAAAGTAGTTTTTGCGGTCAAATCGGCTGAAATGCGATATATCGCACCCTGCCGCAAGTCCTGCACGGATACCCAGCTCCACGGCTTTGCGGTTGAGCGTGGGCAGAGTGCCGGGAAGTCCAAGGCATACGGGGCAGGTGTGAGTGTTAGGCTCGCCGCCGAATTTGGCGGAGCAGGCGCAGAAAATTTTACTTTCTGTCTTTAATTCAACATGGACTTCAAGCCCTATCACGGTTTTGTATCTCATCTGCGAGCCTCCTCAAAGCATTTTGCCGCACCGAGCAGGTCGCCGTCTCCAAACGGCTTTGCCATGAGTTGAAGTCCCACCGGCATACCGTCACCGTCGCAGCAGGGCACGGATACGGCAGGCAGTCCTGCGAGATTAGCTATAGCTGTACACGAATCACCGAGATAGGTTTTGAGCGGATTTGAGAGGCTCTCGCCTGTTTTCGGAGCGATGGTCGGATAGGTGGGCGAGGCGATGAAATCGAAGCGGTCGAGCAGACGGTTCACGGCATCTGCGATAACCCTCCTGACCCTCAGAGCCTTGTCATAATAAGCTTCGTAGTAACCTGTGCTGAGCACAAAATTTCCGAGTATCAGCCGTTGCTTGACCTCGCTGCCGAAGCCCTCGTTGCGGC
Source organism: uncultured Clostridium sp. (assembly GCA_964386035.1). Classification (GTDB taxonomy): domain Bacteria; phylum Bacillota; class Clostridia; order Oscillospirales; family Acutalibacteraceae; genus CAG-177. Next base: position 17,849 of record CAYLQT010000015.1, on the reverse strand, counting down.
TGTTTATATAAAGCTCCGAGAGACTGTCGGCATCCTTCGTCCTGTGGCCGTAGCGCACGCCGTCATATCTCGAAAGGTTGGAGCTTGCCTGGGCGCAGGCGATGATATAGTATGCCGCAACGGTGTATTTCGCTTCGGGCAGTGAAACATATTCAACCTCCGCACCCAAACGTCTTGCGGCTTCAAGTGCAGTTGAAAAAGAGCTTGCGGTGCGGCTGTCACAGCCGTCAAGAAGCTCACGCACAGCGGCAATTCTCTTGCCCGAGAGCGAGTAAGCATGAATATTCTCAAGCTCCGTTGCCTGTGTACTCACGCTTGTCGGGTCGGCAGGGTCGAGCTTAGATATAATCTCTGTCAGGGCGGCGCAGTCCTCAACAGTTCTTGCCATAGCACCGATTTGGTCAAAGGATGAGGCGTATGCCACAAGTCCGTTTCTCGACACCGCACCGTATGTCGGCTTAAAGCCGACTGCCGAACAAAAGGCGGCAGGCTGTCTGACTGAGCCGCCCGTATCCGAGCCGAGAGCCAGCGGTATCTCTTGGGCGCAGAGAGCCGCCGCCGCTCCTCCCGAGGAGCCGCCGGGTACACGGGATGGGTCGATAGGATTCAGCGTTGCACCGAAATAAGAAGTTTCGGTTGATGACCCCATGGCAAATTCATCCATGTTAAGCTTGCCGATTACGATAAGTCCGGCATTTTCAAGTTGTTCAACGGCAAATGCACTTTTGGGTGGCACAAAGCTCTCCAGCATCCGTGAGCCGCAGGTCGTGGGTACGCCCTCAACGCAGATGTTGTCCTTTATCCCTATCGGAACACCCGCAAGACGGCTCGGTGCATTGCCCGAGTCTATAAGTGCCTGAACCTCGGCGGCATTTTTATATGCACGCTCGGGACAAAGGGAAATAAAGCAGTTGTATTTTTTATCCTTTTCGGCTATTGCCGCATATATGCTGTCGAGCACATCGGCAACACGAAGCTCGCCGGAATGTATCAGTGTCGCCAGCTCGAGGGCGGAGAGGGTGCTTATATTCATTCCATCACCTCGCCCACAGCTTTCGGCACGGCAAAACAGCCGTCCGCCGTTTTTTGTGAATTTGAAAGTGCCGAGTGTACACAGAGTGATACGCCTGCCTCGTCCTCACGAAGCGTGCAGCTTTGAGTGAACAGGTGAACAAGCGGCTCGACATTTTCCGTATCGACCTCGTTTAAAATATCCGTATATGTGATTATCTTTTGCAGCTCCTGCCGACAATGTTCACGCTCGCTGTCGGAAAGGACTGTCTGCGAGAGCTGTTGGAGCTTGTCGAAAAGCTCATTTGTCAGTTCCATAACACACCTCTTGAGTGGCTTTTTCACTATTATAGCATATCGTGCCTGAATTTACATTTATTGCCGTTATATTTTTTGCTTTTTCGGGAACGATAGTAAAGGCACAAAGCAGTGCCGACGGATTTTTTAAAATCCTAAAATTCCCTTTATGGGGCTTGGAGTGTTTCAGCAATGGAAAACCGTAACAGTCAGAATCAGCAGAACCAGCAGAATAAGCAGGGTCAGAATCAGCAGAGCCAGAACAAGCAGAATCAGCAGAATAAGGCTCAGAACAAGCGTGAAAACAAGAACGAGGAGTAATCCTCATCCGCCCTCGGGCGGATACATAAAAAACCGTCCGCAGAAAGCAAGGAGCCTTCTCGGACGGTTTGTTATATAATATAATCCTTATACTTTTCGAGCAACTTGACATCCGCCGTGACTGTCATCAGCAGTCCGTCGGGGCGATATTCCTCGCTTTCGAGAGCTCCCCTTTGACGGAGAACTGCGGCATCCGAGCCCATGCTGTAGGGTAGGAGAAGAGTGACCTTTTTTCTCGTGGGCGGCAGAGCCTTCTGTATCTCGTTCAAAAGCGAATCGAGGCCCTCGCCGCTGAGTGCGGATATTTTAACGCTGTGCAGGCCGACCGAGAGCGAGCTTATTTCGGGGGCGACATCACATTTGTTGAACACGGCGATTATCGGCTTGTCCTTGCAGCCCAATTCCTCAAGCAGTCGGTTGGTCACTTCAAGATGCTCCGCACAGTCGGGAGATGAGGCATCGCAGACGTTTAGTATCAGCGTTGCGCTTGCCGCCTCCTCGAGCGTTGACTTGAACGCCTCGACAAGTCCGTGCGGCAGTCTGCGGATAAAGCCAACGGTGTCTATAAGCATGACCCGTCTGCCGTCGGGCAGAGTGAGTGCTCTTGAAGTGGGGTCGAGGGTTGCGAAAAGCTTGTCCTCTGCAAGCACTCCTGCCTGTGTAAGCGTGTTCATGAGGGTGGATTTGCCGGCGTTTGTGTAGCCGACTATTGCAACTGTCTCCACCTCATCCTTTTCTCGCCTTTCACGGGCGAGCCTGCGGCGTTTTGTCAGCGCATCAAGTCCGTCCTCAAGATTTTTTATCCGGCGTCGAATGTGGCGGCGGTCGGATTCGAGCTTCGTCTCGCCCGGGCCTCTCGTGCCGATTCCTCCGCCGAGACGGGACATACTTGTGCCTTTTCCGCCCAAACGGGGCAGAAGATACTTGAGCTGTGCCAGCTCCACCTGAAGCTTGCCCTCGCCGCTCCTTGCACGGGCGGCGAAAATATCAAGGATAAGCTGGGTGCGGTCAACCACACGCACATTTGTCGCATCTTCAACATTTCTCTGCTGAGATGGAGTCAGTTCGCCGTCAAAGATGAGAAGATCAACCTCGTTGTCCGAGCAGAAGTCCTTTATCTCCTGCAATCTGCCTGAGCCGATATAGGTTGCACCATCGGGCGCGTCACGCTTTTGAGTGACACGGGCGCAGACCTCGGCACCTGCTGTTTTGGCGAGCTCCTCGAGCTCATCGAGGGAAACCTCGCAGTCATATTCGCCCGAATCTATGCCGACGAGCACGGCACACTCGGGCTTTTGTATATTTTCAAAAAGTTCTGTCAAATGTTATCATTCCTATTAAGTCTTACTCAAGACCGTTGGGGTTCTGCGACTGCCAACGCCACGAGTCGGCACACATATCCTCAATGCCGTACTGTGCGCTCCAGCCGAGCACTTCCTTTGCCTTTGACGCATCGGAATAGCAGCAGGCAACGTCACCCTCACGGCGGGGAGCGATTCTGTAATTGACCTTTTTGCCTGAAGCCTTTTCAAAGGCCTTCACAACATCGAGCACACTGTAGCCCTTGCCGGTGCCGAGGTTATACACTTCACAGCCGGGTGTGGCAAGCAGTCTCGAAAGAGCCTTGATGTGACCCAGTGCAAGATCGACTACATGGATATAGTCACGCACGCCTGTGCCGTCGGGTGTCGGATAATCGTTGCCGCAGACATTCAGGCACTCGAGCTTGCCGATTGCGACCTGAGTTATGTAGGGCATAAGGTTGCCGGGAATGCCGTTGGGATCCTCACCTATGCGGCCGCTCTTGTGTGCACCGATGGGATTGAAGTAGCGCAGAATGGAAACGCCCCATTCGCTGTCCGAAACACACAGATCCCTGAGTATGTTTTCAATAAAATATTTCGTTGTTCCGTAGGGGTTGGTAGTGCCGCCGGTCGGCATATCCTCCTTGAGCGGAGATATATTCTTGCTTCCGTAGACAGTGGCAGAGGAGCTGAAAACTATTCTCTTGCAGCCTGCCCTGTCCATAGCCTGACAGAGGCAGACGGTACCGGCGATGTTGTTGTCATAGTAGTCGAGCGGCTCCTTGACACTCTGCGGAACACTCTTGAGTCCGGCAAAGTGGATGACTGCATCAATGTGATTCTCGGCAAAAATTTTGTCAAGAGCCTTGCTGTCACGGATATCCGCCTCATAGAACTTGAAGTCCTTGCCTCCAAGCTCCTTTATTCTTTTAAGGCTTTCGGGCTTGCTGTTGACGAAATTATCGAGTATAATGATGTCATAACCGGCGTTGAGCAGTTCAACGCTTGTGTGCGAGCCGATGAAGCCTGCGCCGCCTGTAACCAATATTGTGGACATTGCTATCCCCTCCGATGCGTATTTATTATATTATACCTTTAAACACGAAAAAAGAAAAGAGAAAAAACACTTTATTCGGACAAAAAACAGCGACTAAAGGAGAATAAATATGGAACTTTATGATAAAATCCGTCAAGATGAGGAGCTTAAAACATATATTCTCGCAGGAAACCGTGTCCTCGGAGAGCTGGGCTTCACCGAGCACGGACTTGCACACGCCGCAACGGTGTCGGAAATGTCGAGAGAAATTTTGGAGCTACTCGGCTACAGTGAGCATGAATGTGAGCTTGCTGCCGTTGCGGGCTATATGCACGATATCGGCAATATGATAAACCGCTGCGACCACGCACAAAGTGGCGGAATACTTGCCTTCAATATGCTCAGGGACATCGGAGCAGATCCGAAGGATATAAGCGTTATCGTCGGAGCGATAGGCCACCATGACGAAAAGACTGCGGCACCCGTGAGTGCTGTGGCTGCGGCACTCATATTGGCTGACAAGAGCGACGTGCGCCGCAGCCGTGTCAGGAGCAAAAAGACTGTCAGCACGGATATTCACGACAGGGTGAATTTTGCTGTTGTTGATTCCGGCCTCGAGATAGACGGCGAGAACAGAATAATAATTTTAAATTTAAAGATAGATACCGAAATATGTCCTGTTATGGAATATTTTGAAATATTTCTCGAGCGCATGGTGCTGTGCAAGAAGTCGGCATCACGGCTCGATTGCAGCTTTGAGCTGATAATAAACGACACTCGCCTGCTTTGAGCTACATCACGCAGGAGAGCAGGAGCATTTCCTCCGCTTTTTCGTATACACCGCAAAAATCGCTTATCGGCAGAGGATTTTCCCCCTTGCCCAGCTCAAAGGTGAATGACGGGATGTGAAGCTCCTCCGTCACCCAGTCCTTGAACCCTGCGTGCGAAGCAAGACCCGAGTTTTCAACAGGTACATAGCCGCTCGATACGGCGAAGAGCCGTGCGAGGTGTTCCGAACGTGGAGGTGTATGAGCACCGTAGCTGTAATATATCTCCTCGCCCTGACTGTGCAGAGCCGTTACGGTTCTCGGCAGTCTTCTGCGGCAGAGCGAGACGAGCGCCTGCACCTCCGGCTCCGTTTCCGGCGCATAGCCGCCGAACCTGCGTGGAGAGGGAGCGGATATGCCGCAATCAAGCTCCGTCCGCTTTGAAATATCCCATCCGGCGTTGAAGTTGTGATTGAGGTCTACCCCTCGTGCGTTTGAATTCCATTTATCCGTGCTTGACTTTTGAGCACGCTCAACAAGCGGAGCATATTTCCCTGCAGTGTCTGCACCCCTCAGTGCTATCTCCACGCCGTCGGGATTGACACAGGGAATAAAGATTGCTTCACGGTGCCTGAGTGCGCCTCCTGCATCGATTCCGCACAGCTCCGACCCGTCACGGGTGCTTCGGCAGAGGCGGTCGATGAACTTCAGCGTGACCAAGGCGGTCAGCCGCTCCTGTGCGTGAAAGCACGCCGCCATTATCACCGGCCGCTCGCTCCTGCCCAGAGAGAGGGAAAACAGCTTTCTGCGGCAAGCACTGTGACCGATAATTTTAAGCCTGAGAAAAGGATATTCCGCCGAGAGAGCCTTGACTGTGCGTGTGATAAATGCGTAGTCCGGCTCCTGCGGCTCGAAAATATAACTCATTTTATCGCCCCCTATGATTCTATTCATCGACAGGCGAAAATAAGACGGAGGTATTTTAAATGGATCTTAACGAAAAGACGGTTGAGAAAAAATATATCTATAAGGGCAGGATAATAAATCTGCGTTCGGACACAGCCGAGCTTCCCAACGGCAAGCAGGCGTTGCGTGAGGTGGTTGAGCACCCGGGCGGAGTTACCGTTGCGGCGCTGACGGATGAAAATGAGCTGATGTTCGTCAGGCAGTTTCGCTATCCGTATTCCGAGGTGATTTTGGAGATTCCGGCAGGCAAGCTCGAAAAGGGCGAAGATCCCTTTGAGGCAGGCAAGCGTGAGCTTCGTGAGGAGACGGGTGCTGTTGCGGAGCATTACAGAGACATAGGCAAATTTTATCCTACCCCCGGCTACTGCGGCGAGATAATCCATATGTATGCCGCAACGGGACTTACCTTCACCTCGCTTGACCTCGATGAGGATGAGTTTTTGGCACCCGAGAGAATACCGCTTGAAAAGGCGGTTCAAATGGTGCTTGACAATGAAATTCGTGACGGAAAAACTCAGGCGGCGGTGCTCAAGGTCGCAGAGCTTCGCAGGAGGGGCGAGATATGAAAATAGTACTTGCCTCCTCGTCTCCGAGGAGAAAAGAGCTGCTTGAGACGGCAGGGATAAGCTTTGAGATAGATGTTGAGGGTGTTGATGAAACGCCAATAGGCAACACCCCCGAGGAAAAGGTGTGCTCGATAGCCGAGCAGAAATGCGCTCCCGTGGCAGCACGAAGAAAGGCAGACTGCGTTATCGGAGCGGATACCGTGGTTTCACTTGACGGTGACATTTTGGGAAAGCCGAAGGATGAGGCGGATGCAAAGGCGATGCTTCGCCGTCTCTCCGGCAGAGAGCACACGGTATACACCGGTGTGTGCATAATAAACGCAGATAAAAAGCTTGTTTTCTGCGAGGCGACGAGGGTGAAATTCTTCGAGCTGTCGCAGGAGGATATAGACGCATATGTTTCAAGCGGCGAGCCGATGGACAAGGCAGGTGCTTACGGCATACAGGGACTCGGCTGTACGCTGGTCGAGGGCATATGCGGAGACTATTTCAACGTAGTCGGTCTGCCCGTTGCCAAAACAGTCAGGGCGATAAAAAAAATGACGGAGGGCGAGATATGAAGCTGCTTATAACAGGCGTATTCAGAGCCACCGAGGAGGAAAAGGCCACACTCGAAAGGCTCGGCTATGAGATATATTTTCAGCCCGACGAGCGTGAAAAGATAGGCGACGATATTCCGTGCGACGAGATAGAGGGCATTATCTGCAACGGACTTTTTCTCTATACGCCGCCCGAGCGTTTCCCTCAACTGCGGTTTGTTCAGTTGACGAGTGCCGGACTTGACAGAGTGCCCATGGACTATATGGCCGAACACGGAATATCCGTGTTCAACGCCCGTGGGGTCTACAGTGCGCCGATGGCGGAGTATGCGGTGTGCGGAATTTTACAGCTCTATAAGCAGTCGGCGTTTTTTGAAAAAAACAAAGCCTCGCATATTTGGGAGAAGCACAGAGGGCTTGAAGAGCTCGGCGGCAAGACGGTGTGTACTGTCGGTTGCGGAAGTGTCGGTACGGCCTGTGCCGAAAGGCTGCGTGCGTTTGGATGCAAAATCATCGGCGTGAGCAAGAGCGGCAGGGCAAGCGGCTTTGATGAAATGTATACGGTCGAAAATCTCGCCGCCGCCGCAGAAAAAAGCGATATTATTATCCTTTCGCTCCCTCTGAGCGAAGAGACACGGCATATAGTCAACGGCGAAATTCTCGGCAAAATGAAGGACGGTGCAATTTTGGTGAACATTGCCCGAGGCGAGATAATCGACACCGCCGCACTTGAAAAGGAGCTGTGTACAGGCAGACTGCGTGCCGTGCTCGATGTGTTCGAGGATGAACCGCTCGATGAAAGCAGTGTGCTGTGGGAGTTTCCGAATGTCATAGTCACTCCGCACAATTCATTTGTCGGAGAGCATAACCGCCGGAGACTTTTTGAGGTTATAAAGTCAAATCTCACCGTTTAACCTGAGCCGCAGAACATTGTTGTCTGCGGCTTTTGCAATTTTGTGTAAAAATTTTTGAAGTATATCACTTTAACCGCTCGTTATTTTTGATGAAAGCGGAAGAGAGGTGGTAAAGATAGACCGTGATGAAAAGTTAAAAGAGCTCATGGACGGCTACGGCAAGCTCGTCTTCAGCATATGCTACCGCTTCACCGGTGACTACTTTACCGCCGAGGATCTGACGCAGGAAACGTTTTTGTCGGCATACAATGCGCTTTCAAGGTTTGACGGCAAAAACGAGAGGGCGTGGTTGAGCAGAATAGCGACGAACAAATGCCTTGACCATCTCAAAAGTGCCGCCATGCGGACTGATCCCGTTGAGGATGAGGAGCTTGATTTCAGAGCCGGAGCGTCCCCGGGACTTGATGATGAGTACATAAACACTCAGCTCGGGCGTGATGTACGCTCGGCGTGCGAGAATCTCAAGGAGCCTTACAGGAGCGTGGCAGTTGCGTATTTCTGCAATGATATACCGCTGTCACGGATAGCGGAAAGCACGGGCGAGCCGCTCAAGACCGTGCAGACGAGAGCGTACCGAGCCAAAAAGATGCTCAGAGAAAATCTAAAGGAGGTCATACAGCAATGATGCACACAGACGATGAAAAGTTAAAATTACTGCTTAGCGGACTGCTGAGTGCTCGGGAATCCAACGAGATTTTGGAGCATATAGCGGAATGTGACGAATGTGCCGACCGTATGGCCTGCATTACGCTCGAAATGCCCACGGTCGCACCGCCCGAGGGACTGTATGAGGAGGTTCTTTCGGCGGCGGCAAAGGAAAAGAGCAGGGAGAAACGCAAGCAGGATAATCTGCTGATGTACTCCATAAGAGTTACGGCGGGAATCTGTGCCGCACTTGTTATGCTCTTTACGGGCACATTCGAAAATGTGATGAAGCTCGGTGACATCGATATGTCAAAGGTGACGGGCAGGGAATATTCGATAACCCGAACCATCGACGAGGGCTTCAACAGCTTTAAACAAAAGGTATCCGAATTTAATTTTGAAATAATGACAGGAGGCAACAACAATGCAGAAAAAGAATAAGGTGCTGCTTTTCATCTTTTCGTTAATCCCCGGAACGGCGCATATGTATATGGGTCTTATGAAAAGGGGCATTACCATAATGGGTTTGTTCATAGCGATTATCGGACTGTCTCTGGTGACTTACACAGATGTACTTTTGCTGATTCTGCCGCTCGTTTGGTGCTACAGCTTCTTTGATTCGTGGAACAAGTACAATCTGCCCGAGGAGAAGTTTGTAAAGATTCAGGACGGTTTCTTCTTCATAATGAACGAAGTGCCCGAAAATATTAAAAATGACCCGAGACTCAAAAAGATATCTTCAAAGGGTCTGTTCAAGGGTCTGGGAATTGTGTTAATATTCATAGGTGCATATATGATTATAAATAAGATTATCCTCGGTTTGGTCAATCATTTTGTAAATTACAGTGTTATTATCGAGATAATCAATCTCGTTTTGAGAAGGATTCCGCAGATAGCGATAGCAATACTGCTCATCTTCATCGGTGTCAAGCTCATCTCGAACAAGAAAAAGCAGCTTGAGAGCGAGAATGAAGACTCGGACGGGGAGGATGAATAAGATGAAAACCAAGCGTGTCGGCTCGGTGACGCTCGGCATATGCCTTGTGGTGTTCGGCGTGATGTTCTTGCTCAGTGCGTTCATAAGCAATCTCAACTATCTTTCGGTTATTAAGTTTTGGCCGCTTGTGCTCATATCCCTCGGCATTGAAATGCTCGTCTACGCTTTTTCAAAAAACAACAACAATGTAAAGCTGGATGTACCTGCCTGTATATTGACCTGCACGCTTATGCTCTTTTCGCTGTGCATGGCGGCGGCTGAGTACGCCGTAAGTGAGATATTGCCGAGAATGTAGGGTGACAAGTGTGAAAAAACTCAGAAAAAGAATATCGTCGGCATTGATAGCCGCCGTGCTGCTCATAGCGGTGTCAGCAGGTGTTGCAGTGCATTTCAGGCCGCATTTGGGCTATATAGCAGGCGAGTACCTCGGACTGTATACGCAAAAGCTAACCGTTGCAGGGTGTCCGGTCGAGACGCAGAGCAGAACCGTCGCTTCACTCAAGAGCGATGCCCGCGTGAGCTTCGATCAGAGTATGATGCTTGTAAATACCGAGCACAAGCTTTCCGATGACTTTGCCCCCGACTTAAAAGAATACAAGCGCAGCGGCGTTATTATGAACGCCTGTATGCTCGAGGCGTATTCGTCCTTGTCCGCCGCCGTGAGTGAAAAGACGGGACAGCCGCTCTATGTTATGAGCAGTGTCCGCTCCGCCGATGAGCAGAAAAAGCTCTATTCACAGAATCCCGATACCGCAGTGCCGGCAGGCGCAAGCGAGCATCAGACGGGTCTCGGACTCGATGTTTACACAAAGAATTTTTCGGGTGAGGGCTTCATAAAGAGCGATGCCGGACAGTTTGTGAACTCCTATTCGTGGCAGTACGGCTTCATTATGCGCTATCCCTCCTACGGCAAGGGACAGACGAAGGTAAAGTTTGAGCCGTGGCATATCCGTTATGTCGGTCAGCCGCACGCAAAGGTGATATATAACAATCATCTCACCCTCGAGAAGTATATAGACTCGCTTGAGCCTGATGAGTGGTACAGCGTTGACGGCTATCTTGTCTCAAGACAGGAGGAGGGAAGCACCCTCGATATGCCGAGAAGCTTTGCCGAGGCGGTTATTTCGCCAGATAATACAGGCTATGTTATAATTACGGTCAGACAGTGACAGCAAAATAAAAAACCGCTCAAAAGCTTATTGCTAATTCAAAAGCTTATCGAGCGGTTTAATTTATTCCATATTGTCCTTGATACATTCGCTCAAGAGAGCGAGTGCCTGCATATCAAGGCTCTCGGCTCGGACGGTAGGCGGAAAGCCTGCCGCTGCTATTGCCGCATTTATTCTGTCCTTAGGTATGCCCAAGCCCGAGCTGAGGGAGTTGGATGCGGTTTTTCTGCGCTGACCGAACGCCGCCTTTACGACCTTGAAGAAGAATTTCTCATCGGACAGCTCCACGGTGGGAGTGGGTCTTATGTCAAGGCGGATAACACTGCTGTCCACCTTCGGTGCCGGCATAAACGAGCCTGCGGAGACATCAAAGAGCTTCTTCGCCTCGGCGTAGTAGTTGACTGCCACGGTGACGGCACCTGCATCCCTGCTGCCCACGGGCGCACAGAGCCTTGCCGCCGCCTCCTTTTGCACCATAACGGTGACTGCCGATATGGGTATGCGGCTCTCAAGCAACGCCATGATAACGGGCGAGGTTATGTAATAAGGGAGATTTGCACACACCACAACACGCATATCACCGAAATGCTCCTTGATGAGTGCGTGCAGGTCTGTTTTCAAAACATCTGCGTTCAATACCTCAACATTGTCAAAGTCGGAGAGGGTCTGCGCAAGCACGGGGATAAGTCGGCTGTCAAGCTCGAGCGACACGACCTTTTTGGCTCTTTTTGCAAGCTCGGCGGTCAGCACGCCTATGCCTGCGCCGATTTCGATAACGCCCGTGTTCTCATCCGCACCGCACGCCTCCGCCATTCTGGGGCAGACGGTGGGATTGATGAGAAAGTTCTGGCCGAGCGACTTTGAAAAAGTGAAGCCGTGAGCCGAAAGAATTTCCTTTATAACATTTATGTCCGAAAGATTCTGCATAAGCGCTCCTTTTTATTGATTGGCTTTTTTGCCGCTCATATAGTCTATATCCATCGCCAGAACACAAACGCCCTGACAGTGTGAAAGCTCCGTGTCCTGCTCTGCCTGCGAGGTGTTGGGTGCAAGCCTCTGCATGAGCAGACGCAGGGCATATTCTTTTTCTTCGTCAGACAAAACCGTGGTTATTCTGCCGAAAACTATAACACTTTTGTAGCTTGTTGTAAACTCGCTTTCGATGATTCCGCCGTTTTCGACCACGCAGAATGATGCCTTTTCACAGCGGGCTATCGCATCGAGCTTGTGACCCGATGAGGCGGAGTGAAAATACATCCGCTCGCCGTCGAATACATAGTTTATCGGCACACTGTACGGATACCCGTCATCCCCCGAGAGGGCGAGCACGCCGTAAGTGCCGCTTTGGAGCAGCTTTTGTGTGTCGCTGTCCGACATCAGGCGATTCTCACGCCGCATTTTTCTGAACATAGCTTGCCTCCGAAAAAAATATTACGGGCGGCATACTCTCGATTTTATCTGTATATGCCGCCCTTGACAGCTTAAATGGCTGTGTTATACAATATCAACCGACAGTTGAGCCGAAAATCAACCGCTGCTACAGTTGAACAACCTATGGATAATTTACTCAAACCCATTCGGTACGGTAAAATGAGCTTACCGAAAGGGAGGTAATCATATGCTGTTTAAAAGAACAACAAAAACAAGTCAGGAGGTACTTTCGATGAATATCGGAAAGAACATTGCGGCACTGCGTAAGAAAAACGGCATGACGCAAGAGGAGCTTGCAAACAAGCTCAACGTGTCCGCACAGGCTGTGTCAAAATGGGAAAACGAAAGCTCATGTCCGGATATTTCACTGCTTGAGGATATTGCCGATATATTCTCGGTGAGCGTTGATGCACTGATAAGAAGTGCGGAGGATGAGATAACCGCCGCTGTCGAGGACGGCACGACGGCCACCGAGCCGAAGGTGCAAAAACAAAAGAGTAACTCCAAAATAACCGTGAATGTTGAAAGACCGGATGCAAAGCCGATAACCGTAACGCTTCCGATAGCGGTGATAAAGACCGGATTGAGTATCGGCAAAAGCTTCGGACTTGACGAAGCTCTGTCCGAAAAAATCACAGAGATTGCCGAGAGCGAGAAGTTCGGTGAGATACTGTCTATAGACGGCGAAAACGGAGAGCATATTACAATAAAAGTGGAATAATAAACAAAAGGGCGGTTTTCCGTCCTTTTTGGTTTTTAAAGCCCCTGTCTCACGCTTGCTATCACCGCTTGATTTTCCCCGCTCAGGTCAAGGTAATCGTCGGGTGCTCGCATAGCCTCGTCTATAATAAATCTCAGCGACCAGCGGTCGGAGTAGTCCTTTGCCGTGTCGTCACGGTAGGGATTAGCCGCAAGCAGGGATAAAAGCTCCGAGGTGAGGGCCATGTCATTCAAGCGGATGAGCCGCCTGAAAAGGAAAACAAGGCTATATTTATAGGTGTTAAGCTCACCGAAAAGTACCGTGCGAAGCCGAGCGTCGGTACAAAGAATGTTGACGAGCCTGCTTTTCATCTTCCTGTGCATCAAAAAGCGGCAGAACACACGGGAGAGCGAGGCGGACTGCACCCTGCTGAGTTCTCCTGCGTCAAGTCCGTCCAAAAGCGAGACGATAAGCTCATAGGCACTGTCGGTGTCGGTCATGCACAGCTCCTCGACCTCGGCACACAACGCCTTTTCTTCACTCAAAAAATCTCTCATTGTCCTTCTCCGCCCATCTCGGCATAGCGGCGCACGATAGCTTTGAAGTGCCGCCCCTTTTCCTCGAAGTTTTTATATTTGTTGTAGCTCGATGCGGCAGGCGAGAGCAGGCAGGTGTGTCCGCTCCTTGTGCAGCTCAAGGCCTTGCGTACTGCGGACTCCATATCCTCGACTATGAATATGTTTTTGCCGCTGTCATTTTCTGCCATCGCCATACCTATCTTGTGTCCCGTGTCGGGCAGGCAGATGAGATTTTTCAGATTGCTGTTCTCTAAGTCGGACTGAAATTCCGAGTAGTCAAGTCCCCTGTCCATGCCGCCGAAAATCAGCGTGTCCACATCTCCGAGAGCCTCAATGCCGCACATGACGGAGTGAGGGATCGTGGCGATGCAGTCATTGACGAACTTGATTCCCTTGACATCGGCAAAGTGCTCCATTCTGTGCTCAATGCCCTCGTAATTTTTCAATGCATTTAAAATATCCTCGTCGGATACGCCGAGTCTGCGTACCGCTTCACGGGCAAACAGGCAGTTTTGCAGATTGTGCTCACCGAGCAGATGCTCGTTTATATTCTCAAAATCGTTCTCGTCGTTCACGCTGACACCCACGGCCTCGCCGCAGTAGCCGTCAAGGTCAAAATAGTCGCCTATTCCCTGGTCGGCGTTGTAAATAAAGGTGTCTCCCTCGCCCTGTGCTTTGACTATGTTGAGCTTTGCATTTACATAGCACTCGAAGCTGTCATAGTGGTCAAGATGCTCGGGGTAGATGTTCGTCAGCACGGCGATGTGCGGCGAGCAGGTGGTGAACTCAAGCTGATGGGAGGACATCTCGATAACCGCAATTTCACCCTCGCAGTCCTCAAGGCTGTCAAGCACGGGATAGCCCATGTTACCTATGAGGCAGGCAGGCTTGTCCGCCGCACGGAGCATGGAATATATGAGAGTGGAGGTGGTGGTCTTGCCCTTGGTGCCGGTCACGCCTACGCATAAAAAGCCCGAATAACGCAAAAACAGATCCGTCTGGCAGGTTATCTCCACGCCCTCGGGACGCTCAAAATGCAAAAGCGGCACGCCGGGCGCTTTTATAACGATGTCCGCGCGGTTTATGGCATCGAGATAACCGTCGCCGCAGATAAGCTCCACATTCGGGTCGTCAAGCTTTACCTCGTTCATGTCCGCTATTATGAGCTTCTGCTCGGGCAGATAGCGGCGAATGAAGTTATAGGTCGAGCGACCCTCCCTGCCCATGCCGAGCAGAGCGACACGCTTGCCTTTGAGATGATCAATGAGCTGCTGATACATATTCAAACATCCTCTTTACACATTCATCAAATTTGTTCGGAATAAGGTTTTCCTCGTTGAAGCCGCAGAGCAGCTTCCTGTCTGCCTCGGCAGTGTTTTTCTCGCAGAAGCGGCAAAGGAGCAGGGGCATTTCTCTGCCCTCTTTTTTATATTTTTCCGCAGTCAGCGTCAGCGCAAGGATTACCTCGTCTGCCGTGCCGACACATTCAAACGGCTTTACTCCCGTGAAGCCGCAAAGACCGTCAAAGTCCTCGGTAAGCTCCGCTTTGTTGAGCATATCGCCGCCGAAAATTTCATTGAGCTCTTCGGGGGAAATAAACGGCGAGAGCATTATTGCCACAAACAGGCACTTCGGACATTCGCCGCACCATATATTCTTTTTACTGCCCCTGTTGCAGCTTCGGAATATCGGGTGATATTGCCGATATTTCGCAAATTGCTTGGCTATTTGCAGCTCGCAAAACGGGCGCAGGAGGCTGAAATAAACTGCACTGTGCGGAAAGTTTCTGCGTCTGAAGCAATCGAAATCATATTCAAATTCAAACGACTTTGAGTATTGGTGATTGACCGACTCGCCGCCGATATTCGACTCGTTGGCGCTCGATTCATTTGAGAGCACAACATCGTCTGCGCCGACAATGAAGCCTGCATACATCGACAAAAACGCAACAACGGAGGAGAACGGAGTGTGTCCGTTCAAGAAGCCCTCGGCGTTGCGGCGGAGCAGCTCGGGGTCAATGGTGCGGTAGACCTTTATTATACGATCCTCCGAGTAGCCGCCCGATAAAACGCAATCGGTGCGAGCCTGCTGGTCGTTGACGGTGAAAAATCTGAGCTTATCGGCAAACGGACGAAGAAGCTCTGTTGTGACAGCCGAATCTTTGCCGCCGCCGACGGGGACTATCTCTATCCCGGATGAAATGTAATTTTCACATTCCACACTGCCCGACGGCTCGGGGGCTGTGATATTGACAAAGGAATCAAGGTTGGTTTTTATGCCGTTTCTGTAGAAAAACTCACCGAGGCCGTTGAACCACAGCTTTTTGAAAAACGCAATGTCCTCGTTGGAGAGCGAGCCGCATTTCACAGTAAACTGCGGCGGACAGGCACATTTCCAATAGCTCACCGCCTCGGCAAGGCCGATGAAAAATACCATGCGGAGGGCATAGTCGCTGTAAGGTGAGTTTAAAATATCGAGATTCCCCGCATAGATTTTAGTCTGCGGATGAAATTCGCACAGGTTGGGAATTGAAAAGTCAAACTGCATGAGAATATTATCGCCGTCCTGAACCGCCGAATATCCCTCATAGATAAACTCGGGATATTTCACACGAAGCTCGGCAAAGCCGCCGTTCATAGCAAGACCTCTCTTTGCATAAATATATTGGGCAAGGTTTATGTCATCGGTTTATTATAACAGACTGAGTATGAAAATTCAATCACAGTCATTGACAAAACGTGTCGATTGCGGTATACTTGTCCGAAACGATAGGGGAGTAGTCGGCGTCCTTGGGCGCAGCAGGATCAACATACTGATTTAATCTGGTCCTGCTTTAATTGATGAGACTTATCTGTGCAAAGGGCACAGGTGGGTCTTTTTTTATTAGACGACCTGCCCGAGAAACATAACGGAGGAACGATATGAGTATTTTTGAGCTGTTTATTCTCGCAGTCGGACTGTCTATGGACGCATTTGCCGTGGCTATATGCAAAGGCGTGTGCCTGAAAAAAGCGAGCCTCGGGCAGAGTGCCGAGGTCGGTGCATATTTCGGCGTTTTTCAGGCAGGTATGCCCGTGATAGGCTACTTTCTCGGAACGGGCTTTGCCGACAAGATAACAAAATACGATCACTGGGTCGCCTTTGTGCTGTTGCTGATACTCGGCGGCAAGATGTTCATAGAGAGCTTCAAAAAAGAGGAGACCGAGTGTGATGTTACGGCGGACGACAGAGACGAGCTCAAGCCCACAAAGATGCTTGTTCTCGCCGTGGCGACGAGTATTGATGCTCTCGCAGTCGGAATAACTCTCGCCTTCCTCAAGGTCAACATCTGGGCGGCGGCAGGCTTTATAGGCGTTACCACCTTTATAATCTCCGCAGCCGGTGTAAAAATCGGCCATGTCTTCGGTGAAAAATATACCAACAAGGCAGAGCTTGCCGGCGGTATAATCCTCATGGGCATCGGCACAAAGATACTCCTTGAGCACCTCGGAATAATAAATTTCTGATTTAAACACAATAACCGCACAGTTCGTCAAACGACAGACTGTGCGGTTATTTTCACGATATTTTAAGATTCAGCTTCAATTTGTCCGAGATCATTGCAATAAATTCGCTGTTTGTCGGCTTGCCTCTGGAGTTTTGTATGGTATAGCCGAAATAGGAGTTGAGCACATCGACATCGCCCCTGTCCCATGCGACCTCAATAGCGTGGCGAATGGCACGCTCCACCCTCGAGGGCGTGGTCTTAAAGGTTTTGGCGACGGTGGGATACAGCAGCTTGGTGACGGAATTCATAATTTCGTTATCGTTTATCGCAAGTATTATCGCCTCACGCAGATATTGATAGCCCTTTATGTGCGCCGGCACGCCTATGCGGTGCATTATCTCGGAGACGGTGACTTCAAGGCTGTTGTCCTGCGCCGCAAAGGATACTACATTGCTCTGTGGAGAACCGCTGAGCTGCTTTATGCGGCTTGCGAGTGTCTGCGGATCGAACGGTTTTATAAAATAATAGTCGGCTCCGCTTTGGGTTATCTCCTGCTCAAGGCGGGGATTTGCATTTGATGCGGTGACGAATACGAGCGGTTTCGGCTCAAGCTTCAAGCCGTCAAGCTCACCGAGCACGCCGATAGCATCCGTGCCCTGCATGAATGCGTCCATTATCAGTACATCTGGGCGGCTGCCCTGCCGCAAAAGTCGCAATATCTGAGTTCCGTCCTTTGAGACACTTTCAACCTCGAACCCGTTTGAACGCAGTGCCGAGGCGCACGAGCTTTGCGTGTCTGTATCCTGTGCGAGCATGACTTTTAACATTTTTCCCATAATTAGTACCTCCGGGTTGATTTTTCATTTGGATTTTACCATAAATGGGAATAAATGTCAATAACAAAATGCCATTTTTTGGCAATTTTTTGTTTTCGGTCGTCCGCTCGGCTCTTTTCGTGTCGCTACGCCGCCAACTGACAGCCTCAGGTGTCGCACTACGGCAGGAGACTGTATACCTTATCCGACGGAATCCTCACGCCGCGTCCGAGAGGCTCTGCGCTTCGGTGAGCATGGTCTGTGCGAAAATCCCATAACCCTTGAGTGGGTCGTTCACCAGAACAT
>CAYLQT010000014.1:5928-48994 GCA_964386035.1 uncultured Clostridium sp. | reverse complement strand
GCGGCGTTGTGAGAACCGTGCGAAATCGGTCACATACAAGAGTATGCTCCCTCATTCGCAGAACCTCACGCCTTGCTCTGAACAATTTTTCTCAGTCCTCGGAGCTGTGAATTGCGGCGGAAAAATCGTCCATAGCGGCGTTGTGAGAACCGTGCGAAATCGAACCGATTCCGTAGTGACAGGGTTTGCCCCGTCTGTATATTCGGAATGTGTAACTGTGAATTGCCACTGCAAGGCAAAAATATATGAGGCTGACAAAGAATGTGCCGTCGGCTGATTTTGCTTGCCGCAGGGCAGTGGGACAACCCTGTGTTTTATCTAATGTAATATCAATTTTTTATACACTATCAAGGAGTGAACAAAATGTCGGATGTAAATACCAACCCTGTCAATCCCGAAGAGGGTGAGGCCCAGGAGGATATTAACGCACTGCGCCAAATCCGTGTTGACAAGCTCAACGAGCTTTGTGCCGCAGGTGAAGATCCGTTCAAAATAACCGTTGCCGAGCAGTCTGCTCACGCACAGGAAATAGTGGATAATTTCGAGACTATGGAGGGACAGGAAGTCTCCATATGCGGCCGAATGATGTCCAGACGAGATATGGGCAAGGCGAATTTCGTTGATATTCGTGACCGCTCCGGCAGAATCCAGGTATATGTGCGTATAGACGATGTCGGAGAGGATACCTTCAAAAAGTTCAAAAAGTGGGACATCGGTGATATTCTCGAAGTCAAGGGCGTGGTATTTAAAACCCGCAGGGGCGAAATTTCCATCCACGCAACCGGCTTGAGACTGCTCACAAAGTCCTTACTTCCTCTGCCCGAGAAGTTCCACGGCCTGCGTGATACGGATACCCGTTATCGCCGCCGTTACCTTGACCTTATTGTTAATCCCGATGTCAAGGACACATTCATAAAGAGAAGTAAGATAATTCGTGAGATAAGAAACTATCTTGATTCCAATGAGTTTATGGAGGTCGAGACCCCCGTTCTCGTTCACAATGCAGGTGGTGCGGCGGCTCGTCCGTTCGTAACTCACCACAATACTCTCAACGAGGACTTGAATCTCAGAATCTCTCTTGAGCTTTATCTCAAGCGCCTTATCGTCGGTGGACTTGAGAGAGTTTACGAGCTTAGCAGAGTTTTCCGCAACGAGGGCTTTGACGTTCGTCACAATCCCGAGTTCACACTGCTTGAAATTTATCAGGCTTATACCGACTTCCACGGCATGATGAATCTTGTCGAGGATCTTTACAGAACCGTTGCACTCAAGGTTCTGGGCACTGCCGTTGTAACCTACGACGGTGTTGAAATAGACCTTTCAAAGCCCTTTGCACGCATGACCATGACCGAGGCTGTCAAGAAGTATGCAGGTGTTGACTTTGCGGAGCTTGACCTCGAGAGTGCCCGTGCAATTGCCAAGGAGCGTGGAATCGAGTTTGAGGAGAGACACAAGAAGGGCGATCTTCTCAACCTCTTCTTTGAAGAGTATGTTGAGGACAAGCTTGTTCAGCCGACCTTTATCACAGAGCATCCGGTTGAAATTTCTCCCCTTGCAAAGCGTAAGCCGAACGATCCGGATTATACCGAGCGTTTCGAGCTGTTTATAACCTGCCGTGAGATGGCAAATGCGTTCTCTGAGCTTAACGACCCCATCGACCAGAGAGGCCGCTTCGAAGCACAGGAGGAGCTGTTTGCCGCAGGTGACGATGAAGCAAACCACACCGATGAGGACTTCCTCATGGCTCTCGAATACGGTATGCCCCCAACAGGAGGTATCGGTATCGGTATCGACCGCTTCGTTATGCTCCTTACCGACAGCTATTCAATTCGTGATGTCCTGCTTTTCCCGACAATGAAGTCGCTCGACGGTGAGGGCACAAAGAAGACTGTCTGTGCGGACAGTGATGCACAGGACGAGCCTGCCGAGGAGACAATCGACTTCTCCAAGGTTGAGATAGAGCCGCTTTTCAAGGATCTTGTTGATTTTGAGACCTTCAGCAAGTCCGATTTCAGAGCTGTAAAGGTCAAGGAGTGCACCGCAGTGCCCAAGTCGAAGAAGCTTCTAAGGTTTGTTCTCGATGATGGCACAGGCGAGGATCGTATAATTCTCAGCGGTATCCATGCTTATTATGAGCCGGAGGAGCTTGTCGGCAAGACCCTTGTAGCAATAACCAATCTTCCGCCCAGAGCAATGATGGGTATCGATTCCTGCGGAATGTTGCTCAGTGCCGTTCACAGCGAGGAGGGCGAGGAGAAGCTGAACCTGCTCATGGTTTCCGACAGAATCCCTGCCGGTGCAAAGCTCTATTGATGATATGAAAATTTCAGTTGCGCTCGCCGCATATAAAGGCGAGAAGTACATAGGCGAACAGATAGAGTCCATCCTCCCTCAGATAGGCGAGAATGGCGAAATAGTCGTCAGCGATGATTTTCCCTCGGGCAAGACCCGCTCGGTGGTTGAGTTTTACTCTGCCTATGACCCACGGGTGAAATATATCGAGGGAACGGGCGAGGGCGTTTGCAAAAATTTTGAAAATGCCCTGCTCAACTGCTCGGGTGATATAATCTTCCTGTGCGATCAGGACGATGTGTGGATGCCCGAAAAGGTCGAACGTGTTTTAAAAGCGTTTGAAAGCGGAGCGGATGTCGTGTTGCATGATGCTTTCATGACAGACGGCGAGCTGAATGTTACCGATGAGTCCTTCTTCAAGCTCAACGGCTCGGGAAAAGGACTTTTGAAGAACTTTATCAAGAACTCATATATGGGCTGCTGCATGGCATTCCGCCGTGAATTTGAGTCCGAATTTTTGCCGTTCCCCGACGGCCTCGCAATGCACGATTGGTGGATAGGCCTCAACGCCGAGGCAAAAGGCAAGGTGGAGTTTGTTGACGAACCGCTGATAAAGCACCGTTGCCACGGCGACAATGTCACAGGCGGCAAGACCACCGCAGTGCAGAAGATAAAATGGCGTGTTCAAATGGCGAAGGATATTTTGAAAATATCCTGCCGATAACATAACTAAAGAGGTGTTAATTTGGGAAAATATAAGGTCACGGGATGCATTGTTACTCACAACAATATGCGTACCATAAAAAAGACCCTTGATTCTCTGATTGAGTTTACGGCTGCGGATTTTGAGCTGTATATTATCGATAACTCGTCCACGGACGGCACGCCCGAATTTATCGAGCAAAATTATCCCGAGCTTGAGCTTATCAGAAATACAGGCAACGCAGGCTTCGGAGCGGGTCATAATCTAATAAGAGACAGGCTTGACTCAAAGTATCATGTTGTGATAAATCCCGATATAATCCTGCACGATGATGCAATATCGGCTCTTGCCGATTATCTTGAGGAGCACGAGGATGTCGGAATGCTCGCCCCGAAGATATGCTTCCCCGACGGACGGGCGCAGATACTCGGCAAGCGTGACCCGAAGCTCAAGTATCTTATCGCATCGAGGCTTCGCAATGAGGATAAGCCGAGTAAGCTCCTTCGTGAGTATGCCATGCTCGATGTGGATTACTCAAAGCCTTTTGATATTGAAAACGTATCCGGCTGCTTCTTTATGATAAGAACCGAGCTTTTCAAGAAAATAGGCGGCTTTGATGAAGGCTATTTCCTCTATTTTGAGGACAGTGACATAACCCGAATGGTTCGTCAAAGGTCTCGAGTTGTGTTTTGTCCGCAGATAGTTGTCTATCACGAGTGGGAGAGGGCATCAAAGCGAAATTATAAGCTTTTGCTCATCCACATTCGTTCTATGTTCTACTATATGAGTAAATGGAGGTAATTTCTATGAAGAAATATTTCCAAAATTTCTATAAGTACCGCTTCCTGTTTGGAGAGATAGTACGCAAGAATATCAAGCTTCAGTACAGAAACTCGGTGCTCGGTATGTTTTGGACTTTCCTGCAGCCGCTTTTGACGATGATAGTTCTCGCATTTATCTTCGGCAATATCTTCGGCCGTGATGAATCAAAGGTGCTCAATTATCCCGTCTATTTGCTGTGCGGACGACTTCTCTATGAGTTCTATTCTCAGGCGACCAAGCGTGCTATGCGCTCGATAAGAAACAGCGCCTCGGTAATCAAGAAGGTGTATGTACCGAAGTACATATATCCCATGGCGAATGTCACCTCGAACTTCGTCACCTTCCTCATTTCCCTGCTGGTGCTCGTCGTCGTTATGGCATATTATATGATATTCACGGACACCGCAATGAAGGTTACTCCGTATATCCTGCTCTCGTTTGTGCCGGTAGTCATACTGTTCGTGCTGTGTATCGGTGTCGGCATGATACTTTGCACCATGGAGGTATTCTTCAAGGATGTTGAGTATATGTACGAGGTTTTCTGTATGCTGCTGTTCTATGCAACTCCCATATTCTACGATGTGGAGACGCTGCATATAACGAACAAGCTTGCAACCTATGCACTCATGGCGAATCCGCTTTACTCAATAGTGTCGATGTTCAGGGATTGCGTGCTCTTCGGCAGAGCGATGAATCCCAGCCATATCATCTATTCTGCGGCGTTCAGCCTTGTAATGTTGCTTATAGGTGTTTTCGTGTTTTACAAAAAGCAGGATGAATTCATCCTGCATGTCTGATAGGAGGTGCTGATATGGGCAAAGTAATGGTTGATGTCAATAATGTCAGCATCAGATTCATTCAGAATCAGGAAAAGGTCGATAATCTCAAGGAGTATTTTATAAAGCTCGTCACGAGAAAGCTCAGATACGATGATTTTTGGGCGTTGACCGATGTTAATTTCCAGATAGAGGAGGGCGAGCGTCTCGGAGTGCTCGGCTTCAACGGTGCAGGCAAAAGTACGCTGTTGAAGACCGTCGCAGGCGTGCTCAAGCCCACCAAAGGCTCAGTCACAACAAAGGGTGTTATCGCCCCTCTGCTTGAGCTGGGTGCAGGCTTTGATATGAACTATACCGGCAAGGAGAATGTTTTTCTCTACGGTGCAACAATGGGCTATTCAAGAAAGTATATCGAAGACCGATATGATGAGATAGTCGAGTTCTCAGAGCTTGAGAACTTCATGCATGTTCCGGTCAAGAACTATTCCTCGGGTATGCGTGCCCGTCTCGGCTTTGCGATAGCCACAGCTGTTGATCCTCAGGTGCTTATTCTCGACGAGGTTCTCTCTGTCGGTGATGCCCGCTTCAGAGCCAAGAGTGAGAAGCGTGTCATGTCTATGTTTGACAACAATGTGACAGTCCTTTTTGTCTCGCACTCGACCGATCAGGTGCGTAGGCTGTGTAACAAGGCTATAATCCTCGATCACGGCAAGATGATAGCCTCGGGCACAAGTGAAGAGGTTTGCGATATTTACGACCGTATGGTTAAGGGTAAATAAAGAAAGGGTGTTTTTGAAATGGTAATCGGAGCAATTTTTGCAGGCGGTATCGGTAGCAGAATGGGTAGTGCGGATATGCCCAAACAGTATCTCCAGCTCGGATCAAAGCCCATTATAGTCCACACCATCGAAAAGTTTGTGATAAATCCCGAGATCGATAATATAATCGTGCTCTGCCCCAAGGCATGGATAGCACACACCAAGGATCTCATTAAGAAGCATCTCGGCTCTGCGGCTGAGAAGATAACCGTAGTCGAGGGCGGCTCAACAAGAAACGGTACACTCGAGAATGCGCTGAAGTTCATCAACGAGAATTTCAACATTGACGATGAGAGTGTTATCGTCACTCACGATGCAGTGCGCCCGTTCGTGACACACAGAATAATTTGCGAGAATGTCGAGGCGGCGAGAAAGTACGGCGCTTGCGATACCGTTATTCCCGCAACCGACACAATAGTTCACAGCGTTGACGGCGAAAATCTTGCGGATATTCCCACAAGAAGTGAGCTTTATCAGGGTCAAACTCCCCAGTCGTTCAATATCAGAGAGCTGGAGGGCGTTCTTGCAAGCCTTACAGAGGATGAGAAGAACACGCTGACCGACGCTTGCAAAATTTTCACCATCAAGAATAAGCCTGTTCGTATAATTGACGGCGAGGTTTTTAATATCAAGATAACTTATGCCTATGATCTCAAGGTTGCTAATGCACTTTTGGGGGTTGTGAATAATGATAAATGAAGTATATCAGTTAATAGCACCCAAGCTTATTGACGTTGCACATAAGGAGATAGACCTGTCCGAAAATAAGGTCATTCTCCGTCCCTTGAAGATGTCGATATGCAAGGCGGATCAACGCTATTATCAGGGACTCCGCAACCGTGCGGTGCTTATGCAGAAGCTTCCCATGGCACTCATTCACGAGTGTGTGGCAGAGGTTGTGTATGACCCCGCTGGCGAGTTTTCTGTCGGTGAGATACTTGTTCCCATTCCGAACACTCCCACCGAAACAGACCCCGTAATTTCCGAGAATTATCTGCGCTCGAGCCGATTCTGCTCAAGCGGATTTGACGGTTTTTTGCGTGACTATCTTCAGATGCCCCACGACCGTCTTGTTAAAGTACCCGAGGGCTTTGATCTGCGTGTAGCTTCTTTTTCGGAGCTTGTCAGCGTCAGCGTTCAGGCAATTTCTCGCTTTGAGAAGTTCGCCAATGCAAACCGCCGCAGAATAGGCGTTTGGGGTGACGGTAATGTCGGCTTCATCACCGCACTTATGCTCCATTATCTCTATCCCGAAGCGGAGCTGTATATTTTCGGTACGGTTGAGGACAAGCTCAATTTCTTCAGCTTCGCCAAGGAGACCTTCCATGTTGATGCAGTGCCGGAGGGCGTTTGCATTGACCATGCCTTTGAGTGCGTCGGAGGCCCCGGCTCAAGACCGGCGATAAATCAGATGATCGACCTCATTGCGCCCGAGGGCAGTATTTCCCTCATGGGTGTCAGCGAGAACTTTGTTGACATCAACACGAGAATGGTGCTTGAAAAGGGTCTGAATCTTTTTGGATCATCACGCAGTGGCAGAAAGGATTTCCAGCGTACTATGGACATCTTTGCCGAGCATCCCGAGGTAGGCCACTATCTTGAGAACCTCATAGGCGATGAGTTCGACATTCGCAGTATTCCCGACCTGCACAAGGCATTTGCCGCCGACTACACCAGAAACTTCGGTAAGACCGTTTTAAATTGGGATAAATGATGAAAAAGCTGTTTTATACCGTATACGCAGTGATATTCAGAATATGCCGCCTTTTCCCCGTAAAAAGGGGAAGGGTGGCTTTGGTATCTCCGCATAACGCCGATTTTAACGATTCTCTCGGTGCGGTCAAGGCGGAGCTTGAAAAAAGAGGCGGCTATGATATTAAGCTTATCACTCGCCGTGATATTGAGCTGTCGAGCAATCCGATAAAGCTGATAAAGGGTGCGTTTCGCTTTTTCTTCCTCAGCTCTTACCGACTTGCAACGGCTGAATATGTCTTTTTAAATGACAATTTTATGCCCCTTGCTTACATAAGCTTCAGCGACGAGACAAAGGTGGTTCAGCTCTGGCACGCCGAGGGTGTGTTCAAACGCTTCGGACTCTGCTCCGCTCTTCCGAGCGAAATCGAGGAGCTTGAGAAGCGTTGCTGTCAGAGATATACCCATGCCGTCTGCTCGTCAAAGGGCGTTGTGCCGTATTACGCAAAAGCGTTTGCCCTGCCGGAGGATCGAGTTCTGCCACTGGGCAGTGCAAGAACCGACAGGTTCTTCCGCCCGAGTGACAGAGCAAGCCTGCGAGCCGAATTTGACAAAAAGTATCCCAAGTGCAAGGGTAAAAAGCTAGTGCTGTACGCTCCAACCTTCCGTGATGACCCAACAAGGGACTGCGAGCTGATGAAAAATTTCGATATAAGCCGTTTTTCTCATCAGCTGTCGGAGGAATACACTCTGCTTATCCGTCTGCATCCGCAGGTTCATGCGGACGAGGTGAAAGCAGGGGAGGGGGCTGTCGATATGACCGACTATCCCGATGTCGGTGAGCTGTGCGAGCTTTGTGATGTGCTGATAACGGACTATTCCTCAATATGTATGGATTTCGTTTTGCTCAAGAAGCCGTGCCTGTTCTATGCCTTTGACCTCGAGGAGTATGAGCGTGAGCGTTCGTTCTTCTTCGATTATGAGACTTATGTGCCGGGCAAAACGGTCAAAACCTTTGACGGTTTGCTCGAGGCTTTGCAGTCCGGCGACTTTGAATTTGAGCGGCAAAAAAATTTCTTCGAGTTTAATTTTGATATTCCGGACGGTAAAAGTGCCGAGCGGATAGTCGATGCGATAGTGAAAAGCGACGACTGCTTGCAGGGTACTTGACATACGGCATAAATTCATTGTATAATTTAACAGTTTGATATTCGATAGTTAAAGGAGCGGCATAATATGTCAGGACATTCAAAATGGAGTACCATTAAGAGAAAAAAAGAAAAAACCGATAATCAGCGCGCTAAGATCTTCACAAAGATCGGTCGTGAAATAGCGGTTGCGGTTCGTGAGGGCGGCCCCGATCCCACTTCCAACTCGAAGCTCAAGGATATAATCGCAAAGGCAAAGGCCAACAATGTCCCTAACGATAACATTGAGCGTATCATCAAGAAGGCGGCAGGCGACGGAAACGCAGATAACTATGAGGAGATTATGTACGAGGGCTACGGCCCGTCGGGTATCGCCGTTATAGTTGAGACGCTTACCGATAACCGCAACAGAACGGCAGGCGATATGCGCCACTATTTCGACAAGTTCGGCGGCAATATGGGTCAGAGCGGCTGCGTGTCCTTCATGTTCACAAAGCAGGGCGTTATCGTCATTGAGCAGGAGGATGTTGACGAGGAGAAGCTGATGGAGGATGCACTTGAGGCAGGAGCTATTGACTTCCTGACCGATGACGGCGTATTTGACATCCGCACCGAGCCTAACGATTTCTCCGCAATTTGCGAGGATCTTGAGAAAAAGGGCTACACCTTTATGTCGGCAGAGGTTGAGTATGTTCCCTCAAGCTATACCAGACTTGAGAACGAGGACGACATCAAGAACATGAGCAAGATGCTTGAGATGTTCGAGGATAACGACGATGTTCAGAACGTCTGGCACAACTGGGAAAATGCCGACGACGCAGAATAATTGAATTTATAAGGGCAGATAACATCATTTTGGTGTCATCTGCCCTTTGATTTTGATATGAAAAGTCCCCGAAGCACCAGAAGCTTCGGGGGCTGATGGGGAACTTGTTGCTACCGCCCGCACAAGCGGTAACAAAAAAGGGAGATTTTGTTTTTTGCCGAGATTATCGGCGGCTGCACATTTTTTTACGGCTCCGTCCTACCGGAGGTTGAGCTGCCTGCCGCAGCAAGTGACATAACGACTGCCAAAACCAAAATGATTCCCAATGCCTGTAATACCATTTCTTTTTCCTCCTTGATTGCAGTAGATTCTCTTTCCTACGATATATAGTATATACCTTGAAAATCAATAAAGCCACCACAAAACAATTACAGTTGAATACAAAATGGTTACAGAAAAGGATTAAATTGTAACATTTTTGTAATAATTCGGCCTGAATTGCAACAATCTATTTGGTCAACGCCATCAAAGTCTCGATGCCCAAGCTCGGCTGTAACGCTCTGTTGACAGCCATGGAGAGTAGCGAGGAACAGCGTTCGATGAGAATGTCGATTTCTTTCGGAGTTACCATCATGTCGTTTTTGTCGGTCTTTGTGACTTCGGCAGTGTGACCCGAGACATCCCGTGCAAGTGTTTTGGCATCGACCACGGTTGGCACGCCTATGGAAATGACAGGCACACCGAGAGTCTTTCGGCTTATCTCCGTGCGTGAGTTGCCTACGCCCGAGCCGGGGATTATGCCGCTGTCGGATATTTGCACGGTGCAGCCGAGCCTCTCGAGCCGCCGAGCCGCAAGTGCATCGACCACTATCACAGCACACGGCTTTATGACATTGACTGCACCGAGCAGCAGTTCACCCGTCTCAACTCCCGTTTGTCCGAGTACGCCGGGGGCAACAGCCGCCACGGGGCGTAAGGTGCCGAGCCCGAGACTGTCGCACAGCTCACGCTTCAGGTGCCGTGTTACGAATATGCCCTTTACAAATTCCGGCCCGAGGGCATCGGGCGTTATATTCGTGTTGCCGAGGCCTGCCGCCAGAACCGTGCCATCTTTCGGGATCAGCCGTCCCAGCTCCCGAGAAACGATGTCAACCAGCTCATCACTTATATGAGAGGAGTGGGCGAATGACTTCGTTTGCACGGTGATGTACTCGCCCTTCGGCTTGCCGAGGCTCTTTTCGCCCTGAGCGTTTGTCACGCTTATTCTCGTTATTTCCGCATTTGCACGCTTGAAATTTTTACATTCAACGCCGTCAAGGTGGGTGTTTCCCGCATCCTCACGCAGCTCAACGGCGAGATCTGTCCTGAAATTCATATTTTACACTCCCGAAAAGGCAAAAAAATTTTCTTTAACTCTTGCAATTTTAAGAAGTCTATGATAAGATTATTAACTGTATGATGAAGGAGGTGCAAAAATGCCTAATATCAAGTCAGCTAAGAAGCGTGTCATCGTCAACAAGACTAAGGCCGCCCGAAACAAGTCCCGCAATTCAGCCCTTAAGACCGCCATCAAGAAGGCTCACATCGCAGCTGAGACCAACGCAGCAGACAAGAACGCTCTTGTCAACGATGCTATAAAGAAGGTCGATCAGGCAGCAGCAAAGGGGCTTATTCATAAGAACAATGCGGCTCGCAAGAAGTCTGCTCTTGCAAAGCTCCTCAACGAGGCGTAAAATTGCAAACAAAACGATTAGCGGTTTGGGCTTGTGCCTTGACCGTTAATTTTTTTGTCTCTATTTTAATTTGTAAAATTTTTACGAGTATTTGACTTTTCCCTGCCTTTGGCGTATAATCTAATCAACAAGATTTGTGCAGGAGGTGAGAACATGGAAAAAGCCAAGAAGATAATCAAAATAGTTGCTATCGTTATTGCTGTTGCCGCCGCTGTTGTCGGTATAGCATTCGCCGTCAAAAAGATTATAGACAAGAAGAAGGCTGTTGCCGACGAGCCGGAGAATTATGTCTCCTGCTCTTGCTGTGACACTTGTGCACCTGCAGCTAACTGATTTTTTTAGAAAATTTCACCTGCGATACGTCCGTGCTTTGCTGTATTGCAGGTGATTTTTTGCTTATTTTGCTTTCGGCTTTGCAATAAAAGATGCGATTAGACCGCAAAGTACCGCCGCTGTTATGCCTGCACTTGAGGCAGTGAGCGGCCCTGTGAGTATGCCGATTGCACCCTTTTCGGCTATCGCTTCCTTTACACCCTTGACCATAGAGAATCCGAAGCCTGTCAGCGGTACCGTGGCTCCTGCACCGGCGAAATCCACGAGCGGCGCATACAGTCCGACGGCACCCAAAATAACGCCCGTCACCACGAAGCAGACGAGTATTCGCCCGGGCGTGAGCTTTGTCAGATCCATTATTATCTGACCCACGGCACATATTGCACCGCCCACGGCAAACGCTTTGATGAAATCCAAAAATATATTCGTAATACCACCCCGTAAAGTCTTTTGGCTTTAGTTTGCCTTTTGCGGTGCTGTGATATTCGTTTTCGGAACTCAACGCCGTAATTTTGATAAATTTTTGCACAAAAGTATTGACAAACGGCGTCAATGTTAATAATATCTATTATAGGATGTCAGGAATTACCTGACGGGTAAGTTGATTAAATATCAATAACAAGGAGAAATAGAAATGTCAACTTTTGAAAGAGTACAGGAAATTATTTGTGAGCAGCTCGGCGTGGACAGACATCTTGTCACAGAGGATGCTTCGATCTCAGGCGATCTCGGCGCAGACAGCCTTGACCTCGTTGATCTTTCCATGTCCATCGAGGAAGAGTTTAATCTCGAGGTTCCCGACGATGTGCTTGACCGCATCAGAACTGTAGGTGACATTATAAAGTTCATCGAGGACAACGAGTAATATATTCAAAGAATAAGAGAGGCTGTTTTGTATTGATTCAATATGAAACAGCTTTTTTTACTGCGGAGGAATCAGCGTGATACTTAAAAATGCAGAGATATTTGATGAAAATTTTCTTCGCCGCAGGGCGGACATTCGCATAGAGGGCGAGAAGATAACCGAAATCGGAGAGTCGCTCTCGGGCGATGAGGAGCACGACCTTGTGGGCTGTGTTGTTCTGCCGGGCTTTATTGATATACACATTCACGGCTGTGGCGGTGCGGATTTTTCCGATGCTTTGCCGGATACGCTCGAAACCATGTCGCGCACGCTTGCGGCTTGCGGAGTGACTTCATTTTGCCCTGCATCAATGACCCTGCCTTATGACAGGATAGAGAAGTCGTTTGAGAGAGCCGCCGAATATATCGGCAGTGAATGTGGTGCATATATCCACGGAATCAATATGGAGGGGCCGTTTCTCTCTTATGAAAAGAGGGGAGCACAGAGTGCGGAATATCTTCGCCAGCCCGATATTGATGAGCTGAAAAAGCTTGACGGTATCTGCAAGGTTCGCCTCGTGTCCCTTGCTCCCGAGCTCGAGGGTGCGTTGGAGTTTGCCCGTGAAGCGTCGAATTTCTGCACAGTCTCTGCTGCACACACCGTTGCAACCTATGAGCAGGCGACGGATGGATACAAAAACGGTATAACCCATACCACGCATCTCACAAACGGTATGGATGCCCTTTATAATCGCAGACCCGGAGCTGTTGCGGCGGCGCTCAATGCGGATAGTGCCACGGCAGAGCTGATAAGCGACGGTATGCACATCCATCCGGAATATCTCAAGCTGCTGTACAAAATTCTCGGTGAGGACAGGAGTGTTGTCATCAGCGATTCCATGTGTGCCGCCGGCTTCGGAGACGGTGAATATGTGCTGGGCAGTCAGACCGTTTATGTCAAGGACGGTACGGCACTCCTTGCGGACGGCACTATTGCCGCCAGCACGACGAATATCTTTTTGGAATTCAAGAATATTATCTCATTCGGTGTGCCAATAAAGCAGGCTGTCAAGTCCTGCACGATAAATCCGGCACGGGCGATAGGCGTTGACGGTGTAACCGGCAGTGTCAAGGTCGGAAAGCGAGCAGACTTCACTGTGCTCTCGGACGATCTTTCAACGCTCGACTGTGTGTATATCAAAGGCAAAAGAATATAAACTGTTAAACGGTGCTTGCGGTTGCTTGCGCCGTTTTTTTGTGGTATAATAAACTAATGTTAAAATGGGCTGAGTGGAGGCTTAATATGAACTTTCTTGTTATCGACGGCAACAGCATATTGAACCGTGCGTTTTACGGTATAAAGGTGCTTACCACCAAAGACGGCAGATTCACCAATGCCATTTACGGCTTCATGAACATTTTTATGCGTCTTAAAGATGAGTGCCAACCGCAGGCGGTGGCGGTGGCGTTCGATGTCAAGCATCCGACCTTTCGCCACGAGATGTACGGCGGCTATAAGGCGAACCGCAAGGGTATGCCCGAGGAGCTTGCACAGCAGCTTCCCGTGTTAAAGGAGCTGCTCACGGCGCTCGGCGTTGCAATAGTCGAGAAGCCCGGCTTTGAGGCGGATGATATTTTGGGCACTCTTGCTGCCCACAGCGGCTCGGCGGTGTGCACAATAGCCACAGGAGACAGAGACAGCCTCCAGTTAGTCTCCGACAGTGTGAATGTCCTGCTTGCCTCCACTAAAATGGGCAAGCCGGCAACAGACAGATACACTCCGCAGGCGGTCAAGGATAAGTACGGCGTTGAGCCGATAAAGCTCATTGACATAAAAGCACTTATGGGTGACAGCTCGGACAATATCCCCGGTGTCGCAGGAATAGGTGAAAAGACCGCAGGGGATCTCATTTCACGCTTCGGCTCCATTGAATATATCTATGATAATATCGACACTATCGACATCCGTGCCGGCGTGCGTGATAAGCTCATCAAGGATAAGGATATGGCATTTTTGAGCAAAAAGCTCGGCACAATAAATTGCGATATTCCGATAGATTCAAACCCCGAGAGCTATCTTTTGGGAACTCCCGATAATTTCAAGGTTACTAAGCTGTTGGCGGATCTCGAGATGTTCAAGCTTATTGACCGCCTCGGACTTGAGATAGCCAACACCGCTTCCTCGCCAGAGGAGGAGGCGAAGCCTGTGCCGGTTTGTGCCGAGGATAATCTCGACGAGCTGATGACCCGTCTTAAATCGGACGGCGAGAGCTATTTCCTTTGGGACGGTGAAAAGTGTCGCTTCGACCTCTCCGATAAGGTCATAGTTGCGGACTGTTCCAATGACGGATTTTATCCGTTCTTTATAAAGATGCTCGAGGATAAGAGCATCAAAAAGTACACGGCGGATATAAAAAATCTCTATTCGTTTGCCGAGAAATGCTCTGCCTCCTGCAAAAATATGTGCGGCGATCTCGAGCTTGAGGGATATGTACTCAACCCCTCGGCATCGTCCTATGATGCACTGCGGCTTGCAGGTGAATATTCAGCCGCCGTCCCGGCCGAGAGTGGGGATGAGGCAGACTGTGCCGCCGCTTCGCTGAGAAAGCTTTTCTCGGCAATGGACAAAAAAATCGAGGAAAACGGACAGCGAAAGCTGCTCGATGAAATCGAGCTTCCGCTTGCCCGAGTGCTCTCGTCAATGGAAACGGTTGGCTTTGCGGTCGATAAAGACGGCATAGCGGAGTTCGGCAAAATGCTCGGTGAGAGAATAGCGGATATCGAGAGCGAGATATATTCTCTTGTCGGTTATGAGTTTAATCTGAACTCTCCAAAGCAGCTCGGTGAGGCACTGTTTGAAAAACTCGGACTGCCTGCAAAGAAAAAGACCAAGAGTGGCTATTCCACCGATGCACAGGTGCTTGAATCCCTTGAGAACAAGCATCCTGCCGTGCGTGATATTCTTGAGTACAGAACTCTTTCGAAGCTCCGTTCGACTTATTGTGACGGACTTTTGAAGGTTATCGGTGAGGACGGGCGTATACGCTCAACCTTGAATCAGACCGAGACGAGGACGGGCAGAATATCCTCCACTGAGCCGAATCTTCAGAATATACCCGTGCGCTCACAGCTCGGGCGTGAAATGCGTAAATTTTTTGTGGCAAGACCGGGTTGGGTGCTTGTCGATGCGGACTATTCGCAGATAGAATTGCGTGTGCTTGCTCACATTTCGGGCGATCGGAATATGATAACGGCGTTCAATGATTCCACCGATATTCATACGGTCACGG
Organism: uncultured Clostridium sp.; assembly: GCA_964386035.1. GTDB lineage: Bacteria > Bacillota > Clostridia > Oscillospirales > Acutalibacteraceae > CAG-177. Next base: position 33,778 of record CAYLQT010000014.1, on the reverse strand, counting down.
CCTCCGAAGTTTTTGATATGCCGCCGCAGCTCGTCACTCCGATGATGCGTAGCCGTGCAAAGGCGGTCAACTTCGGCATTGTTTACGGTATCGGAGCGTTCTCGCTCGCAAAGGATATAGGTGTCAGTCGCAGTGAGGCGGACGAGTATATAAAAGGCTATCTCAGGCACTATTCGGGTGTCAACGAATATATGAGCAGAGTTGTCGAAAATGCAAAGCGTGACGGCTATGCCGAGACCATGTTTGCACGCCGCAGGTATCTTCCCGAGCTTACCGCATCAAACGGCAACACAAGGGCGTTCGGTGAGCGAGTGGCACGCAATATGCCCATACAGGGCACGGCGGCGGATATAATCAAAATAGCCATGATAAAGGTATACGACCGTCTTGAGTGTGAAAATCTGGCGGCACGCCTCATTATGCAGGTGCACGATGAACTGATAGTCGAGTGCCCCGAGAATGAGGCACAGCGTGTTTCGGCACTGCTCAAGGAGGAAATGGAAAATGCCGTCAAGCTCTCCGTGGCATTGACGGCGGATGTCCATTCGGGCCAAACATGGTATGAGGCAAAGGATTAAGAGTATAAACGGGGCGATGTAATATGAATTTACTTTTTGTCTGCACGGGCAATATGTGCCGCAGTCCTATGGCGGAGGGGATGTTTAAACACCTGCTCGAGGAAAAGAGTGAGACGGGGATAGTCTGCTCGAGTGCGGGACTTATGACAGTTGACGACAGAGAGGCAAGCGAAAATGCAAAGACGGTCGCAGGGGAGTACGGTGTTGACATCTCATCTCACCGAGCCAGAATGTTGACACGCAGTATCACTCGAAAAGCAGACTTTATAGTTTGCATGACGAAGGAGCACTATGATATGCTCAACCGTATGCTCCCCGAGGAGAAGCTTTTCATTCTCGGCGGCGGAATCGAAGATCCCTACGGCAGAGATTTGGATTTTTACAGGGAGTGCGGCAAAAAGATAAATGACGCATTGCCGGAGCTTTATGAAATAATAAAGGATATGAACCGATGAAGTCTGTAACAATTTCACCGATGAGAGAGGACGATGTTTGCACTGTTGCAATGCTCGAGAAGGAGTGCTTTTCGTCCCCGTGGTCGGAGCAGTCGATAGCAGAGGAACTGTCGAACCCCCTGGCACATTTTTTGTGTGCAAGACAGGGTGAGATGGTAGTTGGCTATATCGGTGTGCAGGAGATAGTCGGTGAGGCTTACATAACCAATGTTGCCGTGACTGCCGACTGCCGCAGACAGGGAATAGCCGAAAAATTGCTTGAGAGTGCCGAAAACGGCGCAAGAGAGCGAGGATGCGTTATGATAACACTTGAGGTGCGCTCGTCCAATTCGGCGGCAAAATCACTGTATTTTAAGCGTGAATTCAAGGCAGTCGGCACAAGAAAGAATTTTTATTCCTCTCCAAAAGAGGATGCGGATATTATGACGAAGTTTTTTTGATTGTGAGGGTCAAACGGTATGAGAATTTTGGCAATAGAATCTTCCTGCGATGAAACTGCGGCGGCAGTTGTGGAGGATGGCAGACGGGTGATTTCGAGTGTCATCGCCTCGCAGGTTAAGGAGCACATAATTTACGGCGGCGTTGTGCCCGAGATAGCCTCGAGACGGCACGCCGAAGCAATAACAGGTGTTGTCGGTGAGGCTCTCGAGAGGGCAAATATGGCCGTTTCCGATGTCGATGCAATCGCCGTCACATACGCCCCCGGACTTATTGGCGCACTGCTTGTGGGCGTGAACTTCGCAAAAGGTCTGGCGTATGCCGCAAATAAGCCTTTTGTTCCGGTGCATCATCTGCGCTCGCATATAGCTGCAAACTACATCACCTCTCCGAGCCTTGAGCCGCCGTTTCTGGCGCTTGTTGTCTCGGGCGGTCACAGCCATATAATCGAGGTGCGTGATTATACCGATTTTCATATTATCGGCAGAACCCGTGACGATGCCGCAGGCGAGGCAATGGACAAGGCGGCAAGAGCTATGGGACTTGACTATCCGGGCGGCGTGAATCTCGACAGAGTGTCGAAAAACGGCGATCCCAAGAGCTATAAATTGCCCCGTCCCCATGTTGACGGCAGTGAATATGACTTCAGCTTTTCTGGACTTAAAACGGCAGCAGTCAACATCATTCACAACGCCAAGCAAAAGGGCGAGGAGATAAGCGTGCCCGACCTCGGTGCGGCGTATATCGAGGCGGTCGTCCGCTGCCTTAAAGAGAATACCGAAAAAGCGGCACTGAATTTCGGCTTTGATAAGATAGTTTTGGCAGGCGGTGTGTCGGCAAACTCACGCCTGAGAGCACAGATGCAGGCACTTTGCGACAGCCATTCGTGGCAGCTTTTTATGCCCGAACTGTCGCTCTGCGGAGATAATGCAGCCATGGTCGGTGCACAGGGATATTATGAATTTTTGCACGGAAATACGGCTCCTTTGACACTCAACGCCCGAGCTTCAATGCCTATTGATGAAATTGATAAAAATTTATCAAAAAAGGCCTGAAAGTTAACATTTTGTACATTGAAAAACCGAGTGTTTCGGGGTATAATACATAATGGGCAAAGATGGTACCTTTCTTAATAGATTAGACGAAAGGAGTCAAATTCATAATGAAACATTTGACACAGAACAAGACAGTCATTGACTGGATCGAGGAGAAAATCGCACTCGTATCTCCCGACGAGGTCATGTGGATCGACGGCAGTGAGGAGCAGCTTGACGCTCTTCGTGCGAAGGCCTGCGAGACAGGCGAGATGATAAAGCTCAACGAGGAAAAGCTTCCCGGCTGCTATCTTCACAGAACAAAGCCGAACGATGTTGCACGTGTTGAGAACCGCACCTTCATCTGCGCCAACAGCAAGGAGGAGGCAGGCCCCACAAACAATTGGATGGATCCCGCTGAGGCATATAAGATGCTTTACGATATAGCTAAGGACAGCTATAAGGGCAGAACAATGTATGTTATCCCTTATTCCATGGGTCCCGTAGGCTCGCCCTTCTCGAAGATAGGCATTGAGCTTACCGATTCTATCTATGTTGTCCTCAATATGGCTATCATGACGAGAATCGGCAAGAAGGTTATCGAAACTCTCGGTGACAGCAACGATTGGGTCAGAGGTCTGCATTGCAGCTGCAATATCGACCCCGAGAACCGCTACATCTGCCAGTTCCCGCAGGATAACACCATTATTTCCGTAAACTCCGCTTACGGCGGAAACGTCCTCCTCGGCAAGAAGTGCTTCGCTCTGCGTATCGCTTCTTATCAGGGTTGGAAAGAGGGTTGGCAGGCAGAGCATATGCTCATCCTCGGCCTTGAGAATCCCAAGGGCGAAGTTAAGTATATCTGCGCAGCATTCCCTTCAGCCTGCGGCAAGACCAACCTTGCCATGCTCATTCCCCCTGAGGGATACAGAAACAAGGGCTATAAGATTTGGTGCGTCGGTGATGACATTTCGTGGATCAGAAAAGGCCCCGACGGCAGACTTTATGCAATAAATCCCGAGAACGGCTTCTTTGGCGTTGCACCCGGCACAAATGTCAAGTCCAACCCGAATGCACTCGCCGCTACTCAGAAGAATACAATTTTCACCAATGTCGCACTTGACCTCGATACCAACACAGTTTGGTGGGAGGGTCTTGACAAGAATCCGCCCGAGAATGCCATCGAGTGGCAGGGCAGACCGTGGAACGGCAAGACAAGCGAGGAGAAGGGTGCTCACCCGAACAGCCGCTTCACCGCTCCGGCAGTCAACTGCCCCTGCATCAGCTCCGAGTTTGAGAATCCGGCAGGCGTGCCGATCTCCGCTATCGTATTCGGCGGCAGAAGAGCAAAGCTCGCTCCGCTGGTTTATCAGTCAAGAGACTGGAATCACGGCGTATTCGTAGGCTCTATCATGGCTTCCGAGACCACCGCAGCAGCAGCCGGTGCGGTCGGCGTTGTTCGCCGTGACCCCATGGCAATGCTTCCCTTCTGCGGCTATAATATGGCTGATTATTGGCAGCACTGGATCGATATCGGTGCAGGTCTTGACGCTGATAAGGCTCCCAAGATCTTCAATGTCAACTGGTTCCGTAAGGACGATGACGGCAACTTCCTGTGGCCCGGCTTTGGCGACAATATGCGTGTGCTCGAGTGGATCATCAAGCGCTGTGAGGGCAAGGTTGATGCTGACGAGACCGCAATCGGCTTTGTACCCAAGGCAGAGGACATCAACCTCGAGGGCCTTGAGGATGAGGTGAGCGAGGCTCAGCTCAAGGAGATCCTCAGCGTTGATACGGCACTGTGGGAGACCGAAGCAGAGGGAATCGAGGAGTTCTATTCAAAGTTTGGCGACAAGCTTCCCAAGGCTCTCTCCGATGAGCTCAATACCCTCAAGTCAAATCTTGACAAGTAATTAGTTAATATAACAGAACCGTCCGAGCAAAATGCTCGGACGGTTTTTGCGTGGTGCTGTTTTAGTCGTCTGGACAACCCTTGCGGTTGTCCGTTGTCGGCACCGCCGCACAAAACCGAGCAACACCCACAAGCAAACCGAGAACGGCAAACCGCACTAGCCGACACTTGTTTGAGCGACAGCGAGTTTGCCGGCATTTTCTTTTTCAAACAAAAAGAAAATGCCGAATGAGTTCGACTGACTTCTGCGAGTAAGTCTAAGCTTATTGGTTCAACCATCCCGAACCAACCCCTCAGTCAGCTATGGTGACAGTTCTCCCAAAGGGCGAGCCAAGTTTTTGCTTTGATTTTGTTTGCAGCGAGGAACAAGCGGACAGGGACAACCTCTGTCCCTACGAGAGTGAAACAAATTCCTACCGCATGGACAACCATTGCAGTTGCTCGAGGTCAACGGAGCTGACATGAAAGAGGCAAACGGTAAAGTTAAATTGAACAGCACATTTTGAATCATCAGCTTGTTGGGAAGTCTTTTTGAGCCATGCAATGCAAAAGGTCGTGTATCTGTTACGATACACGACCTTTTTTTACTTTATGACTGCTTTACATCTCTTCCAGCCTTTTCACGCCCTTTTTCTTGAGCCTCGAGGCTGAAGTCAAGGCCATTGAAAGCGTGAACGGCACGCACAGGGCTATGGCCGCCGAGGGGGACAGAAAAGCCGAGAAAGCGATGAATATAACGAATATCAGTGCGATATATGCCATTGACAAGAGCATGGCGAGCATGACATGAAAGCTCTGCTTTATCGCCGCATTTTCGTTTGCCCAACTCAGATTCGGCATTTTGAGGTCAATTCTCAGCCCCGAAACGGCACATAAGAGATTGAATACGAGCGGCAGGGTGATAATAGCTGCTGCAGATAAAATGTCAGGCTTCAGGGCAATACACAGGCAAATACTGCAAATCAGCGCAGGAACTGCGGAGAACAGCATATGAAGTTTTATCTTTGCCTTGAGTATCTGCTCCGAGGTTACGGGCAACGAGCGCACTATCCAAAGACCCTTACCCTCAAGAGAGACGGAGGGGGCGGTTATAATGTTCATCGATGACAGTGCCAAAACTATCATGCAGGCGACTGCCGGCAGGTTGTCATAAAAGATTGGGTCGAAGTGACTGAGATATTCTGCGAGCCATTCGCCCTTGATGAGTGCCGGCACCGAGAACACAAGGAGTAAAAACGAGCCGAGAGCGCAGTTGAGAATGTAGGTGGGACAGGAGAGAAATCTTTTTATTTCACGGCGGAGCAGGGCGTTGTCAATACTTTGTGCCTTTGTCTTTTTTTTCGCTTTGTAAACAGCTTTCGCACCCTTGCCGCCGACGGTTGCAAGGCGAATAAACGACCTTGCCATTATTCTCCATGTGAGGTAGAACAGTGCGGCGGTGATTGCCGCCAAAAGAAGCGTCGGGAGCACCTCGCCGGCACACGCTCTGCCGAGCAGATACAGCGGATACGCCGAGCCCTTTACCTTGTCGGCTATGTCACCGCTGTTTTTGATTATCGAGTTGATAATTTCGTTTGCCTTGAAGTATATCAAATAGTAGCCGCCGATGAACAGGAGTGAGACTGCGACCGTGACGAGGCTCTTGTTCTTGAGCTTTGCAGCTATTTTCGCAACGACCCAGCCGAGGGCGCAGGACAGAATGAGCACCAAAACCGTCAGCACAATAGCCGAAAATACCGACATTGCGGCGAATATTACCCTCGGCCTCGAGCAGATAAAATACATTATCACGGCAGGGAAAATCACAGAACCCGTGTACATAAGTCCCATGAGGTAAACTCCGGTCAGCCTCGCCGCCATAAGCTTTGACGGCGGTATCGGCATGGACAGCAGAAGGTCGTTGTCCTTTGCGTCATAAAGGGATGAATAGGTGTTGAACACACTGCCGAAAAGTCCGAACATGACGGCGGTAGCACCCATTATCGCAAAATACAGCCACTCAAGTCCTGCCGTGAGCAGGGGGCTTATCGAATAGGACATATACAGAAACATTCCGCAGATGACAAAAATCATCAGCAGTGAAAAGAGGACAATCGACAGTATTGCCGAGCCTTTGCTTTTTAGCTTGCCTGTTTTTCGGTCAACAAAAAAGCTCTTGTTCAGCTCGAGCATTTGCTTTTTGAGCAGAGCCTTCAGCATTTTTCTCCCTCCAGTTCGAGGAATACGCTCTCAAGGCTCTCGTCACCCTTGACCTCGTCCATAGTGCCCGAGCGAATGAGCTTGCCGTTGTTGATAATCGCAACCTTGTCGCAGAGTTTCTCCGCCACCTCAAGCACATGAGTCGAGAAGAATATCGAACCGCCGTTGTCGCACAGCTCACGCATCAGGCACTTTAGCTGATGAGCCGCAGAGGGGTCAAGTCCGACAAACGGTTCGTCCATTATTATCAGCTTCGGCTCGTGCAGCCATGCCGAAATTATCGCAAGCTTTTGCTTCATGCCGTGCGAATATGCGGCAATAGGCTGTGCAAGGTCATTTGTCAGACCGAAGCGGTCGGCGTAGCTATGTATCCGTTCGAGCCGCACATCCGCAGGTATAGCGAAAATATCGGCAATGAAGTTGAGATATTTTATGCCCGTCATATAGTCGTAGAGGTCGGGATTGTCGGGAATATAGGCGATGAGACGCTTGCACTCGAGCGGATTTTCTTTTATTGAGATGCCGTTTACGGCTATCTCGCCCTCATCGAATTGCAGAATACCCACAACGGATTTGAGCGTGGTGGTCTTGCCTGCTCCGTTGTGGCCGATGAAGCCGTAAATTTCGCCGGGGGAGATGTGCAAAGAGAGATTGTCCACAGCCTTTTTGTCGCCGTAGGTTTTGGTGAGATTTTGAATATTGAGCATATTGCCGTCTCCTTCAAAACACAAAGATTTTCTTTATATTATTATAATTTTGCCTCGGTGTCAACTTTACACCTTCTATACTGCTCTATACGCAAAATTCAAAGACAAAACCGACCTGACATAAGTCGGGTCGGTAAATCTTAAATATGTTTTACTGTGCAAACTGGCTGTTGTAGAGCTTTTTGTAAAATCCGCCCTTGGCGATAAGCTCTTCATGCGTGCCGTGCTCCTCAACCTTGCCATCCTTCATCACAAGAATGCAGTCGGCGTGTCGAATGGTTGAAAGTCTGTGTGCCACAACAAATGAGGTTCTGCCCTGCATGAGGGTGTTGAACGCCTCCTGAACTTTTATCTCGGTTCGTGTGTCGATGGACGATGTGGCTTCATCGAGAATGAGCATCGGCGGCTTCATGAGCATTACTCTCGCTATGCAGAGTAGCTGCCGCTCGCCCTCGGAGAGACCGTCATCGTCACCGATAACCGTGTCATAGCCGTTTTTGAGCCTTTTTATAAAGCTGTGGGCACGGGCGGCCTTTGCGGCGGCGATTATCTCTTCATCTGTAGCATCGGGCTTGCCGAATGCAATGTTCTCCTTGACAGTGCCGTGCTTTATCCATGTATCCTGGAGCACCATGCCGAAGTTGCGGCGCAGGCTGTGTCTTGTCAGGTCAGCTATATTGTCGCCGTCAACATTTATGCTGCCGGCATCGACATCGTAAAAACGGAGCAGGAGGTTGATGAGCGTTGTTTTGCCGCAACCCGTGGGGCCGACAACTGCAATGGTTTTACCGGCGGGTGCCGAGAAATCAAAGCCTTCAATGAGCTTCTTGTCCTTGTCATAGGAGAAGCAAACGCTGTCAAAATCAACACTGCCTTCGGGTGAGACAAGCTCTTTGCAGTCACTGTCGGAGCTTTCGGGTGCTTCATCAATAAGCTCGAATATTCTCGCGGCACAGGCGAGAGCGTTTTGGAGCTCGGTAACAACGCCGGAAATTTCATTGAACGGCTTTGTGTACTGGTTTGAGTAGGCGAGGAAGCTCATAAAGCCTCCCACGCTTATCGCACCGCCTATGGCGAAAATTCCGCCCATGAGTCCGACAACGGCATAGATGAGGTTGTTGATGAATCGGGTGGTGGGATTGGTCAGCGAGGAGAAGAAGATAGATTTTAACGAATATTTGCGAAGTCGTTCATTAGTCTCGTCAAATCTCTCGACTGCGGTGTTCTCATATGAAAACGCCTGAACGGTCTTTTGATTCTGTATCATCTCGTTTATCAGCGCAGTCTGCTCACCTCGAGTCTCGGACTGCTTTTTGAACATGGAATATGTGCGCCGTGCGATAAAGCGTGCGGTGAAGAGCGAAATGGGGGTAAGCACTACTACCGCAAGCGTGATTATCGGAGAAATTGTAAGCATGAAAACGAGTGTTACGGCGATTGTGACGATGCCCGAGAAAAGCTGAGAAAAGCCTAGAATAAGTCCGTCGGCAAACTGCTCGGCGTCTGCGGTTATGCGGCTTACGATGTCGCCGTAGGGGTGCGAATCGACAAAGGCAACGGGGAGCGACTGCATATGTGAAAACGCCTTGGAACGAATGTCTCTGACTGTGTTGTAGGCGATTTTGTTGTTGATGATGTTCATTATCCATTGGAAAATGCCGCCTGCCGCCGCACAGATGAGAATACCCAAAAGGCAGGTCTTTATCGTGTCGAAATTAACCTGTCCGCCGTCTGTTATGCCGTCGATTGCCTTACCTGCGAGGACGGGGATATACAGCGACATAATGACATAGCCGACAGAGAGCACGAGGGAAAGGAAAAGCAGGAGCTTTGAACGTCCGATAACGGCTATAACACGCTTGAGAACGCTTTTGTTTTTCATTTTACGCATCCTCCTTTTCAAGCTGTGAAGCAAATATTTCCCTGTATACCTCACAGGAGGCGAGTAGTTCATCATTAGTGCCGGTGCCGACTATCTCGCCCTCATCGAGCACAATTATTACATCCGCATTGCGAATGGCAGCCACACGCTGAGAGACTGTAATGACCGTCGGCGCAAAAGAAGTGTTGCGAAGTGCTTTGTTGAGTGCCGCACCGGTAGCATAGTCGAGCGCACTTGCGGCATCGTCAAGGATGAGTATCTCGGGCTTTCGCACGAGCGCACGGGCTATTGTCATTCTCTGCCGCTGACCGCCCGAAAGGTTTTTGCCCTCCTGCTCGAGCACAAAGTCAAGCTTGCCGCTCTTGTCCTCGATCATCTGCTTTGCCTGTGCGGTTTCGAGTGCCTGCCAAATTTCGTCATCGGTGGCATCTGCCTTGCCGAAGCATATGTTTTCTCTCACCGTGCCCGAGAACAGGGCTTTTTTCTGCGACACAACGCCTATTTTTGCACGCAGAGCCTTTGTGTCATAGTCACGCACGTCAACTCCGTCAACAAGCACCTTGCCGTCGGTTACATCGTAGAAACGGGGGATAAGGTTCACAAGCGAGCTTTTGCCCGAGCCTGTTGAGCCGATAATGCCGACGGTACTGCCACGCTCGATTTTAAGTGAAATTTCGTGCAGAGCCTCCTCTGCGCCGCCATAGGAGAGGCAGGCACGGTCAAATTCAACCGCATATTTATCGGCTTTGTCGCCGTTGATTTCGCAGCCCGAAACGGTGCTCGGCTCAATGTCAAGCACCGACTGTATTCTGTTGCCGCAGGCAATAGCCTTGGTTACATTTATTATAAGATTTGCAAGCTTGATAAGCTCAACGAGTATCTGCGACATATAGTTGTAGAGAGCGACCACATCACCTCGGGAGATATTCCCCGAACTTACCCTTATTGCACCGACATATATCAGCGCTATGACTGCGAGATTTATCAAAACGAAGGTAACGGGATTCATGAATGCGGAAATTCTGCCGACTGCCGTTTGCATCTTTGTCAGAGCGACGTTCTTCTCGTCGAAGTCGGCAATTTCTTCCTCCTCCTTGCAAAAGGCCCTCACAACTCGTGTGCCGAGCAGATTTTCACGGGTCTTGCCGAGTATCCCGTCAAGCTTCTGCTGAACCTTGCGGTACATCGGTATGCACACGAGCATTATCGCAAAGATTACAGCCGCCAGCACGGGTACGGCGACAACGAACACAAGTGACGACTTCGTGTCCACCGTGAAGGCCATGAGCACTGCACCGAAAACGACAAAGGGCGAGCGCAGGACAAGGCGAAGTGTCATATTGACACCTGTTTGCACCTGATTTATGTCACCTGTCATTCGGGTGATGAGGGTAGGAGCGCCGAGAGAGTCGAGCTGTGAATACGAAAGCTTGCCAATATGAGAAAAGAGCGCATGGCGAACGTCCGTAGCAAAGCCGACAGCCGCTTTTGCCGAGAAATACTGAGCGGTCAGTGCACTTGCGAGTCCCAAAACACCGAGCAGACCGAGTATCAGACAGCGGTTGATGATATACGTCTTGTTGCCGTTTGCTATGCCGTTGTCTATGATATCGGCAACTATCAGCGGAACGGTCAGCTCGAATGCCACCTCAATGAGCTTGAAAAAAGGTGCGAGGATGCTTTCTCTTTTGTACTTTCCTAAGAATCTGAGCAGTTTTGACATCTTTTTAAAATCCTCTTATTTAAATATATTTAACCCATAAATCATATCACGGCAGAGCCGTTTTTTCAAGTGAAATCAACGCTTTTTGCCCTTGACAGGGAAAAGATGCAGTGATAAACTGATTTTTTGAAACAGGTGAGATAATTGAATGATAATTTGAAGAAAAAAGAAGAATTGCTCGAGTGTGAAAAGCTGTGGGTGTTTGCCGTGATGATAGCTGTCGGCGGATTTTTCGGCGCATACACCTATATTTTGAAGGGCGGCGTTTTCTGCAATGCACAGACGGCGAACTTCGTTCTCATGGCGGTTCAAATAGGCAAGGGCAATTTCAAAAAGGCGCTGTATTATCTGTTGCCGGCATCTGCTTATCTGCTCGGCACGGTAATCTCCGAGTTTCTGCCCAAAAGGGTGAACCGTCTCAAGGTCATGCGCTGGGACACTGCGTTTGTCGCTTTTGAGATGCTTTGGGTGTTTGCGCTCGGTTTCGTACCCGACAATGCGCCGCCGCAGATTTGTCAGGTGGCTGTCAACTTCATAGCCTCAATGCAGTTTAACACATTCCGTCAGGCGAAGAAAATGCCTATGGCAACAACGTTTTGCACTAATCATGTTCGTCAGGTGGGAGTTTATCTCGTGCGATATGTCAGAAAGGGCAGCCGTGAGGCGAGAAACAGGATGCTCTCACATTTGCTGATGATAGCCTCGTTTATAGCAGGCGGAATATCGGCGGCGTTCCTGAGCGGATTTTTGGGTGGCAAAACGATATGGTGCGCCGAGCTACTGCTTGCGGTTGTGTTTTTTGCACTTCTCCGTGCCGATCTCGGCAGTGAACATGACAAATTGGATGTAGTCCCACACGGACATTGATGACAAGCTGTATAGCTTTACATATCCGTATATCGGCTGAAACATAAAAGCTCTTATCTTAAAAAATCCTTGAAAATAAAGGACTTTCGGATAAGAGTTTAATTTTTATCCGAGGTTAAAATCGGGAGAATATGTAAAGCTTTTTACTTTACATATGTTTCGGGGATGCACATTTGAATTTTTTGTGCCGGTACTCAATATTTTTTTTGCTTGGGTAGTGCCCTCGGCGTATTGCAACATTTTTTGATGACGACTGCCCTAAAATTTTTGTAATTCGACGCATAATTTTACTTTTATGCTTCATCGCTTTATGGTATAATAAAGTATCACGAAGCTATCGTGCTGAATGAAACTATCTCTGAGAGGATGATAATATATGAAATACGCAGTTGTTCTCTGTGACGGTATGGCTGACTATCCCGTTGATGCTCTCGGCGGAAAAACGCCTATGGAAGCGGCGAACAAGCCGAACATCGACCGTCTTGCCGCAAATGGCGAGGTCGGACTTGTCAGAACGGTTGCCGCAGGATTGAAGCCCGGAAGCGACGTTGCAAACATGAGCGTGCTCGGCTTTGACCCGAAGATTTGCTATACCGGTCGTTCGCCGCTTGAGGCTGTGAGCATCGGAGTTAAAATGAACGATACCGACATTGCTCTGCGCTGTAACCTTGTGAGCCTGAGCGATGAAGAAAACTATTCGGACAAAACCATGGTCGATTACTCAGGCGGTGATATATCCACCGAGGAGGCGGCCGAGATAATAAAGACCGTTCAGGAGCATTTCGGTGGCGGTGAATTTGACTTTTACAGCGGCGTGGCTTACCGCCATTGCCTGATAGTTCACAACGGAACTACCGACCTCGGAGATATGACACCTCCTCATGATATTTCGGGCAGGGTTGTGGGCGAATATCTTTCGTCTTCTCCGAATGCCGCAAAGCTTATAAAAATGATGTGTGAGAGCTATGACATCTTGAAGGATCACCCTGTCAACAAGAAGAGGGTGTCCGAGGGCAAGCTTCCCGCAAATTCGATTTGGCTCTGGGGCGAGGGTAGCCGCCCCGCACTTGAGTCGTTTGAAGATAAGTTCGGCGTAAAGGGCAGTATAGTTTCGGCAGTCGATCTTTTAAAGGGAATCGGTATTTGCGCCGGCATGAACACGCCCGATGTGGAGGGCGCAACCGGATATATAGACACGAATTTTGAGGGAAAGGCAAAGGCCGCTGTCGAAGAATGGTGTAAAGGTCAAGACCTTGTCTATATTCATTTGGAGGCTCCCGATGAGTGTGGACACAGAAATGAACCTGAAAATAAAGTCAAGTCGATTGAACTTATCGACAGCCGAGTTTTGCCGATAATCCTTGATTATCTTGACTCTCAGGGCGATTATAAGGTCATGGTGCTGCCGGATCATCCGACACCTATCGCAACTCGTACACATGCTTCCGACCCCGTGCCGTATCTGATATACTGTAAAGGCAATGAACTTGACGGCGGAGTTTCGAGCATAAATGAGAAAACAGCCTCCGAGACGGGCAATTTCATTGATCCCGGCTTCGAGCTGATGAAACATTTTCTTAAAGACTGATAAAAAGGAGAAACAAAAATGAGCAAGATCGAGACAAAATGCGTGCAGTCGGGCTATACGCCTAAGAACGGCGAGCCCCGTGTAGTGCCGATATATCAGAGCACTACATATAAATATGAATCAAGCGAGCAGATGGGCAGACTTTTCGACCTTCAGGAGTCGGGATATTTTTATACCCGTCTTCAGAACCCCACCAACGATTGCGTTGCGGCAAAGATAGCCGACCTTGAGGGCGGCGTGGGTGCAATGCTTACCTCATCCGGTCAGGCGGCATCGTTCTTCTCGGTGTTCAATATCTGCTCGGCAGGCGACCATGTTGTTGCGGCCTCTGCTATTTACGGCGGCACCTTCAACCTCTTCAATGTCACAATGCGTAAGCTCGGCATTGAGTTTACCTTTATTCGCCCCGATGCTACCGAGGAGGAGCTTAATGCGGCGTTCAGAGAGAATACCAAGGCGGTTTTTGCCGAGACTATCTCGAACCCTTCACTTGTTGTACTCGATATAGAGATGTATGCCCGTGCGGCTCACAGTCACGGAGTACCGCTGATTGTCGATAATACCTTCCCGACTCCCATTAACTGCCGCCCGTTTGAGTTCGGTGCGGATATAGTGACCCATTCCACCACAAAGTATATGGACGGCCACGCGACGAGTGTCGGCGGTGTTATAGTTGACAGCGGCAATTTTGATTGGACTCAGAATGATAAATTCCCCGGATTGACCACCCCTGATGATTCATATCATGGCGTTGTTTATACCGAGCAGTTCGGCAAGGCGGCTTATATAACCAAATGTACAACCCAGCTCATGCGTGACCTCGGTTCCATCCAGTCTCCGCAGAATGCATTCCTGCTGAACCTCGGTCTTGAAACACTGCATCTGCGTATGCCCTGCCATTGCTCCAATGCACTCAAGGTTGCAAGGTTCCTCAAGGCCCATGAGAAGATTGAGTCGGTAAGATTCCCCGGACTTGAGGGAGATGAGTACTACGAGCTTGCTCAAAAGTATATGCCCAACGGGACCTGCGGCGTTATCTCGCTGAGAATAAAGGGCGGCCGTGAGGACGCTGTGAGATTTATGGACAGCCTAAAGCTTGCCGCTATAGTTACCCATGTTGCGGACAGCCGTACCTGCTGCCTGCATCCGGCGAGCACTACACACCGCCAGCTCACCGCACAGGAGCTTGACGATTGCGGAGTGTACGAAAACCTTGTCAGACTTTCCGTCGGAACGGAAAATGTTGAAGATATAATAGCCGACCTTGATGCTGCCCTCGCCAATGTTTAAGCGGCTCGAAGTGGCAAAATAGACAAAAATTCAAGCGAAAATTTTATGCATAAAACGAGGATGCAAGTTTTCTTGCATCCTCGTTTTTCTTTGTCGATTCCTGATGTATTGTATATGCAAAGCCGGTAAATATTTCCAAAATCAAACAAAAAGTAACGTGTAAAGCTTTTAACTTTACTGATATTTTCTGAAATATCATCAAAACGCAGAAGTTATCCACATTATCCACATAGTTATCCACATTGGCAAGGAAAACACTTTACATTACTTCAATGTGAAAATATGCAAATTATATGCAAAATAAGTGCATATAAATGAATGTATGCAAAAAGTGTAAAAAATACCGCCCTGATTTTTGAAGGATAAATCAGGACGGATTCAGTTGATTCATCTGCCGATTATCGGAAGATTTTCGAGAATCGTGTTTATGCTGTCAAAGGTGCCTCCCAAGAGGTCACGGGCGGCTTCGATTATGGTCATGGAAGCGGTTATGGTGAAGAGTATCGCCAATATCGTGACTATTATCACGAGCAGGGCAATTCCGCCGGCGAGGCCTATTAGAGTAAATTGACCGATGCCCTTTGCGATTTTCGGCTTGTCGTTTTTCCAAATCAAATAAAGAACGAGGCTGACTATCGGCAAAAACCACAGCGCCGCACCGAAGAAGCCGAGGAAGAATCCGAGTACCTTCCAGCCGCCTGTGCTCTCCTCCGAGGTGTGCGACGGTGCTTTCGGCTGAGAGGGGGCGGAGTAGACGCTGTGAGTGTCACGGCAGTCTGCCGCACGGCGAGCCTCACTTTCCTCGAGACTTACCGGTTCGCCACAGTAGGGGCAGACATTGAAATTGTCATCAAGCTGTTTGCCGCAATTTCTGCAAAACATAATATCACTCTTTCACTTAAAAATATGTTATTTGCCGCTCTTTTTCTCAAGCTTGCGCTTGTTGCCCTTGTCGTCTACGATGTAGGTGTTGTCAAGCTGTGAACGCAGGCTTGCCTTGAAGTCGGCAACATATTGCTGCTTGAGTCCTGTCCATTCGCTGTATTCGTCTTCACTGAGAGAACGCTCCTGCGATAAATGATAAAGGTCGTTCATTCTCTTGATCTTTTCTTCAGTCATATGAAATCTCCGAAAATCTTATTCTATACGGTTATTATATACTATGCCGTTTGAAAAGTCAATTTAGACCGAAAAAGACAAAACGCAGCAGAAGCTCTGCTGCGTTTTGTCTAAATCTATCTCCTATATATCGGATGAGCCTAGCTCACCCATTATCCGCTGTGCTGTTTGCACAGGGGACAACTCATTTGAGACGACTGCATCGGCGCAGTCGGAGTAAATCGGGTCACGGGCTAAAAACATCTGCTCGAGTGCCTCGGCGTTTCGGGAAAGCGGCCTGCCGTCGAGCGACAGAGTCGATAAATCACGCTTGATATAATATATCCGCCCGTTTGAGTGGAGAGCCTTTCGGTTCTCTTCTCTGAGCACCGCACCGCCGCCGGTTGCGATTATCAGCCCTTTTTCTTTGGCGATATTTTTGATGACCTCGGTTTCAAGAGTTCTGAAATGTTCTTCGCCGTAATTCTCGAATATCTCGGGTATGCTAATGCCTGCCGCTTTTTCTATCTCGGCATCCGTGTCGATCGCCTGCCTGCCGCTCAAAGTGGCAAGCTCGGTTGCAACGGTAGTCTTTCCGCAGCCGGGCATACCTACCAAAACTATATTCTGAACCCTTTGCTCGAGATTGCGGAATACCTCTTCGATTTTGTCCCTGCCTATATCGGCGTGGCAGAAATACTTTGCACTCTGAGCCGCCTGCGCTACGAGCATATAAAGACCGCCCGAGCATTTGAGAGAACGCTCCTGAGCCTGCATGATAAGCTCGGTTCTCAGCGGATTGTAAATAACATCGAGCACCGCCTCGCAATTCGGAAAGCTGTCGAGGTTCACCGCCGCCGAGCCGTTGTTCGGATACATTCCGACCGGTGTGGTGTTTATGAGCACTTCGCAGTCGGAGAGTGGGTCGAGGTTGTTGTAATTGTATTCGCCCGAGCGTGATACGATTTTTATGCTCTTTGCACCTGAGTCCGCCGCAACCGCTCTTGCCGTCAGCGAGGTGCCGCCGCTTCCGAGAATTACGACATTTTTGTTTTCAAAGCTTATTCCCGCACGCTCTGCGAGGGACTTGAAGCCGAAATAGTCGGTATTGTAGCCGTGCAGTCCGTCGGAAGTTCTGACTACCGTGTTGACACTGCCTATCTTTTGAGCCTCGGGGCTTATATATGAGCAGTAGGGCATGACGGTTCGCTTATATGGAATCGTGACATTGAAGCCGTCAAAATCGCTCTTCTTCGCAAAATTTTCGACCTCGTTTTCGGGCAGGCTCACAAGTTCATAGGGATACAGTCCAAAAGCCTCGTGAATGATTTTGGAGTAGCTGTGCCCGAGCCGTTCACCGATAAGAGCACATTTCATTTTGCTTATACCTCCGAGTAACTGCCGAGGAACACGAACAGCTCGGGGGAGTCTGAAAGCTCATCGAGCAGTGCGAGTACGGCAGGGGAGTAGATTGAAGCTTCGATATCGAAGTAGAACATAAATTCAAAGTCACTGCCGGCTATCGGACGGCTTTCGAGCTTTGTTAAATTCAGTCCGAGAACAGAGAACTTCGATATGAGCGAATAGAGCGAGCCGGGTCTGTGCGGCAGAGAGAGCATGAGGCTTATTCTGTCTGCTCCGGGGAATATCATCGCCTTTTTAGAGATGCAGATAAATCTTGTGAAATTGCCGTCGGTGTTCTGCACACGGATATCGAGCTTTTTCAGCCCATAGAGAGTTGCACAGCCTGCCGATGAAATGGAGGCGGCATCCTTTCTTCCGCTGTCACGTAACATTTTTGCGGCGGCGGCTGTGTTCTCGCACACAGTTACCTTTATTTGAGGGTTCTTCTTCAAAAACTCCGAGCATTGACCGATAGCCTGCTCATGAGAGAATATCTCCTTCACGTCTTTAAGCTCTGTGCCGGGCATGACAAGCAGAGAATGATCCACCTTGAGCTTTATGCTCTTTATGATGTGAAATCTGTAGTTCTTCATCAGGTCATAGACCTCGTTGACAGTGCCGTAGGTGCTGTTTTCTATGGGTAGAATACCGTATTCGCACAGTCCCTGCTCGACAGCGGAGAAAACACCCTCGAAGTTTTTGAAATAAGAAATAGAAGCCGCTGTAAACAGTTTGTCACACGCAAGCTGAGAATATGCACCCTCAACACCCTGACAGGCAACTGTGCCGTGCTTGGGGAAAACGGGAGGCGTGTTGTTCAGCGCATCGGTTATTATGCCCGATATTTTTCCGCTCAGTCCGTTTATGCGTGTTTGATATGAACGGCTTGTGTCCATGATGGTGGAGAAAAATGTTCTTGCGTAGTCCTCAAGTTCCTCGCTTGCATTTGCGGCGGCTTTGGATAGAATATCACGCTCTCTGCTTTGCTGCAGAACGGGCAGGTTGTTTTCTTTCTTGTATTGAGCCACGCCTTTGACGGTGTTCATCCTCTGCTTGAACAGCTCGAGCAGTTGGGCATCGATGGCATCAAGCTCTTTTCTGTAGTCTAACAGTTCCATTTTTTTGCATCTCCGTTTATTATAGTGTAGATAATATGTGCAGTCTGTGCCTTAAAAGAAAAATAATATTTTTTAGTCGAGCAAAATATCGAGCACAGTGACTGCCGCCGCCGCTTCAACGCACGCAACGGCACGCACTGCGATGCAGGGGTCGTGCCTGCCTCTGACTTCAAGCGTGGTCTCCTCCAATGTGTCGAGGTCAACGCTTTTTTGTGTCTTGCCAATGGACGGAGTAGGCTTGAAGGCGGCTCTGAAGATTATCGGCATACCGCTTGTTAAACCGCCGATTATTCCGCCGTGATTGTTGGATGCGGTCTTTATCTTGCCGTTTTCGATGATATAAGGATCGTTATGCACGCTGCCGAGCATATCTGCGGCGGCAAAGCCCAGACCAAACTCAACACCTCTTACGCCGCCTATGCCGAACAATATTGAAGAAAGTCTGCTCTCAACGGAGCCGAATATCGGTTCGCCCAGACCTGCCGAAAGCCCTGTGACCGCACATTCGACTATGCCGCCCACCGAATCGGAGCTTTCTCTCGCCTCGGAGATTCGTTTCTTCATATCTTCGCCCTTTTCGTCATCGATTACAGGGAAGTCCTTGCACTTCACAGTGTCGAAAATACCGCCGTCCGGGTTGCACGGGTCAAAGGGTGTGTCGCTTATTCCTGCCGCCCTCGTCAGGTGAGCACCGACCGATACACCCCTGCGCTCAAGCAACTGTTCGCATATAGCACCGGCAACGCATAGGGGTGCTGTGAGCCTGCCGGAAAATTGTCCGCCGCCGCTTTTGTCATTGGCACCGTCGTATTTTACAAATGCAGGATAGTCGGCGTGAGACGGACGGGGAATGTTTTTCATATTCTCATAGTCGGCAGGTCTTATGTTTTGATTCCTTATTATTGCCGTGAGCGGTGCACC
This sequence comes from uncultured Clostridium sp., assembly GCA_964386035.1. Lineage (GTDB taxonomy): Bacteria > Bacillota > Clostridia > Oscillospirales > Acutalibacteraceae > CAG-177. The sequence goes on along the minus strand of CAYLQT010000014.1, from coordinate 14,564 downwards.
TGTAGTCCTGCCGTTGAGCAGTCCGCAGAGAAATTCGGGTCTGTCCTCCTCCTTGCGTGGAGTGCTCCATGCCTTGCCGCCCATGCGGCGGCGCATAAATTGCATTACTCTTTCTTCATCTATAGCTTCGCCTGCGGGCAGTCCTTCTATAACGACACCCACAGCGCTTGCGTGAGATTCACCGAATACGGTAAGCTTTATATTTTTTCCGTCATATGACATCCGCTTTACCTCCGAGCATTTTGTAGTCCTCAAAAAAGTTGGGATAAGATTTACCGACTGCCTGCGCACCGTGAATTATCACAGGCTCATTGCAGATGCAGGCGGCTGTTGCCGCCGCCATGACTATTCGGTGGTCGTTGGCTGAATCAACCTCGCCGCCCGACAGCCTCCCCGTACCGTGGACGGTCAGCGAATCCCGAGCGCTCTCTGCGTTGCCGCCGAGTGAGCTTATCATGCTCTCGACCGCAGCAATCCTGTCGCTCTCCTTTATTCTCAGCCGTTCGGCGTTGATGAATTGCGTGTCACCCACAGTTCCGCAAGCGGTCACGGCAAGGACGGGAAAAAGGTCGGGACATTGCGAAATATCTATTGTTTTGCCGAGCCTTGAGAGAAGCTCGAGCACCGCACGGTCGCTTTGCAAGCTGTTTTTGTCAAGCCCCGTGACGGCAATATTTCCGCCGAGTGCGTTCATACATATAAAGAAAGCTGCATTTGACCAGTCTCCCTCAACGCCGCAACTCTCGGGCTTTATATATTTTTGATTGCCGTATATTTTGAATCCGCTGTCGGTCTGCTCGACCTTTATTGAGAAGTCCGACAGCGTTTTGAGCGTCATGTCAATATATCCTACGGATTCACGCTTGCCCTCTATTACTATCTCACTGTCTCCGTCGAGCAGGGGCAGGGCAAAGAGCAAACCCGATATGAATTGTGAGCTTATGTATCCGGGGACTTTGAACACTCCGTGACGAAGCTTGCCCGAAACGGTTATCGGTAGCTTGTCGGCGGATATTTCGGCACCGTTTTCCCTGAGCGTAGCCGTCAGAGCCGACATAGGACGCTCTGGGAGTCTGCCGTGACCCGTGAAGGTGACATTTACTCCGAGAGCCGCCGCAATCGGCAGAAGAAATCGCAGAGTTGTGCCGCTCTCCGAGCAGTCGGGCTTGCCGCCGTCGTGAAGCTCGCTTAATGCACTGTGAGTGGCGGCTGTGTCCTCCGAGGTGCAAAAGCTTTCGGGTATTTCATGCCCCGAGAGAGCCAACGCAACCATCAGCCTGTGAGCGTGAGACTTTGACGGCGGAGCACATACGTTGCCCTCAAGCTGAGAGGGCGTTATTTTTATATCCATAAATTTCCTCCGTCAAACGGTAAAAATTTCTTCAAGTCGGTCTATATCGGTTTTATATAGTATACATTTACCGATTTTTTCGGGCAGGATGAGATTTATGCCGGCGCTGCTGCGTTTTTTGTCTCTCTGCATAATCTTAACAAGCTCGGCGGTGGGTATGTCGGTGGAAATCGGAAGTGAATTTTTTTCAATCACTTTTTCCACACGCTCTGAGATGTCACCGCATATTCCGAGCTTTTCTGCGGCCTTGCAGGCACGGCAAATGCCTATTGCAACAGCGTGGCCGTGAGATATTTCAAAATTGCCGCATTTTTCTATTGCATGACCGAGCGTGTGACCGAGGTTCAACTTCTGCCGTTCGCCCGTGTCAAATTCATCGAGAGCAACTATGTCGCTTTTTATCTTAACACAGCGGCAAACAATGTCCGCTATATTCGCCTTGACATCGCCGCTTTCAAAAATTTCAAACAGCTTTTCGTCTGCAATGATTCCCGCTTTTATACTCTCTGCGGCACCGTCTGCAAACAACTCGTCGCTCAGGGTTTCAAAGCAGTCTGGGTCGCATATGACAACTGACGGCTGATGAAATGCACCGGCGAGATTCTTGCCCTCGGGCAGGTTTACGCCTGTCTTGCCGCCGACAGAGGAATCGACTGCGGCGAGTAGGGTAGTCGGTAGCTGAACAAATCGCACGCCACGCAGATATGTGCTTGAGGCAAAGCCGGTTACATCTCCGACTATTCCGCCGCCGAGTGCGATGAATATATCGCTTCGTGTAAGCTCATGCTCGGCGGCAAAGGAGAGTATCTGCCCAACGGTTTCAAGACTTTTGTGTTCCTCGCCGTCCTCGAATACGAATTTTTCGCATTTTATGCCTGCACTTCGCAAGCTGTCAAGCACAGTTGAAGAATACAGGCTGTCCACGGTGCGGTCGGTGATAACGAGCGCATGGGTGGCTGAGGTATATTCTCTTATAAGCTCGCCCGATTTTTTCAAAAGACCACGCTCTATTAAAACGTCATATTCACTTGAGGCTTTAACTGTGACGGTGTGCATTTTGTCATCCTCCGTTTGCTTGGCGTAATGCTTTTATCCGCATATCGCCTTTCTGTCCGTGCCGTCCTGAAGTAGCTTTTTCAGTCCTGCTCTGTCATTTTCGGCAATCGTGTTTCGATAGTCGGTGAGGTTATTTATAATGTTGTCTATTTCGTTTAAAAGGTTGTCTCGGTTTTCGAGAAACAGCTCGCTCCACATCTCGGAGTTCAGGGAGGCAACCCTTGTCATATCCTTGTAGCTTCCTGCACTCATGCCCGTGTGTTCAAGTGCGGTCGGACTTTTGATATATGCGCTTGCGACCACGTGTGCGAGCTGAGAGGTGTAGGCAATTATCCTGTCATGCTGTTCGGGTGATACAACGGTTATGGTGCCGAAGCCGATTGAGAGAAACAGGCTCTTGATATCGTGGAGCAAGGCGATGTCAGTGTTGCCGTCGGGAGTTAAAATCATTGATGCGTTGTTGAAAAGCATACCGAAGGAGCTGTCAAAGCCCCAACGCTCAACTCCTGCCATCGGATGACCGCCGATGAACTCAAAGCCGTGCTCGACAGCAAGCTCGTGGGCAGGTGTAAAGACATATCGCTTTACACCGGAGCAGTCTATGACTGCCGCACCCTTTTTGATTATTCCTGCCTTGCTCTGCAAAAATTCAACAGTCGATTCGGGATAGAGGGCGATTATCACTCTGTCACATTCCGAGAGGATTTCGTCGTTCAGCTCGCCGTCGATTGCGCCGATGAGCTTTGCCTTCAAAATGACGCTCTCGTTTATGTCCAAACCGTAAACCTCGTGAGAGGTGTTGTCCTTCAATGCTTTTGCCATCGAACCGCCAATCAGTCCGAGACCGATAACTGCTATTTTCATAATAATTATATCCTTTCAAACGACATTTGACAACCGCAGCTTACATTTTATAAGCGAACGGGCGAATAGCGTTTATGCCCTTAACAACATCGTCAAATGCTTCGGGGGTCAGCGACTGCGGGCCGTCGCAGAGTGCGTGCTCGGGGTCGTTGTGTACCTCTATGATAAGTCCGTCTGCACCTGCTGCGGTAGCTGCAAAGGCCATCGGCTTTACAAGCTTTGATATGCCGGTCGCATGGCTCGGGTCAATGATTATCGGCAGATGTGAGAGGGTCTTGACCGCAGGAACAGCCGAAATGTCAAGCGTGTTTCTCGTGTAGCTCTCAAAGGTTCTGATGCCTCTCTCACAGAGAATGACATTCATGTTGCCGCCTGCCATGATGTATTCGGCGCTCATCAAAAGCTCCTGGAGAGTGCTCGAAAGACCTCTCTTTAAAAGTATCGGCTTATTTGTGCGGCCGAGCTGCTTTAAAAGCTCGAAGTTTTGCATATTGCGTGCTCCGACCTGAATTACATCCACCTCGTCGAACAGCTCAAGCTGGGAAAGATCCATAATCTCCGTGACTATCGGCATACCCGTCAGCTTTTTGGCCTCAAGCAGAAGCTTTATGCCGTCACCTCGAAGTCCCTGGAAAGCGTAGGGGGAGGTGCGAGGCTTGAATGCACCGCCTCTCAGGAGCGTTGCGCCCGACTTCTTGACAGCCTTTGCGATTTCGCACACCTGTTCCTCCGATTCGACCGAACATGGGCCTGCGATTATCTGGAAGTTGCCGCCGCCTATCTTTATATCCTGCTTTTCGTCTATGACAACAACGGTGTCCTCGGGATGGAACTTTCTGTTGGCGTTTTTGTAAGGCTCCTGGATACGCTTAACGTCGTCAACTATGTCGAGTGCCTTGATGAGGTCGATGTCAATGCCCGAGGTGTCGCCCACAAGACCGAGAACGGTGTGGTGTTCACCCAGCGAGCTGTGAACCGATATGCCCAGGCTTTCAAGCCACTTGACAAGATTGTTGCGCTGATCTTCGTTATAATTTTCTCTGAGAATGACTACCATTGTTTTTCCCTCCGGTAAAATTTAATCATGTTAATAAAAAACCTCCGCAGCGTTCAACTGCGGAGGAGATTTGACTTTTTTCTGCTGCCGTGTTTATCCGGCGAGCGGTCATATCCTATCAGCGGTCAAACGCAAACAAGCCTTACCGTAAAAGTAGGTAAAGCTAAAGTAGCTAAAGTATTTAGCTGTCATGTTTGCGATAGGCTGCATAACAGATGACCTTTCTCGAATTGATGCTTTTATGATAACAGCATCGGCGGCGTTTGTAAATAGAAAATTTTCAAAAAAATCGTCACTTGTTTGGATTTCGGCGTTTTTTATAAAAATTAGTTCTAAAAAAGCTCTCCGATAGTAAAAAATATTTGGATTTTTTGAGAAAAATGGTATAATTATACAGGGAAAATCTCAGCGAAAGGGGAAAACGGTGAATGAAAAACAGGCTTTCCGGAATAATATCAAGCTCAAAATCCATTGTATTTTTCGGCGGTGCAGGGGTTTCAACCGAGAGCGGAATACCCGATTTCAGGAGCGTTGACGGACTGTATAATCAAAAATATGACTATCCTCCCGAGGAGATACTCAGCCACACCTTTTTTGAAAATAACACTGCCGAGTTCTATCGGTTCTATCGGGAGAAAATTTTAGCCTATGCCGAAAAAGCCAAGCCGAATGTTGCGCATAAGAAGCTTGCCGAGCTTGAGAAAGAAGGCTTGCTCAGTACTGTCATCACGCAGAATATAGACGGCTTGCACCAGGCGGCAGGGAGCAAAAATGTATTGGAACTGCACGGCAGCGTGCTTAGAAATTACTGCATGCGGTGCGGCAAAAGCTTTTCGCTTTGTGATATGATGAACTCCTATGGTGTGCCGCATTGCACCTGTGGCGGTGTGATAAAGCCGGATGTTGTGCTCTATGAGGAGGCACTCGACAGTGATACATTAACCTCGTCCGTCAGAGCTATAGCAAAAGCGGACACGCTGATAATTGCAGGCACGAGTATGACCGTATATCCGGCGGCAGGTCTTGTCAACTATTTCAGCGGCAAAAATCTTGTGGTGATAAATATGTCCCCGACCTCGGCGGATTCAAGAGCGGATATGCTCATCTGCGGCAAGGTCGGTGAGGTGCTCTCGGAGGTGGAGATATGAGCGTAGGATTTGAAAGCGGACTTGAAAAAGCGATGGAAACACTTGAAAATATTACACCCTTGAAGCCGTTTAACTGCGGAAAGATGTGCTCCGCGCGTTGCTGCAAGGGCGACGGTAATGACGGAATGGGACTCTTCCCGGGTGAAGTGGAGCTGCTAAACGGGTGTGAAAATGCCGAGATAAAACCGTCGCAGGGTAATTTCGGTGAGCCGATTTTCGTTTGTGACGGCACCTGTGACAGGCGAAAAAGACCGCTTGCGTGCAGGATATTCCCACTGTTTCCACTGGCGGTGGAGCGAGAAGGCGAGATACATATAGTTCCCGTTCCCGACCCGAGAGCGGGAATCTGCCCGTTGCTCGGTGATATAGAACGTATAGATAAACGTTTTTACAGAGCGGTTCGCAGAGCGGGGGAATATCTGCTCAGAGACGAAGGCACGAGGGGATATCTCATCTCTTTAAGTCGGGAATTGACGGAAATTGCCGCCCTTGCCGAGAGGCTGTAGCCGTTCCCCGAACGGATATCCTCCGTTTGGGGAGATTTACCTGCGGTATTTGCTTTAAAGCTATTGACAAACAGCATGTGAAGATGTAAAATACTTGTCGAAATTTAATATTTCCTTATTAAGAGCGGCTGAGGGAACAGGCCCTGCGAAGCCCGGCAACCTGATTATTCAAGGTGCTAAATCCTGCGGTGCAGACCGGAAGATAAGGCCGGCGGCGGAATTTCCGCACGCCCTGAAGTGCTTAGCGGTTCCGCCGAGCGCTTTTTTTATTGTCATAAGGAGGACTTAAAATGGCAAACTACTTTTTCACATCCGAATCCGTAACGGGCGGACATCCCGATAAGATCTGCGATCAGATTTCCGATGCCGTGCTCGACGCTATCCTCGCAGAGGATAAAAACGGCAGAGTCGCCTGCGAGTGCTGCTGCACTACCGGCATGGTGATGGTGATGGGCGAGATAACCACCGATGCAAAGATAGATATTCCGTCTATCGCCCGTCAGGTCATATGCGATATAGGCTATGACAGCCCCGAAAAGGGCTTTGACGGTCACACCTGTGCAGTGCTCACCACTATAGACAAGCAGTCTCCCGACATCGCTCTGGGCGTTGACAGACAGGGCGCAGGAGATCAGGGAATGATGTTTGGCTATGCCTGCCGAGAGACTCCCGAGCTTATGCCCCTGCCTATCGCTATGGCTCATAAGCTCGCCGCACAGCTTACAAAGGTTCGTGCGGACGGCACTCTTTCATATCTCCGTCCCGACGGCAAAACACAGGTCACGGTTGAATACACCGAGGACGGCAAGCCCGTGAGAATCGAGGCTGTTGTCGTATCCTCTCAGCACGCCGCTTACATAGAGACCGAGACCCTTCGCAGAGACATTGAAAAATATGTTATCCGTGAGATAATCCCCGAGGATATGATGGATGAGAACACAAAGATATTCATCAATCCCACAGGCCGTTTTGTAACAGGCGGCCCTCAGGGTGACAGCGGACTTACCGGCAGAAAGATAATCGTTGACACCTACGGCGGATATTCACGCCACGGCGGCGGTGCATTCTCCGGAAAAGATCCGACCAAGGTTGACCGCTCCGCAGCTTATGCGGCAAGATATATGGCAAAGAACATTGTTGCCGCAGGACTTGCCGACAAGTGCGAGGTCGAAATAGCCTATGCAATCGGTGTTGAAGAGCCGGTTTCCGTATTTGTGGACAGCTTCGGCACTGGCGTTATCTCCGACCACGATATAGCACAGGCGGCAAGCAAGGTGTTTGACCTTCGCCCTGCCTCGATAATCAAGGAGCTTGACCTTCGCCGTCCCATCTACCGTCAGGTGGCGGCACTCGGCCATGTCGGCAGAACCGATGTTGATCTGCCGTGGGAGCACACCGATAAGGTTGATGCACTCAAGGCCGCCGCAGGTATAAACTGAATGTAAAAATACCGCTCGAAGAATTTCTTCGGGCGGTATTTGTTGTTGTTCTCTTTTCAGTTCTGTGCGTGGTTGAACAGCTTTATCTTGTTGTCGTCCGTGAATTCCGCAATGATTCCGTTCTCGTCAACGGTTGCAAATATAGCACTGTGACTTTTCATGGTGAGAGTCCACTTGACATCGGGATAGATTTTGCCGAGCCTGTTTGTGACTATTGCAATTTCGGGGGAGAGGGACTTTGCGAATTTCCACGATGTTGAGCCGTAGTAGCCGTGATGGCCGACTTTCAAAATATCGACCTTGTGAAGCGAGGGCAGCACAATATCTTCAAGTCCCGTAGTCCTCGTTATGTCAGAGGCCAAGAAGGCACTTTTTTCTCCCTTTTCGACCATAACGCCGACCGATTCGGCATTTTCTCCCTGACCGTGAAGAACTTCATTGTCAAGCTCGGTGTTGCAGAAAGTCAGCGTGAAGTCTCCGAATTTGAACGGCTCAGTCGGCATATCCGAGGTAACGACCGTGCCACGGATTTTGAACGCCTTTAAGGTGTCCTCGTAGGTTTTTTCAATGCCCCAGCCGTCGCACTCGTATTCGTGTGCTATTTCATGGTTTATCGGCTTTATGTAAAAGGTTTTTACGCTTATGTCGGGGTCGTTGGCTATCGCCTCAAAGGAGCCGATATGGTCGTAATGGTTGTGCGTACCAAGGGCAAATTCAAGCGTCACCTTGCCGTCGGAGTTGGCGGCAACCTTTTTTATGTAGCTGATGACCGCATCCTCGTTGCCGTCATAGTCCATTTTTTTGCGTGGGTTCGAGTCGCCCTCGCCGGAGTCTATAAGAGCAAATTTGCCGTTGGATTCTATTAAAATGCAGTCTGAATTTTTGGTGTTGAGAAAATGCAGCCTGTCCGCAGCACCGCTGAGTAAAAACGGAGCTTCGAGGACGGTAAATTTATCTTGATATTTGTTGCACATGGCGACGCAGATGATGTCAAGGATAAAAACCGACAGCATAATTGTCATCATGACCCATGTTGCAATCTTTTTTGCGAGTTCCTTTTTCGTCATATTTCCTCCAAAGCGTAAGCTTTCAAAAACGCATATAAAATTATATCACATTTTCATCATAAATGTCCATACTTGCCGCAGGGTAAAAGACGAAATTTAATTGTATCTGCCTTGCTTTTGTGTTATTATATATTATAAGTGTATTATC
>CAYLQT010000014.1:0-5828 GCA_964386035.1 uncultured Clostridium sp. | reverse complement strand
AAGTGTATTATCCGCCCTCTGCCGCCTGTGTGAGCACAGCACCGAGGAGCAGTATGCCCATGCTCGGGCGGACGGTGTTTATAGCGTCCTCGGCAAATTGAATACACCGCCAGTAGTCCGCACCGTGTCCGGCGAGTATCAGAGCGCAAATGGCGGCAGTTAGCAGAATTTCGGCTGTTATTATTCCCAAGAGCAGAAGCTTCTTTGAAGCCGGGGTTATGTATCCGAGGTATTCCTTGAGTTTATCCATAACGCACCTCCGCTTTGATTTTATATTAAAATTCAATTTGCCGCAATGTAAAAATATTTACTTTTTTGGAAAGGAACGGTCATTATGTCTGTCGGAATATCCACATCCTGCTTTTATCCCGAGTCAACAGAGGATTCACTTAAAAGGGTGATAGAGGCAGGGGCAAAGGTGACCGAGGTGTTTTTCAATGCCCCCTCCGAGCTGGAAAGACCGTTTCTCGCTCGATTGTCCGGATTAGCTGAAGATAACGGTGTGAGAATAACCTCAATACATCCATTCACCTCTTTTGCGGAGGGGTATATACTCTTCAGCAAGTATAGGAGAAGATTCGAGGACTACAGAGCCTTTTATAGGAAGTATTATTCATCCGCAGCCGCACTTGGGGCAAAAACGGTGGTTCTCCACGGGGCGTTGCAGCCGAGAAATATAGAAATAGAGGAATATGCCGAGCGACTTCAACTGCTCATGGAAGATGCACGGGAATACGGCGTTGTGCTTGCACAGGAGAATGTTGTCCACCATGTCGGTCAAACGCTTCAGGAGATGGAGGAACTTCGCCGCCTTGTCGGTGACGGCTTTAATATGGTGCTCGATATAAAGCAGTCGTATCTTGCAGGAGTCGATCCGCTCGAATTTTTCAAAGACTTTGCGCCGTGTATCTGCCATTTGCATTTGAGCGATCACGACAGTGAGCATAAATGTCTGCCTCCGTTTGACGGTAATTTTGATTTTGCCGCCCTGTTTTCACTGATGAGGGAGAGCGGATATTCGGGCGATGCCGTCATAGAACTGTATCGCTCCGGCTTTGAAAAGTCCGCTCAGCTCACCGAGGCTATGGAGAGACTTCAAAGATTAGCTTGACAACTGCACGGATTTGTGCGATAAATAAGGGAGAACTTTCGGGAGAGTGATAAAATGAAATGTCCGTTTTGCGGCTATGAAGAGAGCAAGGTTATTGACTCTCGCCCCACAGATGAGGGTGAGAGAATACGCCGCCGCCGTGAGTGTATAAGCTGCGGCAAGCGTTTTACAACATATGAAATAATCGAAACTGTGCCGATAGTTGTTGTGAAGAGGGACAAGTCCCGTGAGGTGTTCAACCGCAACAAGCTTTTCAACAGTATGCTCAAGGCGTGCGAGAAGCGACCGGTTTATATGGAACAGCTTGAAACTGCCGTCAATGAGATAGAGGCGGTGCTCCAGAATTCTCTTGACAGAGAGGTTACTACCGTCTACATCGGTGAGCTTGCGATGGAAAAGCTTAAAAATATCGATGAGGTTGCTTATGTCCGCTTTGCTTCGGTATACAGGCAGTTCAAGGATATAAACACTTTCATGGATGAGCTGACAAAGCTTCTCAAGGAAAAATAATATTTTGTGTTCAGATGCACTCGAATTTTCGGTGCATCTGATTTATTTTTGCTTTATGCGTTGCTAAAGCAGCGTCAAAGTGGTAGAATCTAAAGCGAGAAAATAATGTGAAAATTAAGGCGATGGGGTAAAATTGGGAAAGCTAAAACAGGGTGCTCAAAAAAAACTAAGGTCGGCTTGGCAGTATGTCCTGACCTTTTTTAAGTGGTTCATGCTTGCTGCTGTGACAGGTGCGGTCGGCGGCGTTGTGGGCGCACTTTTTCATCTGAGTGTTGAATATGTTACCGGGGTGCGAGGCGAGCACAGGTGGATCGTGTTTCTTCTGCCTGTGGGCGGACTTGCGATAGCCGGACTTTACAAGCTCTCTGGCAAAAAGGATATAGGCACCAACGAGATTCTCGATGCCGTCCGTTCACCGCAGGGTGTACCGGCTCTGCTCGCTCCGCTGATATTCGTGTCTACTGTTATCACGCATCTGTTCGGCGGCTCTGCAGGCCGAGAGGGTGCGGCACTTCAGCTCGGCGGCAGTATCGCAGGGCTTATAGGCAAGACAGTCCGCCTGGACGAAAAGGATATGCACATCATGACGATGTGCGGCATGAGTGCGGTTTTCTCTGCTCTTTTCGGCACGCCGATAACTGCGGCGGTGTTTGCACTGGGTGTTATCAGTGTCGGTGTTATCTATTATGCCGGCCTGCTGCCGTGTGTCGTTTCGGCGTTTGTCGCATATTTCATCTCCACCTTGATGGGTACAACGCCCGTAGCGTTTGAAATTGCGAATGTGCCCTCGTTTTCGGTCAAAAGCTCCCTGCTTACCGCATTGCTCGCCGCTGTATGTGCGATTTTGAGCATCGGCTTTTGCCTCGGTCTGCATGGCACACACAAGCTTTTTGCACGGCTTTTTAAAAATACCTTTCTGCGTGCCGCAGTCGGCGGCGTAGTTATAGTCCTGCTCTCTCTTATTTTTTCAAGCGGAGACTATAACGGTGCAGGGATGAATATAGTGGCAGAGGCAATAAACGGAAACGCACGACCCGAGGCGTTCCTGCTCAAATTCATATTCACGGCGGTTACGGTGGGCTCGGGCTATAAGGGCGGCGAGATAGTGCCGACCTTCTTTGTTGGTGCGACTTTCGGCTGTGTTGTCGGCGGAATTATCGGACTTGACCCGGGATTTGCCGCCGCTGTCGGTCTCGTTTCGCTGTTTTGTGCAGTTGTAAACTGTCCGCTTGCGTCGATATTTTTGAGCATTGAGCTGTTCGGCGCAGAGGGTCTGCCGCTGTTTGCACTTGCGGCGGCGGTGAGCTACCTGCTCTCGGGCTATTACGGACTTTACAGTAGCCAGAAAATCGTCTATTCAAAGCTCCGTGCCGAGCTTGTGAATATAAACGCAAAGTGATATATTTATTGACTTTGCACGCATGAATTGATAAACTATTCTTAACTACCGAACGGGAGGAAAAATATGGACGCACTCAAGGATAAAAAAGGCTTTATATGCGATATGGACGGCGTCATATATCACGGAGACAAGCTCTTGCCGGATGTAAAGGAGTTTGTTGATTGGCTCTATAAGGAGAATAAGTCGTTCCTCTTCTTGACTAATTCGAGCGAGCGTTCGCCCAGAGAGCTTCAGCAGAAGCTTGAGCGAATGGGTCTTTATGTTGATGAGAGCCATTTTTATACAAGCGCACTCGCTACGGCTAAATTTATCAGCAGTCAAAAGCCGGGCTGCTCTGCCTATGTTATCGGCGCACCGGGACTTGTCAAGGCACTCTATGATCAGGGCATTACCATGAACAGCGTCGATCCCGATTATGTCATAGTCGGAGAGACCTCGAGCTATAATTATGAGATGGTCGTTCATGCGTCCAATCTTGTCAGAAACGGCGCAAGGCTTATCGGCACGAATCCCGACTTGACGGGGCCTGTTGAAAACGGTATAGTCCCTGCCTGCGGAGCACTCATTTCGCCCATTGAAATGGCAACAGGCAAGAAGGCATACTTCGTCGGCAAGCCGAATGCACTGATGATGAGGACGGGACTTAAAATGCTCGGCGTTCACTCTGCTGAGGCTGTTATGATAGGTGACAGAATGGATACCGATGTAATAGCCGGCATAGAGACAGGTCTCGATACCGTGCTTGTCCTTTCGGGCGTCACTGCACTCGAGGATGTCAACCTCTATCCCTATAGACCGACATACATCTTCAACGGTGTCGGAGATGTTTTTTCAGAAATATAAAATAATAAACGGAGAATCAAAATGACTTACGAAAACAATTGGGAATCCCTCAACACACGCCCCGTGCCCGAATGGTTCAATGATGCGAAGTTCGGCATATTCATCCATTGGGGACTTTATTCTGTGCCTGCTTATACGGAAAAGGGACAGTATGCCGAGTGGTATATGCAGCAGCTCAAGGACGAGAACAGTGCCGCACGCAAGTTCCAGGACAGAGTTTATCCCGGCAAGCAGTATGAGGATTTCGTTGACGGCTTTAAGGCGGAGCTTTTCGACGCAGACGAGTGGGCGGAGCTTTTTCAAAAATCGGGAGCTAAGTATATAAACCTTGTCTCAAAGCACCATGACGGCTATTGCCTTTTCAAGAGCGACTATGCGTGGAACTGGAACACCGTTGATGTCGGCCCACACAGAGATTTTTGCCAAGAGCTCAAGGATGCACTTGCCAAGACCGATGTGAAGTTCGGCGTTTATCATTCCGTATATGAGTGGTTCCATCCGCTCTATCTCAAGGATCCCGAGGAGTATGCCGTAAAGCACCTCATCCCCATGCTCAAGGAGCTTGTTACAAAGTATGAGCCGTGGACACTGTTTACGGACGGCGAGTGGGAGCATCCCAGTTCAACATGGCATTCGACCGAGTTCTTACAGTGGCTCTACAACGAGTCGCCCGTCAAGGATACCATAGTTCCCAATGACCGTTGGGGCAAGGAGACAAGAGGCAGACTCGGCGGCAACTACACCACCGAATACGGCCTTATAGAAGAGGGCAGAAGAATCGAAGAGGTCGAGCTCGACAGACCGTTTGAGGAGTGCAGAGGAATCGGCGCATCCTTCGGCTTCAACCGCATTGAGGGTGTTGATGAATATCTCAGCTCAAAGCAGCTTATAGAGACACTCTGCTCGCTTGTGTCAAAGGGCGGCAACTTCCTGCTCAATATCGGCCCTGCGGCAGACGGCACTATACCCGTGATAATGCAGGAGAGACTGCTCGATATGGGCAAGTGGCTCAGTGTCAACGGCGATGCAATATACGGCACGAGAATTTATACCAAAGAGCCTCAGGAAGGTACATACTACACCCGCAAGGGCGATACGGTTTATGCAATAACAAATGCCTATCCCTTTGATACCCTGACCCTTGATAAGGTAAGCTATAACGAAAACATCAAGGCAAGACTTCTTGCACACGATGCACCCGTAAAGGTCGTGAATGACAACGGCAAGGCAAAGCTTGTGTTCGAGCACATCAACCCCGACGAGATGAAGTGCGGCTGGCTCTATGCAGTCGAGCTCACCGGCGCGGAGAAGTAAGGAAAAGGAAAGTTCAAAGTTTAAAGGATGCCGAACTCCACGGCATCCTTTTTAATATCAAAAGTAATCAAACCCGAATCCGTATATCAAAATCGGGACGAAATTCAAAAAAACCGAAAAAATATCAAACATTTTAAAAAAAGTTCGAAAAAACACTTGCCAAATCGCTTTAGTTGTGGTATTATTGATGAGCTTTCCGGGTGTGGCGCAGCTGGTAGCGCGCTTGACTGGGGGTCAAGAGGCCGTGAGTTCAAGTCTCGCCACTCGGACCAGTTAAAAGAAAAAGCTCGTAATCGTTGGGATTGCGGGCTTTTTCCTTTGTTTACTTCAAATTGTCAAGCGGACTGTAATTGCTGAAGTTGACCACGGATTTTGCCTGAGTCAAGTGGACATATTTTTTGACCATTTCGAGAGTGGTATGCCCAAGGATTTGTTGCAAAGCGTAGATGTTTCCACCGTTTTCGAGATACGCAGTTGCAAAAGTGTGCCGCAACAAGTGCGGATAAATTCTACGAGTCAATGAGCCTTGAACAACTTTTTGTGCCTGTAGGGTCTTGAAAATGCGGGCTATTGTGGAGTTTGTAATAGGGCGGTTTTGCTTTGTTAGAAATAGAGCGTTAGTGTCACTGTCAATCGGTCTGAGATTGA
>CAYLQT010000013.1:20757-53984 GCA_964386035.1 uncultured Clostridium sp. | reverse complement strand
AGGGCATCAACCCCGATGAGTGCGTTGCTATCGGCGCAGCTATCCAGGGCGGCGTGCTTGCAGGCGATGTCAAGGGTCTGCTTCTCCTCGATGTTACTCCGCTTTCACTCGGTATCGAGACCATGGGCGGCATAAACACAAAGATTATTGACAGAAACACCACCATCCCCGTCAAGAAGAGCCAGACCTTCTCCACTGCTGTTGACAATCAGCCGTCGGTTGAGATTCATGTTCTTCAGGGCGAGAGAGACTTCGCAAAGGATAACAAGACCCTCGGCGTGTTCCACCTCGACGGAATTATGCCCGCACCCAGAGGTGTGCCGCAGATCGAAGTTACCTTTGATATAGATGCAAACGGCATTGTCCATGTCTCCGCAAAGGATCTCGGCACAGGCAAGGAGCAGTCAATCTCAATCACCTCCTCCACCAATATGTCCAAGGAGGATATCCAGAAGGCTGTTGATGAGGCTGAGAAGTTCGCAGAGGAAGACAAGAAGCGCCGTGAGGATGTTGATATAAGAAACAACGCCGATCAGATGGTCTATCAGTGCGAGAAGCTCGTCAAGGATGAGGGCGACAAGTTCTCCGAGGACGAAAAGACCGCAATCAACGAGAAGATCGAGGCACTCAAGGAGGCTCTCAAGGGCGAGGACACCGAGGCTATCAAGTCCCGTCAGGAGGAGCTGACCGCAAAGTTCTATGAGGTATCCGAGAAGCTTTACAAGGCTGCCGCAGAGCAGGCTCAGGCACAGCAGGGCGATGCTTCCGCTAATGGCGGTGCAGACGCAGGCTACACCGAGGCAAACTACACGGATGTTCCCGAGGACAACGACTGATAAAACCGAGCATAGGGGCGGAATATATCCGCCCCGTGCATTCTCTGCGGCGGCAGTCGCAGAGGTGAATATATTGCAAGATAAAAGGAGTAATTTCCCTTGGCTGAAAAAAGAGATTTTTACGAGGTGCTCGGGGTCAGCAAAACCGCCACTGAGGACGAGATAAAAAAAGCATACCGTCAAAAGGCTAAACAGTATCACCCCGATCTCAACCCCGGTGACGCTGATGCCGAGGCGAAATTTAAAGAGGTAAACGAGGCTTACGAGGTGCTTTCCGATAAGGATAAGCGAGGCAGATACGATCAGTTCGGCCACGCCGGTGTTGACCCGAACTTCGGTGCAGGCGGCGGCGCAGGCGGCTGGGGTACCGGCTCGGGCGGTATGGACTTTGACCTCGGAGATATTTTCGGCAGCTTCTTCGGCGGCGGCTCGGGCGGCTTCGGCGGCTTTGGCGGACGAAGCAATCCCAATGCACCGAGACGGGGCGAGGATGTTCAGACCCGTGTTACCATCTCGTTTGAAGAGGCGGCAAAGGGCTGCAAGCGCAAGGTTGAGATACACCGTGTTGAGACCTGCTCGGAGTGCGGCGGCTCGGGCGCACAGAAGGGTTCGACCCCTCAGACTTGCCCCGATTGCGGCGGTTCCGGTCAGGTGAATGTTCAGCAGAGAACACCGTTTGGTGTTATTTCCACCACAAAGGTCTGCTCGAAGTGCGGCGGCAAGGGTAAGGTTGTAGATAAGCCGTGCCAGAAGTGCCGTGGCGGCGGAAAGGTCTCGAAGCGCCGTGAGCTGGAGATAAATATCCCCGCAGGTATCGATGACAGACAGACCATCTCCGTCAGAGGAGAGGGCAGTATGGGCACAAACGGAGGCCCCTCGGGTGATCTCCATGTGACCGTTTTCGTCAGACCGCATCCGTTCTTTGAGCGTGAGGGCTATAACATATGGTATGACTGCAAGGTGAACTTCGTTCAGGCGACTCTCGGTGACAGCATCATGGTTCCGACCATTGACGGCAAGGTTAAGTTCGATTTGCCGGCAGGTACTCAGCCGGGAACGGTTATGTCTCTCAAGGGCAAGGGTATACAGTACCTTAACTCGAGGGGCAGGGGCGATCAGTATGTCCGCATAGTGGTCGAGGTTCCCAAGGAGCTTACCGCAGCACAGCGTGAAGCACTCAAAAACTTCAAAAACAGCATGGGTTACGACGATGTCAACCCTGATGAGAAGCGAGGCTTCTTTGGTAAAAAGAAGAAATAATTTCTCTGACCGGAACGGCTTCTGTCGCTCCGGTCATGTTTTTAATCGTTGACTGAAAGACGGTTATGAAGTATAATTAATGAATAACAAGTTATATTTATTGAAAATGGGGAGAGCCGTCTCGGACGGCACATTAACTGAAAGGTAAGAGATACTATGGAAGATAAATTTGAATCTGCCGCAATGCTTCTGCCCACCGTGGCTCTTCGAGGACTCGTGGTGTTTCCCGAGATGCAGGTGCACTTCGATGTCGGCAGGGAAAAGTCGGTTGCGGCTCTCAGGGCGGCATTGGCCGGCGATAAAAGAGTTTTTTTAACGGCGCAAAAGAATATTTCCGTTGACGATCCCGATTTCGGGGATCTTTATAAGATAGGCGTTGTGGCAAATGTCGTGCGTGTCACCAAGCTCCCGGGCGATGATGGCGTACTTCGAGTTTTCGTCAGGGGCGATTACAGAGCGCGCCTCAACGGAATTGTTTCGGCAGAGCCGCATCTTGTAGGCGCAATCAGAGCGTGTGCGGTGCGTGAATGTGATAAGGACGATGAGTATGCACAGGCGCTTGTCAGGAGTGCCAAGGGTATATTTGAAAGCTATGCACAAAATGCGTCACAGCTTTCGCCTGATGTTATACTCGCAGTGCTTGCGTGCAATGACCCGGGCAAGCTTGCCGATTTTATAGCAGGCAATATCGCCCTCGAATATGAGGACAGACAGCGTGTGCTCAATGAGCTTCATCCAATAAAGCGTCTTGAGACCCTCTGCGTATTGTTGCTCAGGGAGTCGAGAATGCTCGAGTACGAGGATGAAATACACGAAAAAGTCCAAAAACAGATGGATGACAATCAGCGTGAATACTATCTGCGTGAGCAGATGAAGGTTATATCCTCGGAGCTTAACAACGGTGTTTCGCCCGAGGAGGAGGTTCAGGAGTTCCGTGATAAGATTGCGGAGCTGCCGATAGACGATGCCTCCAAGGAAAAGCTTTTGAGAGAGTGCGACAGGCTCGAACGCTACACTGTGCAGTCACCCGAGGCGGCGGTGAGCAGAAATTATCTCGAGACTTGTATCAATTTGCCGTGGAGCAAATATACAAAGGATAACCTCAATCTCACCCATGCCGAGAAGGTGCTCGAGGCAGATCACTACGGACTCAAGAAGGTCAAGGAGCGTATCCTTGAATTTATGGCGGTGCGTGCGCTGACGGACAGTGTCGGCGGTCAGATAATCTGCCTTGTCGGCCCTCCCGGAGTCGGCAAGACCTCGGTGGCAAAGTCCATTGCCCGTGCGATGGGCAGGAAATATGTTCGTATTTCCCTGGGCGGCGTGCATGATGAGGCTGAGATAAGAGGCCATAGAAAGACTTATATCGGCTCAATGCCCGGCAGAATAATCTCTGCAATAAAGCAGGCGGACAGTGCCAATCCGCTCATACTTCTCGACGAAGTCGATAAGCTCGGTAGTGACTACAAGGGTGATCCGTCATCCGCACTGCTTGAGGTGCTCGATTCCGAGCAGAACTTCTCGTTCAGAGATAATTATCTCGAGATACCCTTTGACTTGAGCAAGGTCATGTTCATAACCACGGCTAATGTAGCATCGGATATTCCGGCACCGCTCTATGACCGCATGGAGGTTATTGAGCTGGGAAGCTATACAGCCGAAGAAAAGTTCCATATTGCTAAAAAGCATCTTATTCCAAAGCAGCTTAAAAAGCACGGACTTACAGCCAAGCAGCTTCGCTTCACCGACGGCGCAATAAGAACTGTCATTGACGGCTATACCCGTGAAGCAGGCGTAAGAAGGCTTGAACAGCAGATAGCCTCCGTCTGCCGAAAGGCGGCAAAATCCGTCGCTCAGGGCGAGGAGAAGATAACCGTCAAGGAAAACAGCCTTGCAGAGCTGCTCGGTAACCCGAAATTCAAGAATGAAGTTCTCAGAGATACCGATGAGGTCGGCGTGGTCAACGGACTTGCGTGGACATCGGTTGGCGGAGAGCTGTTGGAGGTTGAGGCCGCTGTGCTCGAGGGCACAGGCAAGCTGGAGCTTACCGGTTCTCTGGGAGATGTGATGAAGGAGAGCGCACAGGCGGCGGTTTCGTATATCCGCTCCCGTGCTGAACTGCTCGGCATAGACGGCAGCTTTTATAAAAACAAGGATATACATATCCATTGCCCCGAGGGTGCGGTGCCTAAGGACGGCCCCTCGGCAGGTGTCACGATGACTACGGCACTCGTCTCGGCTCTCAAGGGCGTTCCGGTTCGTCGTGATGTCGCTATGACGGGCGAGGTGACGCTCAGAGGTAGAGTTCTGCCCATAGGCGGACTCAAGGAGAAGTCAATGGCGGCGTACATTCGAGGTATAAAGACCGTTATCATTCCCAAGGCGAATGTGCCTGACCTTGACGAGGTTGATGAGGCGGTCAAAAATGCGGTGAAGTTTGTGCCTGTTATCAATGTTGATGAGGTGCTCAACATCGCATTACTGCCGACAGACCGAGAGAGCTATGATATCCCGACCGAGAAAGGCGAGAAGAAGCACTCGGACATGCCGCACACAAAGACTACTACACACACAAGCCGTGTTACACAGTGAGGTTCTTATGAGATTTGATATTATTGAATTTGACCGTTCCTACGGTACTTCGGCACAGCTCAAAAGCTTTGCCGAGCCGGAGATAGTTTTTTCGGGCCGCTCGAATGTTGGCAAGTCCTCACTTATGAATAAGCTTTTCAACCGAAAGAATCTCGCTCGAGTAAGCTCGGTGCCGGGCAAGACCGTTACGGTTAACTTCTTCAGGGGAGACAAGGTGAATTTTGTTGATCTTCCCGGCTACGGATACGCAAAGGCGGCGAAGAGCGAAAAGCTGCGTTGGGCGGATCTTATGGAGGGCTACTTCAATTCGGGACGCAATATTTCGCTTGTTGTGCAGCTTGTGGATTCACGCCACAAGCCGAGCAAGGATGACTATGATATGCTCGAATACCTCAAGGCAGGCGGATACAGGACTGTTGTCGTGCTGACAAAGATAGATAAGCTCAACAAGACAGAACGTAACAACCGTCTCGAAGCGTTTAAAACCGAGCTTGCCGATTTTGCGGATTTTGAGACAGTTCCGTTCTCCTCGCAGACGGGTGAGGGTGTGGATACGCTCAGAAAAATAATCGAAAGCTCGGTAAAATAACCACAAAAACTCGTAAAGGCTTATAGCTTTACAACATATATGAGCTTTACAAAAAAGAGAAGCAAGTTGATTTTTCGTAGCTTTAAAAAACGTTGATATTAAACGGATTTTTGACATTGCACGGTTTTACTCGTCCGATTTGGACGATGAAATAAAGGAACAATGGCTGTAAAGCAAATTGACTTTACAGTTCAAATGAGAGGATGATACCAATGTCCGACTTTACCACAGTCTATTTCTCGTGGATAGACAGAGGCTTCAACATTCCGTCAACGCTTGTTGAATTTTCGCTCTTCGGTAATGAGATAAGCATCAAGTTCTATGGCGTGATTATTGCATTCGGCTTTGTGCTCGCCGCACTTTTCGGAGGCAGAATGGCATACAAATGGCGCATAAGCCTTGACAAGATGCTCGATGTGCTCATCTATGGCACTATCGCCGCAATTATCGGTGCAAGAGCCTACTATGTAATATTCCAGTGGGATTATTACAAGATTCATCTGGCCGAGATACCACAGATTTGGCAGGGCGGACTTGCTATCTACGGCGGTATAATTGCCGGAATAGGTGCGGCTGTGATCGTGTGCCTTGTCAGGAAGATAAACATACTAAATCTTCTGGATATGGGCGGTATCAGCCTGCTTATAGGTCAGGGCATCGGACGCTGGGGCAACTTCATGAATCAGGAGGCATTCGGCACAAACACCGATGCACCCTGGGGTATGTGGAGCAAGAAAATCGCATCGTCGATAATCAGAGACAGCGCACTTCTTGCGGAAAAGGGTATCGAAATGGATCCCTATAAGCCCGTTCACCCGACTTTCCTGTATGAATCCATATGGTGTTTGCTCGGTTTCCTCGTACTTTTCATTATTTATAAGAAGTTCAGGAAGTTCAGCGGTCAGCTTTTCCTCGGCTACGGTGCGTGGTATGGGCTGGGCAGAATGATAATCGAGGGCTTCAGAACCGACAGCCTTTATATAGCCGATACCACGATAAGAGTGTCACAGGTGTTCTCGGGTGCGCTCATGCTTGTGTGCCTTGTGCTGTTTATAGTTTTCACTGTCAAATATACGAAACATCCCAAACCCATTGAGGGCGTTGATTATTTTCCTGCCGATGCCGTCAAGACCAGAAAAGAGCGTCTTGCCGATGAGGCGGCGGCAAAGGCTCAAGGCGAGAGCGTCACAGTAAACGAAACCCCCGAAAAAGAGGAGAATGAATCATGGCAAAGCTGATAGACGGAAAACAAATTTCCACAGATGTTCTGAATGCTGTAAGCACCGAGGTGGAAAGCCTCAAAAAAAGCGGCGTTGAGCCGTGCCTTGCGGTTATAATAGTAGGTGACGATCCGGCGTCGAGAGTGTATGTAAACAACAAGAAGAAGAGCTGCGAGAGGGTTGGCATAAAGTCACTTGAATTTGCACTTCCTGCCGAGACTACGCAGGAGGAGCTGGACAGCCTTATTGATAGGCTCAATGCGGACGGCAGCGTAAACGGAATACTCTGCCAGCTTCCCGTGCCTAAGCATATAGATTCGGATGAGCTTATCCGTCGAATCGCCCCGGAAAAGGATGTCGATTGCTTCCATCCGCAGAATGTCGGTGAGCTGATGACAGGCGGCGGCACATTTCTGCCCTGCACCCCCTCGGGTGTTATAGAGATGCTTCACCATGAAGGCATCTCCTCCGCAGGCAAGAATTGCGTTATAGTTGGCCGCAGTAACATAGTCGGAAAGCCTATGGCAATGCTTATGCTCAGAGAGAACGCTACTGTTACGGTCTGCCATTCGAGAACGGAAAATCTTGCGGAGTTCACGAAAAATGCGGATATTCTTATAGCGGCTGTCGGCAGAGCTAAGATGATAACCGCCGATATGGTGAAGGACGGCGTGACAGTTATTGATGTCGGCATGAACAGAGATGAAAACGGCAAGCTCTGCGGCGACGTTGACTTTGCATCGGTCAGTGAAAAGGCAGGGGCAATAACTCCGGTGCCGGGCGGCGTAGGCCCGATGACCGTTGCGATGCTGATGAAAAATACCGTTACCGCTGCAGCGGCACAAAACGGGATTACAATATCATAACTTTGAAAGGAATGATTTTTAATGGCAAACGGAAAGAAACTCTGCAAGAAATCAAGCGAAAAGAAGCTCTGCGGCGTATGCGCCGGACTCGCAGATTATCTTAACATGGATGTGACTGTTATCAGACTCATTTATGTTCTGATCTCGCTCGTGTCGGCAAGCTTCCCCGGACTGCTCGTTTACATCATTATGGCACTTATCCTGCCTGATGAAAACGAAGTTCAGCCTCCCTACGACAACGATTAAACCCAACTTTCCCGACAGAAAACTGTCGGGAAAGTTTTTTGAGATTTTCTTCAAAAAACAGCAAAAAGTTTCACAGAATGTTTGACATTGTGGGACTTGTTGTGGTATAATCATTCATGCCGCATATCTCGGGCAGTATTTTTACTACTAAGTGGCACAGCCCGCCCGCACATAGCGAGTCTTAAAAAAGGAAGGTAAATATTGATGTACGCAATTATCGAAACCGGCGGAAAGCAGTATAAGGTTCAGGCCGGCGATGTCGTATTCATCGAGAAGCTGAATGCAGAGCCTGAGCAGGAAATCACCTTTGACAAGGTTATAGCAGTCGGCAAGGATGACGGCATTGTTGTCGGTACCCCCACTGTTGCAGGCGCAACTGTCTCGGCTAAGGTTCTCAAGAACGGCAAGGCTAAGAAGGTCACCGTTTTCACCTACAAGCCCAAGAAGAACGAGAAGCGTAAGCTCGGTCACAGACAGCCCTACACCAAGGTGGAAATTTCCGCTATCAACGCTTAACAGATGATAAGAGCGGTATTTTTTGAAAGTGAGTCGAAGCTCGGCTTTGAGATAAGCGGTCATGCCGGCGGCAAAAGTGGCACGGATATTGTCTGTGCTTCCGTTTCTTCCGCAGCTTATATGGCGGCAAACACTATAACAGATATATTGTATATCTCGGCGGAAATTCATATGGATGATGGCTTTTTAAGCTTTCATATCATGGATGATGATGTGTCTGCAAGGGCGATTATTGACGGCTTGAAGCTCCATTTGACAGAACTTTCAAAGCAGTACCCGAAGAAGATCAAGGTTATTACGGAGGTGTAACAAATGCTCAAGATAAATATTCAGCTTTTCGCACATAAGAAGGGCGGCGGATCTACCCGTAACGGTCGTGATTCCGAGGCTAAGAGACTCGGTGTCAAGAGAGGCGACGGTCAGTTTGTTCTCGCCGGCAACATTCTTGTCAGACAGCGTGGAACTCACATCCATCCCGGCAACAACGTTGGCAAGGGTTCTGATGACACTCTGTATGCTCTCATCGACGGCAACGTTAAGTTTGAGAGAATGGGCAAGGATCGCAAGAAGGTCAGCGTTTACGCTGTCGAGCAGTAATTGCTCTTAATTGAAAATGACAGCTCCGAGCTTTCGGAGCTGTTTTTTTATGCCGATTGTGTGAAATGATGGCGCTTAATATTCGTATTTGATGTTAAAATCCGTACTGCCTTATACATTATATATATAGTAAAATTTCAGCCGTAAACGTGCAAAAGATTTGCGGTTGAAAATGTAAAGTGAAACACTTTACGGCATGGGTGAGTCTGTTATGTGTAAAGCAAATACCTTTACATTGCTGCCGAATAGCAGCTTCAGCTTCTTGTGGATTTCATAAAACCGAAAGGTATAACCGCTGAAAGCTTTCGATAAAATGCGGTGCGAAGGTCGAAGAAAATTCTTGTTTGCTAAAATAACCGGTTTTTTGTTACGGATTTTCATGGATTTGTAACCATTTGTAACTTTTTAGAGTTTTCACAAAAGTTCAGCCATTTTTTCCCATTTAAGTAAGCTCATTCGAGGGTAGGCGGCAAAAAATTCGCTTTTGCGGAAAACTTTTCAGACTGCCGCTTGTGCAATTTGCACAATTTGAAAGCTTCAAAAAATTTGACAAATGCCGATTGTGACAATATAATATCAGACGTTGCCTTGAAAGTGGCAAAAATAAGCTTAGAACACGGTACCCAAAGCAGAGTTAAAGGAGTTTTACTAAATGCAACAGCGTATTAAGTCCCTCTTTGCGAAAATCCCCGTGAAGAATATGTCGAAACGCAAGCTGGCGGCAATAATCTCCGCTTTTGCGGTTATCTGCTCCGTAGCAACGATAACCGTTTTTGCAGCCGCAACGACCTATAAGGTCACAGTTTGCGAAGAGGGCAAAGAAAACATCACAATTTCAACCCGTGCAGATACAGTTGAAGAGTTTGCGCAGGACAATTCGGACACACTCGCAATGGGCGAGTATGATTATCTCGATGCTTCCGCTTTTATAGCAGGTGAGGACAGCACTCTTACAATAGTTAGAGCACAGGTCATAAAGGTCAATGACAACGGCGAAGAGCTGTATCTCAACGGCGCAGGGCCTGCCGACTATGTACTTGAGAAGAATGGCAGAGCACTCGGCAAGTTTGATGAAACGAATCTTGCCGACGGCGAATTTGTCAGCACGGATAAGACACTTGAGGTCAAGCGTGCTTTCGGTGTCACTGTGACAGCGGACAGCAAGAGCTACGAGGTTCTCATTGCCTCGGGCACGGTTAAGGATGCGGTCGAGCGTGCAGGCATTTCCATGGGCGAAGACGATGAGACAGAGCCGAAGCTCGACGCTGAGGTTACCAACGGCATGGAGATAACGGTTCTTCGTGTGGAATATAAGGAGCGCACAGTCAATGAGACGATTCCTTATGACACCGTGACAAGAAGAACCCCCGACCTTTATGTTGACCAGACCAAGGTGTCTGTCAAGGGCGTGGACGGTGAGAAGACCGTAACCTACAGAGACAAGTATGTAAACGGCGAGCTTGATTCTTCGGAGGCTGTCAGCGAGACAGTCACAAAGAAAATGGTTTCGCAGGTCGTTTTGAAGGGCAGAGTAGCGAGAGTTAAGAATATCAAGCTCAAGAGCAAAACACCCGTTTCTGAGCTTAAAGTTCCGTCAAAGGTCAAGCTCGATTCCAACGGATTGCCCACAAACTATAAGAGAATAGTTGACGGCACAGCCACGGCTTATTACGGTGGTGGCGGTACGGCATCGGGAAGAAAGGCTATGCCCGGCCATATAGCAGTCGATCCGAAGCAGTTCCCCTACGGAACAGAGCTTTATGTAGTTTCGCTTGACGGAAAGTTCCTTTACGGCTACTGCATTGCGGCAGACACGGGCGGATTTGTTAAGAGAAATTCCTGCACCGTTGACCTCTATTTTAACACTTATGCAGAGTGCTGTGCGTGGGGCTACAGAGGTGTAAGAATCTACGTTCTCTGATTTTGGACAACAATATAAGCGGTCAAGGCTAATGCCCTGACCGCTTTTTTTAGTTGTTAAGCTTTTCTGCTCGGTCTGTCCTCGATTATCTTGCCATCGGAGACACGCACAACTCTCGTGCCCTCCTCGGCTATCTCATTGTCGTGAGTTATGAGGATTATTGTACGTCCCTCGTCGTTTAGCTCGTGGAGGATTTTCATAACCTCCTTGCCCGAGGTTGAGTCGAGGTTACCTGTCGGCTCATCTGCGAGGATAACAGGCGGACGGGCGGCAACTGCTCGGGCAATCGCAACTCTCTGCTGCTGACCTCCCGACATCTGCGAGGGCAGATGGTTCATACGCTTTTCAAGTCCCACTCGTCTGAGTGCATCAATGGAGAGCTTTTCACGCTCATCTTTTTTTACGCCTCTGTAAATAAGCGGCAGCTCAACATTGCCTTTTGCCGTGAGGCTCGGGATGAGGTTGAAGCCCTGGAAGATGAACCCTATCTCTTTGTTGCGTATCTCGGACAGCTCGTCGTCGGAGAGGTTTGAGACATCCTTGCCGTCAATGCGATATTCGCCGCTTGTGCAGACATCCAAAAGACCGAGCATATTCATGAGCGTTGACTTGCCCGAGCCGGAATGACCGACTATCATCAAAAATTCGCCTCTGTCAACAGTCAGCGATACGCCGTCAAGTGCGTGAACCTCGTTCTCACCGGGGTTATATATTTTATATGCGTTTTTTACTTCAATAAGATGCGGCATAAGAATCTCCTTCGATGTATTTAAGCTTTTATATAATTCTATTCCTTTGGACGTGCAGAAGTCAAGTGAGCATTTGTAAATTATTTTCGCAGAGTATATTTTTGGGGTCTCAGAGAGAAAATAATTGCAAAGGAGATGGTGAAATGTCGCTGTCGGGAAAAGAATATGAGCGCATGACAAAGCGTGTGTCGCCGCCCAGCCCGAAATTGATGAATACCTTTAAGGCTTTTTTAATAGGCGGACTTATCTGCACGATTGGCGAGGGCTTTTTTAAGCTGTATGAGGGCTTGGGTATGGACGACGAAACAGTGACGAGTCTTGTGCCCTGCACACTTGTCACCATAGCGGCGATTTTGACGGCATTGGGTGTGTTTGACAAAATAGCACGCCACGCAGGAGCAGGTACTCTCGTGCCGATAACAGGATTTGCAAACGCAGTCGTGTCGCCGGCAATGGAGTTTCAAAGTGAGGGCAGAATACTCGGCACAGGTGCAAATATGTTCAAGGTGGCAGGCCCCGTCATAGTTTACGGTGCGGCGGCAAGCGTTATATACGGCGTTATTTATTGGATTTTCAACAGATGAAAGAAAGGCTTGACCGATAAAGTCAAGCCTTGTCTCATTTATCGAAGTTTGCCGGTAACAATAAATTTAAGTTTATGATATTTTTGAAATGAAAACGACTAAATGTGTTCGAGTAAAAATCCTCCTGTAATAATCAACGTGAAAACGAAAAAGATAATTTCGGAGGTGACAGTATGCCGACAAGGATAGGACAATATACACTCAGACTCGACACACGGCCGGGTATAACGGCATCGGCGGCGGTTGTTGGGAGTAAAGAGGTTGAAGGGCCGCTCGGTGATGTTTTCGATGAAGTGATAGCGGATGCGACCTTCGGTGAGAAAACATGGGAAAAAGCCGAGAGCGCATTTCAAAAGCGAGCTGTCAAAAAGGCGATTGAAAAGTCGGAAGTCACAGCACAGGATATAGATATGCTCTTTGCAGGTGACCTTCTGGGGCAGTGCAGCGGCTCGTGCTTCGGGGCGAAGGACTTGGGAATACCGTTTGTGGGACTGTACGGTGCGTGCTCGACGATGGCACTGTCGCTCGGTATGGCGGCGTTGAGTGTGGATTCGGGCATGGCTAAGCTTGCGGCGGCGGCGACCTCGTCACATTTCTGCTCGGCGGAAAAGCAGTTCAGAACACCGCTTGAATACGGCGGTCAGCGGCCGCCCACGGCACAGTGGACAGCGACTGCGGCAGGTTGTGCAGTCATAGGAGCTAATGCACAGCCGCATATTGAGGCTGTGACCTTCGGCAAAATTACCGACTATGGCGTGAAGGATGCCAACAATATGGGAGCGGCAATGGCACCGGCGGCGTGTTCGACCATAGCGGCGTTTCTCAAGGACACAAAAACCTCTCCGACCGACTATGACCTGATACTCACGGGCGACCTCGGCTATGTAGGCTCGACCCTGCTCAGAGAGCTTTTGAACAAGCAGGAGAATATCGATATAACAACCTGCCATAATGACTGCGGGCTTATGCTTTTCAGGCTCAATGATCAGGATGTGAATTCGGGCGGCTCCGGATGCGGCTGTAGTGCCGCCGTGGTCTGCTCGCACATTGTCAACGAGTTGCGTGCAAAAAGGCTCAACAAAGTCCTTTTTGTGGGCACGGGGGCATTGCTATCGGCGGTCTCGCCTTTGCAGGGTGAGACGATTCCTTCAATAGCTCACGCCGTATTGCTGACGAGCTGAACACTCCGTATTTGAGAATATGGGGGAGAAAAAATGAACACTCTGGAGAGTATTTCAAAAAGCCTGAAAATCGCAAGCTGTGCGCTGAATGTTATGCGTGTGCTTGATGTGGTGAAAAAGCTGACTGCGTGTACACTTGTGGCAGCCTCAGCCTGTACCGCTTATCATATCGCCTCGGCGTGTATGACGAAAAGGCTGGAAGAATAGAAAAGAGTGCAGGCAACAAAAGCCTGCACTCTTTTTATATCTTTTTGTACATCTTTATCGGCAGAGCGGTTTCGGATTCGGATTTTTCAAAAATGTTGACTACCGTGACCGACTTTTTTCCGTCCTTTGTGGTGACTGTTACAGTGTCTCCGATCTTTATGCGTTTGTCATCGCAGAGATAATCGTACCGTTGTCCGTTCGAAGTGAATTCTACTGAAACAAATCGATACAGCTTGTCGCTTGACTTGTCTTTTTTGATTTCAAAGCTGCAATTTTCTGTTTCGAGCATCGGCACACCGTCAAAATACATTGCATCGTAGTCTATTGTGTCAACGGTGAACTTGTTGTGTTTATAAGAAAAAAGCTTATCTTTGGGTGGAATCAAGGTTACTGTGAGACTGTCATAAAGTCCGCACATATCAAGTTCGGGGATACAGATAAAAAGTCGCTTGGGATAGCGTGAGTTTGCTTTTGTGTGGGCGGAAATGGTGAGGGAGTATTTGCCTGCAAACGCCGGCTTTATTTCAACATCGAGGTAGTTCCCGCTTGAGAGAAAATCGTTAAACATCATAAGACTGTCTGCCAATACCCTTAGTGCACTTTTGAACTTATGTTTTGCTTTGAACTCATCGAGTGAACTTTTTATTGCTTCGGCAACCTTTTTGTCACCGTAATAATCAATCTCAAGCATACGCATTTTGATAGCAAACAGTGCTTGCTGATAGTAGCCGACAATGTCGGAATTACTTATGTAATAAGGCATATTATGGTTTTGCGAGTAGTTTCCCATGCGGAACGCCACATCTGCGAACTTGTTGTCAAAGTTTCCGTCCATAACAAGCTTGAGGTTTTCTTTGTAAAGACGATAGACAATGTCAAATGCGGTTTTAGGGCTTTTTGGTACGCCGTATCCGTTGTTGAACATATCGGCAATCTTGTATTCCGCTTCATAAATACCGTTGAAAGCGGCGAATGAAAAATATTTGTATGCTTTTTCATAATCCGGTGTGCCGTTTGTTGTCCTGCCGTAGTAATAGATGTAACCGAGGGTGTTTGCATAGAATGCACGGTCGGGCAGTGTGTCAACGATATCGATGAGCTTTAGCATACATTCTTCGGACTTTTTCCAATCGCACGCAAAGGCTCTGTTGCCGCCGTAACAGCCGTAACCGACAGCGAGTAAACCGCTTGCATTATTTTCGTTGCAAAGCTCTTGTGCTACCTTTTTATACAGCGCAATTTCTTCCTGCGTTGCAGCATTTAGCTTATCTGAATTTTCATACATCGCCAGAAGATTTAACTTCACATCAATGGGAATCCGCCTTGAGATCAACGGTTTGTGTTCGTCCTCGAGAAAAGCTTCGGCATCTTGCAGCAGATTTTTTATAAGCGCAAATTTGTCGTCCTCATCTTCAAAATCATCACAATATTCGTAATTTATCCAGTCGAGCAGAGTGTTGTGCGTTCGCATGATAACCGTCTTGCGGTTGTATATTCTGTTATCGGCAGGGGCGTGCATATTATAAAGTGTTGATTCTTTGAAAAATTCAAACAGCTCGTAGTAAAATGTGTCTGAGTCTATCTTCTGTGAGAGAATCTTTTTTAAAACGCAGATATAATCTTCCACAGTCATACGGTAATCCGATGTATTCACTATGCTCGAAACTATATTATCGGATAAAACATCTTCGAGGGTCAGTTCGTAGCGGACAAGCTTTTTGAATGTATCTTCATCAAGAAATACTTTTGGCAAAAGCGTTGCGGAGCTTAGTGCGACGGTTTCTTCTTGGCCAAATCGGTTATTCACGATGAGCTTATCTTTGTCGATTTTTATGATTGTGCCGTAATAGGTGTTTTTGCCGATTTTGTATTTAATTGAATCGTTGATTTTGAATTTGGACATTGCACCTTGCCTCCTGAATTTTTATAATATCAGTATATCATGCGACTGACGCTTTGGCAACGAAATAAAACGCAGATCATCGTTGCTGTCCGTTTTATCGCCCAATGCAAAAAAATCCGTAAATCATAAGTGAGCAAATACTATGAAAACGAGAGAAAACGGGAGAAAAACGGAGAACGCAAAACATAAATTAAAATTTTAAGAAAAAGTGCTTGACAAGCATAGGCTCTTGTGGTAATATATCGTAGCACTAAGAAATATCGGAGGTAAAAAGTATGTCAACTTATATGCCCAAGGCGGGCGACATCACCCGTAAGTGGTATGTCATCGATGCTGCCGGTAAGCCGCTCGGCAAGGTAGCAGTTCAGGCCGCTGTTCTTCTTCGCGGCAAGCATAAGCCCACATTCGCACCCCACGCTGATTGCGGTGACCATGTAATCATCATCAACGCTGAGAAGGTTGTTCTCACCGGCAATAAGCTTAACCAGAAGATGTATTATCATCACACCGGTTATATCGGCAATATGAAAGAGGTTAAGTACAGCACCCTCATGAAGACAAAGCCCGAGTTCGCTGTTGAGCTTGCAGTTAAGGGTATGCTTCCCGATTCTACTCTGGGTCGCAACGCTCTTACCAGACTCCGTGTCTACAGAGGCGCAGAGCACAAGCATGAAGCACAGAAGCCCGAAGAGTGGGCACTTTAATGAAGGGAGGCAATAAATAATGTACGATTCAGTTCCTTACTTCTACGGCACAGGCCGCAGAAAGAAATCAGTCGCCAGAGTCCGTCTTTATGCCGGCACAGGCAAGATCATCATCAACGACAGAGAGATTGACAATTATTTCGGCCTTGAGACTCTTAAGCTCATCGTCCGCCAGCCTCTCGCCCTCACCGGCACGAGCGAAAAGCTCGATGTCATCTGCCGTGTCAACGGCGGTGGCGTAACCGGCCAGGCAGGTGCTATCCGTCACGGTATCTCCAGAGCACTCCTTCAGTATGATGCAGAGCTTCGCCCCGCACTCAAGAAGGCAGGCTTCCTCACCAGAGACCCGAGAATGACCGAGAGAAAGAAGTACGGTCTCAAGGGCGCTCGCCGTGCACCCCAGTTCTCAAAGAGATAACAATTTCTCAAAAATGCTCCGTGTTCCGTTTGGAATACGGAGTTTTTTTATATTACAAAAGGGTCGTGCATCATTGCGATACACGACCCTTTAAGGCTATTTAGTTCATTCCCGCACTTCCCACAGCGTCGAAAAGACGCTGAATTTCGGCTTTCATTGCGGCGTTTTCGGGCAAGGCAAGCTCGGGGTCGTGTGCTGTTATTTCGGCGGCGGCACGGCGTGTTTCCTCGAGTGTCTCACGGTCGGAGAGCATATCCGCTATCCTCATCTCGGGCAGTCCGTGCTGTCTTGAACCGAAGAATTCGCCCGGGCCTCGCAACTTCAAGTCCTCGTCGGCAATTTTGAAGCCGTCTGTTGTTGATTCCATTACTTTCATTCGCCGTTTTGCCGTATCATTTGCGGCATCCGTGATGAGTATGCAGGTCGATTTATATTCGCCTCTGCCTATTCGTCCTCTGAGCTGATGAAGCTGAGACAGACCGAATCGCTCTGCGTTTTCTATAACCATAATAACGGCGTTTGGCACATCGACACCGACTTCAACGACGGTTGTAGAAACAAGAAGCTGAATTTTGCCGCTTGAAAAGTCCTGCATGACCTTTTTCTTGTCGGTATTCTTCAGCTTGCCGTGCATAAGGCCGACACTGTAGCCGCTGAATTTGCCGTTTTGAAGCTCTTCGGCGTATTTCACGGCGGAGGCAAGCTCAACGTCGCTTTCGCCCTCGTCAACGAGAGGACATATGAGATAACCCTGCCGCCCTGCGTCAAGGTGCTTCTTGACATAATTGTAAGCACGCTCACGAAGCTCCGAGGAGACGGCGTAGGTCTCTATTTTCTGTCTGCCGGGCGGCAGCTCATCGAGCACTGAAATATCAAGCTCGCCGTAGATTATCAACGCCAGCGTGCGTGGGATCGGTGTTGCCGACATGACATAGAGGTGTGGATTTTCTCCCTTCTCACCGAGCGCATTGCGTTGCTCGACGCCAAAACGGTGCTGTTCATCCGTGATGACGAGCGAGAGCGACTTAAATTCAACATCCGATTGTATTATTGCGTGAGTGCCGATGAGCAGGTCTATTTCTCCGTCCCTGAGAGCCGCTTTTTTGCGTTTTTTTTGAGCTGCAGTGTCCGAACCTGTCAACAATTCGACGGTTATATCCGAGCCTTCAAAGAGCTTTGAGAAGGTCTTATAGTGCTGTGCGGCAAGCACCTCGGTCGGTGCCATGAGAGCGGACTGCATTGAGTTTTTTGCGGCTGAATAGACGAGAGCCGCCGCAACTGCGGTTTTGCCAGAGCCGACATCTCCCTGTAACAGGCGGTTCATTTGCCTGCCGCTCATCATATCCTGCATAGCCTCGCTCACAGCTCTGCGTTGTGCATTGGTGGGGCGAAAGGGGAGACGGGCGAAAAACTCCGAGCTATAGTCTTTTTCGAGCACTGCACCGGCGTTTTTTTGCGAATTTAAACGCATTTTTTGCAGACCGAGCTGTAATATCAACAGCTCCTCGAATATCAGTCGGCGGCGAGCCTCCTCGCAGTAGTCGGGGGTCTTTGGAAAATGTATATTCTCTACCGCATCGGCAAGGCTCATCAGACAGTATTTTTCTCTGAGCCACAGTGGAATGGGGTCTTGAAACTCGTCTCTGCAAGCGTTCAGGGCGGTTCTTATAAGCCGTTCGATAACCTTTGAGGTAAGCCCCTGCGTTTGCGGATAAATCGGTCTTATTCTGTCCGCACCCTCGGCAGGCTCAATTTCGGGGGAGCTCATTTCCTTGCGGTAAAGATTGCCTGTGACCTTGCCGAAAAACAGATATTCCTCACCGACATTGAGCTTTTCGGCGGCAAATTTGCTGTTGAATATTGTTATGCCCATGATGCCGCTGCCGTCGGTTATTTCTGTTTTGTAGAGCGTCAGACCTTTGCGTATCATCGCCTTTCTGACGGGTGAGCCGACAATGCCTTTTACACAGCATACTTCGCCTATCTGAGCCTCGGCAATACTTTTTATTTTGCTCCAATCCTCGTAAACACGGGGATAGAGACGCAAAAGGGCGTTGACATCAGAGACGCCAAGCCGCATGAGTAATGCGGCACGCCTCTCGCCAACGCCTTTTAAGTATTTTATATCAGTATCGAGCTTCATATTATTCGACCGAAATGATGAAATAGTATACGGGCTGACCGCCGTTGATGACGGAAATCTCAATATCCGAGCCGAATTTTGCGGTGAGCTTTGAAGCAAGCTCTTCTGCCTGCGCCTCGGTGGTGGAGTTTCCGTAGATTATTGTGACGAGTGAGGAAGAGCCACGCTTGAACAGGTGCTTTGTGACTCTGTAAGCCGCCTGAATGACATTGGTTTCAACGGTGGTTATTTTGCCGTTTTCCATGCCGAGTATCTGCCCCTCACGCACAGCCTGACCGTCTATTGAGCTGTCTCTTGCGGCAAAGGTGACAAGACCTGTCGATACCTTCTCTGCCGCCTTCATCATTGTGAGATGATTTTCCTCTGCGGAGAGTGAATCGTCAACATTGAGCATAGCGGCAATTCCCTGCGGAATTGTCTTTGTGTGCAGCACATGTACACTGCGTTCGGTCAGCGGATCGACCTGCTCTGCCGCCATGATGATATTCTTGTTGTTGGGAAGAATGAAAACGTGCTCTGCGGGAGTTGCGAGAACCGCTTTCAAAAGATCGTCGGTGCTCGGATTCATAGTCTGACCGCCGCTGACAATCTGATCTGCGCCAAGCTCGGAGAAAAGTTCACAGATTCCGTCGCCCGAAGCGACTGCGACATAACCGAACGGCTTAGTCGGCTCAACTTCCTTTATCGGTGCAGACTGTTCGGCGGGAGCTGAACCCCACTGTGCATTCTGATGCTGCTGACGCATATTCTCTATCTTCATATTCACAAGCTGACCGTACTCAATGCCCTTTTGAATGGCGTTGCCGGGAGCGTTTGTGTGAACATGAACCTTGATTATCTGTTCATCGTCAACCACAACAACGCAGTCACCAATCGACTCAAGATAAGCACGAAGCTCTCTGGGATCCTTGCTGTTTTCACGGTTTGCGATAAACTCGGTGCAATAGGTGAAGCGAATATCGGCATCCGCCATACCTGCGGCGCTTACCTCGGCTGCACTCTGAGACGACGGCATTTCGGGGGCGGAAAGCTCGACCTCATTGCCGTTGAACACTGCCGACATGGCTGTGAAAATGCAAACAAGTCCGCTGCCGCCTGCATCAACAACGCCTGCCTTCTTGAGCACGGGGAGAATGTTCGGTGTATCTGCAAGGGCGACATTTGCACCCTCGAGCGCAATGTCAAAGACCTTCACTGCATCGTTTTCGCCGCTGTCCACTGCCTTGCGTGCATATTCGGAAGCAGTGCGGATAACCGTCAGAATCGTGCCCTCCGTGGGCTTCATGACAGCCTTGTATGCCGAAGCACTGCCACGCTCAAGTGCCGAGGCTATCGCTGCACCGTCAGCCTCATCAAGTCCCTTGAGACCCTTTGAAATTCCGCGGAATATAAGTGAGAGAATAACTCCCGAGTTGCCTCTTGCACCTCTGAGCAAACCCGAAGCTACGCAGCCTGCGACCGATGCCACGCTCTCATTTTCGCCCTTGACTGAAACCTCACGGGCGGCGTTGGTTATGGTCATCGACATATTTGTGCCTGTGTCGCCGTCGGGCACGGGGAAGACGTTGAGTGCGTCTATCTCCTGCCGGCGAGCCGTTATGCTCTGCGCCGCACTTATGACGGCGTTTCGCAAAAGAACTCCTGTAATGTTCATTTTATTTTCCTCCCAAAGCAGAACCTGCTAACGGTTTTATTCGTTCTTCATTCCGTCAACATAGACATTGACCGCCTTGACCTGAAGCTCAGTGGCTTCTTCGACGGTGTATCTGACCTTGTTGACTATGCTCTTGCATATAGCGGCAATATTTACTCCGTAGGTAACGATTATGTGCAGGTCGATTATGAGACCTTCGCTGTCCTTACGAACCGAAATGCCCTGGTCGGCATAGGCTCCGTCTCTTTTTATCATAGAGCGAAGACCCTGACGCATATTGCTGTTTGCCATTCCTGCAACACCAAAGCAGGATGATGCGGCGTTGCCTATAAGAGAGACGAAATAGGGCTGTGCGATCTCAATAACGCCGAGGTGGTTTTCAAGTCTTATCAAGGAAGCTCCTCCTTTCAGAATAAGAACGCATATTTAAATCAATTTATTATACTACAAAAATGCGATTTAATCAAGCTCTTTGAGGAATCTCGTCAATGCGTCCTGCCACTCGGGCAGACGGGCGAAGCCTGTCTCGTCGAGGCAACGCTTTGAAAGTCGTGAATTTTCGGGACGAAGAGCCTTTGCCGGATATTCGGCGGTGGTGCAGGGGATGATTCTTGCACTCTTCTTGCCCTGTCGCATTATTTCGCTTGCAAACTGCGCCCATGTGCAGTAGCCCTCATTTGAAGCGTGATATGTGCCGTATTTTTCGGTTTTTATCATGTCGCAAATGAGCCTTGCAAGGTCGGGCGTGTAGGTTGGAGAGCCTGTTTGGTCGTCAACCACCGTGAGACTGTCATGTGTGTCGGCAAGGCGAAGCATCGTTTTGACGAAATTGCCGCCGTTTATGCCGAATACCCATGAGGTACGGATGATGAAATGCTTTTCGCATATTTTGGCCTTTTCCTCGCCGCCAAGCTTTGTTTTACCGTATACATTCTGCGGTGCGGTGGTTGAATCGGTCTCGAGCGGTTGAGTGCCGACTCCGCCGAAAACATAGTCTGAGCTGATATAAACGAGCTTTGCTCCGCATTCTCGGCAGGCGAGAGCTATGTTCTCGGTACCGTCAACATTTACTTTTCTGCAATTTTCCGCATCGTCCTCCGCCTTGTCCACGGCTGTGTAAGCAGCACAGTGAACGACGGCATCGGGCTTGAGAGCGAGAATGAAATCCTCGGTACTCTTTTTGTCGGTTATATCGAATTCATCTCTGTCTGCGCCTATCGGCTCATCATGAAGCTCGTTTAAACGCTTTATAACATCGAAGCCGAGCTGACCTTTGGCACCGGTGACAAGAACTTTCATAATTTAAACATCCCTTTATCAGTTTTTTAGGCTTTGAAGCGGAGCCGGTATACGGCCGCCTCGTGAAATCATTTTTTGGGGTGAGGCGGTGTTGAGCGGCATTATCGGCCCTGAGCCGAGCAGACCGCCGAAATTCAATTCCTCGCCTGCCTGCTTGCCTATTGCCGGAATGAGGCGTACAGCCGTGGTTTTTGAATTTACCATACCTATTGCCGCTTCGTCCGCTATTATAGCGGAGAGCACATCTGCGGTGGTGTCTCCGGGGACAACTATCATATCAAGCCCGACGGAGCACACTGCCGTCATAGCCTCAAGCTTTTCGATTTTTAGCACACCCGAACGGGCGGCATCTATCATACCGGCATCCTCGGAAACGGGGATGAATGCACCCGAAAGACCGCCGACATGGGAGGAAGCCATCGTTCCGCCCTTTTTGACGGCATCGTTGAGCAGGGCGAGTGCCGCCGTAGTGCCGTGTGCGCCGCATTGCTCAAGCCCTATTTCCTCGAGAATGTGGGCGACGGAATCACCGACGGCAGGAGTGGGAGCGAGGGAGAGATCAACTATGCCAAACGGCACATCAAGCCTGCGTGAGGCCTCGCTTGCGATAAGCTGACCCAGACGGGTTATCTTGAATGCGGTCTTT
Organism: uncultured Clostridium sp.; assembly: GCA_964386035.1. GTDB lineage: Bacteria > Bacillota > Clostridia > Oscillospirales > Acutalibacteraceae > CAG-177. The sequence goes on along the minus strand of CAYLQT010000013.1, from coordinate 31,853 downwards.
TTTATTGTGTCGGCAACATCGGTAAGGTTGCCGTCAGGTATCTTCTTGAGCGCACAGCGAACCACTCCGGGCCCCGATACGCCTACGTTTATCACGCTCTCCGGCTCACCCGGGCCGTGGAATGCGCCTGCCATAAACGGATTGTCCTCGGGTGCATTGCAGAACACAACGAGCTTTGCCGCACCGATGCAGTTGTTGTCGGCGGTCAGCTCGGCAGATTCTCTTATGATTTTTCCCATCATTGCCACGGCATCCATGTTTATACCGGCCTTTGTCGAGCCTATGTTTACGCTTGAGCAGACGTGCTCGGTTGCCGCCAAAGCCTCGGGTATGCTCTTTATCAGAGCCTCATCACCGGGCGCAAAGCCTTTCTGAACGAGTGCCGAATAGCCGCCGATAAAGTTTACGCCTATTTCACGGGCGACTTTTTCGAGCGTCATGGCATATTTTACGGGGTCTCCGCCCGAAGCCGCCGCAAGCATTGCGATTGGTGTGACGGAAACACGCTTGTTTATTATCGGAACGCCGAATTCCTTTTCAATTTCATTGCCGACCCTGACGAGGTTTTCGGCACGGTGGATTATTTTGTCATACACCCTGCGGCAGGAGTCGTCAATATCCTGCGAACAGCAGTCGAGCAAGGAAATACCCATGGTTATGGTGCGTATATCTAAATTCTCATCCTCGATCATGCGAATGGTTTCGAGAATGTCACCTGTGTTTATCATGCGAAGGATCCTCTCAAAATTCAATCATACGTGGTACATGGAATCAAAAACCGCCTCATGCATCACATGAATGTCAAGACTGTGCTCTTGGCCGAGCTGTGCCATAATATCCGAAAACTCGGAGAGGGGAACGGAGCATTTTTCCATATCAACGAGCATTATCATGCAAAAAAGATCCTGAAGAACGCTCTGCGTAACCTCGGTCACGTTCACGTTGAGTGAAGAGCATTTGCTTGACACCTCAGCGAGTATGCCTATCATATCCTTACCTGTTACGGTTAAAACAGCTCTCATTTTTTGTCTCCTTGTTTTATACTGATTTACAATATATTCTACCATATTTTATGCTGTTTCTCAATACTGCTCCAACAAATAAACTTTTTTATGTTTTGTACTGTTACTGTGCCGAAAAATATGTTATTATAATATATATCAATGCCATGGAGGTAAAACGATGCCGCACAGAATAATCGATACACATGTTCACACCGACAATTCGCCCGACGGACACCATTCCGCCATGTATATGTGCGAATGTGCGGATATGGCAGGACTCAGAGCCATAGCCTTTACCGACCATGTAGAGACGGATGCATACAGGCGTGACCACTACGACAGAGCGGCGTTGCAGTCATTTATAGACGTTTCAAAGGCACGCTCGGCCTTTTGTGGCAAGCTGTTAGTCTGCACGGGAATCGAGCTTGGACAGCCGATGTACGATGTTAGCACGGCGGAGAAAATAATAACCGACCTGCCGTATGATTTCGTGATAGCCTCTGTGCATAATTTTAAGGATGAGAAGGACTTTATGTATCTTGATTATTCCGAGCTTGATGTGACGGATGTGCTCAATCGTTATTTTGATGAGCTGATAAAGCTTGCACGCTGGGCAAAGTTCGACTCCCTCGCACATTTGACATATCCCTTGAGATATATTGTCGGTGATCACAAAATCGAAGTGGATATGGATAAGTTCTCGGACAAGATAGATGAGATTTTGACCTTGCTCGTCCAAAACGGCAAGGCACTTGAGATAAACACCTCGGGACTGCGTAAAGAGCTTCGCAGGACAATGCCCGAGGAGAATGTAGTAAGGCGTTTTCGTCTCCTCGGCGGCGAGATGGTGACGGTCGGCTCGGATTCACACGACGCAAAGGACATCGGCGCAGGCGTGAGCGAGGGTATGGAGATAGCAAAGCGCAGCGGATTTGACAGTGTGACGCTGTTCCAGAACCGCACACCCGTTCAGATACCCATAGAATAAGAGGTGCTTTTATGAAAATCGAGCTTCGTGCGAATGCAAAGATAAACCTTTTTTTGGATATTTTGGCACGCCTTCAAAACGGCTATCATTCGCTGTTTATGGTTATGCAGTCGGTGTCGCTTGCGGATAATATTACCGTCAGCGAGAATGACTGCGGCGAAATACGCCTGACCTGCTCTGAACCCGAGCTGCCTACAGACAGGAGAAATATAGCCTTTCGTGCGGCGGAGCTGTTTTTGCAGGTGGCAGGTCTTGAGGGCAGGGGCGTAGATATACATATCGAGAAAAACATCCCCTTTGAAGCCGGACTTGCCGGCGGCAGTGCGGACGGTGCAGGGGTCATTGTCGGCTTGAATGAGCTTTTTTCAGCGAATTTCAGCCCCCGTGAGCTGTGTGACATAGGCTTGAAGATAGGCAGCGATGTGCCGTTTTGCATTATGGGCGGCACCATGCTCTCTCAGCATACGGGCGGAATACTTTCACCGCTTCCGAATATCGGTGAGTGCTATGCGGTGCTTGCAAAGCCTTCGTCGGGCGTGTCAACTGCAAGGGCATACGGCGATTTCGATTCGGCGCAGTTTATTTATCACCCGAACAAGGTTGCCATGCTCGATGCGGCGGCGAATGGTGACTTTGACGGTATGTGCCTACACGCAGGCAATGTTTTTGAGCAGACTATCGAAGTGCCCGAGCGAGTCAGGATAAAGAGCATTATGCGCCGTCATAATGCTTCGCTTGCTCAGATGAGCGGAAGCGGCCCCACCGTATTCGGGCTGTTTAAAAGCGAGTCCGATGCCGCCGAGTGCCGTGACGAGCTTGAAAGGAGCGGACTTGTTAAGAGTGTCCATCTGTGTAAAACCGCCGATAAGGGCATAGAAACAGTCAAGTGATGTAAAGTAGATTAACTTTACATAAATAAACCAAGAAAGCGAGCAGTGTGGAGTCTGCTCGCTTTCTTGGTTTTTGGAGAATAACAATGAAAAAAACGGAAAAGCCGTAGTTGTTGTAATTATGTCGGGTCAAGCGCCGACGATTTCGTATTGCTGTTGTGCTTCTTGCGGTATCATGCGATAGATTTTGCCGCCGTCATCGACATCGACCATGCTTATCTGCACATTGGGCAGGAGCATACGCAGAGACGAGACAAAATGCGTACTGCGTTCCTTCGGGAATCCCACCACGATGTCCACCGCACCCTTTTTCTTCGCAATAACTGCGGAGAGAATGACGGGGCTGTCGTTAAAATAAACGCTCATCTGGGCGTTCTCTTTGCGGGCACATTCGTATAATTCTTCGAGAACCTGCGGATCGGGGCTTGAACCGTCACGCTCATGGAAAACACTGAGCACCTCGAGCGGCACGCCGTACTGACGGGCAATGACGGCACCCGAGCGGATAAGCTGTTCACACTGTTTCTGCGGAGTCACACAAACGAGCACGCAGGAATTGCTTTTCATTTTAATGATGTCCTTTCAATAGGTAGTTTCGGAACTGCTTCCCTCTCACTACACCGATATAATACCACCCGATTGTGTACTGAATAGTAAAAAAGCGTTAAAACAAAGTAAAGAAAATTTGTACTGTTCGTGAATAGGCAAGACTTGCCATATTGGGTGAAACGGGGTATTATTAAGAGGAAAAGGCGGCGTGATGATGACCGCCAAGGAATCATATGCTGTGAATGTCGAGAGAATGACGGCATTTTGCGTGTAAAGCTTATACGCTTTACAAAAAAAGGAGACCGATGATGTATTACAATTTTGACGAAAAATTTGAAAAAGGTGCAAAACGGGCGTTCAATGCGGAGAAAAGGCTGAATCGACTGCTTGAAAAAATGAACGGCAGATTGCCCGACCCCGTGAATTTTGATACTCAAACTGCGTCAGCCGATACGCCGAGCGATATTCGTGTTGCGAGGTGCTCGGGTGATTCGTGGCATCTCGGCTATTCACAGCGGAGCATAACGCCGGAGAATGTGCAAAAATATTATATCGGCGGCAACCTGTCCGTTCCGCCTCGCCGTGCTGTCGGCGTGCTTGATGATATAAAGGTGCGTGCGGTTGCGCTGAGTGACGGAGAGGGCAGACCTGTTGAGGTGTTTTGTGCCGTTGACTGTATCGGACTTACCAACTCGGCGGTCGGGCGTATACGTTCGAAGCTTGACGGCTTTTGCCGTGAGAACGGCGTTGCGTGCGTGAATGTCCTGTCCACCCACGCTCACAGCTCGGTTGACACCATGGGAATTTGGAGCGTGACGGGCAAAAAACTTTTGAAAAATCTCTCCGATCTCAAAAAAGGAAAAGTGCTTACCCCGAGCGTAGACAGCGGCTTTCTCTCGCTCGTGACTCAGCGAGTGGTTGAAGCGGCGGAGGAAGCCGTGGGCAGAATACAGCCGGGCAGACTTTACCTCGCACAGATAGGCACAAACAGTGTTGAAGAGCTCAATTCGGCGGCGAAAAACGATTTGCAGTCAGTACCGCTTGCCGATTATGGTGTAAAGGCTTTTGCCTTTGCAAAGCGACCGCCCAAGGAATATTCGCCACGGCTCAACCGTCTGCGTTTCGTGCCGAATGACCCGAACGCCGCAGAGACGGTCATAGTGAATTTTGGCGCACATCCTTATGCAAATGGCTTGAAAATCAAGGCGAATAAGGGAAATATGCTCTCTGCCGATTTCCCGTTTTATATGGAAAAGGTGATAAACGAGGCAGGGGATAATTTCATATTTTTTAACGCCGCAGTCAACGGAATATATCCGAACAGGAGCGCAGGCGGTGTAAAGGAGGAACACTTTACACGGCAGACGGAGGCATTGGGCGGCGATCTCGGCAGATTAGTTGTTGCGATGACGAAAAAACAGGATGAAATTGAGCGTGACCCGTTGCTTTGCACCGAGGGCAGGGGCGAGGCGTACAGGGATGCGGTCAGACGGATAGGTATAGAGGCAGTCTGCGAGCGTGAGCTTGAGCCGAGAATGACCGCCGCACACAAAAAAATCACGCTGAAAGTCGAAAATCCGCTTGAAAAGCTCATCGGCAAGCTCGGCTTTGCGTGCTTTGATATGCAAAGGCCGAAAAAAGGCGAGTACGAGCTTGTGACCGAGACGGGATATTACGAATTTGGCGATAAAAATGCACTGAAAATCGTCCTTGTTCCGGGCGAGATAACCCCGGGACTGGTCAGCGGTACGGGTGATATGCTGGCGGATAACAGCATCACACGGCAGGGGAGCGATTTCAAGAGCCTTGTAGAGGCGGTCGGCGGCGATACCGCCGTGTTTGGCCTTGCAAACGATGCACTCGGCTACATAATTCCCGATAATGATTATTGTATGTTCTTCGCAGGCTACGGAAAATTGGCGGAAAAGCTGTTTTTCAAGGGCTATGCCCATTATCAGGAGATGTTTTCCATCGGCAGACATACCGCATCGGAGTTCAGCAGGGCGGTTGAGAATCTTGCCGAGGAAGTGAACGCACACAGGCAACCGTGACCGAGTGCAATGGACGACCCCGATTTTACAGCAGTTTTCGATATATCTTTCACGACTTAAACAGAGCAAATCTGACCCTCAAAAAATTCCTTATATATAAAAGGTATAGAGATTGTAATGTGGGGAGGATAGTTGACGGATGACGATTGGCTTGTGCAAGCGAAGTCAGCCCCCTCAGTCACCTTCGCTGTCAGCACCCCTTACACAGGCGAGCCAAGTTTTGCTTCGGCTCGGGTCGGCTGGGTGGATGTGGTTGCAGTTTTTGCGGTTGGGCGGCATATTTTTTCCTGCGGAATTGCTTTTTTGTTGCAATTTTTTGCCAAAAATGCCATATGTGCCGTCTTAATATTCTTTAGAGAGAAATACAGCATTATTATTCTGTTTTCGCCTCATTTTTTGTGCAATTTACCCTCTCGTGAATCGGGATAAAATGTTTTTATTGCATTATAAATCGAGTCTTAGTGCCAAAATCACTTTAAAACGCCGATTTTCAACGAGTTAAGCAACTTTTTGCGGATTTAGTTGTGCAAATATTTCTTTTTCTTTTGCATAAAGTGTACAAAATTTATTAAAAGATTCTAAACTCCTTGACAAAGTGCCCTGTCGGGGTTTATTCTTTATACAGAGAGAGTGCCACACTCTCTTGCTTTGCTATGGTTGCGAAGCATAATGCAGTCGCCAATCGTGTTCCGTCAATACGCGGGAGACGGGATGCTATTATATATGGTGAAAATTTATTCATGGAGGTGTAAATTTGAAGAAAATGAAACGCTTGTTAGCGATCTTCCTTGCTTCACTGATGATCCTTTCATCGGCAACAGCCGGTGCAAGTGCTTATCAGGCTTATAAGGATGATGCGCTGACACAGTACGACTTTACTGATACTGCGGTTCTGACCACAGAACAGTATGCGTCGGCACTTCTTGACTCGGTAGATGTAATGCTCAAGAAGGAGGATATCTACGAAGATATCGTTATCGCAAAGCTCGATCTTCGTTCCATAGATGCTGCTATTTCCAGTATTTACAGTGTTCTTGGTAATATTCTTCTCGGTCTTTGCGGCGCAGCTGACGATCTTAACAGAGACCCGCTTAAGAATGTCAGCAGAGCCAATTCGGGCGATGTCGGAGTTGTTAAGGCTCTCCTCGCTTTCCTTGGCCATAAGGACAACAGAGCCGTTATCAAGAAGATTGTCATCGGCGGTATCGGTAAACAGAGAAGAGACGGCGGCGCAAGCCTCGGTGTCATCAACTCTCTTGTCGATATGGACATTGATATTGCCAAGATGGTAAGAGAGATGGTTTGGGAAATGGTTTATCCCACCGAAGATTATGCAGCAGGCGATGCAAGGAACAATATCGATAATATGCTTCAGGTGCTTATCGATACCGAGCTCGCTGATGTGCCGGAGATTCCTACTTCGGTCAGCTCTCTCCTCGACATTAACTCGACCAAGCCCGTTTATGACTTGATTGAGGAAGTTCTTCAGGTTGCTTACAATGACATCGCAGTCGATATGCTCAACACGGATCTTATGCCGTGGCTGGATGCCGAGATCGACAAGGATGAGACTCTTGCAGGCCTTTTCAATAAGGGCTATCAGTTCAAGAGTGTCACCGTCCCCGCAGGACAGACCTTCATCGATCAGCTTAACAACATCCTCGGTGATGCTGTTAACGGTCTTATGAAGAACTACAGCGGATGGGTTGCAGGTGACAATTCCAATCTGACCTCGAACATCATGGCTCTTGGCAGATTCGTTCTCAAGGAGACCGGCGGCAGCTTCTTCCCCTCATGGCAGAAGCACATCGCTACCCCTGAAGAGATCGACGCTATGACGGATGATCAGGTTGTAGCTTATGTAGTACGCTCTATAGTCAACGGCTCAGTCGGCTATATGTACATCCCCGAGAATGTTGACAGCACTGTCAGCGTTGTTTGGGAGATAGTCAAGCAGCTTATGGCTCAGTTCGTTCCCGAGAGAGACTACAGCAGCTATCCCAAGACTGTCCAGGGTATCCTTGACATGCTTGCAGATTATGTTGTTTATAACGTCAACCCCGGTATGGACCTTAACGCAGGCAGCGTCAGAGACGGTCTTGCTTACGGTCAGGGACTCGATAAGACGCTCACCACCGTATTCCAGTGGGTAGCGGCTGACCCGCAGTACTATACCGGTCTTCTTCCGACCACCAATGTTGATACATCGGACGGTTGGAAGGCACTTGATGATGTTATCTTTGCTCTGTTAGATAAATCAATTCTTCCCGCGAAATATTCTGACAGTGGCAGTGAGACCATCTTCAAGAATTTGATTTATGATATTCTCAACGGTCTTCTCGTTGACACGAATATCTCCTGCCTGACTGACCTCTTCGTGAGAAACCCGAATGGCGTTTTCGCTACTCAGTCTCTCAAGCAGTCGATAGTCAGACTTGTAACAGATGTTCTCAACGCAATTATCCCCGGCACTATTTCGACTAAGTATTATGCATCGCTTGATACTATAATCAATAACAATGAGCTGGCGGTTATCGTTGATAACCTTCTCAACAATCTCAACAATTATAAGGATCAGCTCGTTCCTCCGATACTCAATATCGTGGCACAGGCAATGGGCGACCTTGTGTGCAAGTCGAAGTTCGGCCAGATGAAGTTCAATGCCAAGGACAGAGTTAACGGCGATTACACCATCACCGTTAAGAATGCTTCCAAGGGTATAAACAAGGGCTACACTGACAGAAACGGCAACTTCACACAGGATGCTCTTTATAAGTATGTGATAACCGGTTTTTCCACGGCGGCTTATAATATGAACGGCGCTGCTGTTGCCGCTCCCGCAGTCGGCGGACTTACCGTCGGTACCGTCATAAACGGTGCTGAAGAGGTTGATGCAAGCATCACCGGCACTACCGATGATTCACTTGTCATCCTCACCGTCAATTACCATGTCCTTGTTGAGGACGGCTCCTATCTTACCGCTGAGCCTCTCGTCGCAAGAACTTATACTTATGTTAAGAGTATTGCCGATGTTGACCAGGGTTCTGCGGCTTACACCAAGGACGCCGGTCCCGCTAAGAAGAATAACAACATTGAAAGCAACGTGACCCACAATCCGCCTCCCGCACTTGTTCTCTTTAATCAGAACAACAAGGATCCGTTCAAGACGATTGAAGGTGTCAGAGCGTCCGCAAGAAACGGTGATGCTACTAAGTATTATCTCTCCAACGCGACTTCATACGAAGTAGGCGATCTGTCCGCGTACTTCCAGCCTTCGGATGATTATCTTGAAGATCCGATGTATAAGTCGGATTCGAACTACGTGCCTCACGGTATTCTCGTCCACAAGGACGATAATAAGACCGCCTGGGTCAACCTTTGGGAGCTCAAGGCAGGTGTTGAGAGAGTCGATTCTTTCCCCGTCGGTTCTGACTACACTCTCAAGTACGGTCTCGTAATCGGTAGAAAGACTACTTTCTCCACTTATGAATCTACATGGCACGGCTCGACCCGTTTCATCACTTTCAACGACTACAAGCTTCCCGGACTTGTGAACGGCGCTATCAACGCCAACAGAGACAGAACACAGTATGCTGCTGGTTCTGACGTAGATGCTCTTTGGGCAAACTACGAGAATGCACTTCTCAAGGCGGCTCTCCTCACAAAGAGACCCGGTATGATAGCACAGTTTACCGATGCTTCTTATCTTGCACAGTTCAAGACTGCTTATGATGCCCTTGAAGAGGCTATTTATCAGCTTGACGGCGGCGAGAAGATGTCCGAGGACGGTCAGACCGTCATCAAGGACTACGGCGAAGGTCACAAGAGCTCTGCTTCCGTTAATACGCTGAAGGCTGCTGTTCAGGCAGTTCAGGGCGCAGACAATGCGGCTGATGCCGTTTATTGGGATGCAGACTACAACTACTTCGGCTATGACGACTTTGACGGCGTTATCTGGAGCGGTTGGAAAGAGGCCAGAAACCGTGCAATGAACCTGTATAATTCCACCCTTCCTCCTGTTGAGCCCGTAAAGCCCGAGGAGCCGGGTGAGGATGCAACTCTTGCAGAGCTGACTCAGTACAATGATGATCTTGCAGCTTGGGAAACCGCCCATGCAGCATGGCAGACCGCCTATGCAGAGTGGGAAGCTCCTGCCATCTCCGCTACCGATGTTGCTTATGCAGAGCAGCAGGTTGAGTGGTGGGGTCCCAGAATCCTTGCTAACAAGCTCGATGCTGTTAAGACCCACCTCGACAGTGCAATAGCAATGTGCGCTATCGATTCCGCAAACGCTTCACTGTATAATGCAGACAGATGGGAGTCTTATGCTAAGTCTCTCGCTTATGCACAGGCAGTTTCAAGCTCGTTCAACGCCACCACAACCATGCGTACGCAGGTTCGTGAGGCTATGAACAACCTTATTTACAACTGGAAGCGTCTTACCCTTGCCGACATCGTGACTGTCACCTTTACCTTCACTGTAGACGGTGTTGTCCACGCTACTCTTTCCGGCAACCAGGGCGATGACGTTGACCTTAGCTCCATCGCAGCCCCGCAGGCTCCTGCAGGTATGCACTTCGCAAGTTGGGGCAATGTACCTGCAAAGTTTGACACCGACGCTTCCTTCGAGGCTGTCTTTGCAAACAACACAGATACAAAGTACACTGTAAATGTTTATCAGATGGATACCACCGGTGGATATTCCTCAACTCCCTCCAGCTCCTATGAGGGCGCAGGCGAGACGGGTTCTATCGCTGATATCACAAGCACCACCACTGCTCCCGAGGGCTTCTCTCCTGATACTTCCAAGAGCAAGCTCACCGGTACTATCGCAGGCGACGGTTCGCTTGTTCTGAGCGTTTACTTCAAGCGTAACCAGTACACCATAACATTTGCTAACACCGATCTTTCGGATGCTACATATTACTATGGTGCAACTGTTTCGCTTCCCACTCCCGAGAAGACAGGCTATACCTTCGACAAGTGGAGTGGCGAGATTCCCACCACCATGCCGGCTAAGAATGTTACCCTTACCGCTAGTTGGAACGAGAATCCCGCAAACTATGACAACTACGATATAGCAGTTGCAGAAGCAAATGCCGCAAAGAGCATTGCAAATTATGAGAAGACCTACACTGCAGCAAGCAGACAGGCTCTCGAAAATGCTCTCGCAGTTGATGTCTCCGGCAAGAAGCTCAGCGAGCAGAAGATAGTTGACAATCAGACCGCAGCTATCAACGCCGCTGTCAAAGGCCTCGTCAAGGAGACCTACACCGCAACCTTCATGGTTGACGGTGAAAAGCTTGAAGATGTCCCGACCAAGGTCGGAGACGACATCGTTGCTCCTACAGTCGCTGATAAGCCCGGCTATACCTTCTCCGGATGGGATAAGACCGTTGGCAAGATGGGCGTTGAGGACATCACCTTCAGCGGTAGCTATATTGCAGGCAATTCTTCCTATACTGTTAAGACTTATGTAATGGGTCTTGACGGAAAGTATACGCAGGAAGGCTCAGATGCAGTTAAGTCCGGTGTTACCGACACTACTGCTAACGCAAACGCAGAGGAGCGCACAGGCTTCACAGTTGATAACGAAAAGAGCACGCTGTCCGCT
>CAYLQT010000013.1:0-20657 GCA_964386035.1 uncultured Clostridium sp. | reverse complement strand
ATGCAGCTACAACTGCTATCAACAACGCAGTCGCAGGTCTTCAGCTCATGTCCTATAAGGCAACCTTCATCGCAGACGGCGTAACCGTTTCCGATAAGTCTTATGAGGTCGGCGCAACAATCAATGTTCCCGATGTTCCTGCAAAGGCCGGCTATGTCGGTTCGTGGGACAAGGATGTAAGCAAGATGGGCGTTGAGGACATCACCATCACAGCAATTTACACTGAAGGTGAGGCTTCCTACAAGGTTGAGATCTATGTAATGGGTCTTGACGGAAAGTATGCCCTTGAGGGTACTCCTGCCACTAAGCCCGGTGCTACCGGCGATACTGCTAACTTAACCGCAGAGGAGCGCACAGGCTTCACAGTTGATAACGAAAAGAGCACGCTGTCCGCTACTATCAAGGGCGACGGCAGCACAACTCTTAAGGTTTACTATGAGCGTAACAAGTACGTCCTCTCTGTTGATGGCGTAACATCAGACGTTTATTACGGTGCTACGGTTTCCGTATCCCAGCCCGATGACAGAACAGGCTACACATGGAGTGGCTGGAACGAGGAAGTTCCCTCGACCATGCCTGCTAAAAATGTCACCCTGACCTCCAAGTGGACTGAGAATGACGCTGACTACACCAACTACAATGCAGCAAAGGCAGCAGCAGAGAAGAAGATCGCTGAGGCTGACTATGCTAAGAAGTACACCGAGGCTACAAGAAATGCTCTTGCAACAGCTCTTGCACTCGATGTCTCCGGTAAGAAGTACACCCAGCAGGGCGAAGTTGATGCAGCTACAACTGCTATCAACAACGCAGTCGCAGGTCTTCAGCTCATGTCCTACAATGCAACCTTCATCGCAAACGGCTCTGTCGTTGAGATCAAGGCTTACAAGGTTGGCGAGGACATAGTCGCTCCCAAGAATCCCACTGTTGACGGTTACAACTTCACCGGTTGGGATAAGACAGTCGGCAAGATGGGTACTGAGGATATTACATTCACAGCTATCCTTGTTGCAAACAACTCCTCCATCATCTCCGTTAAGGCTGAAGAGCCCAACTACGGCGGCATGCATCTGTATGTTGTCAAGGTTAAGGGCGAGCCCACCAAGATTCAGATTTACGATGGCACGACCCGCACGTTCGATAGAAACACCTCCATGATAAGCGACGTCAATGCAACAGGTATTCTGAAGATTGAGAAGATTGATGGCGGCGAGCTTTGGACAATCAATGCTAACCTGCCTGAGGGTAACTACACTGCTAAGGCTAAGTTTGGTAAGGTTTGGGAGACTGAGACTTCCTCCTTCACAGTTGCCTATGATGAGCAGCCCGAAGCGTCAACCGGTGCTGTCCTTGGCTTCAGCTATGATACCCCGAACTACGGCGGCAAGCAGGACTACTCCATAAAGGTTGCGGGCAAGGCCGACAAGGTTAGAATCGTTTACGCTAACGGTGCTTCAAGAACCTATGCGAGAACAAACTCCAATGTTACCATCAAGTCTTATGATGCAGATGGCAACGAGGTTTACGCAAACAGCACAAATCTCGCTTATGAGATCTGGACTGTAAATGTAAATCTTGTAGCAGGTGAGTATGTTGTTAAGGCTAAGTTCGATAACGAGTGGAGTGACGGCAATAGCTACAGTGTAACTATTGACTCCAAGCCTTCCACTACTGTCAGCGTAACTGACGTTACTGTAAATAACGGCTCTGTCGATATTACAGTTGACGGCAAGGCTCAGAAGGTTAGAATCGTTTACGCTAACGGTGCTACAAGAACCTTTGACAGAGACGATGCAAACGTTTCTATCGTATCCACCGATGAGGGTGAGGTTTGGTCTGTTACCGTTAAGCTTGCAGCCGGCGAGTACAGCGCAGTAGCGAAGTACATCAACGACGCAGGCAAGCAGGTTTGGGATTCTACCAACACCGCTTTCACAGTTGCTTAAATCTGTGAGCAAAAAATAAAATCTCAACTCGATAACCGAGCTTGAGTGAGAAGGGGAGTCGCCCTCGGGCGGCTCCCCCGATTTTTTTACTCATCTTACGCTGTGTCGGAGCACTTGAACAACTCGAAAAAATGTGTTACAATAACTTTAAACTAAGTATAATTTAAGGTTGGTGAACCCATGACCACGAATATATCCAAGCATACTCTCCAAAGATTGCCGCTGTATCTCAGCTATATAAAGGCACTTCCGGAGGATTCACCGAAGAATATTTCTGCTACAACAATTGCCGAAGCACTGCAATTAAATGATGTTCAGGTGCGTAAGGATCTAGCAAGTGTCAGCTCCTCCGGCAAGCCGAAGGTCGGATATAATGTAAAAGATCTTATTGCCGAGCTTGAAGCCTTCCTCGGTTATAACGACATTGACAATGCTGTTATTGTCGGTGCCGGCAGCCTCGGCAAGGCGTTGCTCAATTACAGCGGCTTCAAGGCATACGGACTCAATATAATTGCCGCATTCGATCTGCTCAACGAGCCGACCGAGTTTCAGGACAAAACGATTTTTCCCGTCGCACAGCTTGAGAGCTTCTGCCGCAAGGTGAATATACATATCGGTATAATTACCGTGCCTGCTCAGGGCGCACAGGAGATATGCGATCTGCTCGTTAAGAGTGGCGTGCGTGCGATTTGGAATTTTGCTCCCGTACATCTCGTCGTGCCCGAGGGCATACTTGTCCAGAATGAGAACATGGCATCTTCACTTGCCCTGCTCTCAAACCACCTGCGTGAGCAGATGAAAAAGTGAATATCAGAACCTGCCGTATGGTGGGTTCTTTTTATATCCCGATAACACCTAAAATGCCCACGCCAATGACAAGACTTGCCCCTGCCTGTTTGTTTCTCACTGTAAACAAAATCGAAGCAAAAACTCGGCTCTTCCAAAGGGAGAGCTGAGTGTGCCGAAACAACCCCCTCGGTCGGCTACGTCGACAGCTCCCCAAAGGGCGAGCCAAGAATGTCGAGCAACCCCCGCTGTCGGCGCTCAACTGTAAAAAGTTGAAGCAACAATAGGCTCACTTGTGTAAAGGGAGCAGTCAAAAATCAAAGATTTTTGACTGAGGGATTGTTTCGGAGTGATTAAATCGACCGTTTGAAAACAAGTCTGAAACTATTTTTCAATCACTCCTCACCGCCTACGGCGGTCGGCAGCCTAACGCTGTCTTCACGGTATGTTTCGACGGTGCGAATCGGTGTGATGGCGGTGCGATCTACCTATTGCGGCACTCTCTATGTGCGAAAGGGGAATACACTTTTCTTTTTCCGATTTAAATCGGACAGATTAAAAAAGTTGTCAAAAAATTACTCCGAAGTCTTGACAAATCGGAGGTTCAAGAGTAAAATATAAAACTGCACAATTATAATGGAGCGTTGTGTGCCCGGTCTCTTTGACTAAGGGTCTGTTACGGCTTTCCCAAAATGCGAAACCGAGCTTCATTGTTGCTGTAAAATGCTTTATTCGAGCCGTCAGTTGACAAAAGTGTATATGTTCCTCAGGGGGATATATGTGCTCCTGTCAATTGATGGCATACCAGAAACGGAAGAAAAAAGAACGGAGTGAATTGGCCTATGCTGAATGTAAAGCCCGTCAAAAAAGGAACGACCACGCGCATGAGCTTCGGCAAGATCGAAGAAGTCATGGAGATGCCAAATCTCATCGAGGTTCAGAAGAACTCGTACAAATGGTTTCTCGAAGTCGGACTCAAGGAAGTGTTCCGTGATATTGCGGAGATCACCGACTATACCGGCAACTGGGTACTGACCTTTATCGACTATCGCATTGACGAGAAGACTAAGCACACCGTGCAGGAGTGCAAGGAGCGTGACGCTACCTATGCCGCACCCATGCGCGTTACTGTGCGTCTGCTCAACAAGGAGACGGGTGCAATAAAGGAATCCGAGGTCTTTATGGGTGAATTCCCGATTATGACCGACAGCGGTACCTTTGTTATCAACGGCGCAGAGAGAGTCGTTGTTTCACAGCTTGTTCGTTCGCCGGGCGTATACTTCGATATGACCCACGACAAGACCGGTATCGAGCTGTTCTCGAGCACAATCAACCCCAACAGAGGTGCATGGCTCGAGTATGAGACAGATATTAACGATGTCTATTATGTAAGAATAGATAAAAACAGAAAGATCCTTATCACTACCTTTATAAGAGCACTCGGCCTCGGCACAGATGACGAGATCCGTGAGTTCTTCGGCAATGATGAGAGGATCGAAGCAACAATCGAGAGAGACGAGACCAAGAATCAGGGTGAGGCTCTCATGGAAGTGTTTAAGCGTCTGCGTCCCGGCGAGCCGGTAACTCTCGAGTCCGCCCAGCAGTTGCTTGATAACCTCTTCTTCGATCCCAGAAGATACGACATTTCCCGTGTCGGCAGATACAAATATAATAAGAAGCTCGCTATTGCCGCAAGACTTGCAGGCTGCAAGCTTGCAGAGCCTGTTATAGCACCCCTGACCGGTGAGATTCTTGCCGATGCAGGCGAGGTTGTAACCAAGGCTAAGGCTATCGAGATAGAGCGTGCCGGCGTTATGGTCGCAGTTGCTGATGTCGATGGCAAGAGCGTCAAGATTATCTCCAACGGCATGGTCGATCCCATGGATTATGTTCCCGAGGGAGTGACTAAGGAGGAGCTTCTCGAGATAGGTATCAACGAGAAGGTTCGCTTCCAGGTTATAACCGAGATAGTCGAGGAGTGCGGCGAGGATAAGGAGGCTCTTCTTGAGCAGCTCAGACTTCGCCATGATGACCTTATCCCGAACCATATCATCATTGATGATATCTTCTCATCCATCAACTACATCAACTGCCTTGCAAATAAGATAGGCACGACCGATGACATCGACCACCTCGGCAATCGCCGTATCCGTTGCGTTGGTGAGCTGCTTCAGAATCAGTTCAGAATCGGTCTTTCGAGAATGGAGAGAGTTGTCCGTGAGAGAATGACCCTCCAGGCTCAGGAGAAGGAGGAGAACATCACTCCTCAGTCACTTATAAACATCCGTCCTGTTATGATGGCGATAAAGGAGTTCTTCGGTTCTTCGCCGCTGTCGCAGTTCATGGATCAGGCAAACCCGCTTGCAGAGCTTACTCATAAGCGCCGTCTTTCGGCTCTCGGCCCCGGTGGTCTTTCGAGAGACCGTGCAGGCTTCGAGGTTCGAGATGTTCACTATTCGCATTACGGCAGAATGTGCCCCATCGAGACTCCCGAAGGCTCCAACGTCGGACTTATTTCCTACCTTGCAACCTTTGCACGCATCAATGAGTATGGCTTCATCGAGGCACCGTTCAGAAAGGTTGATAAGACAACCGGCCGTGTTACCGATGAGGTTGAGTATATGACCGCAGATGTCGAGGACGATTATATCGTCGCTCAGGCTAACGAGCCGCTCGATGAAAACGGCGTATTCGTTCACGACAGAGTCAACGCAAGACACAGGGACGGCTTCCTTGAGATCGACCGCATGAAGGTTGATTACATGGATGTATCGCCCAAGATGGTTGTCTCGGTTGCAACTTCAATGATTCCGTTCCTTGAAAACGATGACGCAAACCGTGCTCTTATGGGATCGAACATGCAGAAGCAGGCGGTTCCGCTGCTCAAGACTGACAGCCCCATAGTCGGTACAGGTATGGAGTACAAGGCGGCAGTCGATTCAGGCGTTGTCGTGCTTGCAAAGCATTCCGGCCGTGTAACCAAGGTCGATGCACAGCAGATCGAGATACTCAGCGATGAAAATATTCTCGACCATTACGATATAATCAAGTTTATGCGCTCCAACCAGGGAACTTGCGTCAATCAGCGCCCGATAGTTACCCTCGGCCAGCGTGTTGAAAAGGGCGATGTCATTGCCGACGGCCCTGCCACAGATCACGGCGAAATTTCCCTCGGTAAGAATGCCCTCGTCGGCTTCATGACCTGGGAAGGCTATAACTACGAGGACGCAGTTCTCATCAATGAAAAGATGGTTCGCAACGATGTCTACACCTCGATCCACATCGAGAAGCATGAGATCGAAGCGAGAGATACAAAGCTCGGACCCGAGGAGATCACAAGGGATATCCCGAACGTCTCTGACGATCTTCTGAGCAACCTTGACGAGCGCGGTATAATCCGTGTAGGTGCAGAGGTTCACTCCGGTGATATTCTTGTCGGTAAGGTAACCCCCAAAGGTGAGACCGAGCTGACCGCTGAAGAGAGACTTCTCCGTGCAATATTCGGTGAGAAGGCGAAAGAGGTCAGAGATACCTCTCTGAAGGTCTCTCACGGCGAATACGGCATTGTTGTCAAGGTCGAAGAGTTCACTCGTGAAAACAGCGATGAGCTTGCACCCGGTGTCAACAAGGTAGTTCGTTGCTATATCGCCCAGAAGCGTAAGCTTTCCGTCGGTGATAAGATGGCAGGCCGCCACGGTAACAAGGGTGTTGTTTCAAGAATACTTTCACAGGAGGATATGCCCTTCCTTCCGGATGGCACGCCGCTCGATATCGTGCTTAACCCTCTGGGCGTTCCTTCCCGAATGAATATCGGTCAGGTTCTCGAGGTGCATCTCGGCTTTGCCGCAAAGCACCTGGGCTATAAGGTTGAGACCCCCGTATTTGACGGAGCACACGAGGAGGATATTCGTGAGGCTCTCAAGCAGGCAGGTCTCAGAGAGGACGGCAAGACCATTCTCTATGACGGACGCACCGGCAGACAGTTCGATAACCCCGTAACGGTCGGTGTCATGTACTACCTCAAGCTTCACCACCTGGTTGACGATAAGATCCATGCACGTTCCACAGGCCCGTACTCACTCGTTACTCAGCAGCCCCTCGGCGGTAAAGCTCAATTCGGCGGCCAGCGTTTCGGTGAGATGGAAGTCTGGGCACTCGAGGCTTACGGTGCTGCCTATACCCTCCAGGAGATATTGACAGTCAAGTCCGATGATGTTGTCGGACGTGTCAAGACCTATGAGGCGATTGTCAAGGGCAACAACGTTCCCAAACCCGGTATTCCCGAGTCGTTCAAGGTTCTTGTTAAGGAACTTCAGTCTCTCTGCCTTGATGTCAGCGTTCTTGATGCTGACGGTGAGGAGATAGACCTCAAGCAAACCGATGAAGAACTCGGCTTTGCACCTTCAGACGATAAAGCATTCTCCTCTGTCAATGATGCAGGCACCGCCGGCGGCTACGGCACGGAAAACGAAGAGGGCGATATCTTCAATCTCGGCAATGACGATGATGCTGATGATGTTGACTTCTCTGATGACGAAGAGGAAGATGAAGAGTACTATGAAGGCGACATCTTCTCCGACGATGAAGGCGAGCTTGACGACTACGACGACTGAGAACAGTCACCTTAAAAATATATTTTGAAAAGGGGCAGTCAACTGATGGAAAACAATACCTTTGAATCCATAAAAATAGGTCTTGCATCTCCCGATAAGATCAGAAGCTGGTCTTACGGCGAGGTCAAGAAGCCCGAAACCATCAACTACCGCACACTCAAGCCCGAAAAGGACGGACTGTTCTGCGAAAGGATATTCGGACCCCAAAAGGACTGGGAGTGCCATTGCGGAAAATATAAGAGAATACGCTACAAGGGCAAGATCTGCGAACGCTGCGGAGTTGAAATAACCCGTTCCAAGGTACGCCGTGAGCGTATGGGTCATATCGAGCTTGCAGCGCCGGTGTCCCACATCTGGTATTTCAAGGGAATCCCCTCGAGAATGGGTCTCATTCTCGACATTTCTCCCCGTAACCTCGAAAAGGTTCTCTACTTTGCGATGCACATCGTTATAGATCCCGGCACAACGGATCTTAAAAAGTATCAGACCCTCGATGAGAAGGATTACGAGGAATACCGCCTGATGTATGAAGATGACTTCAAGGCAGGCATGGGCGCAGAGGCTATCAAAGAGCTTCTCGCAGAGATAGACCTCGATCAGCTTTCCGCACAGCTTCGTGAAGAGATAGAGAGTGCAAGCGGTCAGAAGAGAGCTAAGGCTCTCAAGCGCCTCGAGGTAGTTGAGGCATTCAGACAGAGCGGCAACAGACCCGAGTGGATGATCCTCGACGTGCTTCCGGTGCTTCCTCCGGAGCTTCGTCCCATGGTTCAGCTTGAGGGCGGACGCTTTGCAACAAGCGACCTTAATGATCTCTATCGCCGTGTTATCAACAGAAACAACCGTCTGCGTAAGCTCCTTGAGCTTGGTGCACCCGAAATAATAGTCCGCAACGAGAAGCGTATGCTCCAGGAGGCTGTCGATGCCCTCATCGACAACGGCCGCCGCGGCAGACCTGTCACCGGCCCCAACAACAGAGCACTCAAGTCGCTGTCCGATATGCTCAAGGGTAAGCAGGGCAGATTCAGACAGAACCTTCTCGGTAAGCGTGTTGACTATTCAGGCCGTTCGGTTATCGTCGTCGGCCCCGAGCTGAAGATTTATCAGTGCGGTCTTCCGACGGAGATGGCTCTTGAGCTGTTCAAGCCCTTTGTTATGAAGAGACTTGTTCAGACTGGCAAAGCTAACAATGTCAAGTCCGCAAGAAAGATGGTTGAGCGTCAGAATCCTGTGGTTTGGGACGCACTCGAAGTGGTTATCAAGGATCATCCCGTTCTTCTTAACCGTGCTCCTACGCTTCACAGACTCGGTATTCAGGCATTCGAGCCCATTCTTGTCGAGGGCAGAGCTATTAAGCTTCATCCCCTTGTTTGTACCGCATTCAACGCCGACTTCGACGGCGACCAGATGGCAGTTCACGTACCGCTGTCCGCAGAGGCTCAGGCTGAGGCACGCTTCCTTATGCTTGCCGCCAACAACCTCTTGAAGCCCTCGGACGGACGCCCTGTTACCGTTCCCACTCAGGATATGGTTCTCGGCTCCTATTACCTCACCCTTGAAAAGCCCGGTGAGCCCGGCGAGGGTAAGGTGTTCAGAGATGTCGATGAGGCAACTATGGCTTACGACGACGGCACCATCGGACTTCATGCGAGAATCAAGGTTCGTATGACTAAGGAGATAGACGGCAAGCCTGTCAGAAAGCTTGTCTCCACCACAATGGGACGCATCATCTTCAACGGGCCTATCCCGCAGGATCTCGGCTTTGTTGACAGAAACGATCCCGAAAACGACTTCAAACTTGAGGTTGATTTCCTTGTAAACAAGAAGAGACTCGGTGAGATCATCGACAGATGTATAAGAATCCACGGCACTGCGATAGCCGCCGATATGCTCGATAAGATCAAGGCTCAGGGTTACAAATATTCGACCCGAAGCGGTATCACCGTCGCTGTCTGCGATGCTACAATACCGCCCCGCAAGGGAGAGCTTATCGCTGATGCGGAGAAGGATATTGCCGAGATCATGGACAACTATGAGAACGGTCTTCTCTCCGACGAGGAGCGTACAAATATGGTCATTGAGACTTGGGAAGACTGCACCAAGAGAGTTGCCGCCGAACTCAAGGCTAACTTTGACCCGTACAACCCGATCAACATGATGCTTGATTCCGGTGCTCGAGGCAATGACAGCCAGTTGCGTCAGCTTGCAGGTATGCGCGGACTTATCGCAAACACCGCAGGTAAGACGATCGAGATACCCATCAGAGCTAACTACCGTGAAGGTCTTAATATACTCGAATACTTCATCTCGTCCCGTGGTGCTCGTAAAGGTCTTGCCGATACCGCACTTCGTACCGCAGACTCGGGTTATCTTACCCGCCGTCTTGTCGATGTCTCGCAGGATGTTATCATCCGTGAGGAGGATTGCGGATGCACAGAGGGTGCCGATGTTTACGACATCTTCGATGGCAAGCGCCGCATAGTCAGCCTCACCGAGCGTCTGACCGGCCGTTATCTGCTCAACGACCTTGTTGATGAGCAGACAGGCGAGCTTATCATGAGCAAGGATAAGATGATGAGCGAGGAAGATGCAAAGCGTGTTGCCGATAAGGTATACGCTCTTCACGACGCAAAGGTTGCGGCAGGCGAGGAGCCTGAGGACAGCCTTGCAAAGATAAAGATTCGCTCGCTGCTGTCCTGCCAGTCAGAGCATGGCGTGTGCATCAAGTGCTACGGTGCAAACCTCGCATCGGGTGAGCCTGTTACAGTCGGTGAGGCTGTCGGTATCATAGCCGCTCAGTCCATCGGTGAGCCCGGTACACAGCTTACGATGAGAACCTTCCATACCGGCGGTGCTAAAGACCAGTCCGATATTACAGAGGGTCTTCCCAGAGTTGAAGAGCTGTTCGAGGCAAGAAAGCCCAAGAGCCTCGCTCTTATCAGTGAGATCTCGGGTGTTGTATCCGAGCGTGAGATAAAGAAGATCAGAAACATCATTGTTACCGATCCCGAATCTCTCGAGGAGAGAGCATATCCCATCCATTACGGTATGCGTGTTAAGGTCGAGCCCGGCGATCATATCAATAAGGGTGACACTATCACCGAGGGTGCTCTCAATCCGCATGATATTCTTGCAGTCCTCGGCGTTGAGGCTGTTCACGATTACCTCATCCGTGAGGTTCAGAGAACCTACCGTATGCAGGGTGTTGATGTCAACGATAAGCACATTGAGGTTATCGTTCGCCAGATGATGAAGAAGGTCAAGATTACCGATCCCGGCGATACTCACTTCCTGCCCGGTTCTGTTGTCGATAAGCTTGAGTTCAGAGCCGAGAATGCATGCGTTGCGGCAAAGGCTCAGGAGAGCGGCGAAGAGCTTGCTGAGGCTCAGTGCATGCCCGTACTTATGGGTATCACAAAGGCTTCTCTTGCTACGGAGTCCTTTCTCTCGGCAGCTTCCTTCCAGGAGACTACAAGAGTCCTTACCGATGCCGCTATCAAGGGCAAGAGCGATCCGCTGCTCGGCCTCAAGGAGAACGTCATCATCGGTAAGCTTCTTCCGTCGGGTACCGGCATGAAGTGCTACGGTGATGTTCAGGTGCTTCCCACCACGGGCATTTTCAGCGACCTTGCCGAGAAGCTCGAGAGCGCAGAATAAGTAGAATAAATCAAATCATTCAGCCGGAGTTTGCTCTTAGGAGTCAGCTCCGGCTGGGGTGTTGTTTGGACTTGTACAAAAATCATATATAATCTCCGAAAATAAGCCTAATATTTGTCTTATAGACGAAAGTAAAAAGGTTGACAAATTAGGCTTTCGGAGTTATAATTTTTAATTGTGATGTCCTGCCTTTGGGGTAACTATGCCCTGAAGGAAGTACACATATAAGATTTGAGAAAGGAGATGTACTGCTTGCCAACGTTTAATCAGCTTGTGAGAAACGGAAGAGAAACTCTTGAGAAGAAGCCCAAGGCCCCTGCGCTTTTGAAAGGCCTCAACTCAAAGAAGAATGTCATGACCGACACTGCTTCTCCCCAGAAGCGTGGTGTTTGCACAGCGGTTAAGACCACTACCCCCAAGAAGCCCAACTCGGCTCTGAGAAAGATCGCCAGAGTTCGTCTTTCAAACAGCATCGAAGTTTCGGCTTATATCCCGGGCGTGGGTCATAACCTTCAGGAGCACTCGGTTGTTCTCATTCGCGGCGGCCGTGTTAAGGACCTTCCCGGTGTGCGTTACCACATCATCCGCGGAACGCTCGATACACAGGGCGTCAACGGCAGAATGCAGGCCCGTTCCAAGTACGGTGCTAAGCGTCCGAAGGCTGCCAAAAAGTAATTCCGCTCAATTTGCGGAAGCTTAAGAGACAGAATCTTCTTGCAGGTGATTACTCCAATGCGAGAGTGCATTGAAATATATGCCTCCCATTGACACCACGAGAGTTTTGTCACTCGAGTACCTATGATATCATTACTATGAAGGAGGGAAGCGAAGTGCCAAGAAGAGGCAAGATAGCAAAACGTGACGTTTTGCCCGATCCGCTTTACAATTCAAAGCTTGTAACACGCCTTATCAACAGCGTCATGCTTGACGGTAAGAAGGGCGTCGCTCAGAAGATCGTTTACGAGGCTTTCGACATTATCCGTGAGAAGACCGGTAAGGAACCGCTTGAGGTTTTCGAGGCTGCTATGGAGAATGTTATGCCCGTACTCGAAGTTAAGGCTCGTCGAGTCGGCGGTGCGACCTATCAGGTCCCCATGGAGGTTCGTCCGGAGAGAAGACAGACCCTCGGTCTGCGCTGGATAACTCTTTATGCTCGTCAGCGTTCCGAGAGAACGATGAAGGAGAGACTCGCAAACGAGATCATGGATGCCGTCAATTCGACCGGTTCGGCATTCAAGAAGCGTGAGGATACTCACAAGATGGCAGAGGCCAACAAGGCATTTGCTCATTTCAGGTGGTAATCACACCTATAAATTTTCTTATTCGCACAAAGGCGAGATACGGAGGTTTTTATGCCGAGACAGGTTTCACTGGAAAAAACCAGGAATATCGGAATCATGGCGCATATTGACGCAGGCAAAACCACCACAACGGAACGAATCCTGTTCTATACAGGTAAGACTCATAAAATTGGCGAGACACACGATGGTACTGCAACAATGGACTGGATGGAGCAGGAGCAGGAGAGAGGTATCACAATCACCTCCGCTGCAACCACTTGCTTCTGGAAGGATCACCGTATCAACATCATCGACACTCCCGGCCACGTGGACTTCACCGTTGAGGTTGAGCGTTCATTGAGAGTTCTTGATGGTTCGGTTACCGTTCTGTGTGCTAAGGGCGGCGTCGAGCCTCAGTCCGAGACTGTTTGGAGACAGGCGGACAAGTACCAGGTTCCGAGAATGGTATATGTTAACAAGATGGACATTATGGGTGCAAACTTCTATAATGTCATCGATATGATGAAGGAGCGCCTTAAGTGTAACGCAGTTCCGATTCAGCTCCCGATAGGCGCAGAGGCTGATTTCAAGGGAATCATTGACCTTGTCGAGATGCAGGCTGATGTCTACT
The DNA here is from genome assembly GCA_964386035.1 of uncultured Clostridium sp. Lineage (GTDB taxonomy): Bacteria > Bacillota > Clostridia > Oscillospirales > Acutalibacteraceae > CAG-177. Next base: position 7,750 of record CAYLQT010000013.1, on the reverse strand, counting down.
ACGACGATAAGGGACTCGATGTCAGAGTCGAGGAAATTCCCGAGAACATGAAGGAACTTGCACAGAAGTATCACGATGAGCTTGTTGAGCATGTTGCTGAGCAGGATGACGAGCTGCTTGAGAAGTATCTCGGCGGCGAGGAGCTCACCGTTGATGAAATAAAGAGCTGCATCCGCAAGTCTACCATTGCAAACAAGATGGTTCCCGTTTGCTGCGGTACTTCTTACCGTAATAAGGGTGTTCAGCAGTTGCTTGACAATATCATTGAGTATATGCCGGCTCCTACTGATGTTCCCTCAATAAAGGGCACCAACCCCAACACCGGTGAAGAGGAGCTCCGTCACTCTTCGGACGATGAGCCTTTTGCGGCTCTTGCGTTCAAGATCGCAACCGATCCCTTCGTCGGAAAGCTCTGCTTCTTCAGAGTTTATTCGGGTGTTGTCAACACCGGCAGCACTGTTTACAATGCTACTAAGGATTGCAACGAGCGTCTGGGCAGAATCCTCCAGATGCACTCAAACCACAGACAGGATATCGAGTGCGTTTACGCAGGCGATATTGCTGCTACAATCGGTCTTAAAAACACCACCACAGGTGATACCCTTTGCGATGCAAAGGCTCCGGTAATCCTTGAGTCCATGGAGTTCCCCGATCCTGTTATCAGGGTCGCTATCGAGCCCAAGACCAAGGCAGGCCAGGAGAAGATGGCTATCGCTCTTGCAAAGCTTGCAGAAGAGGACCCGACCTTCAAGTGCTACACTGATGAAGAGACAGGTCAGACCATCATCGCCGGTATGGGTGAGCTTCACCTTGAGATAATCGTTGACAGACTTCTTCGTGAGTTCAAGGTTGAGGCTAATGTCGGTAAGCCCCAGGTTGCTTATCGTGAGACCATCACAAAGCCCGCAGACAGCGACACCAAGTATTCACGTCAGTCCGGCGGACGCGGCCAGTACGGTCACGTCAAGATCCGTGTCGAGCCCAACCCCGAGAAGGGTTACGAGTTCGTCAACGAGGTCGTCGGCGGCGCAATCCCGAAGGAGTATATCGGACCTGCAGAGGCCGGTATCAAGGGTGCAATGCAGTCCGGTGTTCTCGCAGGCTTCAACGTTGTTGACGTTAAGGTTACTCTTTACGATGGTTCTTATCATGAGGTCGACTCCTCTGAAATGGCGTTCAAGATTGCCGGTTCAATGGCATTCAAGGATGCAATGAAGAAGGCAGCTCCCGTTCTCATGGAGCCCATCATGAAGGTCGCTATCATTGTTCCCGAGGATTACATGGGCGATGTTATCGGTGACGTCAACTCCCGCCGCGGTCAGATCGAAGGCACAGAGATGCGTACAGGTGCCGTGCAGATCAATGCACACATCCCGCTGTCGAACATGTTCGGCTACGCAACAGCCCTTCGTTCCAAGACTCAGGGACGCGGTCAGTATGTCATGGAGCCCAGCCACTATGCAGAGGTTCCCAAGTCCATTGCTGAAACCGTTATAAAGGACAAGTAATTTTCAAAAAGCACTTGCATTTTCAAGTGTAAATTGATAGAATAATCTTATGCAGATGCATGAGACATTTTAACCAACAAAGGGAGGATATTCCAAATGGCAAAAGCTAAATTCGAAAGAACTAAGCCCCATGTAAACATTGGTACCATCGGTCACGTTGACCATGGTAAGACCACTCTTACCGCTGCTATCACCAAGACTCTCGCTATGACCGGCGAGGCTGAGTTTGTTGATTACGCTAACATCGATAAGGCTCCCGAGGAGAGAGAGCGCGGTATCACAATCAACACTGCACACGTTGAGTACGAGACCGAGACTCGCCACTATGCTCACGTTGACTGCCCCGGCCATGCTGACTATATCAAGAACATGATCACCGGTGCTGCTCAGATGGACGGCGCTATCCTCGTTATCGCTTCTACCGACGGCCCCATGGCTCAGACCAAGGAGCACCTTCTCCTTGCTCGTCAGGTCGGCGTGCCTTATATCATCGTCTTCATGAACAAGGTTGACCAGGTTGACGATCCTGAGCTCCTTGAGCTTGTCGAGATGGAGATCCGTGATACTCTTTCCGAGTACGGTTTCCCCGGCGATGACACTCCGATCATCAAGGGCTCTGCTCTCAAGGCTCTTGAGTACAGCGGCACTGACACCAACGCACCTGAGCTTGCTTGCATCTGGGAGCTCATGGCTGCTGTTGACAGCTATATCCCCACTCCTGACCGTAAGGCTGACCTGCCTTTCCTTATGCCTGTTGAGGATGTCTTCACCATCACCGGCCGTGGTACTGTTGCTACCGGTAGAGTTGAGCGTGGACAGCTTAGAACCGGCGATACCCTTGAGATCGTTGGTCTTAAGGAAGAGAAGGGCAGCACTGTCTGCACTGGTATCGAGATGTTCCGCAAGACCCTCGATTATGCAGAGGCAGGCGACAACATCGGCGCACTTCTTCGTGGTGTTCAGAGAAACGAGATCGAGCGTGGCCAGGTTCTTTCTAAGCCCGGCACAATCCATCCTCACACCAAGTTTGTCGGCCAGGTTTACGTTCTGACAAAGGACGAGGGCGGCCGTCACACCCCCTTCTTCAACAACTATCGTCCTCAGTTCTATTTCAGAACTACTGACGTTACCGGTATCATCTCTCTTCCCGATGGCGTAGAGATGTGCATGCCCGGTGATAACGTTGACATGAAGGTTGAGCTTATCGCTCCCATCGCTATCGAAGAGGGTCTCCGCTTCGCTATCCGTGAAGGCGGCCGTACCGTCGGTTCGGGCGTTGTCATCGAGATCAACGAGTAATTACCGATTCCAAGATCCCACAGGTTAATCCCTGTGGGATTTTTTTGCTTTTATAACTTTTATTCCGTTTTTGTTGATTTACTCTCCGGAATATGATAAAATTAGTTGAAAAATTTATCACAGGAGTGAACTAAATGGGAAAATTAAACAACATCGATAAAGCCGCTGAGGGTAAGGGCTCGGCAATCAACACCCTTTGGCAGTTTATCAAGTTTATCGTGGTCAGCCTCGGTGCATTCGTCATTCAGACAGTGCTCCCCATCATCATCCAGCTTTTTATGTCCGACCCGTTCATCAATCAGGAATATGAGTTCTTCGTCTTCGCTTCCGCAGGCGGCGAGGGTAACGGCCTCGGCTTCTTCATTGCATCAACCGCAAGCAATATTATCGCTCAGATAGTCTCGTTCTTCATCAACAGAGAAAAGACCTTCAATTCCGACGCAAATATCGCTGTCACACTTCCGATATACATAGTGTTCACAATCGCTCTTATATGCTTCTCAGCATGGCTTGCGCCCACTTTCCAGGGTTGGCTTGTCGTCAAGGGTGTTGCAGAGAGCCTTGCAACCTTCATTTCCAACGCACTCTGCGGAGCTATCCAGTTCTTCCTCTACTTCCCCGTAGACAAGATTCTTTTCCGCAAGAAGAAGGAAGATAAGTAATCTAAGATAAAAATCAACTGACCCCCGAAGTGATTCGAGGGTCAGTTTTCGTTTGGTTCAGTTTGGTACAGGGCCGAGACCTAAAGCATCTGCCACTGGCTCAATAAGGTTTATGTCGGAAAATCCCAAGCCCCATTCCCGTTTGCCGACAGCCTTGTCGGTTATATTGAGTTTTTCGGCCAACTCCACTTGTGTCATGCCGTTTTCTTTTCTCACTTGTGCTATGAATGTGCCGAACTTTTTTGCTGTGTCGGCAGTTTAGTCAAGCTTTTAACCGTTTCTCAGCCACGCCAGTGCAGCCTCAAGCGGCGAGTCAGTCGGAACATCAGGTTCGATTACCGTTTCTTCAAATATTTCGCCTGTGCGAGCCTTGTCGAATGCCACCGTCAGATACATCTGTGTGCCGTCATAGAGACTGTAGAGCATATTTACGCTTGTATATCCTGCTGTCGGCGTTCCGAAGGTTTTCACATTATCCATACCCCTAAAGCATAGCAGCAATGCTTCGCCGGAGCTTGCAGTCATTTCATTGGTGAGTATTGCGACCGGAACACTCAGCTTCTCCTCGGGATAAAGGCTTGTGCCGCCCGTGCCGGCGTTTGAGACAACTCCGTCCTTGAGCGTTACGGGTATATCGTAGCTGCGGTAGTGATAGTAAACAAGCTCACCCTCGGGCAACAGCGAGGAGACGGCACACGCCATCGGCCCCATGTCGCCGCCCGTGTTGTCACGCAGGTCAAGCACAACGCCCTTGATTTTGTCTTTATTTGAGTGTATAAACTCCTCGACCACGGCGGCGTATCTTTTCCCTGCCTCGGCGGTTCCGAGAAAATCGGGCAGTTTTATCACAGCAATTTCGCCGTCCAATCGGACACTCGGCAGTATCTCATCGTAGCTTTGCTGTGTCTGAGATGCTTCGGATTTGTTCAGAAGCATTGAGTGTTTGCCGCCGCCTACGGCGAGAGCCTTTTGAATAGCCGCATAGGTGTCCTCATAGCTGCTTGCGGTCTTGATTTCATTTAATGCGTCGGCATATGCCTTGTTCCACTCGTCGGAGTTTGCGTATATGCCGTTTTTCTGTATTGTTTCGAGTGCAGTTTTGCCATAGCTCTCCGCCGATGGAGGGAAGAGCCAAAAGCCAAACATCGGCCCGAATTTAATTATCAGTGCGATTGCGATTATGATTATTGCCGCAGGTATTCCGATTATAAGTCCAATCGCAAGTTTGCGTTTCTTCGTCTTGGTCATAAGATTACCTCCCGTGTGACAATTATAGCAAAGTATTCGAGAGATTGCAATACGCAGACTTTCCGAGAAAAGTATTATCGGCAGGGGAGTCCTCTGCCGATTGCTTTATACACGTACTTCGCCGCCGCTTAACTGTTTGTATGTCCTTATTATAATGATTGCCGAGATGACCGCTGTGAGAACATCGGACACGGGCATTGAATAGAGCACGCCGTCAAGCCCGAAGAATATCGGCAGCAGCAATGCGAAGCCCACGCCGAACACTATTTCACGCACCATTGAAAGCATGGTTGATTCTACCGCCTTGCCCATTGCCTGCAGGAAAATGAATGTGGCCTTGTTTATGCACGCAAGCACGAGCATACAAAGATAGGTTCTGAACGCCTTAACCGCAAAGTCGGTGTAATACACGCTCTCGTTTGCCGCACCGAAGATTTGAATGAGCAGGTTCGGAAACAGCTCCACAATCACGAGTGCGACGGCACCTATGCACGCTTCGGCTGTCAAAAGCAGGGTCAACAGCTTTTTCACACGTCCGGACTGCCGTGCCCCCATGTTGTAGCCGACTATCGGGATACAGCCTGCCGCCATGCCTATGACGATTGAGATGACGATCTGGAAAAATTTCATTACGATTCCGACCACTGCCATGGGGATTTGAGCGAACTGCTCCTGCGAGAAAACGGGATCCAATGCGCCGTATTTGCGTATCATGTTGTTTATGGCCGCCATTGCCGCAACAAGCGAGATCTGTGCAAGAAAACTGCACAGCCCGAGCGAGAGCGTCCTGCCGACCGTTTTGCCGTCAATTTTCAGGTCGCTCAAAGTGGGTTTGATAATCTTTGCGTGACATAGATACCACAGCGAGAGCAGAGCGGTGGCAATCTGACCGATTACCGTTGCGACTGCCGCACCCATCATGCCCCATTTGAAGATGAAAATAAATATGGGGTCGAGAATTATGTTAAGAACAGCGCCGATCAGTGTCGATACCATGGCGAATTTAGGGCTGCCGTCGGCACGGATTATCGGATTCATCGCCTGACCGAACATATAAAAGGGTATACCGAGAGCTATCCAGAAGAAGTATTCTTTTGAAAGCTCAAAGGTTTCGGCGTTGACATTGCCGCCGAAGAAGGTGAGGATTGGGTCTGCAAAAATCAGATAAACGGCAGTTAAAACGGCACTGCTCACAATACAGAGAACCACCGAGTTACCGACGCTGCGTGCGGCACTGTCGCTGTGCTTTTCGCCCAATGAGATGCTCACAAACGCACAGCAACCGTCGCCTATCATTACGGCAATGCCGAGTGCTATAACGGTCAGCGGAAATACGACCGTGTTTGCGGCGTTGCCGAATGAGCCTAAATACGAGGCGTTTGCAATGAATATCTGGTCAACGATGTTGTAAAGTGCACCGACCAGCAGCGAGATGATGCAGGGGACTGCGTATTTTTTCATAAGCCGCCCAACCTTTTCCGTTATGAGATACGAATTTTGTTCTTCCATTTAAATTACCTCCTTGAAAGCAAAAAAATAATGCGTAAGCCCAAACTGGACTTACGCATTATTGCTGCTCGTTAAAACTATTATATCACATTAAAACGGAATTTTCAAAGATTTTTTACTTCTGATCAATATCCTCTGGCTTTCTGAAGCCCTTTCTGACAAGAAGATTGTTGATTCTGTCTCTGGGATCAAGCAACTTGCTGACAGAAGTGTCATGGTTGAGAGTGTCAATAACATAGGAGATGTACTTCGACAGATCAACCTCAACATACCAGTCACGGTTTTTAAGCTCGGGAGTTCTGTAGACAAGGTTGGTGGTGAGTACCTTGGTGAACAGACCGTTCTCATAGGCCTTGTCGAAGGACTCGAGACCGTTGCAGAACAGACCGAAGCAGCTGCAAATGAAGATGCGGTTAGCCTTGAGCTCCTTGAGCTTGGTTGCAACTTCGATCATGGATTCGCCGGAGGAAATCATATCGTCAACGATGATAACGTCCTTGCCCTCAACATTGTCACCGAGGAACTCGTGTGCGATGATGGGGTTTCTGCCGTCAACAACAACGGAATAGTCGCGTCTCTTGTAGAACATACCCAGGTCAACGCCGAGCACGGTGGAGTAATAGATGCAACGACCCATACCGCCCTCATCGGGGGAGATTATCATAAGATGATCGTTGTCAATCTTGATGTCGGGCACATTTTTGACGAGTGCCTTTATCATCTGATAAGCAGGCTGAATATTTTCAAAGCCGTGGTTCGGGATAGCGTTCTGAACTCTTGCATCGTGAGCGTCAAAGGTGATGAGATTGTCAACACCGAGAGCACTCAGTTCCTGGAGAGCCATGGCGCAGTCGAGGGACTCTCTGCTTGAACGCTTGTGCTGCCTTCCTTCATAGAGCATGGGCATGATGACGGTGATGCGTCTTGCCTTGCCGCCGATTGCGCTGATAGCACGCTTGAGGTTAGCGTAGTGATCGTCGGGGCTCATTCTGTTATCGGTGCCGTACATCTTGTAGGTCAGACCGTAGTTGAACATATCGCAGACGATGAAAATATCATAGCCGCGAACGGACTCCTGAATGTGGCACTTTGCTTCGCCCGAGCCGAAGCGGGGGAAGGCCGCCTTGATGAGGTAGGAGTCTCTCTGATAGCCGGAGAAAGCGATGGTGGTCTTGTGCTCGCTTTCACGGATCTCACGCCAGGTTTTGAGATATGCGTCGATCTTAGCTGCAAGCTCTTCACATCCGGGCAGTGCCAAAAGGGCAAGAGGCCCCACGGGGATGGTTGAAAAATCCGGTGCAGTTAAAGCTTCTGACATAATAAATTCCCTCCGATGATTTAATTGTCATTTGGACGAACTGAGTCGTCTCACTCTCTTACATTATATAATAAAAAACGATTAATTAATAGCTCAAATGAGCTTTTTCAAGAAAAAATATACCTCACAAAATCGACCGTTTTTTGTGTATAATGACAATGAAAAAATTGATTGTTTATTTGAGAAATGAAAACGTGAAAAATGAG
>CAYLQT010000012.1:31941-74793 GCA_964386035.1 uncultured Clostridium sp. | reverse complement strand
TAACTATTGGTACTATGATGAAAATGGTATCCCAACGGTTTGGGAATGATTTTCGTCAAAAATAGAAACACTTTATAGTTCACCCAAATTTTAAAAAGTCGCCGTGAGGTTATTCCTAAAAGATACCTCACGGCGACTTTTTATTATTTTTTTTGAAGTTATATTTTTTCGCCAAAGCAAAAATCATCAGCAACGGCGGTTATTTTTACTCTTGTAATTGTGCCGCATGGAAGCTCGCCTTTGACCTTGACCGGTGTGTAATTCTTGGTATATCCCTCGGTGCAGCCGTCGGCACGGCGTGTTTCGAGGAGCACCTCAACGGTTTTTCCGATTTGTGAGTGGAGATATTATTGCCGAATGTTCTAAATTTTGGTGATGTGGATTGTGTACATTTTACGAATTTTGAATGATTTGATTTGCTTTATTGACAAATGGTTTTGAAATGATAACAGAAACATATGATTAAGTCAATTTATTGTTGCGATATGCTACAGTGCGGCAAATAAAATATTTGTTTTTAGGCGGTATCTACGGTTGATTGTATGGCCTCGGGTGTGGTATAATATATAAGATTATAATGGCATATACTGTCACTACTGCTTTGGGAGTGTTTTGATTGCAGACTATAGTTGATTCGCTGAAAATAAACTACATGGACAAAGGCTCGGGAGAGCTTGTTGTGCTTTTGCACGGCTGGGGTTCAAATATCGAGCTTTTTGAGAATATGTCCGAATTGCTTGCCGGAAAGTACCGTGTTATCGCTCCGGATATGCCCGGCTTCGGTCTCTCCGATGAGCCGAAGGAGCCGTGGTGCGTGGATGATTATGTTGATTTTGTTTTGAAATTTCTCGAACCGTTTGCCCCGAAGCGTGTCACCTTTCTCGGCCATTCCTTTGGCGGCAGAGTGATAATCAAAATGGCGAGCAGACAGCTTCCGTTTGAAATAGAGAAGGTCATATTGGTTGATTCCGCAGGTGTCAAGCCGAAAAAGACCGCCATGCAGAAGATAAGACAGCGCAATTATAAAATAGGGCGCAAGGTGCTTGAAACTGCACCGGTCAAGGCACTTTTCCCCGATGCACTCGAGGAGTTTCGCCGCAGTCACGGCTCTGCGGACTATAACAGTGCAACCCCCGTTATGCGTCAAACGCTCGTCAAAACCGTCAATGAAGATCTGACCGAGCATATGCCGAATATGAAGATGCCCGTGTTGCTCGTTTGGGGTGAAAATGACGATGCAACTCCACTCTCCGATGCTGAAATTATGGAGAGCCTTATGCCCGATGCAGGACTTGTTACATTGAAAAACGCAGGGCACTACTCGTTCCTCGAACAGCAGTTTACATTCAACAGAGTACTCGCTTCGTTTATGGAGATAGACTGAAAACGGATTTTTGAAAGGATGAGTTTTTAATGGAGATAATTTCCAGAGTGCTGATTTTTGCGGCGTTTTGGCTGTTTGCGGTGCTTTCGACGCTGTTTTATATGCATATGTTCCAGCTCAATTCCTACCGTGCGGATGACCAGTGGAATTGGCTCAAGAAAAACAGGGGTAAGGTCACACCGCTCTTTTTTGCACTTTTGGGTGCTGTCGGTGCGGCGTGCCCGAAGTGGATAGGCATGATAGTCTGCACGGTGTTCATTCTGTTTGCAAGCCTGTTCTATAAACCGAAAAAGGCAAAGAAGCCGCTCAAATTTACTCCCAGAGTCAAGCGTATGCTTGTCACAGTCGCCGTGCTGTATGCCGCAATGACCGTGTTGCTGGCTATATTTGCAAACGGCAGGGTCACTGCGGCAGTCGTGGCAGTCGTCGCCGCCGCATCGCCGTTTGTGATAATCCTCGCAAATGTTATCAATAAACCCATAGAGCTGTCTATAAACAGATACTATACAAACGATGCGAAGAAAATGCTTGCAGCCTGCCCCGACCTTACCGTTATCGGCGTTACCGGAAGCTACGGCAAGACGAGCGTTAAATATTATCTCAACACCCTTTTGAAGGCAAAGTACAATGTCCTGATGACTCCCGAGAGCTATAACACTCCGATGGGCGTTGTAAAGACAGTTCGAGGCTCACTTAAAGCGACACATGAGATATTCATTTGCGAGATGGGTGCAAAGTATGTGGGCGATATAAAGGAGCTGTGTGATATAGTTCATCCCAAGCACGGCGTGATAACCTCGATAGGCCCCCAGCATCTCGAAAGCTTTAAGTCGATAGATAATGTTATCGGCACAAAATTTGAGCTGGCAGATGCTCTGCCGCAGGACGGAAAGCTGTTCCTGAATCTTGACAATGAATACATTGCGGCAAAGGCTTCGCCCGATGCCATAACCTACGGACTGGATTCCGACAGTAAATATAAAGCGAAGCTTCTGAGCGTCAGTGACAAGGGCACTACCTTTGAGGTGACAACGCCCGACGGTGAGACCGAGGAGTTTACCACAAAGCTTGTCGGCACTCACAACTGCCTGAACATTCTCGGTGCTATAGCAATTTCACATCAGCTCGGCATATCGCTGGCACAGCTTCGTCCGCAGGTTCGCCGTCTGGAGTGCGTGCCGCATCGCCTCGAGCTTTCAAAGCGTGCCGGTATGACCCTTATAGACGACTCCTACAACTCGAACCCGAGTGGCACAAGGGCGGCACTTGAGACCTTGAGCTTCTTCGAGGGCGAGAAGATACTCGTAACCCCCGGCATGGTGGAGCTGGGCGAAAAGCAGGAGGAATACAACTGCGAATTCGGCAGAAATGCAGCTAAGGTCTGCGACTATGTTGCACTTGTCGGTGAGCGACAGACGAAGAGCATATATCAGGGCCTTGTTGATGAAGGCTTTGACAAGGAAAAGATATTCGTCACCCATACCCTCGGTGAGGCACTTGCCAAGGTGGGCGGAATAAGAACAGATAAGAAGAAGGTAGTCCTGCTCGAAAACGACCTTCCCGACAATTATTGATGGAGGCATATTTATGAAAATCAAGCTTGCAGTTCTCTTCGGCGGCAGAAGCGTTGAGCATGAAATATCCGTTATCTCCGCAATTCAGGCGATAGGTGCAGTGAACAAGGAGAAGTATGATGTTATACCGATATATATAACCAAGGGCAACGAGATGTATGTCGGTGAGCACATTGGGGATATTGAGGCGTATAAAAATATCAACGCACTTTTGGCGCAGAGCACAAGAGTAAACCTTATAAATGACGGCGAGCGTACACTCATAGTCAGGTATCCGCATAAGGCTTTTTCAAAGGATGTTATCGACTATATCGATGTTGCGTTCCCGATAGTCCACGGCACGAATGTTGAGGACGGCACTCTTCAGGGATATTTGCAGATGCTCAATCTCCCTTATGTCGGCTGTGATGTTATGTCCTCTGCGGTCGGTATGGATAAGTATGTGATGAAGACTGTGTTTAAGGACAACGGTATTCCCGTGCTCGACTGCGTGTGCGTTGACGGCGAGGATTACGATGCCGACCCCGAGAGGGTGATAGCCGAAATCGAATCGAAGTTCGGCTATCCGGTTATAGTAAAGCCGATAAACCTCGGTTCGAGCATCGGTATAAGCAAGGCGAGAGACACCGATTCACTCGAGACTGCACTCTCGAATGCTTTCGACTTTGCCGACAGGGTTCTTGTCGAGCCTGCCATAGAGAATCTTCGTGAGATAAACTGTTCCGTGCTCGGAGACAGACATTCGGCAAAGGCCTCCGTCTGCGAGGAGCCGCTGAATGCAACCGATATTCTCAGCTATGAGGATAAATATATCGGCAATGCGTCAAAGTCCGGCTCGAAGGGCATGGCGAGCACTCAGCGCAGAATTCCCGCCGATATTCCTCAGGAGACCGAGGATGAGATTCGTCAGATGGCTGTAAAGGCATTCAAGGTGCTCGGATGTAGCGGCGTTTCGAGAATCGACTTTATGATAGATGCATCCACCGGCAAGGTTTGGCTCAATGAGATAAACACCATCCCCGGCTCACTTTCCTTCTATCTGTGGGAGCCTGCCGGTGTTGAGTATTCGGTACTCATTGACGAGATGATCTCGCTGGCACTCAAGCGTGAGCGTGAGCGTGAATCCATAACCTATTCGTTTGACACCAATGTTCTCTCGGGTATAAAGCTCGGAGGCAAAAAGACAGGTAAGCTGTAATAAGCACGAAGATAAAACGAAAGGAAGATTTTTATGGCAATTTTCAGACCGTTCAAGGCTGTCCGACCGACTCCCGAATATGCCTCCAAGGTCGCCGCACTTCCATATGATGTTATGAACAGCGATGAGGCTCGTGAGATGGTCAAGGGTAACCCGTATTCGTTCCTCCATGTCGATAAGGCGGAGGTCGATTTGCCCAAGAATACGGAGCTTTATTCCGAGACTGTCTACAACAAAGCGGCGGAGAACCTCCGAAAGCTTGAGGTGGACGGCATATGTGAGCAGGATAAGACCGAAAATCTCTACATTTACCGCCAGATAATGAATGGCAGAAGTCAAACGGGACTTGTCGGCTGTGTCTCAATAGATGACTATATGAACAATGTCATCAAAAAACATGAGCTGACCCGTGCCGACAAGGAGCAGGACAGAATCAATCATGTTGACTACTGCGATGCCAATACAGGCCCTATTTTCCTGACCTACAGAGACAATGCGGCTGTGGGTGATATTGTCGGCAAGTGGCAGGCAGAGCATGATCCTGTGTATGATTTTGTCTCCGATGGTGTGACACAGACAGTTTGGGTCATAGATTGTCCTGAGACCGTGAAAAAGATAACCGAGCTTTTCGCATCGATAGCTTCGCTGTATATTGCAGACGGACATCACCGTGCGGCTTCGGCGGTCAAGGTGGGCAAAAAACGCCGTGAGCAGAACCCTGACTTTGACGGCAGTGAGGAGTTCAACTTCTTCCTTGCGGTTCTCTTTGCACAAAGCGAGCTTGCGATAATGGACTATAACCGTGTCATAAAGGATTTGAACGGACTTAGCAAGAATGAGTTCATCAAGGCGATAGGCGATAGGTTTGAGGTCTGTGATGTTCCCGAAGCTCCGTTTAAGCCGCAGGAAAAGCACACCTTCGGTATGTATCTTGATAAAAAGTGGTATAAGCTCACAGCGAGAGAGGGCACATTCGATTCTTCCGACCCTGTTGCTGCTCTCGATGTGTCTATTCTGCAAAACAATCTAATTTCCCCGATTCTCGGCATAGATGACCCGAGAACGGACAAGAGAATAGACTTTGTGGGTGGAATCAGAGGACTTAAAGAGCTTGAACGCAGAGCCAACAGCGATATGTGTCTTGCTTTTTCAATGTATCCGACGACGATAGATGACCTGATGGATATAGCCGATGCGGATAAAATAATGCCGCCCAAGTCTACCTGGTTCGAACCCAAGCTTTTGAGTGGTCTGTTCGTGCATAAATTGAAGTAAAAATATATCTGCCGCAAAGCAAAGACTCTGCGGCAGATTTTTATTTGTGATATTTTCCGCCGCTTGAGATCATGAACGCCCTGTATATCTGTTCGAGGAGCATTACTCTTGCGAGCTGGTGAGGAAAGGTCATTTTGGACATTGACAGCTTGAAGTCGGCACGGCGTTTTACCTCGTCGGACAGTCCGTGTGAGCCACCGATTATAAAAACCAAATTTCCGCTGCCGTTCACGGCGGCATTTTCTATTTCACGGCTCAAGTCCTCCGAGGCCAACTGCTTGCCCTCAATGCACATTGCGTATACACGAGCCGAGGGATGAATGAGCTGGAGTATTCGCTTGCTCTCGTCGCCCAGTGCCGCAGCTATCTGCGCCGCAGACGGCTCATTCGGGAGCCTTGAGGGGATAAGCTCGGTTATCTTCAGCTTGCAAAAAGCGGAGAGCCGCTTTGAATATTCGCCGCAGGCATCCCGAAGATAGTCCTCCTTGAGCTTGCCTACGCAGATGAGGTCAACATTATACATTTTATCCCTCCGTTAAAAGCTGATTATTTTTCCGCCGTCACCTGCAACATCGAGCAGGTAGTCTGTGCCGAGTCTTGCACCGTGAATGGTCAATGCGGAATGGGTCGTCTCATATGCAAGCTCGGGCGTATTGTTCTGCTTGCTCAAATGGCCGAGCACGAAGCGCATTGTGCCCGAGTCGAGCAGTTTTATTGCCGTGTCGGCACAGGTATCGTTGGAGAGATGCCCACGGTCGGAGAGGATTCGCTGCTTTAGCTGATAAGGGTATGGCCCTCGCCGGAGCAGCTCCACCTCGTGATTGGATTCAAGCATAACAAGGTCACTGCCGTATATGGCGTTCATCACTGTGTCTGTTATATGCCCGAGGTCGGTGGCTACGGATATTCGCTTGCCGTCAGGCGTTACGGCGGTGTAACCGCAACTTTCGGCGGCATCGTGCGGAGTGGAAAAAGGCTTAACATATATTCCTGCCGCCTCTGCACCCTGTTTGTCTATTGTGTGATAAGCGAACTTTCCGTTTAAAATTTTCAGCCTGTCGAGTGCCGAGAGTGTACCTTCAGAGGCGTAAACATCAATATTACTCTTTCCGGCAAAAACTCGCAGCCCGTTTATATGGTCGGAATGTTCGTGGGTTATAAAAATCGCACTTATGCTCTCGGGTGATACGCCGATTGAATCGAGTGCTGTGACAATACGCTTTGCACTCACGCCGGCATCGATGAGAATACCGCCTTCGGAGGTGCCTATGTATATGCAGTTGCCACTGCTCGAGGAAAAAAGCGGACAGAATCTTGCCATATTAGCTCCTTAAAAAATCCTGCGACGGTAAAAACCGAAGCAGGATGAAAAAATTGATATTTGTCAGACGGCTCTGGAAATTCCGTCAGGCTCGGGCATCTCAACACGGCGGATGTCCGCACCGAGACCCTTGAGCTTTTCAACTATATTCTCGTATCCACGGTCGATATGAGAAATCTCTTCAATTTCGGTTGTGCCCTTTGCGACAAGTCCGGCGATTATCATTGCCGCACCTGCACGCAGGTCATCGGCTCTGACGGGAGCACCCTTGAGCTGCTCAACGCCCTCAATAACAGCCATCTTGCCCTCAACCTTTATCGATGCGCCCATACGGGTGAGCTGCTCGACATAGCGGAAGCGGTTATCCCACACGCCCTCGGAAACGAAGCTCGTGCCGTCTGCAATGCTCAAAAGCACGGTCATCTGCGGCTGCATATCGGTCGGGAAGCCGGGATAGGGCATAGCCTTTATTGTGCATTTGCCGGGTCTGCCGTTGGAGCAAACTCGAACGCTGTCATCATTTTCTATAACATCCACACCGCACTCAATAAGCTTTGCGGAGATGGATTCAAGGTGCTTCGGGATAACATTTTTGATAAGCACGTTTCCGTCAGTTGCGGCGGCGGCAACCATATAAGTTCCTGCCTCGATCTGGTCGGGGATTATAGAATAGTTGCAACCGTGCATATGCTCAACTCCGCGGATCTTTATTGTGTCCGTACCGGCACCTCTTATATCGGCACCCATTGAGTTGAGGAAGTTCGCAAGGTCAACGATATGCGGTTCCTTTGCGGCGTTCTCAATAACTGTCATACCTTTTGCCTTGACTGCGGCGAGGATAACATTGACAGTTGCACCGACGGAGGCCTCGTCAAAGTAGACGGGACTGCCCTCAAGTCGCTCTGCGGCGGCATCGATTATAGCACTCTCTCCGATCGTGACGGTAGCACCGAGCAGTTCAAAGCCCTTGATGTGGCGGTCAATCGGACGGACTCCGAAGTTACAGCCGCCGGGCATGGCAACCTTGGCACGGTGGAATCTGCCGAGCAGAGCACCGATGAAATAATAGGATGCACGCAGGTGCTTGGTCATATCGTGCGAGACAACATAGGAGTTGACACCGCTTGTATCGATCTCGAGCGTGCTCTTGTCAATGCGCTTGATTTTTGCGCCGAGCTGTTCGAGAATTTTTGTCATATAATAAACATCGCTGATGTTGGGAATATTTTCGATTACGCATACATCCTGGGCAAAAATAGTTGCGGGCAGAATAGCTACGACTGCATTTTTTGCGCCGCTGATGCTGACTTCTCCATGAAGGGGTGTACCGCCGTTGAGCACGAACTTTTCCAAAATGTTCACTCCTATATATTTTTATATCAAGAAATGGTTATAAACAAGTTACACTTTACGACACAAAATTATATCACAAAACTTACAAAAAGAAAAGAGATTTTTGTAAAATAATGCAAGGATGTGTGCAGAAACGTGTATTCGAGTTTATAAAGTCTTTATTTAGTATGCACGCTTTTGTGCAAATGTATGTTGACACTTTCTGCTTTG
The DNA here is from genome assembly GCA_964386035.1 of uncultured Clostridium sp. Classification (GTDB taxonomy): domain Bacteria; phylum Bacillota; class Clostridia; order Oscillospirales; family Acutalibacteraceae; genus CAG-177. The sequence continues at coordinate 66,478 of CAYLQT010000012.1, read as the reverse complement.
ACGGAAAAGATTTACAACTGTATATTTTTTTGTTGTGTAATTCAGTGAAGTATGGTAAAATTTTATTTACAGAAACGGAGGCGAAGCGTTGGAGAGACTTGATAAAACCGTTGCAAAGCAGATGAATCTTTCACGAAGCGGTGCAAGACAGCTTATCAGAAGCGGAGCGGTGGAGCTTAACGGCGAGAAGGTTTTTGCCGCCGATGCACAGCTTGATCTCAACACAGATGAGCTTAAAATCAGCGGAAAGGTCATCACCGTGCGTCGCTTTCTCTATATAATGCTCAATAAGTCCTCGGGCGTTTTGAGTGCCGCAAAGGACCCCGATTGCCCGACTGTCATCGACCTCCTGCCTGAGAGTCTTAAACGCAGGGGCCTTTTCCCCGCAGGGCGGCTCGACAAGGACACGACGGGGTTGCTGATAATCAGCGATGACGGCGACTTTGCACACCGTCTCATTTCTCCGTCGCGCCATGTATATAAGACCTATATTGCCACTTTGGAGCATGATATAACCGAAGAACAGCTCGATGTTTTACGCTCGGGTGCGGTACTCGGAGATGGGACACAATGCCTGCCGGCGAGGCTGAAAAAGCTCGATGGCGAGCCGACACGGGTGGCGGTTCAGATAAGAGAGGGTAAGTACCATCAGGTCAAGCGTATGTTTGCGTCACAGCAGAACAATGTCGTCACCCTTGAACGCACGGCAATCGGCGCATTGAAGCTTGACCCGGAGTTGAAGCAGGGCGAGGCAAGACTGCTGAGCGACGAGGAGAGAAGCCTTGTGTTTTCAGAGGCTGAAAGTATATAAAAAGCGAGGTAACAAAATGTCAGAGAAAAAGGCAAACGATCTGAACCTTTTTTCAAAGGATCAGGATAACTACAGCATCGACACGAGCAAAAAGCTAAAGGTTGGTATAATCGGCACAGGCTGGATAGCGGAGAGCCATATCAGCGAGTATTTGAAGATGCCCGATGTCGAGCTTGTCGGCGTGGCAGACCTCATTGACGGCAAGGCGGAGGCTTTCCTCAAGAAGTGGGAGGCTCCCGAGGGTGTCAGAGTTTACCGCACACACAAGGAGCTTATCGACAATGAGGAGCTTGATGCGGTCAGCGTATGTACTTACAATATGACCCACGCCGAGTGTACTATATATGCACTTGATCACGGCGTAAACGTCCTACTTGAGAAGCCGATGTGCGTTACCCTCGAGGAGGCAGTTGAGATAAGAAAGGCTGAAAAGAGAAGCGGCAAGATAGTCTCTGTCGGCTTCCAGCCCCGTTACAATCCCAATATGCAGATGATAAAGCACATTATCGAGTCGGGCGAGCTCGGCAAGGTCTATCACATTCAGATAGGCGGCGGCAGAAGAAGGGGCATACCGACACCGTTCGGCACTACCTTCATTGAGAAAGAGACGGGCGGTATCGGCGCACTCGGTGACATCGGCTGCTACGCTCTTGATATGGTGCTCAACGGCATGGGCTATCCCAAGCCGCTGACCGTCACGGGTTTCCTTTCCGATTATTTCGGTAAGGCAGACGATTATAAATACAAGGATGTTTTCGGCGTTGACGACTTTGCCGCAGGCTTTGTGCGTCTCGAGGGCGGTCTTACTATAGACTTCAAGACCGCATGGGCAATGAATGTTGACACTATGGGCGACACAGTTGTGCTCGGCACAAAGGCGGGACTCAAGATTCCCTCGTCGGGGCACTGGGGCAGCATTGATGCGCCGCTGAAGATATACAGGAATATAGGCGAGGCTCAGGTCGAGACAGTTATTCCGCTCATTCCCGAGCCGGAGGAGGGCGTTTTCTACTGGAAGGTAAGAAAGTTCCTCGATGCCATAAAGAACGGCGAGGAGGCACCCGTGCCGACAAGCGAGGCCATCTACAATCAGGCTATACTTGACGGTATTTACCGTTCTGCTCAGCTCGGCCACGAGATAGAGCTTGAGATTCCCGAGGTGTAAAAAATAGAATTAACGGAGGATACCGAGTGTGGTATCCTCCGTATTTTTATACTAAAAAGTTGGTTTCGCCAATGTAAAAAAGTAATTCTTGGTAGGCTTGTTGGTAAAGTACATTCTGCGAAAGCATTGCGTAACAACGCTGAACGCCGTCAGAGTCGCTGACGGTGAATTTGAGACTCGGATCTTCTAAATATTCCGACATAAGAATTGGGCTTTGGAGATGATGGTAGGGGTTTATCTTGACCGACCGAAGAAGCTTTTCGGCACTGTCGTATGGCGATTCTGTCAGCTCAAGATGCAGTGACAGCGGCGTTATTACCACATTGCCGCAGATTTTATCGCTTTTCAGGTTATGCGGAGAGGGTGTCTTAGCATCTGCAACAGTCCACTCCAGCTTGATGGGCTTCTTTATCTCTATGCTGTCATCACTGCCGATTGGCGAAATGCCTTTGATTTTCAAGGTTATTGTGTTTCCGATATCAAAGTCGGGGGAGTTGCTCGAGGCTTGTATCAACACGGCGTTACTTTTCGTGTCATTAAAGAATATCAGGTCTGATACAACGGTGAAATCCGAGGAGACGGACTTGCCGTTTGAGAGGACTTCTACTTCGCTCGCAGTCAGACCGTTTGGATAATTTCTTTTGAGCCAATCTTTTTCGGGAGCTATTTCCACAACAGCAACGATGTCGTATCCGAAGGAGAGGCTTTGCGTGACTGAACAATTTATGCCGCTGACTGTTTTTGAACAATCGACATCCTGTATATTCTGGCTGAATTTTGCTCGGTAAGATGTAGCCGGAATGTTAAAGTGTTCGTATAACTCATCTTTTACTTTTATAGAATGTGCTGCCACTGTCATTTTGTCATCATCGTCTTCTCCGCAGGCAGTGAATGACAGCATTAAAAGCAGAACTAACGCAAGAGCGAGAAATCTTTTCACGGTTGAAATCCTCACTTTTTAGAAGATTTTTTGAAGATATGAGGTCTTTTGAGACAAATAACGCTTGTTATTGCAGTCAGCGGCAGGGCAGCGAGTATGCCTATCGAGCCTGCAATAGCCTGAAGCACCTCGACGGCTATTTCTTCACGGTTGAGTATTTGGCTGACATTTGAGCTGAAGGTCACCATGAGCAGTATGCAGCACATTGCCGAGCCGATATAGGCGAGCACGAGGGTGTTTGCCATAGTGCCCATAATATCCTGCCCGATGTTGAGACCCGAACGCAATAGTTCACGGGCGGAAAGATTGGGCGATTTTTCGTTTATTTCACACAGCGACGAGGCAATAGACATTGCAACATCCATCACCGCACCGACTGCGCCGACGATTATCATTGCGAATATAATCGCCTTGAGGTCTATAGGATCATCGGGACGCAGGTTGTATATGTACATCCATTCGGAGTCGAGCACGCCGGTCATCTTGATGCTGTCACGCAGTATCAGCTCGAGCAGACCCGATACCAAAACGCCGCTGACACAGCCGACACCTGCGGCGAAACACTTTATATTAAGCCCTTCTATGAGCACGAGCGTCATCACGGTGATGAACACGCAGGTGATTATTGACCAAAGGTAGATGTTGTGCCCATTGAGTATGGCAGGCACGAGGTTGAGAAACACCGCAAGGCAGGTGAAAACGAGGGAGATTATCGTGTCAAGTCCCTTTTTCTTGCCGAACAGAAGTATCAGCAGGAAGAACACGCCGCACAGCCAGACAAGCGGCGTTGTTCGTGAAAAGTCGGACAGATAATATTCTGCTTTTCCGTCCTCATATGGTTCAAATGCCAAAACCACCTTGTCACCCACGGCGACATCGGGTTGAGTAAGACCATAGAGCAGGTCTTTTTCCTGCACGGCATAGAGCGTCTTGCCACGCACATCTCCCGAACGTGCCTTTGCCTCGAAGAAGATGTATTTCAGCGTCACCTGACCGTCGTCGTTGGTGATCTCCTGAGTGTCTGTTATTCGCAGTACGGTTGCACGCACGGTTTCAAGCTTGGTTTTGTCACCGAAAACCCCATCGCCTATCGTGAGCTTGTATGCAACAAAAAGATAAATTATGGACAGGATTATCGTCGAGATATATACGATTGTTCTTTTCTTTTTAGCTTTATCCAAAATAATTACCTGCTTTTCTGACAACCTTTTTTTTATTATACCATAGCTCTCGAAAAAGTAAACCGCCAAAGTATACAAAAACCGCCGCAGTATCGACTGCGGCGGAAAACGTTATGTGTTTATTTCAATCAGTCAGCCTTGGGAGCATAGAGATCCTTGAGTCTAAGCAGGTGCTCATATCTCTCGACACTCTTGACCTCAGCTTCGCTGAAGAGCTTCTCTGCACGCTCGGGGAAGGAGCGGGTCAGCGAGGAGTAACGAGCCTCGTTGAGCAGGAAGTTGCGATAGCCTTCGGTTATGGGCTGCTTGCTGTCGATGGTGAAGGGGTTCTTGCCCTCAGCCTTGAGAGCCGGGTTGAAGCGGAACATATTCCAGTAGCCGCACTCAACAGCCTTCTTCATCTCGCTCTGGCAGTTGATCATACCGCCCTTAATGGAGTGCATCTCGCAGGGAGCGTATGCGATAACTATCGACGGGCCCGGATAAGCTTCTGCTTCCTGGAGAGCCTTGATAGTCTGGTTCATGTTAGCGCCCATAGCGATCTGAGCAACATAGACATAGCCATAGCTCATTGCGATCTCTGCAAGGCTCTTCTTGGCGATTGCCTTACCGGCAGCAGCGAACTGTGCAACCTGACCGATCTGAGAAGCCTTGGAAGCCTGTCCACCGGTGTTGGAGTAAACCTCGGTATCGAAGACCATGATGTTGATGTTCTCACCGGAAGCGAGGACGTGGTCAACACCGCCGAAGCCGATGTCATATGCCCAACCGTCGCCGCCGAAGATCCAAACGGACTTCTTGGAGAGATATTCCTTGTTAGCGACTATATCCTTGCAGTCGTCGCAGTCGATGTCCTTGATAGCCTCAACAAGTGCATCGGCAGCAGCGCCGTTTGCCTTGAGGTCATCCTTGGTGTCAAGGAATGCCTTAGCGGCAGCCTTAACCTCATCGGATGCCTTGTCGCACTCAGCCATGCCCTCAACCTTGGCGATGAGTCTGCTGCGGATAGCGTTCTGACCGAGGAGCATACCGAAGCCGTGCTCTGCGTTGTCCTCGAACAGGGAGTTAGCCCATGCAGGACCGTGACCGTCCTTGTTGGTGGTGTAAGGCGATGTAGCTGCGGGGCCGCCCCAAATGGACGAGCATCCTGTAGCGTTGGAGATATACATCTTGTCTCCGAAGAGCTGAGTTATGAGACGAGCATAAGCAGTCTCTGCACAGCCGGCGCAGGAGCCGGAGAACTCAAGCAGGGGAGTCTTGTACTGGCTTCCGATAAGAGTATCGTCAGCAGCCTCTTCCTTGACGGAAACGTTCTCAACCATGTAGTCGAATACGGGCTGCTTGCAATCCTGGCTCTCACGGGAGACCATCTTGAGGGACTTAGTCGGGCAAACGCCTACGCAGACGCCGCAGCCCATGCAGTCCAGAGGAGAAACAGCGAGGGTGTACTTGTATACGCCCTTGCCCTTGCCGGCCTTCTTGTCAACTATAGCAGCGCCCTCGGGAGCGTTGGCAGCCTCATCGGCGTTGAGAAGATAAGGACGGATAGTAGCGTGGGGGCAGACGAAGGAGCACTGGTTGCACTGTGCGCAGGTTTCTGCGTTCCACTCGGGAACCATGACTGCAACACCGCGCTTCTCATAAGCGGATGCGCCCTGCTCGAAAGTACCGTCTGCGTGATCGACAAATGCGGAAACGGGGAGAGAATCACCGTTCATGAGTCCGACAGGCTTCATGATGGAGTCAACCATCTTAACAAGCTTCTCGGGACCCTTTTCGGAGGCTGCCTTGGGTGCGTCAACAGCGTCAGCCCAGTCAGCCGGAATGTCGATCTTGACATAAGCGGAAGCACCTGCGTCGATAGCCTTCTCGTTCATCTCGACTATCTCCTTGCCCTTCTTCATGAACTTCTGGGCCTTCTCCTTCATGTAGCCGATAGCTTCCTCAGCAGGAAGAACCTTGGCAAGTGAGAAGAATGCAGACTGAAGAACGGTGTTGGTGCGCTTGCCGAGGCCGATCTCGGCAGCAATGTCAATAGCGTTAACAGTGTAAAGCTGTATGTTGTTCTTGGCGATATAACGCTTTGCCTCTGCGGGCATCTTTGCGTTGAGCTCATCAGCATCCCACTGGCAGTTGATAAGGAAAACTCCACCGGGCTTAACATCGTTGACCATCTTGTAGCCCTTCTCAACATAAGAGGGGTTGTGGCAGGCAACGAAGTCAGCCTTATTGATGTAATAGGGGCTCTTTATCGGGCTGTCACCGAAACGAAGGTGGGAGATTGTGATACCGCCCGTCTTCTTTGAGTCATACTGGAAGTATGCCTGAACATACTTGTCGGTATGGTCACCGATGATCTTGATGGAGTCCTTGTTAGCGCCAACGGTACCGTCGCCGCCGAGACCCCAGAACTTGCACTCGATTGTGCCGGGTGCTGCGGTGTTGGGAGCCTCCTTCTCTTCAAGAGAGAGGTTGGTAACATCGTCGTTGATGCCGATTGTGAACTGGTTCTTGGGCTCGTCCTTCTTGAGCTCCTCGTATACTGCAAAGACGCTTGCGGGCGGAGTGTCCTTGGAACCGAGGCCGTAACGGCCGCCGCAAACCTTAACGGAAACGCCCTTGGTAGCAAGTGCGGTCACGACATCAAGGTAAAGGGGCTCGCCGAGAGCACCGGGCTCCTTGGTTCTGTCAAGAACTGCGATCTTCTTTGCAGTCTCGGGGATAGCTGCGATGAGTCTGTCAGCAGAGAAGGGTCTGTAAAGGCGAACCTTGACAAGACCGACCTTCTCGCCCTGAGCGGTGAGGTAGTCGATAACTTCCTCTGCAACGTCGCAGATAGAGCCCATAGCGATGATGACTCTGTCAGCATCGGGAGCGCCGTAGTAGTTGAAGGGCTTGTAGTCAGTGCCGAGCTTGGCGTTGACCTTGTCCATATACTCCTCGACGATCTCGGGGATAGCATCGTAGTACTTGTTGCAAGCTTCACGGTGCTGGAAGAAAATGTCGCCGTTCTCGTGAGAACCACGCATTACGGGACGCTCGGGGTTGAGAGCACGCTTTCTGAATGCCTCAACAGCATCCATGTCGCACATCTCCTTGAGATCTGCGTAGTCCCAAACCTGGATCTTCTGTATCTCGTGAGAGGTACGGAAGCCGTCAAAGAAGTTGATGAAGGGAACACGTCCCTTGATAGCAGCAAGATGTGCTACTGCGCCGAGGTCCATGACCTCCTGCGGATTGGTTTCTGCAAGCATTGCGAAACCGGTCTGACGGCATGCATACACGTCAGAGTGATCACCGAAAATGTTAAGAGCGTGAGAAGCGACGCATCTTGCGGATACGTGGAAAACTGCGGGAAGCAGCTCGCCTGCGATCTTGTACATATTGGGGATCATGAGGAGCAGACCCTGAGAAGCGGTGTAGGTGGTTGTGAGAGCACCTGCTGCCAGAGAACCGTGAACGGTTCCGGCTGCGCCTGCCTCGGACTGCATCTCTGCGACCTTAACGGTCGTACCGAAAATGTTTTTCTGACCCTGTGCCGACCACTGATCGACATAGTCAGCCATGGGGCTCGAAGGGGTTATCGGGTAGATACCTGCAACCTCTGTGAACGCGTACGACACATATGCAGCAGCATTGTTGCCGTCCATGCTCTTTGCTATTCTTGCCATTCTATTTCCTCCCTAAGTTTTATAAACGTATGAAACGTATGGCAGTGGTAAAAGACACCACGAATATAGTAACATTTTTAAGCCGCAATGTAAACAGATAATTAAACTAAAATAATAGAAATTATTTGCCGCAGGTTTTATCAAATTTGTAAAAGTTCACTATATAATGTAATGGAAGGACAAAAACAGGCGTTTTTACTGCTCATTTGACAGCAACCGAGGCTGTATCGGCAAAGCTTTTGTTTTTGATTGAGCGAACGATATTACGGCTGTCCGATTTGATTTTCAAAACCGAAATCGTTCGAAATTCATGGCTTTCAGCCGAAAAAGACTGTTTTTGTCCGTTTCGCCTTTTCAGATTCGCCGCCGCCGTCCGCACTCGTTCGCACTTTCGGTCAGACCGATTCCCGTTATTTGACAGGCAATATTTTTGTGTGTATAATAATCTTTAACATCGGTAACTTTATATTATCCGATGAATAATTCTTTATCGAAAGGAGCTAATCCATTCATGGATGACCCCGACCCCGGCAATCTTATTTTTCAAATAATTTTGCTCTTTGTACTTATTTTTATCAACGCCTTTTTTGCAATGAGCGAGATAGCGATTATCTCCCTCAATGACACGAAAATAGCAAAAATGGCAGAGGACGGCAACAAAAAGGCTAAACAGGTGCTAAAGCTCACTGCGGACTCGAGCGGATTTCTTTCCACTATTCAGATCGGTGTTACCCTCGCAGGCTTCCTGACTTCGGCATCCGCATCGCAGACCTTCGTCGATATGCTCGCAGGAGCGATAGGACGAATATCGGTTCTCAGCGGTATCCCGACAGGTGTTATCAACGGCTTTTCGCTCGTAGTTATTACGCTCATCACCTCGTATTTTTCACTCGTTTTAGGCGAGCTTGCACCGAAGCGTATAGCCATGCAGGTACCCGAGAAGGTGTCGTTCAAGGTAGTAGGCATACTGCTCGGCTTCAAAACGGTTACAAAGCCGTTCGTCAAGGTGCTCTCAATCTCCACAAATGCCATAGTGCGTCTTTTGGGCTATGATCCCAATGCGGATGAGGAGAATGTTACCGAAGAAGAGATCCGCATGATGGTTGATGTCGGCGGAGAAAAGGGCGTTATAGAGGACTCGCAGAAAGAGATGATAAACAATATCTTCGAGTTCGATGACCTCGATGCAGGCGATATAATGACCCACAGAACGGATATGACCGCAGCTGAGATAAACGATCCGTTGAGCGAGATAGTTTCGCTGTCGATGGACAACGGCTATTCGAGAATCCCCGTATATGACGATGATCCGGACAATATCGTGGGCATTGCATATGTCAAGGATCTGCTCAAATATATCGGCACGGATTTGCCGAGTGAGGTAACACTCCGTGATATTATCCGTGAGCCGGTGTTCGTGCCCGAATCCATGCCCTGCGGTGACCTGTTCCAGCAGATGACCGATAAGCACACGCAGATGGCAATAGTTGTTGATGAGTTCGGCGGCACTGCCGGTATAGTTACTCTCGAGGATGTTCTTGAGTCGATAGTCGGTAATATTCAGGACGAATATGACGATGAGGAAGAGGAGATTTCCAAGATAGACGATACGACGTTCACTGTTGACGGTGTAACCTATATCGATGAGCTTGACGAGGTATTCCACATTTCACTGCCCGAGGGCGATTACGATACGATAGGCGGCTTCATCATCAGCAGACTCGGCTTCCTGCCGCAGGACGGCGAGATGAATGTTGTTGAATACGGAAAGCTTCGCTTCACGGTTTTGAATGTTGAGGACAGAAGAATCGGCAGAGTGAAGATAGAGATTCTCCCCGATGAGGGCGAAACCGAGGATGCGGAGAATGACTCAAAGCGTGAAAAGACCGGTTGGTTTGCACAGCGCAATGAGGATAAAAACAAGGACGAATAACAAAAAAGCCTTCGTGTAAAAGCGAAGGCTTTTCAATATACCCGTTTGACATGAAGGAGAAGCTGCGGTATAATCGTTTAAAAATACGGCAAGACAATAAAAAGGAGGAAAAAACGTGACTAAGAGTAAAAAATATTTCTTGTCGGCGGCGGTGTTGCTTGTGCTGTTTGTCGCACTGCTTGCCGCAGTTAAATTTGTCGATGTCGGTGCCATTGGGCCGCAGGGGTCGGAGATAGGCTTGTCTGCAATTAACGGACAGGTTCGTGATGCTCTGGGTTTTAGCGAGAGCTGGTACGGTATAACCGACTGGCTCGGCATACTGTCAATTCTCGTTGCACTCGGCTTTGCGTTTTTTGGTGTGTGTCAGCTCATTCACAGGCGCAGCTTTAAAAAAGTTGATGGGGATATATATCTGCTCGCAGGCGTATACGTGCTGGCGGCGGCAGTGTATGTGCTCTTTGAGCTGTTTGTTGTGAATTATCGCCCCGTGATTTTGGAGGAGAGCCTTGAAGCGTCGTTTCCGTCCTCGCACACCGTGCTTGTGATTTGCTTTATGGGTACAGCGGTTCATCAATTCCTCTGCCGCATAAAGAACAGGCCGCTCAAGGTCGTTGCCGCCGTTGTCGGATCGGCAGTGATAGCTGTAATGGTAATAGGCAGGCTGTTCTCGGGCGTGCATTGGTTCACCGATATTTTAGGCGGTGTGCTCATCGGATCGGCAATAGTGCTTGCGTATCTCGGCGCATATGCGAAAATAAAGAGCCACTGAGGATAAAAAATAACGGCAGGGCAGGAATTTCACTTCCGCTCTGCCGTTGTTTTTTATTTGTAGATTATGCCCTTGCGCTCGGATACTCGCCAAAGCGTTACGCCGATTATCAAACAGATTATTTCTGAGACCGCAACTGTGTACCAAACGAACTGTTCACCGAATATGAGCGGTAAAAAGCTTATGCACAGGAAGTTGAAGATTATGCTCCTGCAAGCGTTGAGGACGATTGCATATTGCGTGCGCTTCGTGGAGAAAAGATAGGATGCAATTACGGCACTCGCCGTTGCGAAAACAAAGTTCAGGCAGTATTTCGGCAATGCCGTGACGACTATATTGACCGCCGATGCGTCTGCTCCGAACATCATACAAATCGGTTTGCCGATGAAGAAGGTAAGACCGAATGCCGCAAGTCCGCCGATACCGCCGAGAATAAGGCCGCTTCTGAAATAATATTTCAGGCTCTTTTCGTCCTTTGCACCGTAGCTCTGACCGAACAACGGCTGTATTCCGGTTGAAAGGCCGTACATCAGCGAGGCGAACAGCGAGCCGGTGTAGCCGATAACCGAAAATGCGTTTACGTGCGGATCGCTTATGCCTATGAGCACACGGTTCATTGACGAGGTGGTGATAGGTGCGGCGAACTGCGAGATCATCTCGGGGAATCCCCTGATGATTATTTTTTTAAACAGAGAGGGCTGAAGCTTAAATTTGCATATTCTGAGCTGACCCCGTTTTAAGAAAAAGTGCATGAGCAGAATGACTACAGCCGCTATCTGTGATGCGCCCGTTGCGAGAGCCGCACCGCCGACCCCTCTTTTGAGCGGATAAACCAACAGCCAGTCACCGAAGATGTTAAACGCAGTACAAGCAAGTGCGGCAACCGTGGCGATTTTCGGGTCGCCGTCATTTCTGCAAAAGTTTGCAAGGCAGGTGAAAAGTCCTGCCGGCAGTGCAAACATGGAGTAGTAGAAAATATATTCGGAGACCATTTGGTGGAATGTGTCATTGGCACCGAGAAGAGTGGCGATACCGTCCGAACAGGTCATGCCCACAACGGTCAGTGTCGAGAACACGACGAGGTTTATTGTGAACGAGTGCATAAATGCCTGATTTGCACTCTTTACATCGCCTCTGCCGAAGCGAATAGCCGCAACCGCAACGCCGCCCGTTGCAAACAGTGCGGCAATAGCTCCGATTATCATGACAAACGGAATTGCGATATTTACCGCACCCAGCGCATCCGTTCCCACGCCGTTTCCGACGAATATGCCGTCAACGATGGTCAACACGAAAAATGCCGCATTGCTTATCATTGACGGAATGATGTACTTTCTCAAGTTTTTGCTCTGTACGCTCATTTCAAGCTCCTGTGTTTATTTGTTTTTCCCGAACCGAGTTTTGAGATATGCGGCAAGCGGTTCTACAATATCCTTTATTGCCTTGCCGGAGGTGTTAATGCAAAGGTCATAGCTCAATGCGTTGCCCCACTTTTTTGCGGAATATATCTCATGATAGGAGCGACGCTCCCTGTCTATATCCCTGCATCTGCGAAGAATTTCTCTGTCGCTGAGCTTTTCATCCTCCTTTGCCCTGTCTCTGCAACGGGCAAGCTTGGATTTTTCATCCGCACACACGAAGATGTTGAACGGATTCATCTCCTCGAGTACAACATCTGCCGCACGCCCGACGATAACGCAGGAACCGTCATTTGCAAGCTTTCTGATAAGCTCGTGCTCCGCCGCCGAAATCTGTGCAGACTGACTTAATGTGCTGCCCATCATGCTGAAGCCCATGCCGATGGTGGTGGGATAAAAGGCACGAAGACTCTTTTCGGACATTCTTTCAACATAGTCCTTGCTCATCTGCTTTTCTTCTGCGACCATATCGATTATCTGATGGTCATAGCAGGGAATACCGAGAGCATCCGCAAGTCTTTTGCCGAGTTCACGGCCGCCGCTTCCGAATTCACGACTGATTGTTATTATCATAAAAAAGCCTCCCGATAAAATTTACAGCTTTGCCACTGTATTTCGTTTATATTATATCTCCAAACGGTTATTCGGTCAATAGAACAGCGGCAGAATAGAGGCGTAAACCGCTATGAAAGTACAAAAGCTTGACGTGGGAGGCGAGATTGAGAAAAATTATAAAAAACTTAAAATTTTCCTTGACAAAAGAGCTCCGCTTTGCTATAATCTCTCTTGCAGTTGCGGATGTAGCTCATCCGGTAGAGCGCCACCTTGCCAAGGTGGAGGTAGCGAGTTCGAGCCTCGTCATCCGCTCCAATAAAACCGTCTGAATCACAGTTCAGGCGGTTTTACTTTTTTTAGCAACCGTAGGGGATGATGCGTTAGGCCGTATTGTTGAAAAAAGCACCTGCAAAGAGGTGCTTTTGAAAGATAAATAGTGAAAAATTTGATTTTATATTTTTTCAAATACCAGCGTTGCCTGAATACGGTCTCCGCCGCCAAAACCTTTACTTCCGCCGTTGGAAGTTGAAATTGTGTGCAGACGATAACCTTTACTTGCCTGTTTGTTAATCACATCTTCCAATTCACTGAGATTTCCGGAGCCTGTGCCGAAAATCTTTTCCTTTAATGTGACCTGCATAACAACATAGTGTAATTGGTTTCCCGATGCTCCTGAAAAAGATGAGCTGCTTAAACCGAATCCCATAATAGAACCTCCTCAAATTTTTATTCAACATATCAAACCCTGTCGAAAATGTCAATGCAATAAAACGGACTTTGCAATTTGTGTTATTGATATTTTCAGAGAAGTGCGTGTTTTTGAACGAAGAGTTAATGATAGGGAGTGAAAAAAATAAAAATTCCGCCCACATTCGTGAACGGAATTTTTTGGAGCTACTGGCCGGACTCGAACCGGCGACCTGCTGATTACGAATCAGCTGCTCTACCAACTGAGCCACAGTAGCATAAATATGTAGCTTATATATTATAATAGACAGCGTGGGATTTTGCAAGGGCTTTTTTAAAATTTAGTGCAAGTAAAAATTTTTCCTTCCAAAGCCTGCCACACTTGCGAACAGGCTTCGAGTATGTTATAATATCCGCATATTATCCGCCCGTAGCGAAGCTGGATATCGCAGCAGATTCCGATTCTGAAGGCCGGGGGTTCGAATCCCTCCGGGCGGGCCACGAACGAACTTTTGTCTACCAAGACAAAGTTCGTTCTTTTTTATTTTCGGAGATAAAAACGCCACAATGCACAGAAATGCAGGCAAAAACAACTAAATGGAGCGTCGGAGCGGTTAAAAGGACTGCGCCAGTGCTCTTTTTGCATTTGCAGGACTGGTTCCGGGTGGCATACTAAAGTTCGTGGTTTACTTCAAAAAAGGGCGAGCAAAAGGTGGACACTGGGAGATTCGAATATAAAAATTAGCAGGAAAGTAAAAGAAACATGATTTTGTGAGCCAATCCTATTGAAAAACTCATAGATAAGTGCTACGCTTATTGAAGATAACTATTATGTTGATATAAAATCAAATAGTTTTTTGGGAGGCTAATTATGAAAAATTGATTGCGATGATTATGATGTTCCTTATGTGTTTATCTTTTGTTGCCTGTGCAACTGATGTCAACACAAACTCACAAAATACCAGCGGTCAGCAACAATCTCAACAAAAAAAATACGGATTATGTTAGTGCAATCTATTTTAGAATTAATCCTGAGTTTAAAATTCAACTTGATGAGAACAATTTCGTTGTAAACCTAGAATGTTTAAACGATGATGCAAAAAATATATTTTGTGACATAAATGTTGTAGGGATGAAGGGAATTACCGCTATTGATGTATTGCTGACAACTGTGTTCAGCAGTGGGGTAGTAAAAGAAGATGTTACTGTGTATGTTTCGCCATATTATCAAAAAGAAAATGATTTGGCAAGCCAACTGGTGAAGGAAATTCCCGCACTTGTTTTGGACATAAAAGAAAAAGTCAACTATTCCAATGAGGTATCAGTAGAACTGACAGATTCCAATTCCGAAAATACCGTCAGCAAACAACAAGAGTCCGAAAGCAAGACAGAAACAGGATCTCAATCTAACCAACAATCACAGACAAAGCCACATAAACAAAATGTTCTTTGCAGAGCAGATTTTGATGTTCCCGATGTTCATGGTACCGGTTATACAAATTTAATCGATTATTACAACGCCTTTCCTAACGGAAAAGGCGGCGGTACTTTTGCAAACGCCGGCCTGATGATACATTACCGTGAGGATTTGGATAAAGACATGTCTCTGACAGATTCCCTTGCGTTCAGAACTTATAGAGGTATAGGACTTGGCTCTGGCAAAAATGAAGTTTTTACCGCTTATGGAACAGGTGCTATACAGGCTCCATTTCCTGAAATAATGGGAATCAGCGATGCACAGCACATAGTCTCATCTTTTGTGGAATATCGGGCAAGAATAGCCAGTGGTGCATGCGTTGGTATTAGATTTTACTTTGACCAAAATGACACCGTAATGTGGCTTGAGTACAGCGCTGTTTATCTTAAATATGCTGGAAATATAAGTGATTCAACTTTATATCCTCTTGAAAACTAATTAATTCATACCATTTTCTGTTAAACTGAGTTTATGTAATTATGCCTATCCTCACTTAACCGATGAGGATACTTTAAATGAAGGCAAAGCCCTATGTCGCCTCTTTTGCTTACCTTTACCTCGATTCTGCTCCGTTTGGTTACTCTTCCGCACGAAAAAGACTCTTTTGTCTACGGACAAAAGAGCCTTTTTTCAATGATATCCGTTCCTTGTGGAACGGGTGATATATCTTGGATGTTATATCGTAACAACGATGAAAACAGCTTCGAGCGTACACCCTTAAAACTCGACGGTTTCGGGTGCGGCGGTGAAGGACGAAAAGGTTGCAACGGCGTTTTTGAAATAGAATACCTGAGTGTTGCCGTCGTTTTCGTCATACATGGCACGAAGGTTGGGGTACGCATCAAGCATTGATTTTTTCGCCTCAATTCTGTCGTCCTCTACAAGCTCGCCTGCAATACGAATCCATGCACCGTCCTTGAAAGCACATATCTCCGCCTTGGGGTTAGATTTGAGCTGCTGAGAAACGGACTTTGTCTTTCCGGTCTGAATGTAGAGCTTGCCCTCAAAAATATTAACTGTTCCGAAAGGACGCACCCTCGGCTGATCGCCGTCAACCGTGGCGAGGTAATAAGTGTCTGCCGATTTTAAAAACTCGTATACTTTTTCCATTTGATTTACCTCCGTATATTTGCGAGAGAGGACGATATAATCGACTCTCTTTTTAGAACATCACAACAACTGATGCGGCGACTGCAAGCAGGACGGATACAACCGTGCGTGCGGTGAGCTTTTCTTTTCTCATCAGGCCGAAGATTGCAGAAAAGACCATTGTACTGCCCGTGACGAGCGGATATTGCACCGATGCCGGTAAATTTTCAAGTGCGATGAGCAGAAGCAGGTTGCCGCCGCCCGAGGCAAGTCCGTAGAGAGCGGACGATATGAGTGCCGATTTGGGCGATTTGAACAGCTTTTGTCCCTCGGGTGCCTTGAGCAGGAGCGCCCAGGCAGAGCAGATGACTACGGTTATGACAGCCGATGAGAGGAAAAATGAGCCGCTGTCTATGCCCGATGAGCTGTTTTGGTTTATCTTTGCACAGACACCGACCATACCGTTCATGGCGAAAACTCCGAGACAGACGAGAAAGCCCTTTATACTGCTCTTTTTGCCGAACTGAGCACTGACTATCACCGCCGCAATGACGAGCAGACATCCTGCCGCCTTGCCGAGGGTGAACGCCTCTTTGTAGAATATGATGCCTGCCGCAAAGGGGAGAATCATACCGCCGAGCATCATGAAGACGGAATACAGTGCCATGTCGGTGACCTGAAATGCCTTGGCACTGAAATATGTAACCGCAATATTCGCCGCCGCATAGCCGAAAGCTATGGCGAGTCCATAGGCGGTCAGATGGAAATCCGTGCCGTAAATAATGAACGACATTATTATTCTCACAACTCCGGTGAGTGCGCCGAATATCAGCGATGCTCTGAGCAGAGCACCCTCGCTGCGGGTATATTGCTGTTGAAAAACAAACATTCCGCCGAAGAGGGCAGAGGCGATTATCAAAAGTAAATAATTCATATCTTCTTATCCTTTTAAACGGTTTTCTGTTGATATGATAACATAAATTTCCGTGAATGTTAAGTTATGATTTACTTTTTTACCGAATGTTGTTAAAATTAATGGGATATAATAAACCGAAAGTTATTACGGGAGGAACTGCTGTGAAATTTTGCGATATGCCGTATGAGAGAATAGACCTGAAATATGTGACGGAAGGACTTTGCCGTGCCGCGGAGAAGCTTGCCGTCGCAGAAAAAATAGCCGATGCCGCCGAAGCGTTCAAGGAGCGTGAGACGGTCATTGCACACTATCAGACGATGAGCACGCTTGCATATATTCGCCACACCGTCAACACGCTGGATGAGTTTTATGAAAAAGAGAACGACTTCAATGATGAGTCTGCACCGATTATTGAGGAAAGTGAGCAGAAATTTACCGAGGCACTGCTTTCGAGTAAGCTGCGCTCTGAGCTTGAAGAGCGTTACGGAAAGCTTCTTTTTGTCAATGCGGAGCTGTCACGCAGATGCTTTTCGCCCGAGATAATCCCCGATTTGCAGGAGGAAAACAGGCTCTCGAGCGAATATCAAAAGCTCATAGCGTCGGCACAGCTCGACTTTAACGGCGAGACCCTGAGCCTTGCACAGCTCGGCGCATATAAGGAGAATCCCGACAGAGCCGTGCGCCATGCAGCATATAAGGCGGAGAGCGATTTTTATATGTCGAATGCACAAAAGCTCGATGAAATTTTCGATAGCCTCGTTAAGTGCCGCACACGAATAGCCAAAAAGCTCGGTTTTAATACTTTCACCGAGCTTGCCTATTGCCGCAGGACACGCAACTGCTACAATGCCGAGGATGTCAAAAGCTTCCGCTCGAGGATAGAGCGTGATGCCGTGCCCGTGGTTTGCAGGCTCAAGGAGCTTCAGAAGAAGCGTATCGGCATAGCCGACATGAAAATTTATGATGATGTGTTCAGCTTCCCCAACGGCAACCCCAGACCGGACGGCACCGCACAGGACATTCTTGCCGCCGGCAAGAAGATGTATGAGCAGATGAGCGATGAGACGGGCGAGTTTATCAACTTTATGTATGATAACGGCCTTATGGATGTGCTCAGTGCCAAGGGTAAGGCGGCAGGCGGATACTGCACGGAGATACTCGAATACAAGTCGCCGTTCATCTTCTCGAATTTCAACGGAACATCGGGCGATGTCGATGTTTTGACACATGAGGCAGGTCACGCATTTGCCTACTACAGCGTGCGTGATAAAATGGAGATAAGCGATCAGCTCAGCCCCACTATGGAGTCGTGCGAGGTTCATTCGATGTCAATGGAGTTTTTTGCGTGGCCGTGGCACGAGCTGTTTTACGGCGATGATGCCGGCCGCTCACGCTTTGCACACCTTGAAAGTGCACTTGTTTTCCTGCCCTATGGCACGATGGTTGATGAGTTTCAGCACATCGTTTACGATAACCCCGATTTGACACCTGCCGAGCGGCACGAAAAGTGGCTCGAGCTTGAGCACAAATATCGTCCGTACATGGATTTCGGTGATGTCGATTTCTACGCATCGGGCAGGGGTTGGCAGAGACAGCTTCACATATATCTCTATCCGTTTTACTATATCGACTATTGCCTTGCACAGACTGCTGCACTTGAGTTTTGGGCGTTGAGTCAAAAGGACTATGACGATGCGTGGCGCAGATATAACAGGTTTGTATCCTTCGGCGGCACGAAGAGCTTCAAGGAGCTGTGTGAGAGTGCCGGAATAGACGACCCGTTCGGTGAATATGCACTAAAGGGCGTTGCCGAGACCGCAAACGAGTGGCTCGACGGGAACGGTTGAAAAAAACGGAAGCTTTTGATAAAATAATTTATCATTTTAAAATTACTTTAACTTTAACGACTGGCGGAGACTGATATGACGGGTATTATACTCATTGATAAGCCGGAGGGTATGACCTCCTTTGTGGCGGCGGCGAGAGTCCGCAGACTGACGGGAGTTAAAAAGACCGGACACACAGGCACGCTCGACCCGATGGCTACGGGAGTTTTGCCCATTATGCTCGGCGGAGCAACACGCTTTTGCGAGCTGTTGCCGTCCCACGACAAGGCGTATATTGCAACGCTGAGGCTCGGCACGGTGACTGATACGCTCGACATTACGGGCGAGGTGCTCGAAACACATGAGGTCACGGCGAAAAAGAGCGACTTTGAAGCTGTGCTTTGCAGATTTGTCGGAACGATTGAACAGGTGCCGCCGATGTATTCTGCCATATCGCAAAACGGAGTGCGGCTATATAAGCTGGCAAGGCAGGGTATTGAGGTTGAAAGAGAGAGCAGAACCGTCACAATTTCGCAGGCACGATTGCTTGACTGCGACGAGGAAAACGGCGAATATACAATAGAGGTTGAGTGCTCGTCGGGCACATATATCCGTTCGCTTGTCAATGATATAGGCGAAATGCTCGGTTGCGGAGCGGTTATGACTGCACTCAGACGAACTAAAGCAAACGGCTTCCCGATAGACGAGTGCATAACACTTGAGGAGCTTGAAAGTCTGTGCAAGACAGGGGAGCTTGAAAGCCGTGTGATACCGACGGAAAAGGCACTCGACGCATACCGCTTTGTCAGTGTCACCGCACCTCAGGCACAGCGGTTCAGAAACGGCGGCGAGCTGAATCTTGACCGAATACACTTGAGCGAACCCGTGGAGGGCGAGCTTGTCGGAATAAACGCCCCCGAGGGTGAGTTCCTCGGCATGGGTGAGGTTGCACAGGGACAGATGAAGATAAAAAGATTGCTTATAAAATAAGATAGATATAGTATAACCGCCCTGCCGAAAAATAACGGCAGGGCGGTTTGTTGTTTGTATTTGTCAGCTCAAGCTTTCGATTATATCGATTATCGTTCCTGCGAGGTCACGCAGTGCATCGGTATAACCCTGAGGGCCGACTATTTCATATAATGCTCTGTTTAACAGCTTGCATATTACCTCTGCAATGTTGTTGAGCACTTCTTCGGTCTCGTCGGGAGCTTCACGCTTGCCGAGCTTGATGAGAATATTCTCAAGTCTTGTGTAAGCGTGCTCGGTGGCATCGGCATCAACAACAGTGTTATCAAGCATATCGTAGCACTCTTGAAGTGCCGCCTCAAGCTCTGCTGCATCCTCAGGCAACAGCTCGGTGCGGTCTATAGCCTCTGCGGTGGGAATGAGATTGTTTCTGAGCTTCTTGGTATTTCTGCCGACATTGAACTGCGGGAAGCGGTCGGGCATTGAATATACATCGGTGAATTCGGGATTGATGAGCAGCTCGACTGCAAGCTTCATTATGACATCGTTGGAGCCGGTCTTTTCGTGATCCTGATCCTTGAAATAGAAGGTGTGATCAGGCAGAAGTCCCGTTGATGCGTCAACGATTCCGTCGGGCGAGAGGTGATTGTGAGCCTTGTTGGAGCAGTGCGTGCCCTTCTGGACATAATCTTCACCGAGAGTCTCTCCGATATTGGCGAGGGTTGCACCCAATGAGGTGGAGTCGGTCTGGATTATACCATCCGCATTGCTCTGATCATAGGACGGAACGAGCGAATAGAGCTGATAGTTGTAATCAACAACATCGAAAACCTCTACGCCGGCTTCTCTCATGGCGGTGATGTTGTCAAAGCGGTTCACCTGTGCCTGATGATAGGTCTCAACCTGCTTGCGGACAACTGCATTTTCGTCGCCGGGCAGAACACGGGCAACAGCCTCGTCGTAATAAGCCGAGGGGACGAGCGACCACATTGTGGTGCAGTTGCGAAGCACGGCATCGGTGAAGCCGTCAATAGTGGCATCGAGCGTGTCGAGAAGTATCTGCTTGGGGATTATTCTGATGACAGCGTTGAGAAGATAGCCCTCATATCCATCCATGAGCGAGGGCAGAAGCTTGTCATAGAGCATCTCGTCTGAGGTGCTGAGTTGGCCGAGATAAATATCACCGACTATGTTTGAACCGTCAAGAGCCGGAACAATGTAAACAACTCTGTTGAGACTTGCGTAGAGATCCTTATAGCGGTCAAAAAGGCTGTTTGCTATGGTTCCGCCGAGGCTTATCGCAACGATGTTTACCTTTTCATGGCCCGTTTCCTTTTTGATCTGACCGATGAAGCGATACAGCTCATCGGTTATATCGCTGTTGTTGCCGAAGGAGTTGTAGGCGAAATAGTAAAGGTGATCTTCGCCGGCAACCTTTGAAAAGCCATCTATCGGCACGTTGTCGTAGATTTCTCTCTTCTCATCGTCGGAGCACTTTGCTACGCTGTATGGATAATTCTTAACTCTTACATCGTAGACATTCTTGCCGTTTGAATCAAAGGCGTTGACATAAAGAGCTTCTGCAACAGCTTCACGGAAAATCTCGGTAAAACCGTCATCACGCTGAGTTAAGAGCATCTTGACAAGCGGCCAGAGAAGCTTTTTGATAATCGAATTGGCGTTGACATAGATAGGCCAGCCGGTTATCTTCTTTCCGTCCTCATCGGTTGCAATCTCATCGTTTTCATAAAGATAGGTCTTGGACTGGCCGATGCCGTGAATAACAACGGTAGGGCTGTAGTCACAGGTGCCGCCGCACTCGGTAAGAGTATTCGGCTTTTTCACCTTTGAGGCAGCGGGTGCGGAGCTTTTATCCGCAAGGGAAGAGACAACTGCGTTTTCATCTGCGGAAAGGAGTGTATCCGTCTTCGTGTTCTTTGAAAAAACGACGGATATGCCTGTTGAAAAGACGAGAGCCGCACAGAGAACAAGTGCCGCTATCCTCTTGAATGATTTCATATAAAACACCGTCCTTAAATATTGCGGTTAAAAATACGGCGAACTCCGAGAGAGGGGGTTCGCCGTAAAAATTACTTAAGCAACGTTAGCGGCTATTATCTCAATAATCTGAATAATAACCTTCATTACCACACGGGCAATATCTGAGTAGCCCTTGCTGCCAATGACCTTAACGGCTATGAGACTGAGGAAAGCACATACCTGCTCGAGAACTGCGGATACCTCCGATTCCTCTTCGGCAGGCTCACGCGCGCCGAGTGCCACGAGAGCGTTGGTGAGTCTCTCTGTTGCGGCATCTGCCTGCTCTGCGTTGGCGATGGTCATGTTGAGTGCTGCCTCGCCGTCTGCAATAGCGGCATCAAGCTCTGCAACAAGTGCGGCATCGGGACGCTCTTCCGAGGGCATTTCATTTATCTCGGCTCTGAGCTTCTTGGCATCGGGAAGGAGCCAGCGCCTGATTTCCTTTGTACGGCAGGTGCCGTTGTACTGCGGCCAAACATCGGGCTTGGAATGAACATCCTTAAGCTCGGGGTCGGTCATTATAGCACAAGCGAGAGTCAGAACAACGTCGTTGTTGCCGGCCTCGTGGTGCTGACCGATGAAAATCCATGTATTGTCGGGCAGGACTGCCGTAGAAGCGTCAATGGAACCGTCAACTGACATATAGCCGACCTTTGCGGGCTTGTAATCATCGGGAAGCTTTTCTCCGGGAGTAGCGCCTGTGGCACCCATGGTGGTGGAGGAGAGCTGGATGATACCGTCGGAGTTTACGGTAAGAGCACTCTTGATTGCGCTGAAGTAGGTGTATTCTATATCACCAAACGAAAGGCCTGCACCTGCAATGGAGTCGATTCTGACACCTGCTTCGTGAGCGGCGAGAACGTTCTTCTTGAGGTTGAGCTGTGCCTGATGATAACGGTCGGTCTTAGCCTTGAGAATAGCGTGATCCTTATCTGTCAGATATTTCTGAGCGAGAGCATCGTATCTGTCGGAGGGGACAAGTGCCCAAAACTGGGGGCAGTTGATAAGCAGAGTGTCTGCGAGTCCGTCCATAGCGGCGGTGAGTGTATCCTTGAACACCTGCTGAGGAATTATTCTGATGACGAAGTTCAGAAGATAACCGAGAGTTGCGCTGTCACTGAGTTCGTCCATGATTGCCGGAATAAACTCGTGATACAGGAATTCATCGTCGATTCTGAAGCCTGCTTCGCCTCTGGTGAGGAAGTCTGCTATGATGTCGGAACCGTCAGTTGCGGCAACGGCATTGACAACCTGATTGACATCACCGAGACCGTATTCGTCAATATAAGCGGTGAAGATGGTACCGCCGAGGCTGACGTTGAGGAGGTTTACCTTGTCGTGGCCGGTAGCCTTCTTGACCTGCTGAATATACTCATCAAGAGCGGCGGCTGAATCCATGGGGCTGCCGACAAGGTTGAAGGTGAAGAAATAGACATGATCTTCACCGATTATCTCAGTGAGCTTCTGCATGGGGATCATTCTGTATGCCCATGATCTGGTGCTCTCGTCCATGTCAGCGAGAGAGCCGTACTTCTCTGTTTTGAGATTGTTTACGGGTACGCCCTCGTCGTCACACTGCTGGATGTTGAACATTGCACAGATTGTCTCATATACACCCTTTGTGAAGCCGCTGTCGGTTTGCGTGACGAGCATCTTTATCAGGGGGAGTGCAAGCTTCTTGAGAACTACGTCAAGGATGTTGTCCTCGTCGATGATAAGCAGAGTGCCGCCTATCTTCTTGCCGTTCTTGTTGAGAACCGGCTCGTCATTCTCGTCATAGAGATATGTAGGCGAGTGGTTTATGCCGGGAACGATAACAACGGGATCATGTCCGCAGTCACCGTCGTGGCAGTCTGCGTGTGTGCCGCCCGACTCTGCCGATTCAGCAAGCACGTCTACTGCCTTGGCAACGGCGGAATCGTCTGCCGGAGCTGCATAGGCACAGGTGAAAGCTGAAAATGCGATGACAAGTGCGAGCACGAGTGCTACGATTGACTTCATCTTTTTCATGTTTGTTGTCTCCTGTTCTTTTATGTTTGTAATTGTTTTTATTGTTAATTTTGCAATCTGTACAGGCAATATGCCGACAGAGCAGGATAAAAACATTTTGTGAACCAATTACAGATATAATAACACACAATTAAGTAAATTTCAATAGAAATAAGCGTTTGTAAATAAAACTTTATATATATTTACTACACAAGCGGAGTGTAATATTATATTGAATACAAATTTTTCCATTGCGTTGGCAGTTTGCTTGAGGTCATCTGTACCTGTTGCATTGCTTTATGCTCGCCACAGATACTTTTCAAGGTCAACTCTGCCGTCTTTGTCAAAAACTATTCCCTCGCTTTCGAGCATAAAACGCTGTACGTCACCGCCGCCGAAGGCGAAGGCTTTCGAGGTCTCGCCCAGCCGGTTGACTACTCTGTGACACGGTATTATACCCGGCTCGGGGTTCGAGTGCAGTGCATAGCCGACCACCCTCGACCAGCGTGGATTTCCGGCGAGAGCCGCTACCTGTCCATAGGTCGCAACGCATCCGCAGGGGATACGGCGAACGACATCGTATATCAATTCAAATGTGCTTTTCATTTTATCACCCATAATATTTTAACTCACAGCTTGAATAAAATCCACAAAAACAAAAAACGCCGACAAAAAGTCAGCGTTTAGAAAAAGAAAACAGCCTTCCTTTTGGAAAGCTGAATTCGCAAGTGTCGGCGTCGACTTATCTTCCCGGGAGGCTGCCCTCCGAGTATTGTCAGCACGAGTGAGCTTAACTACCGTGTTCGGAATGGGAACGGGTGGACCCTCATCGTTATAGGCACCGACTGCGGAGCGATTCGTAATCGCTCTCTCAAGTGCTCACATATAATACTACATTGAATGTGAAAAGTCAAGCGTTTTTTTAAAATTTTTTGAAGTTTTTTAAATCTTTTTTAATATCTCTGTCACTTCTCCGATATATACTCTGTGATAATCCTCTTTGGGATAATTTTCCGCTATGGACGGGTCGAGAAAGCTTTCGGGGTTCATATCGCTTGCGGCAATTTTTTTGCAGCGTATAATAATCTTTGCTTCCTCGAAGCCCACTGTCGAGCCGAGGGCAACGGGGGTAATGCCGCATTCCTTTGCCTTGTCGAAATCTCTGCCGCTTTTACTGCCGCAGAATGAGAGGGCTTTCTTGTATTCGCCGCCGAAGAACGAGAGCGAAAATTCGCCGCATTTCTCCATGAATTCAAATGTGTATCTCTGCGGACGGACAAAGACGGCCACGATATCCTTGCCCCAAAGCTCACCTGACGCACCCCAGCTCACGGTCATGGTGTTGAAAGCGTTTTCAACTCCGGCTGTAAGTAGCGCCCAATCGTCTCTTATCATTCTTGTGAAGCTGTCACCGATTGAGCAAATATCTGTCTTTTCAAAGCTCATACAAAGCACTCCCTCTGATGTCTATATTTCCCTGCGGTAATTGACCTTTGCGGATAAATATGTTATATTACCGAATGAAAACAAAACCGTATGCGGCGGTTTTATTATGTATATTATATGCTTTTTCAGGCGTATTGCAACACAAAACTCAGAAGTTAAAGAGAAAGGAATGGAAAGTATGCCCGAACAGAACATACCCGAGATAAAGGGCAGTCTCAGAGACTTCATGCTCAAAGTCCCCGAGCCGATTTACAGATGCAGCGGAATCAAAATTCTCGGCAGGAGAATAAAGTCTGTGCTGTTTTCAACCGATGTCAGCATAGTGAGAAACACAAATGCGGATGCGGTCATTGCGGTTTATCCCTTTACCCCTCAGCCGGTCATCACTCAGGCTGTTATGGTGGCGGCAGATGTGCCGGTATTTGTCGGTGTCGGCGGCGGCCTTACTCAGGGACACAGGGTAGTCAATCTCGCCCTGCACGCAGAATTTCAGGGAGCCATAGGCGTGGTCGTAAATGCGCCGACTAAAAACGAAACAATAAAAGAGCTTTACAACACCATAGATGTGCCGATAGTAGTAACCGTATTGAGCGAGGACGAGGATATACAGGGCAGGATAGATGCAGGCGTGAGCATACTCAATGTGTCTGCCGCATCCAGAACGCCGCAGGTTGTCAGAAGCATAAGAGAACGATTCCCGGATATTCCGATAATTGCAACGGGCGGCCCGACCGACGAGAGCATTATTGCAACCGTAGAGGCAGGAGCCAATGCCATAACCTGGACTCCGCCCTCAAACGGCGAGGTGTTCAAGGATATTATGGACAAGTACCGCCACGGTGAGCCTCATCCCGATTTTTAAAAAGCAAAAAAGCAGTTGAGCGAAAACTCAACTGCTTTTACTTTTACATTCCACGCCTTGAGACGCAATTCTCGAGGTTTATTGCATCATAAACGCCCTCGTCGAACAGGGTGCATATGCTCTTGTAATCCTCTATGGGTAATTCCTCGAGCGTTGTGCCCTTTGCTATGCACAGAGCCACAAGCTCGCCCGTCGCTTTGTAAGCATCACGGAACGGCAGACCCTTTGAAACGAGGAAATCCGCACAGTCGGTAGCGTTGATAAAGCCGCCTGCCGCCGCTTTTCTCATATTCTCGGGAATCATTTTCATTGTAGCTATCATGGGTGCAAGAGCGGTAAGACACATCTTAACGGTGTCCATGCCGTCAAATATCGCATCCTTGTCCTCCTGCATATCCTTGTTGTATGCGAGCGGAAGTCCCTTCATGGTGGTGAGCAGTCCGCACAGATCGCCTATCACACGCCCTGCCTTGCCTCTTGCAAGCTCGGCAAGATCGGGATTCTTTTTCTGCGGCATAATGCTCGAGCCTGTTGAAAATGCATCGTCAAGCTCCGCAAATTTGAACTCCCATGAGCACCACAGGATTATCTCCTCGCAAAGTCGCGAGAGATGAACCATGAGTATGGAGCAGGCGCTGAGCAGCTCGAGACAAAAATCTCTGTCCGATACTCCGTCGAGGGTGTTTGGCATATAGCCGTCAAAGCCGAGTGCCTCTGCGGTCATGGCACGGTCGATGGGATATGTTGTTCCTGCAAGCGCACCCGAGCCGAGGGGGGAGAAGTTCATCCTCTTTTGTGCGTCCTCGAATCTGCCGATATCCCTTGTGAGCATTTGAACATATGCACCGAAATGTGCCGCAAAGGTTATCGGTTGAGCACGCTGAAGGTGAGTGTAACCCGGCATGATGCAGTGCTCATATTCTTTCATCTTGCCCTCGAGGGCAGTGATAAGCTCGTTTATAAGCTTGATGACCTGCGGAACATCCTTCTTGAGATAAAGCCTTATGTCAACCGCAACCTGGTCGTTGCGGCTGCGGCCCGTGTGAAGCCGCTTGCCTGCATCGCCTATTCTGCGTGTAAGCTCGCCCTCGATGAAGGTGTGAATATCCTCGGCATCGGGGTCAATGGCAAGCTCGCCGGAGATTATGTCGTTTCTGATTTGAGAAAGTCCCTTGAGGATTGCGTCGCAGTCCTCCTTTGAGATTATTCCCTTGGCGGCAAGCATCGATGCGTGAGCGATGCTGCCGTCTATATCCTCGTTGAACATACGGCTGTCTGTTTTTATCGAGGAGTTGAAGTCGTTTGTTTTCTTGTCGGCTTCCTTGCTGAAGCGTCCTGCCCAGAGCTTCATGCCTTTGCCTCTCTCTCAGCGTCGAGGATAGCCTTGACCTTTATCGGCAGACCGAAGAGGTTGATGAAGCCTGCGGAATCCTTCTGGTCATAAACGTCGTCCTCGTCAAAGGTTGCGAAAGCCTCGCTGTAGAGCGAATAGGGGGAGGTGGTGCCTGCGTTGATGATATTGCCCTTGTAGAGCTTGAGCTTAACGTCACCGGTCACACGCTCCTGAGTTTTGTCAACGAAAGCGGCAAGAGCCTCCCTGAGGGGAGTGAACCACTGACCGAAGTATACAAGCTCGGCATAACGCAGAGCGACCTGTTCCTTGTAGTGCTGAGTGTCCCTGTCAAGAGTGAGGGTTTCAAGAACCTCATGTGCCCTGTAGAGAATTGAGCCTGCGGGATTCTCGTAAACGCCCCTCGACTTCATGCCGACAAGACGGTTCTCAACTATATCCGCAAGACCTACGCCGTTTTCACCGCCGATTTTATTGAGCTTCTCGATCATGGAAACGCCGTCCATCTTCTCACCGTCAACAGCTACGGGCACGCCCTTTTCAAAGCTTATGGTGACATAAGTGGGCTTGTCGGGAGCCTGCTCGGGGGAGATGCCGATTTCGAGGAAGCCGGGCTTATTGTACTGCGGCTCATTTGCCGGATCTTCAAGGTCGAGACCCTCGTGCGAAAGATGCCAAAGGTTCTTATCCTTGGAGTAGTTGGTTTCACGGTTGATTTTAAGCGGGATATTGTGTGCCTCGGCGTACTCTATTTCCTCCTCACGGGACTTGATATCCCAAATACGCCAGGGAGCGATTATCTGCATATCGGGTGCAAAAGCTTTTATCGCAAGCTCAAAACGAACCTGGTCGTTGCCCTTGCCGGTGCAGCCGTGACAGATAGCGTCGGCACCCTCTGCCTTGGCAATTTCAACAAGTCTTTTTGCGATTATCGGGCGAGCAAAGGAAGTGCCGAGCAGATAGTCACGCTCATAAACGGCACCTGCCTTGAGGGTCGGGAAGATGTAATCCTCAACAAATTCCTTTTTGAGATCCTCTATGTAGAGCTTGGAAGCACCTGTCTTGAGAGCCTTTTCCTCAAGTCCGTCAAGCTCTGTGCCCTGACCGACATCGGCGGAAACGGCAACTACTTCGCAGTTGTTGTAGTTTTCCTTGAGCCACGGGATGATTATCGATGTATCGAGTCCGCCTGAATAAGCGAGTACGACTTTTTTGATCTCTTTCATTTTAAAATACCTCCGTATTCATTTTTATGCACTAATTATACAACGAATATTCAAAAAATCAAGAGAAAAACTGAAAAAATATGCACACGCCCGCAACTTTTTGCAAAATGACAAAAGAAGTGTCCCGAGAGACACTTCTTTTTGTTACAATTTTATTCGGTTTGTTTATTTGAGCATAAAGCCGACCTTTTTCATGACCTTGTTAAGGGTGCGCTCGGATATTCGCTGAGCGGCTTCTGCACCCTTTGCGGCACATTCGGAGAGGTAAGCCTTGTCGTTTATAAGGTGATTGAAGTTCTCTCTCACGGGAGCAAGCTCTTCAATGACTGCCTCTGCAACCTTAACTTTGAAGTCGCCATAGCCTCTGCCTGCAAATTCACGCTCGATTTCGTCAAAGCTTTCACCGGTGCAGCAGGAGTAAATGGACATGAGGTTGTTTATTCCGTCCTTGCCCTCGGCGTATCTGACTATAGCCTCGGAGTCGGTGACGGCACTCTTGAATTTCTTCATGATAGCCTCGGGAGTGTCAAGTATGGAAACGCTCGCCTTGGGGTTGGGATCGGACTTTGACATCTTCTGGGTAGGATTCTGAAGTGACATAATCCTTGCGCCTACCTTGCCTATAAACGGCTCGGGAATAGTGAAGGTGTTGCCGTATATGCCGTTGAAACGCTCCGCAATGTCTCTTGTTATTTCAAGATGCTGCTTCTGATCCTCGCCTATCGGAACAAAATTTGCCTGATAGAGCAGGATGTCAGCCGCCATGAGCACGGGGTATGCGAAAAGTCCGACATTGACATTGTCTGCGTGCTTTTGCGATTTATCCTTGAACTGTGTCATTCTCGAAGCTTCACCGAACTGGGTGTAGCAGTCGAGTATCCACGCAAGCTGTGCGTGGGTGTTGACATGGCTCTGAACGAAAACAACATTTTTTTCGGGATCGAGACCTATTGAGAGCAGCAGAGCAAACGCTTCCGCTGTCTGCTTTCTGAGGGTTGCGGGATCCTGCCTGACTGTTATTGCGTGCAGGTCAGCTACGGCATATACGCAGTCGTAGTCATCACTCATCGCTTTCCAGTTTCTCAGTGCTCCGAGATAGTTGCCCAGAGTGGGGATAGCGGTCGGCTGTATTGCGCTGAGCACACGCTGACGGCGCTCGGGTGCGTTGTTTTCCATAATTATTCTCCTCTCATCTCTCTGAGCACTCTGCCGAGTGCCTTCATGCCCTCAACGATTTTGTCGTCGGCAGGGGTAGAGAAATTAAATCTGACGGCGTTGCTCTTGCCGTTTACATCAGTCAAAAAAGCGGTTCCGGGCACAAGTGCTACCATATTCTCGGCTGAACGCTTGACAAACTCAAGCGCATCTATATCCTCGGGCAGCTCGCACCAGATGAACAGACCGCCCTCGGGACGGACATATTTCACTGCATCGCCAAGCTCACTGTCTATCATGTCGCACATGAGATTCAACTTTCTGCGGTAGATGCTTCTTATCTTCTCTATATGCTCGTCAACATCATAACGCTTCATCCATTCGGCAACTATCATCTGCATAAGCTGAGTGGTGTGTACATCGACAGCCTGCTTGCCGACGGTCATTTTTGCAATAACTGCGGCAGGGGCGACTGTGAAGCCGACTCTTATGCCGGGGGCGAGTATCTTTGAAAATGAGCCGGAGTAGATAACGATTCCGTCCTCATCGAAGCTCTTGATGTTGGGAATATCCTCGCCTGCAACACGCAGATCGCCGTAGGGGTTGTCCTCGAGGATCATGACATTGTGTGCCTTTGCAAGTTCATAGAGCTTGTGACGCTTCTCGAGCGACATTGTGACACCTGCCGGATTCTGGAAATTCGGGATTGTGTATATCATACGGGCGTTGGGGTTCTCATCGAGAGCCTTTTCAAGCTCCTGCATATTCATGCCGTCTGCCTCGACCGACACTCCGACGAGCTTTGCGTTATATGAACGGAAGCAGTTGAGAGAGCCGATGAATGAGGGACTTTCGCATATAACCACATCACCCTCGTTGCACAGCACTTTTGTGGACAAATCCATGACCTGCTGTGCGCCGCTTGTTATGATGAGTGAATCGAAATCACGACCGATATTGTATTTTGACTTCATTCTGTCCTTTATCAGACCGATAAGCTCGGGATAACCCTCGGTTACGCCGTATTGCAGAGCGTCTATCGGACGGGTTGCGAGAATGTCGGCGGCAATCTGAGTTACCTCGCTGACGGGGAACGCATCGGGTGCAGGGTTGCCTGCCGCAAAGGGGATCATACCCGGTACACTTGTCGCTTTGAGCACTTCTCTTATGGCGGAGGGCTTGAGCGACGCTATTTTATCGGAAAAACGATAATCCATTTTATCCTACTTCCTTTCAGACTCTTTATAAATTAACAGTATAGCACACACGGCGGCGGTTGTAAATCAAAATGTTTTGTGATATGATATGAGCGTTATATAAATGTATAAGAGGTACAGCGATGTTTAAAAATGTTATTTTTGATTTTGACGGAACCCTTGCCGATACGGGGAAGGGCGTGTTTGCCTCAGTGCAGTATGCTTTGAGAAGCATGGGCTTTCCCGAGCTTGATGAGGAGTCACTTAAATATTTTGTAGGCCCTCCGCTCGAAGTGAGCTTTGCGGAAAAGTGCGGCTTTGATGCCGAGCAGTGCCGTGAGGCGGTTGAGAAGTATCGTGAATATTATCCCGAGAAGGGGATATACGAGCTTGAATTTTTCTCGAGCACACTCGATACTCTCGAAACGCTCCATGCGGCAGGAGTGAAAATAGCGGTCGGTTCATCGAAGCCCGAGCTGTTTGTCAACAGAATACTTGAGCATTTTGACTGTGCTCGGCTGTTTGACTTTGTGTCAGGTGCGGCGTTCGGTGAGAAAAAAGCCGACAAGAGCCATATAGTCCGAAAAGCCTTGGACGGTCTCGGTGTAGAGGACTTGTCAACCGCAGTTATGGTCGGTGACAGGTGCTTTGACATCGAGGGTGCACGCATAGTCGGAATAAAGAGCATAGGTGTGCTCGAGGGCGGCTACGGCGATGAAGCCGAATTTAAAACGGCAGGAGCCGATTGGATAGTCGAAACTCTTGCCGATATAAAAGATATAGTTTTAAAATGATCACAAACCGAGCAGTCTTTCGGCATTGCCGCCGAGGATTAGTTCGGTTTCCTGTTCGGAGAGACCGAGTGAGCGGATATAGCCTATCTCCCTTTCGGTCGAGCTCCACGGGTTGTCCGAGCCGAACAGCACATGATCCGCACCGAACAACTCTATGCTTTCCTTTGCCCACGCAGGGGGAACGGAGCAGGCGGAAAACGCCGTGTCGATGTAGATGTCCGTATTTCCGAGCTTTTCGGCTGCCTCACGCCAGAGCAGAAAACCGCCCATGTGTGCCGCAACAACCGGTGCGGAGCCGAAATAGGGCAGGATTTTTTTGAGCATATCGGGGGTGCAGTGAACTGGGTCGGGCACGCCGATGTCAACTCCTGCGTGGAATACGGTTATCATATTAAGCTCGCCTATTTTTTCATATATCGGAAACATTTTCTCGTCATCCGCAAAAAATCCCTGATAGTCGGGGTGGAGCTTAATGCCCTTTATGCCGGCGTCGTGCAGTCGTTGCAGCTCATCAAGGGCATCGGGGCTGTCAAAATGCACGCTGCCGAACGGTATCAGAATGTCATCCCCGAGCAGAGAGATGGCAAAGTCGTTGACTTTTGTTTGCTGATGGGCATTTGTGGCTATATTCAGCACAGCCGCCTTGTTCGCTCCTGCCGAAAGCACGCTCTTTTTCAGCTCTGCGGCTGTGCCGTCAAAAGCCGGAGCACAGTTGCCCGAACGCAGTGCGAGCATGGGCATGGCTTTTTGAGCGAGCTTATCGGGAAAACAGTGTGTGTGAAAATCAATTATCATCTTTATCGCCTCTAAAAACGTATACATATATTATAACACGTTTGCTCACCTTGACAATACTAAAAAAGCTGATATAATTAGTTCGAATACGACGAATGTCGCAAAAATGCCCGAAAGGCGGTAAACTATGAAATATACAAAGGAAGATATACTCAGAATAGCCGACGAGGAGAATGTCAGCTTTATCCGTCTGCAATTTACGGATATTCTCGGCTCTTTGAAGAATGTCGCAATAACACGCAGTCAGCTTGCAAAGGCGCTTGATAACAAATGTATGTTTGACGGTTCTTCAATAGAGGGCTTTGTCCGCATAGAGGAGTCGGATATGTATCTTCATCCCGATCTTGATACATTCCTGATTTTCCCGTGGCGTACCTCCGAGGATCACAAGGTGGCACGACTTATCTGCGATGTCTATTGCTCGGACGGCACCCCGTTTGAGGGCGATCCGAGATATGTACTTCGCCGTGCTATCAAGAAGGCGGCTGACATGGGATATTCCTGCAACGTCGGCCCCGAGTGCGAGTTCTTCCTTTTCCATATCGATGAAAACGGCAAGCCCACCACGCAGACACACGATCAGGGCGGATATTTTGATCTTGGCCCTGTGGATAGAGGCGAGAATTGCCGCCGTGACATCTGCCTTGCTCTTGAGGAGATGGGCTTTGAAATAGAAGCGTCTCACCACGAGGTTGCGGAGGCACAGCACGAAATCGACTTCAAATATGACGAGGTTCTGGCGGCTGCCGACAATGTTATGACCTTCAAGTATGTTGTCAAGAGCGTTGCACAGTCGCACGGTCTGCACGCAACCTTTATGCCCAAGCCTATTTATGGCATCAGCGGCTCCGGTATGCACACAAATATTTCGCTGTTCAGTGCAGGCGAAAATGCGTTCTGCGATGAGAGCGATCCGCTCAATCTCAGCAAGACCGCATATCAGTTCATCGCAGGAGTGCTCGAGCACATCCGCCCGATGACCCTTGTTTTGAATCCGCTTGTAAACTCCTATAAGCGTCTTGTCCCCGGCTATGAAGCACCTGTGTATGTCGCATGGTCGGCACAAAACCGCAGCCCTCTCATCAGAATCCCCTCGGCAAGAGGCTTCGGCACGAGAATCGAGATCCGCAGCCCCGATCCGGCTTGCAACCCTTATCTCGAGATGGCGGCTTGTCTTGCCGCAGGTCTTGATGGTATCGAGCGTGAGCTTAAGGTTCCCGCACCGACCGATTCGAATATCTATGATATGACCAAGGAAGAGAGGTTAGAGGCTGATATTCACAGCCTTCCCAAGTCGCTCGAGGAGGCAACGAAGCTCTTCGCCGCAAGCGAGTTTATGAAAGAAACTCTTGGTGAACACGTGTTCAATAAGTACCTTGAGGCGAAGCGTGAGGAGTGGAGAAGCTACCGTGCAAGAGTTTCTCAGTGGGAGATAGACAAGTATCTTGTCAAATATTAAGGCGGAAATTTTAAAAAAGCCTTGATATTGGTTGAGAAATGTGTTACACTATCAGTGTAGGAATGTAAACTTGACGAAAGAGTGGGTGTAACCCGCTCTTTCCTTTATGTTAGGGACTTTTTAAAAAGGAGAGTGTGCTTGTGGCATCAAAAGGCAAGGGCGGAAATACAGTAGCCGCCGTGTGGGAGGTAGTTGCTCCCATCGCTGAGCAGCTCGGACTTTCTATCTGGGACATTCGCTTCCAGAAAGAGGGAGTTTCCTGGTATCTCAGAATATATATAGACAAAGAGGGCGGAGTCGGCATAACCGATTGCGAGAATTTCAGCCGTGCCGTCGATGCACCCCTCGATGAGGCTGACCCGATAGAGCAGAGCTACTATCTCGAGGTTTCGTCTCCCGGCATCGAGCGCCAGCTTACTCGTGACGAACATTTCCAAAAGTATATCGGTTCACCCGTCATCGTTCGTCTCATCCGTCCCCGTGACGGCGAGCGTGAATTTAAAGGCACCCTCGAAAGCTATGACGGCTCAATGATAACCGTCACCCGTGAGGACGGCAGTGGCTTATGCTTTGAGAAGAAGGAAGTGAGTTCCGTTAAACTCGACGACTTCTACGCCGATGACGAATAATTTTGCGTGATACTGCGTTGTGAGAACCGTGCTCAGTCGGTCACATACAAGAGTATGCTCCCTCCTGAGCAGAACCTCACGCCTTGTCTCGCCCAAAATTCTTTCGCCATCTACTCACTGTGAAAAGGCAAAAGCCGATGACGAATAATTTTGCGTGATACTGCGTTGTGAGAACCGTGCTCAGTCGG
>CAYLQT010000012.1:0-31841 GCA_964386035.1 uncultured Clostridium sp. | reverse complement strand
TTTTGCGTGATACTGCGTTGTGAGAACCGTGCTCATGCGGTACTCGCTCGCAGACAAATATAAAAGCCAACAACAAATACATTATAAAAAGGATGATACGGAAAATGGATAACAAGGAATTTTTTGAGGCTGTAAAGCTGCTCAGCAAGGATACAGGTGTTACTGTTGACGCTATGTGCCAGAGCATCCAGGCGGTGCTTGTCGGCGCACTCAAAAAGGAATATAACAATAAGGACATCGTTTTCTGCGATGTCGATGCCGACAAGGGCGAGTTCAGAGTTTATCTGAGAAAAACCGTCGTGTCTGAGATCTCCGACCCCGACACCGATCTGCTTGTCGAGCAGGCACAGCAGTACAAGAACGGTGCGATGGCCGGCGACATTGTTGAGATTCCCGTTGAGACGGCAAAGGTCAGCAGAATAACCGCAGAAAAGGGCAAGCATATGCTTCGCCAGGCTATCCGTGAGGCGGAGCAGGGTCAGCTTCGCAGTGAGCTTGAGAGCCACAATCAGGAGATAATCACAGTCACCGTTCAGCGTGTTATCCCCGAGTCGGGCGATGTTATAGTCAGCCTCGGCAAGTCCGAAGCGATGCTCTACAAGAGCGAACAGCTTCCCGATGAGGAGCTTCAGCCCAACGATATTATCAAGGTTTATGTAACAGGTATTCGCAGCACGGAGAAGAACGCCCGTGCGACTATTTCGAGAACTCATCCCGGTCTTGTCAAGAGACTGTTTGAGGAGGAGGTTCCCGAAATCTTCGACGGCACTGTTGAAATCAAGGCGGTCGCAAGAGAAGCAGGCTCGAGAACGAAGATGGCTGTTTACAGTGCAGATGCGGATGTCGATCCCGTCGGTGCTTGCATAGGCCCCCGTGGTGCCCGTGTTGGCAAGATAGTTGATCTGCTCGGCGGCGAGAAAATCGATATAGTCAAGTATAGCGAACAGCCCGAGGAGTTCATCGGCGCAGCACTTGCTCCGGCAGATGTAGTCGATGTTACCGTTGAGAGTGAGGAAGACAAGGTTTGCCGTGTCAGAGTTCCCGACAGCCAGCTTTCACTCGCCATAGGCAACAAGGGTCAGAATGCTCGTCTTGCCGCAAAGCTCACAGGCTGGAAGATAGACATAAAGCCCGAGAGCGGCATTGAAGAGCCGACCATCAACTTCGATATATAACAAAATTTTCTTGAAAGGCAGGTGAGCGGTGTGAAGCAGAAAAAAATACCGCTGCGTAGGTGCAACGGATGCAACGAGATGAAGCCGAAGAAAGAGCTTGTCAGAGTAGTCCGCAGTCCCGAGGGCGAGGTTTCGCTTGACCTTACGGGGAGAAAGCCGGGGCGTGGCGCATATGTCTGCCGCAACGCAGATTGCCTGAAAAAAGCGATAAAGTCCCACCGCTTTGAGCGTGAGTTTAACTGTGAGATCCCTCAGAAGGTCTATGACCTCATGGAAAAGGAGATGAGCAGTTGTGCAGAATGACAAGGCGTTGTCCATGCTCGGTATGTGCCGCAGGGCAGGAAAACTCAGCTGCGGCCACGATGCGGCACAGACTGCGATAAAACATTCTCACGCAAAGCTGTGCCTGCTCTCGTCCGATGCCTCCGAGCGTCTGTGCGAGGAGTTTTACCGTGCGTGCAGCAGCGAGGGACGATCGATTCCCGTTATCAAAACCGATTACACCATGCAGGAAATCGGGTTTGCCACTTCACTGCGTTCGGCAGTGCTTACCGTGGATGACGGGGGCTTCGCTTCCAGAATACAAACTATACTTAATATCGCCTATGGGGAGGATAATCAATGATAAATGCCAAATATCGTGTCCGAGACGTGGCAAAGGACTTGGACATTAAAACAAACTATGTTACCGAGCTTTTGGAAAAAAGCTTCGGCGGCGCAAAAAAATCCTCAATGACCGCTCTTGAGTCCGATGAGCTTGATTTGCTCTTTGACACCGTTACCCGTGAAAAGTCGGTGGAAAGCTTCGATGAATACTTTGCGTTGAAGAGCAGAGCCGATGCTCCCAAGGAGAAGAAAGTTCCCGAGGAGAAAAAAGCTCCTGCGGAGAAGAAAGCTGCCCCGAAGGAGGAGGCAAAGCCTGCTCAGAAGAGTGCGGCGAAGGAATCAAAGCCTGCCGATAAGGGCGAAAAGGCCGCTCCCAAGCAGAGCCAGCCGGCAAAGGCTGCAGAGGATAAGCCCAAAAAGAAGAGCGACAACAAGCCGATGCAGTCACGCACAAAGGGCGAGCGCAGAACAGTTGACACCCGTGCAGGCAATGTCGAGCTTGACAAATACAACGAGCGTTATGAGAACATCGCTCCGGCAAACAACGGTATGCAGAGTGATAAGTCTGTCAACAAGCAGAAGCTTAAACAGCGCTCTACTCAGTACCGCAAGCAGGGTATGCGTTCCTCTCGCCGTGAGACAGAGGCACAGCGCCTTGCCCGTATAGCCGCAGAGCGTGCCAAGAAGCCGCAGATAGTAGTAAAGCTCCCCGACGAGATAGTTGTCTCCGACCTTGCGGCGATGCTCAAAATGACAGCTGCAGAGGTTGTGAAGAAGCTGTTCTCTCTCGGCGTTATGGCTACTGTCAATCAGGTCATCGATTACGATACCGCCGCAATAGTCGCAACCGAGCTCGGCGCAAGAGCTGAGAAGGAGGTCGTTGTCACCATTGAGGACAGAATCATTGACGATTCCGACGACTCCGCAGAGGATCTTTTCCCGAGAGATCCCGTTGTCGTTGTCATGGGTCACGTTGACCACGGCAAGACTTCACTTCTTGATGCTATTCGTCACACGGATGTCACCGCAACCGAGGCAGGCGGAATTACTCAGCACATCGGTGCTTACAGAGTTGACCTCAACGGTCAGAAGATAACTTTCCTTGACACTCCCGGCCATGCGGCTTTCACCTCGATGAGAGCAAGAGGCGCACAGGCTACGGATATAGCGGTTCTTGTCGTTGCCGCAGATGACGGAATCATGCCCCAGACCATTGAGGCTATCAACCACGCAAAAGCGGCAGGAGTTGACATCATTGTTGCAATCAACAAGATGGATAAACCCGGCGCAACAACAGACCGCATTATGCAGCAGCTCACCGAATATGAGCTTATCCCCGAGGAGTGGGGCGGCGATACAATTTGTGTGCCCGTTTCCGCTCTTACGAAGATGAATATAGATAAGCTTCTCGAGTCAATACTTCTTGTTGCCGAGATGAAGGAACTCAAGGCTAACCCAAACCGTGCGGCAAAGGGTATTGTCATTGAAGCAAGACTTGACAGAAACAGAGGCCCGATAGCTACACTCCTTGTCCAGAACGGCACATTGAAGTCCGGTGACATTATCGTTGCAGGTACTTCCGTAGGCCGTGTCAGAGTTATGACGGACGACAAGGGCAGAAAGGTAAACGAGGCAGGCCCCTCCGTGCCTGTTGAGATAATGGGTCTTGCCGAGGCACCGCAGGCAGGCGATGTGTTCGATGCCGTCAGCGATGAGCGCCTTGCGAGAGAGCTTGTTGAGCAGAGAAAGCAGAAGCAGAAGGAAGAGCAGTTCAAGTCCTTTGAGAAGGTCACACTCGAAAATCTCTTCTCATCCCTCAAGGAGGGTGAACTCAAGGAGCTTAATATCATCGTCAAGGCCGACGTTCAGGGCTCGGTCGAGGCTGTTAAGCAGAGCCTTGAAAAACTCTCCAACGATGAGGTCAGAGTTAAGATTATCCACGGCGGCGCAGGTGCTGTCAACGAGTCCGATGTTATGCTTGCAAACGCTTCCAATGCAATAATCGTCGGCTTCAATGTCAGACCCGACCCTGTTGCAGCTCAGAATGCAGAGCGTGACGGTGTTGACATTCGCTGCTACAGAATCATATATGACTGCATAGATGAAATTCAGGCGGCTATCAAGGGTATGCTTGCTCCCAAGTACAGAGAGGTTCAGCAGGGCAGAGCCGAAGTTCGTCAGATCGTCAAGATCTCCTCTGTCGGCAATATTGCAGGTTGCTATGTTCTTAACGGTAAGGTCACAAGAAACTCGCAGATCCGCGTTGTGCGTGACGGTATAGTTATCACCGAGGATGAGATCGCATCTCTTCGCCGTTTCAAGGACGATGTTAAGGAAGTCGCTCAGAATTTCGAGTGCGGCATAGGCCTTGCAAAGTTCAATGATATTAAGGAGGGCGACATCTTCGAGGCGTTCACAATCGAAGAGTATCGCGACTGATATGGCAGGATACAGAATTGACAGAATATCCGAGGATATAAAAAGAGAAATAGTCGCCGTTATGCGTGAACTCAAGGATCCCCGTGTGCAGGGTAAGCTGCTCACCGTGGTTAAGGTTGAGGTCAGCTCCGACGCATCTTTTGCAAAGGTTTTTGTCAGCTCAATGAGCGGCATTGACGATGCAAAGGTTGCGGTGAAGGGTCTTGACAATGCCATGGGATATATAAGGCGTGAGGTCGGCGGCAGACTCGGACTTCGCAAAACCCCCGAGCTCAAGTTTGTTGCAGATGATTCTATTGAGCACGGCATGAGCATTGCCCGTATGCTCGATGATTTGAAGGAAGATGAAGCGGATGCAGATTGACATTGCCCGTGCGGCTACATTGCTGCGTGAAAACGATGATATACTTGTTCTGTGCCACTCCCACCCGGACGGAGATACGCTCGGGTGCGGCTATGCGCTGCTGCACATTCTGCAGGCACTCGGTAAGCGTTGCCGACTTGAATGTGCTGACGAAATAGGGGAGAAATACCGCTTTATGACGGTTGGACTGCGTGATTACGGCAATCTTGAGCCGAAGTTCATAGTGGCGGTCGATGTTGCCGATATAAAGCTGCTCTCCGATGAATTTGCCGAAAAATACAACGGCAAGGTGGCACTTTGCATAGATCATCACGCATCCAATACCGAGTATGCACAGGAGTTTTTCGTTGATTCGAGTGCGGCGGCGTGTGCGGAGATACTTTGTTCACTTGCAGATGAGCTGCAGGTTGAGATAACAAAGGAAATCGCAGACTGCCTTTATACCGGAATTTCAACGGATACGGGTTGCTTCAAATTTTCAAACACCACCGCACGCACTCATATGCTCGCCGCAAGGCTGATAGAGTGCGGAGCTGATATATCCGAGATAAACAGGGTGTTTTTCGAGACAAAGAGCCTCGGCTATGTTCAGCTTGAACGCATGGCTCTTGATTCGCTTGAAATGCACTTTGACAAACGGTGTGCGGTTATAACCGTGACGCAGGAGATGTTTAGAGAGAGCGGAGCGGATGACAGCGAGACCGACGCTATCCCGGGACTTTCTCGCCAGATTGAGGGCGTGAAGGCCGGAGTTACCGTGAAAGAGGGCAAGGACGGCACGTATAAAATTTCCGTCCGTACCCATGCGCCGATAGACGCATCGGAGATATGTAAGGCTCTCGGCGGCGGCGGACACAAGCGAGCCGCAGGCTGTCGCTTGAAAACCGACCTTGATTCTGCAAAGAAGCAGGTCTTGGAGCAGGTTGAAAAAGCTCTCAAGGAGAGCGAATAATAAAAACGAGCACTTCACTTTGCAGTGAGGTGCTCTCTTTTTCGTTGATTCTATTTTTTCTCGATGCTCAAACTTTTTGCGGCGAGTGACATTTCCCACGGGTCGTGGGTGATGAGAATAACGGGGCGGCTCTTTGAAAAATCCTCAACGAGGCGTGCCATTCGCACTCTCAGCTCGCTGTCAAGCCCTTTGAACGGCTCGTCGAGCAGAAGAATGTCGGCATCGAAAGCCAACGCTCTTGCGAGAGCCACTCTGCGGCACATTCCTCCGCTGAGTTCGGCAGGCTTCTTGCCGGCAGAGTCCGAAAGCTCTACCTTTTCGAGAAGCTTGAGCGCAGTCGCTTCGTCGCATACGCAAGAGATATTCTCAAGAGCGCTGAGCCACGGAATAAGACGGTCATTTTGGAATACGACTGCAAGTTTTTTCTGCTTTGTGCCGATCACCTTGCCACTGTCGGGCTGTTCAAGCCCTGCAATGATACGCATAAGCGTGGTCTTTCCGCTGCCGGACACGCCGCAGACGGCGAAAATTCCGCTGTCCGGAATTTCGACACTTATGTTGTTGAGAACCTTGAGACTGTCGAAGCTTTTTGAAATTCGGTCGAGAATTATCATTTTTTCCAGCCGACCTTTCTAAGTATGAGATTCAGCAGGCTTTCGAGCAGGAGACTGAGAAGAACCACGACGAGCGTGACGGCAAAAAGAGTTGGCGTTTCGAGATATACCTTTGAATAGTACAGCTCACTGCCGAGAGCGTGCGCCGGCAGACTCAGCACCTCGGCGGCGACACCTGCCTTCCAAGAAAGTCCGAGAGCGGTCGAACAGCCTGCAAAGAAGTATGGACTGATGCTCGGCAGATAGATTTTTTTGAGCTTATCGGTGCGTGAAAAGCCGAATATCCTTGCCATTTCGATAAGGTCACGGTCGCACTCCCGAATACCTCTGCTGACATTGCCCCAAAGAATCGGCAGAACCATCAAAAAGGCAATGAATATGGCAACGTTGCTCCGCTTGAGCCACACGAGTGCGAGAATAATGAATGATGCGACGGGCGTTGAACGCACAACGGTCAAAAGCGGCGTGAAAAGCTCATAGAGCACACGGGACATAGCAGTAGCTATTCCGAGCAGTGTGCCTGCGAATATGCCGAGAGCACAGCCGACGAGAATACGCATGAGCGAATAGCCGACGGCGAGCCAAAAATCCGATTGCCGTGCGAGGACTGCAAGCGTCCTGAGCGTGACGGCAGGCGAGGGGAACAAAAGCTCGGAGCCGACCGAGGCCGCAACAATATACCATACCGCCAGCCAAAAGAGCACCGCCGCAACCCTGAGGATTGCGGTGGGCAGTTTATTTATTTTATTTTTCAGTGTAGTAAATGCTGTCATCGGGAATAACTCCTCCGACCGACTTGGGGTCGGCGTTGAACAGAACTTCAAAGTTGGCCTTTGCGCTCTTTATCATGTCGTCCGAGGTCATAAAGACGATGTTGCAATTGGGCAATGCTTTCTTGGCAATCTGTGCGCTGGGGACGATACCGGCATCGGCTATCATCTGTGCCGCCTCGTCTGCATTGGCGTTGACAAATTCAACGGACTGCTTGTATGCGGAGAGGAATGCCTTGACTGCGTTGGGATGAGCCTCGAGAAACTCGGTGCGAACGATTATACAGCCCTGTGCAAGAGAGGTCTTTTCGCCCTTCGCGGCAGTAGCCTTTTCCCACTCCTCGGTAAGGTCGAGAGCCTTACGCACGGTGGGGTTCTTCGCCATGACTGTTGTGACGTTCGGCTCGGGGAGCATCGCAATGTCGATTTCACCTGTTGCCATGAGTGTTGCAAGCTCGGCGTGGTCGGTGTAATAGGTTATTTCAACATCCTTTTTGGGGTCAATGCCGTTTGCCTCGAGGATATAGTTGAGGACATATTCGGGCGTTGCGCTCTGACCGGTTGCGCCGATTTTCTTGCCCTTGAGGTCGGCAACGCTCTTTATTCTTTCGCCGTTTTCGAGCACGGAGAGCACGCCGAGAGTGTTTATGGCGAGAATCTTCACCTTGCCCTCGGTCTTTTTATAGATGGTGGCGGCGAGATTCAGCGGGCAGGCGGCAATATCTGCCTCGCCCTTTATCATGAGCGGTGCTATCTCGGTGGCGGCAGAGGCGAGCGAAATGTTGAACTGCTCGTTTTTGTCATTGATGAGCTTCGCCATGCCCATACCTGTCGGGCCTTTGAGGGCGGTTATATTGATGGGGGTAGTGTCTGCCTGAGCAGACTCCGAGGTTGTTGTGTTGTCATTGTCAACCTTTCCCGAGCAGGCGGCAAAGCTAAAGAGCATTGCGGCACACAGCAACAGGGAGAGGATTCTTGAAACTTTTTTCATCGATGTAAACTCCTTGATTAAGCTATTATCGTAAACCGGGGCAGGCACGCCGCTGGAAGCGTTCGCTTCCGGCCCTGCGGGCCACCGACCGCTTTGCGGTCGGCGGCGTGCCGAACCTCAAGTCTTGACCGTAATAAAAATTTTTTTACCCTCACGGCGAATATCGCCGCTTGCTTCGAGACTGTCGAGCGCACGGTAGAGGGACGCTCTGCCGACATCAAGGCGCCGTGCAAGCTCGGCACAGCTCTGGATTTCAACAACGCCGTCCGTCTCACGCTCGAGCAGATAAGAAAGCAGCTTGCTCGTGCTGCCTCCGGCGGTGAGAGCCTCGATTCGGCGTGTCAAAAAATGAATCCGAGCGGACAGATATGCCGCAAAGCCCACGGCCGCATTCGGGTCGGAGACTATGAGCGACTGAATTGCCGACTTGTCGAAGAAAATTGCCGAGCATTCCACCTTTGCGGTGATTTCGGTTGCAGGGCACGGCTCGTCCGAAAACAGGGTCACTGCGCCGAAAATATCGCCGGTGACAAGCGTGTTGATGACGGCACGCCCTTTTTTGACTGCGGCACTGCCCGAGAGTATCATTCCCATCGTGCTCGCCTCGTGCTCGGGGGAGAGTATCGTCTCACCCCGTCGGAA
This sequence comes from uncultured Clostridium sp., assembly GCA_964386035.1. Lineage (GTDB taxonomy): Bacteria > Bacillota > Clostridia > Oscillospirales > Acutalibacteraceae > CAG-177. The sequence goes on along the minus strand of CAYLQT010000012.1, from coordinate 23,288 downwards.
GTTGCGGTATGCTCCGCTCGATTCAACAAGCTCCAAGAGCTTTGTGAAATCCACAGCCTTGAATATTCTGTTTTGCAAGAGCATATCAGCGCAGTCGAAAGCTGTCATATAATCACCGAAAACTGTATCATTTGAAACACATTTATTATATACATCGTTTTTCACTTTGTCAATAGTATTGGCACTGTCTGCCTTGAAAAAAACAGCGTATGATGATATAATTTTATAAATGAAGCAACACGGAGGAAAGAAATGGCAAGCAACTTTTTCGCAATGATGTCAAGGCTCAAGTACATCGACCGCTGGGCGCTCATGCGTAACACCCATGCGGAGAATCTCAGCGAGCACTGCATGGAAACCGCCTGCATCGCACACGCCCTTGCGGTAATAGGCAACAGGCGCTTCGGCAAGAGCTATAATGCCGAACGGGCGGCATTGCTCGGACTTTATCACGATGCCCCCGAGACGCTCACGGGCGATATGCCCACCCCCGTCAAGTATTACAATCCTGCCATTCGTCAGGCGTATGCAAAGGTGGAGGAGAGTGCGTGCGAGCACCTCGTCTCCATGCTGCCTGAGGATATGAGAGAGGATTTTTCGGGCTTCTTCTTCCCGGAGCAGAGCGATGAGGAGCTGTGGAAGCTTGTCAAGGCGGCGGACAAGATATGCGCTTATATTAAATGTATAGAAGAACGCAAGGCGGGCAATAACGAATTTGCCTATGCCGAAAAGAGCACGCTCGAGGCAATAGATAAGCTTGCCGTTGCGGAAGCGCAGGAGTTCATCCGTGAGTTTATCGGCGGCTATGAGCTGACACTTGATGAAATTAAGGAATAAAAATGCCGCATTTTCTACAAATGAATCTTGACATTTTTGTAACATTCTCCAAACAATTGTAAATTTACCGTAAAACTTGACTATCACAGCTCACTTTGATATAATAGCTGAAGAATATTATGCCGAAAAGAGACGGTGTAATATTAAAAAACCAGATGAAAATTTTTTCAGGAGGAAAGAAAATGAAAAGAATCGTAGCATTGCTTCTCGTAGTAGTTACTGTTTTTGCTTTCGCAGCCTGCAAGAAGCCGGGCAATAATGACAACACTACTGACGGCGGCAATTCGTCAACAGATGTAGGCGTTGTCGATACTGTCGGTGAGGATGCTTCCGACGAGAGCACTTCTGATGAGGCTTCGGAGTCCGCTACAAAGAATCCCAACACCAACAAGAAGCCCGTTTCCAGCAAGGTCAATGTCGGCCCCGGCTCCACAACTGTTGTTAAGCCCGACCATAATCCCGAAAACAGACCCACAAAGCACAAGTATGTTATCACCGTCACCAAGGGCGAGAACGGAATCGCAAACACAATCACTGTTGACGGAACTGTTTATAACCTCAAGAACAGCAACGATGTTGCCGCTCTTAAGCAGAGAATTGAGGACGAAAAAGAGAACGATCTTCTCGGTCAGATTTACGATGTTGATCCGACTGTTGCAGCTCAGCTCGGTCTCAGCGCTCTTGATGAAGGCTCCGTTCTTTCTTATAAGTATGATCCCGAGGGCGAGTTCTTCTATGTCGATGACATCAACTCCTGGCAGCAGATGTTCGGCTTCAATCCGCTTTATGACTATGCGGCAGGCTGGACTTTCATGTACTATGACACCATGAGAATCTACTTTGACTATCAGAACCGCGGCTATATGCTTCAGCTCTGGAAGGGTCAGTACGGCTTTGCTTTCATAGGCTCCGAGATCGGCTTCTATGAGAAGGATGACAATAAGCCCACCTCAACAAGTGCCGCTCTTAACCACTATGAGTGTGCAACCGATCACCTCCTTCCCATGGAGATGGTTTGCTACCGTGAGGTTAACGGCGTTCTCAATCCGCTCTTCAAGCGTAAGTATGAGAGCCATTGGTGGTCAACCGGATTCGTTCCCGGTATCCTCAAGAACTTTGCAGATCGTTCCGAGCTTCTTATGGAGGCAAGAATCACTTTCGATAACGAAGAGATGGCTCAGATCGTCGGTGATACCTTCAAGGCTAACAAGTTCAAGGAGATCACTCCCGACCAGTTCAGCATCTATAATCCCGATGCTTACTATGTAAACGGCTGTGATGTTGTCTTCACCTGGAGATACCTCAAGAGCAACAAGAATGTTATCATCCTCAGACCCACCACAACCGCTCCCTCAACTTCCGCCCCCTCAACTTCCGCCCCCACTGATTCCGAGACCACAACTGCAGCAAGCACAGAGTCGTAAGTTGTTTCTCAACTCAATTACACTGACGGAAAATAATTACAAATTGTTAAATTATTTTTAACAGTATTGACAATTTTTCAAAGCGTGATATAATTTGACAGTGTAATGATACTTCTTCAATTTCATTGCCAATAAGTCTTAGTCGACTTAAATTATTAAAATCAGAAAGGGTTGTAGAAAAATGAAGAAATTTGTAAGTCTTCTCCTCGCTCTTGTCATGGTTTTCTCTCTTGGCGTAGCAGCATTCGCTGACGAAACTGCCGAGAGCACAACCGAGACTGTTGTTGAAGAGACTCCTACCGTTACCATTGATGAGATCCTTGCTTGGGTTAAGGAGACCATCCTCCCTGAGCTTAACCTCGACCTCCTCAAGGCTGTTATTGATGAGACAAAGGCTACCATCGATAATATCGTTGCTATTCTTTCTCCCATCTTTGGCAAGGAGACCAATCCCGATCTCCCCAGCTCTCCTGCTGAGATTCCCGCAGTTATGATGAACGCTTTCATCGACCTTCTTGCTAAGGCTTTCAAGGTCAGCAGAGAGGACATCATCAATAAGCTCCTCGAGATCCCCTTCATCAAGTGGATCATGGGCTGGTATGGCTATAAGCCCGCAACCACCACTGAGGCAACCACCACTGAGGCTCCCTCCACCACCGAGGCTGCTCCCGAGCCCACAGAGGTTCCCGACACAGGTGCTACCGCAGCTCTTGCAGCTGTTGCATCTCTCTCAGTCGCTGCTGCTGCTGCTTTCGTTTCCAAGAAGAAGGCTGCTTAACAGTTTCTAACTGAACAACAAAGATCCGGACGGTTTTCGCCGCCCGGATTTTTTTGCTTTTATGAAGATGCTTTAATCTGAAAAACTGCTTTCCACAACCTTTTCGCATCCCTCGGGGGAATAAACCCACCTGTCAATATGTGTCTTTTCCGTGAAATACCTGATAGGTGACGGCGGATAGTCAGCGGAAAATGAATCGACTATCACGAGCTTTATCTTCATTCTCTGCGGCATTATGCTTTTGATGTATACGCTTGCATGATCACCGACCTGAACGCCGTCGCAGTATTCCGCAAGTCCTGCGAGGTTGGGTGTCAGCTCCACAAAAATGCCGTACTTCTCCACCGAGCGTACTATGCCCGGGACGGTTTCACCTGCCTTGAGGGAAATGGCGTTCTCCTCCCATGTGCCGAGCAGCTCACGGTGCGTGAGAGTCAGCCGCCCCAATTCGTCGTGGCTTTTGACAACGGCACGGATATTTTGCCCCGTTGAAAAGCGTGCGTTCGGGTGCGGTATGCGTGAAACCGAGATGCTGTCAATCGGGAGCAGTGCACTTATTCCTGCCCCGACATCGCAGAACGCACCGAACGGTTCCATGTGCGTCACGCACGCATTTATTATATCTCCGCAACGAAGTGTTGACAGGTATTCATCCATACATTCCCGTTGAACCTCACGGCGGCTGAGAATGGCATATGTTTCACCCTTTTGGTTCACGGCGAAGTCCTTTATTCTGAATATAACAGCCTTGTTTACTCGGGCGATGAGTGCAATGTCACGCACACTGCCGTCCTCGATTCCCACAGCGCCCTCGTTCTTCGGGATTATACCGTGCATACAGCCGAGATCCACGTGCAGGTCGTGCTCGCTGTCACACAGTACGGCTCTGCCCTCGAGCAGTGTACCGTTTCGGCACGCCTCCTTGAGCATGGAGACGGAGCTGAGTATTCTGGCGTTTTGTGCCGTAGGCAGGAGTGCGCCCTCGGGTTTGAAGCAGGTCATTGTCGTTCAGTCCTTTCGCAGTCTGTTTTCGGACTGCAAGTTTTGAAATATGCTGAAAATTACAGTCGCTTGCGACTAAATGTAGACTAAATATAAAAATAATGGTATAATATTCTCTAACAGTCAAAGGAGGAGAGACCATGGACATCAGAGTGGGCGATAAGCTTGTGATGAAGAAAAATCACCCCTGCGGTACGAATGAATTTGCCGTGCTGAGAATCGGCATGGACTTTCGTATTCGCTGTGTCGGCTGCGGCAGAGAAGTAATGGTGCCGAGAGTCAAGGTCGAGAAGAATATCAAGCGTGTTATCCGTGAGGATGAGGCATAGCATATTTTTTCAATATATTTAGTTTTGACACTCGGAGGAAAATATGCTTGATAAACTGAAAAAAGTCGAAGAAAAATTTGAATTTATAAGTGCGGAGCTCTGCAAGAGCGAGACAGTTGCGGATATTGAGCTGTACAAAAAATATATGCAGGAGCTCAAGCACTTATCACCGATAGTTGAAAAATACCGTGAGTACACTGCGGCGGTGAACAATGCCGAGGAAGCGAAAATGCTCCTTGCGGAGAGCGGCACGGATGCTGAATTAAAGGAGCTTGCCCGAGCAGAGCTTGAGGATGCCAAGGAGCGAATCGAGCAGACTCAGCAGGAGCTGAAGGTTTTGCTCCTGCCGCGTGACCCCAACGATGACAAGAATGTTATCGTTGAGATTCGAGGCGGTGCAGGCGGCGAGGAGGCGGCACTGTTTGCCGGAGTGCTCTTTAGAATGTACTCGATGTATGGCGACACAAAGGGCTTCAAAACCGAGGTACTCAACGCCAACCCCACGGAGCTCGGCGGCTACAAGGAAGTCAGCTTCATGATAACGGGCGAGGGCGCGTATTCACGCCTGAAGTTCGAGAGCGGTGTCCACCGTGTTCAGCGAGTGCCCGAGACCGAGAGCATGGGACGCATCCACACCTCAACCGTCACGGTTGCGGTTTTGCCCGAGGCACAGGAGGTCGATGTGCAGATAGATCCTGCCGATTTGCAGATAGACACCTTCCGTTCAAGCGGTGCAGGCGGTCAGAAGGTCAACAAGACCGAATCCGCCATTCGCATAACGCATCTGCCCACCGGCACGGTGGTTGAATGTCAGGATGAGCGCAGTCAATATAAGAACAAGGACAGGGCAATGAAGATACTCCGCTCGAGAATACTCGAGGTCGAGATGCGAAAGCAGAACGATGCTATCGCAGGCGAGCGCCGTGCTCAGGTCGGCACGGGCGACAGAAGCGAGAGAATCAGGACATACAACTATCCGCAGGGGCGTGTTACGGATCATCGAATCGGTCTGACGCTCTATCGCATTGAGTCTATCCTCAACGGCGATCTCGATGAGCTGATAGACGCACTTATCACTGCGGACACGGCGGAAAAACTTAAATCCACCGATGATTAAATCGAAAGAAGAATAAATATGACAACGAGACTTATAACCGAGAGAGACGGCGAGGACGGACTTAACGAGGCGGCAAGACTGCTCAGTGAGGGCGAGCTTGTGGCGATACCGACCGAGACTGTCTACGGACTTGCGGCAAATGCGCTAAACGGCGAAGCGGTCAAGGATATTTTTGCCGCAAAAGGTCGTCCGCAGGATAATCCGCTGATAGTCCATATTGCCGAGATTGATGAGATAATATCGCTTGTCAAAAATTTTGACGAGCGTGCCCGTGCTCTTGCCAAGGCATATTGGCCGGGGCCGCTGACAATAATTTTACCCAAGAGCGATATTGTTCCCGATGAAGTCAGCGCAGGTCTTGATACGGTTGCGATAAGAATGCCGTCACATCCCGTGGCACATGAAATAATCAAAAAATGCGGATTTCCGCTTGCCGCTCCGAGCGCAAATACGTCGGGTAAGCCAAGCCCGACCACTGCCGCCCATGTGATGAATGACATGGACGGAAAAATTGCCGCAGTCGTTGACGGCGGAAGCTGTGCGGTGGGCGTGGAGTCAACGGTCATAACCCTTGCCTGCGACACGCCCCGTGTCCTTCGTCCCGGCGGAATCACGCCCGATCAGCTCAGAGCCGTGCTCGGTGAGGTCGAGATAGATAAGGCGGTTTTCAAAGCACTCGAAAACGGTGAAAAGGTTCTTTCGCCGGGAATGAAATATAAGCATTATTCACCGAACGCCCGTGTAATAATAGTAAAGGGTGAGTTCGATAAGTTCGCTGAGTATACCGCCATGCCGAGAAAAGAGAAGGTCTGCGCCGTCTGCTTTGACGGAGAGGAGTGCCTTCTGAATGTGCCGTCATATCCCTACGGTCATGCGGACAGTCCCGAGGAACAGGCGAGAGAGCTGTTCGATGTCCTTCGCCATGTTGATGACGAAAAAATGGAGCTTGCATTTGTCCGCTTCCCCTCGCTCGACGGCGTGGGAATAGCTGTGTATAACCGCCTTTTGAGGGCGGCAGGCTTTGAGGTGATAGAGCTGTGAGTATTTTTGTAGCAGGACTTACGGGTCAGACAGGCTCGGGAAAAAGTACGGTTGCCGAAACTTTCAGGTCGAACGGCGTGTGCGTTATCGATTGCGATGAGCTTGCACGCAAAGTGGTCGAAAAGGGTTCGCCTGTGCTCCAACGGCTCTCCGAGCTGTTCGGCGGCGATGTGATAAACGAGGACGGCACGCTCAACCGCCGTCTGTTGGCACAGCGTGCGTTTGAAAGCGAGGAAAAGACGGCGCTTTTAAATTCCGTCACGCATCCTGCCATAACCGCTCTCGCCCGAGAGCTGATAGCAAGGGCTGAAAATGACGGCTTCGAGCTGGCTATGCTCGATGCCCCCGTGCTCTTTGCAAGCGAGCTTATAAACGATTGCCGCGCGGTTGTGTGCGTGTGTGCACCGAGAGAGCAGAGAGCCGCTCGGCTTGCCAAGCGTGACAGCATAACGCAGGGCGAAATAGAGAGGCGTATGTCCGCACAGCCCGATGAAAAATATTACAGAGACAATTCGGACATAATAATAGAAAACCCCGATGGATGTGATCCGACGGAGCAATGTCTGAAGGCTATCGAACGCCTTGAAAGCGGCGATTTTTAATGACGAAAAAGGCGAAATACAAGCTCGTGGCACTCCTGCTGTGCTTTGTGATTGCCGTCTGCGGCGTTACGGCGGCGGTGAGTGTGAGTGTGATAAAATATCTCTACCCTGTCAGCTATTATGATTTAGTGGAAGAATATTCTCGGGAATACGATGTTTCCGAGGAGCTGCTGCTGGCGGTTATCAAGACGGAAAGCTCATTTGACCCAGAGGCCGTGTCGGAGGCAGGAGCGTTGGGATTAACCCAAATAACGCCCGATACATTTAATTGGCTGCAAACCAAAACGGGCGAGTCTCTCGATTCGGAGGCGTTGAAGGAATCGGAAGTTTCGATAAAATACGGCGCATTTTTTCTTCACCTTTTGCTCGATGAATTCGGCAACACCGAAACGGCAGTTGCCGCCTATCACGCAGGACGGGGCAGGGTGAACGGATGGCTTGAGGATGCCGAAATATCCTCAGACGGGGTGAAGCTTGACAATATCCCCGTTGCAGAAACAGCTCACTATGTACGCAAGGTTATGCGTGCTGTGAATATATACTCATCAATTTACAATTTAAGTTAGGAGGAATATAAAATGAAGGATGAAAAAATTTCAGCCAAGGAGCTTCGTGAAAAGCTGTTTGCACAGCCGAAGCACGCCGCACTGAGAATGAGCGACGAAGAGATTGGGGCTGCATTCGACTGGTGCGAGGGCTACAAGAGCTTTCTTAGTGACTACAGAACCGAGCGTGAGATAACAGCGGCGGTTCAGAATATGGCGCAGGAGAGAGGCTTTTCCGAATTCGATCCGAAAAAGAAATATTCGGCAGGCGATAAGGTCTGGTTCAATGTTAAGGAAAAGGCGATTATACTCACCGTTTTCGGCACCCGTTCGCTTTCCGACGGTGTGAAGATAGCGGCGGCTCATATCGACTCGCCCCGTCTTGATGTTAAGCCCAATCCGATGTATGAGGACTGCGAGCTGGCACTTTTCAAGACCCATTACTACGGCGGAATCAAGAAGTATCAGTGGCCGACCGTGCCGCTTTCGCTCCACGGCGTTATTGTGCGTGCGGACGGCAGTAAGGTCACTGTCTCCATAGGTGACAAGGAGGGCGAACCGCAGTTTGTCATAAGCGACCTTCTGCCGCATCTTGACAAGAATATGGCGGAGCGCAAGGCGACCGATGTTATCAAGGGCGAGGAGCTTAATGTTCTCATAGGCAGTATGCCGTTTAGAAGCGATGAGGGCAGTGACCTTGTTAAGCTCAATATCTTAAAGCTCCTCAATGAGAAATATGGCATTGTCGAGTCCGATTTCCTCTCGGCAGAGCTTGAGCTTGTGCCTGCTGCAAGAGTCAGCGATATCGGCTTTGACCGCAGTCTTATCGGCGGCTACGGCCACGATGACAGGGTGTGCGCTTATCCTGCACTCATGGCGGCGTTCGATTGCCCGAACCCGAGCTACACCACCGTCACCGTGCTCACCGATAAGGAGGAAATAGGCTCTACCGGCAACACCGGACTGTCTTCGGCTTATCTTCAGTTCTTTGTCGATGATCTTGCGAGAACTCAGGGCCTTGAGGGCAGAGATGTGCTCAGAGTGTCCGAGTGCCTTTCGGCTGATGTCAACGCAGGTGTTGATCCCACCTTCCAGTCTGTTCACGACAAGCTTAACGCCTCGTTTGTGAACAGGGGAATCGTTGTTACAAAATATACCGGATCAAGAGGTAAGTCCGATACCTCCGATGCAAATGCCGAATTTGTCGGCAAGATGAGAAAGCTTTTTGACGATAACGATATCGTTTGGCAGATAGGCGAGCTTGGCAAGGTCGATGAGGGCGGCGGCGGAACAGTCGCAAAGTATGTTGCCCATCTCGGCGTGGATGTTGTGGATGTTGGCGTGCCCGTGCTCTCGATGCACGCACCGTTTGAGCAGATAGCAAAGCTTGATATCTACATGGCATATAAGGCGTTCTGCGTATTCTACGACCAAAAGTAAATAAAAATACCGCCCGAATTTCGGGCGGTATTTAGTTTACTTTCATATGCGGCTTAGATTTTGCGGTTTATGTAGAGCATATCGAGTACCTCAAAAAATATATATTACCGCATTTTGAGCGATGTGTCACGAAAAAGTTGCAGATTGTCAGCTCACTGTCCAATAAATTGCCCAAAGGAAAAATAGCACTTGACAAAAAGACTCGCTGAATATATAATCAAATCACCGTGACGGACACGGATAACGAGACACCTACTTAAATACTCCTATATACCATGCAAGCGGCGGCAGATTTTTTTCTGCCGCCGCTTGCGTTTAATTTTTAATCTGTCTCAGTCGAGCTTAATGCCGTCCTTTATCGTAACCGTGCCGACAAGCGGAAGCTTTGCTTTGCCGCTTACCGTGTTTTCGGTGAAGTCGAGTTCGATAGTCGCATCTCTGCCGCGAAGTTCCTTTGCGGTGAATACGGCACTCAGGTGATTGCCGCTTGTATTTAACTGCTTGATTTCGACTGTAGGTGCGTTCATTTTTGGCTCTACCAGCTCAAAGCCGTATTCGCCGTTATTGTCGAATACTCTCAGAGTGATTTCACCGTTATAAAACATATTGCAGACCTTTGTTTTCCATGTGCCGATACCGAGCATAGCGATTCTCCTTTAAATAACGAAGATAGTTGAAGCAAGCATAAACTGTGCCATGAAATAGGTTATAATGCAGATCACCTTGTAGGCATAGGACGGGGCAGGCTTGCGAAGTGTGCTCACGCCGAGCATGAAGTCGGAGACTCCGAAAAGAAATGCACCGCCGACAAGTAGTATACACATTGTTATGGAATTGTCAAGTCCGGCATTGACAGCCGCAAAGCCGAGCACGCCTGCCTTGACGAACATAAACGTGAGCATAAGTACATACGGCAGTAAGGCGAGATAAATCGCACTGAGCTTCACCTTGAACAGCCGTATGGCAACGAGCCCTGTCGCAGTGAACACGAGACAGGCGATTATCTCCTTGCCGACCCAGAACGGGTGCTCGGGAAAGAGGTGATTCATAGCAACGCAGTAGGCATAGATGTAAAACAGATGTCCTGCCAAAAAAGCCAACGCACCGCTTATCAAGAATGGCGGCTTTGGCGGCAGATGCAACAGAAAGTCGCCGCACCAGCCGAGCAGCAGGGCTACTATTATCAGGTGAGCGTATTCGCTGCGGTTGTTTGATATAACGCACGCAAGCACACCTGCCAAAACGAACAGCGTTGCACAGACGGTTTTGATTATCTGCGATTTTGTGCAGCGTCCGTGCCGTGAAACCTTCAAAAACCACGGGATAAGCGGTATTTCGAGGACTGCACAAACGGCAAAAAGAATTTTGAAAATCGTCATATTTTTCATCTCCGTATGAATCTTCGGCATAAGCTCTGCACAGCGAAACCGAGATTCTGTGTTTTTCACTTTTCCCGAATGGTACAATGACCTGCAATATTGCACGCCGATTGCGCCGTCTATACTAAAATTATACTATGAAGAACTTTGAAAATACAACAGAATGAGCGACTAATTGTTGCAAAAAACAACTGCCAAACAGCAAAAATAAAATTTATATAAATTTCGACAAACAAATGTTTGCAATTTGCGAAACTATATGTTATAATGAGCGTGGCTGAATAATGCAGATATGTGTTTCAGCGTTTTTAAGGGTATATGAGGATATTGAAAGGGTGATCTGCTTTGAAGAACAGCATAAGCAAGACTCAGATGAAAATATATGAATATCTTATAGAACGTTCACAGGACGGAATACCGCCCTCAGTGCGTGAGATAGGTGCGGCGGTCGGACTTAGCTCCACCTCGTCCGTGCAGGCTAACCTCGATGCACTTGAGCAGGCAGGCTATATTCAGCGTGACCCGTTGAAAAAGCGTACCATCCGAATTATGGGCAAGGCAGACAATGTTATGCACGTGCCGATACTCGGAACGGTCACGGCAGGTGCTCCGATTCTTGCGGTTGAGCAGATTGAGGGCTATCTTGCATATTCGGGTCATTCCACGGGCGACAATGCCCTTTTCGCCCTCAAGGTAAGAGGCGAGAGTATGCTTCAGGCAGGTATACTTGACGGCGATCTCGTTGTTGCGGAAAAGACACCTGTTGCACGAAACGGCGAAATTGTTGTTGCGATGATAGAGGACGAGGCAACGGTTAAGACTTTTTATAAGGAAAACGGTCATTTCCGCCTTCAACCCGAGAATGACACCTATGAGCCGATAATAGTAAACGAGGTTTCTATACTCGGCAAAGTAATCGCAGTTATCAGATATTATTAAATTTTTCCGACAGGATCTACGGATTCTGTCGTTTCTTTGTTTTTTAAGGACAATATTCAAATATACAGGGAAGCTTCTCTTGATTTTCATTTTTGTTTATTGTATACTGATTGCGTATCAGTAGATTACGGAAAGGTGAAGGATTATGAATTTTGAATATCAAGCATCTGTTATAGTGCCGGTATACAATGTCGAGAAATATCTTTCTATTTGTCTTGATTCACTTGTCAATCAGACCATTGACAAGTCCAAGATGGAGGTTCTCGTCATAAATGACGGTTCGCCCGATAGCAGCTGGGATATTTGCCTCGAGTACAGCCGGAAGTATGACTTTATAAAAATCTTTTCCAAAGAGAATGAGGGACTTTCCGCAACAAGAAATTTCGGAATTAAGCACGCAAAGGGAAAGTATTTATTCTTCCTTGACAGCGATGATTATTTCACGCCGAATACCGTTAAGAGCGTAACAGACTTTTTTGATACGGTTTATGATGAAGTCGATATGGTGGCATATAATGAAGTCCGCTATAACGGAGACATTATCCTCAAGCCGCATTTCAGATTTAATATGCTTGAAAAGCAGGGTGTTTATGACCTTGAAGAGTATCCTTACCTCACACAGACGAGAGTTAATGTCTGCGTGAAGAACATTGGGGACGATAATGTTCTTTTCAACACTACTCCCGGCTTCAAGCTTGAAGATCAGGAGTATTGCAACCGAGTGCTCATGCCCAAGATGAAAATGGGATATTGCCCGGAGGGTACGTATATGTACAACAAAGGCAATGAGACGAGTATCATGCAGGTCTATTTCCATGCGTTTTATCTTTTTGAGACTTCGATGGACTACTTTGAAGCTCTGTTCTCAAACTTTGAAGACAGGGTGCCTCCGTATTTCCAGGCGATGTTTGTCAATGACATAAATTGGCGCCTTACGGCGGACATTCTTTATCCCTATCATTATGAGGGTGAGAAGTTTGAAAAAGCGATGCGCAGAATAATCAATCTTATTAACAGAGTTGATTGCAGCACTTTTATCAATCACCCCAATGTTGACATTTATCGTGCTTGCTATTGGATAAAGAAAAAAGAAAATGCCAAGATAGAGTTCTCTTGCACGGATGAAAGTGTAAGCTTGATTATTGACGGCGAGGAAGTGTATTCTCAGCCTTATCTTACGGTTATCGGACATAAGCCCAGGGTTGAAGGCGATATATTCAAGCTTACTGGATTTATTAAATCTCCGATATTCAACTTCCTCGATGAGAACGACTACGCTGTCTATGCAATAGAAAACGGAGAGAGAAAGAAACTCGAGCTGTTCACCTCGGTTCATAGTAATTACAAAGCAAAAATCGAGACCAATCATTTCCCGGCATTCCATTACTCCTGCAACTTAAAGGAGAATAGCAAGATACGTTTCGAGGTGGAGGTTAAGGGTCACAGGTATCCGACTCGATATTGGTTCATGCCGTATTCGGGTGTATCTTTGAAGATGATGCGGACAATGAACCGCGGAAAATATATGATTAAAAACAGGCACAAGTATCTTTCTGTAAAGCCTGCAACACAGGCGGCAATAGATTTCAGTGCACTGAAAAATACCTTGCGTTTCCTTATTCATCCGAGAACGGCACTTTTGAGACTCAAGTCGATAAATTACAGGAAGAAGCACCGCATTTGGCTTTACTATGATTTTTATTCGGTTGAGAAGGATAACGGTTATTATCAGTTTGCAAATGATCTTAAACATGACGATGGGGTTGAAAGATACTACGTCCTTACTCATGAATATGAGGATCTGGACAAGGTGTTTACCCCTGAGCAGAAAAAGCATCTTGTAAAGGCGGGTTCCAAGGAACACAGACTTCTGTTCGTCTGTGCAGAGAGAATATTCACCGCCTACTACGGTCTTGCACCCATAAATCCCTTTGAGACCGCTTTGATGAAGTATCAGTATGAGGATCTTCTTCGCTTCAGAACGATATATCTTCAGCATGGAGTTCTTCATGCGTCTCTTCGACTTAACAACTCAGAGGAACGCAGTCAGGCAGAAGAAATTGTTGTATCCTCGCCGTTTGAAGTCAAAAACTATATGGAAAATTACGCCTATAACAGGGAGAACCTTATCACTACGGGTATGGCGAGATACGACCATATAGATAAGAACCATCAGCCCAAGAATCGTATTCTCTTCGCACCGTCGTGGAGAAAATATCTCACTACCGAGATAAAAGCGTCCAACTGGGAGGCTAACGCCGAGAGGATAGAGCAGTCGGATTATTATAAGAATTTCTTCGCTTTCCTTTCGGACAAGCAGCTTCACAGGAAGCTTGAGGAGAATAATGTTTATCTCGATATTAAGCTTCATCCGATCATAGCCAATCTTACGGAACTGTTCCCGATAGACTGTGAGTATATAAATATGGTCGGAGGCGATGTTGACGTTGCGGATTATAAGGCGTTTGTGACCGACTTCTCCTCGTTCGTTTTCGACTTTGCCTATCTGAATCGACCGATAATGTATTTTGTTCCCGATTATCCGCAGTTTAAGTCAGGCATGAACCATTACCGTGATTTGGATCTTCCGTTTGATGAGGCATTCGGACATATGTTTACCGATGCACACGAGGCCGCTGCGTGCTTGTGTGATATAATCGACAGAAACTTTGTTCCCGAAGATGTTTATGCGGAGAGGATGAGCAATTTCTATTTCGATTTTGACGGAAATTGTGCGGAAAATCTTTATCAATTTGTTGTTGAACAGGACAAGAGGTTAAAACAGTAACAGGTTGTGAATGATATGCAGTTTACCAAAAAAGATACGGCTTTGGTCAAGGGCGTTGCAATTTTGATGATGCTTTTTCACCACTGCTTTGAGAGCAGTTGGAGATATGACGGATACGAGATGAATTTCTTTCCACTCACCGAGTCACAGACCGTTACTATTGCATCATTTTTTAAAATTTGCGTTGCTCTGTTCGTGTTCCTCTCCGGCTACGGAATTGCAAAAAGCCTTGAAAGAACGCCGCAGGACGGATATGCAAGGCAGATTGGCAGACGAACTTTCTCGCTGATGTCGGGCTTTTGGTTCATTTTTGTCCTCGGAATCATTTCGGCGGCGATAATTATGCCGTCGATGCTTGAGGTCTATTCAAATGAGCACATTACGAACAGCGTTATTTTGGCGTTATATGACTTCCTCGGCCTGGCGGAGCTGTTCGGCACACCCACACTTAACAGCACGTGGTGGTATATGAGCCTTGCGCTGATAATTATTGCCATAATGCCCCTGCTTTACAAGCTTTATAAAAGGTTCGGCTGGATAGCACTGTTTATGGTCACGTTTTTCCTCAACGGATTCGTAAAAAGGGCGTTCAGCGATGAAATCGTGAATTTCGATATGATTCGCTGGCTGTTCACGCTCGAGCTCGGTATGGTGTGTGCGGACAGGGACATTCTTGCCAAAATCAAGAGCTTTCGTATCATCGGGAAAAACAGGGCGGCAGATTATGCCGTAAAGCTCGTTGTGTATACGGCCGTGCTGTTTTGCTGCGTTTATTCGAGAAGGTTCCTTGACTGGAATGTGAGTTATATCCGTGACGGACTTATACCGATGTTTGTTGTCATTTACTGCTACACTATTCTTGCCGAGATTCCCGGAGTGAGGAATGTATTGCAGTTTTTGGGCAAACATTCGATGAATATATTTATGTCGCACACGTTTTTGCGTGCATACTTCCTCAAGGATTTCCTCTACGGCTTGAAGTATTCTATGCTGACATTCCTTGTTCTGACGGTACTTTCCGTGGTGCTTTCAATAGTAATAGATTTGCTGAAAAAATACACGGGGTACGATAAGCTGTGTGCAAAAATAATGAGTAAGATATAAGCTTTTTCGGCAGGGGGAGACCTCTGCCGGAATTTTTTGTTTCCGCAGTTCTGCAATCGCCGCTCCGTCTTGATTTTCGCCACCGTTTATTGTATACTGATAGCGATAAGTTCAACATTATTTTTCGGGAGGAAACTCGAATGAACACGCTTAATATTATTCCCAATCCCAATAAAGTCGAATATCTCGGCGGCAGCATCAAGTCAAGCAGCCTTGATGCGGAGAGCTTTTCGGCACGACTGAGTGACACGCTGCCTGAGGAGGGCTATGTTCTGGAGGTCACGCAGGACGGCGTAACTGCCGTTGCCGGCGGAGAGAGAGGTGCATTTTATGCGAGCCAAACGCTCCGTCAGTTAAAGAGCTTTGACGAGATCCCCTGCGTCAAAATAGAAGATGCACCGACCTTTGAATACCGTGCGTTCATGGTTGACTGCGCCCGTCATATGACAAGCGTTGAGAATATCAAAAAGCTTATAGATGCGGCGGCTCTTGTTAAGATGAACACGATGCACTGGCACTTGACGGATGATCAGGGCTGGCGAGTTGAAATAGAGAGCCACCCCGAGCTTGTGAGCATAGGCTCACGCCGTGAAAGCTCGGATTTCGGTCAGTATCATTTTGCCGAGGAGTATTCGGGTCATTTCACAAAGGATGAGATTCGTGAGGTCGTGGCGTATGCCGATGACAATTATATCGAGGTAATTCCCGAGTTTGATATGCCGGGTCACACTCTTTCGGTACTTTCCGCCTATCCCGAGCTGTCGTGCAGGGGAGAGGCACTCAAGGTCGGCACGAAGCAGGGAATTTATGATGACATTCTCTGTGCCGGAAACGACGATGCTTTAAAGCTCGTTTTCGATGTGCTCGGTGAGATGGTTGAGCTGTTCCCCGGCAGATTCTTCCATATCGGCGGCGATGAGGCACCGAAGGTACGCTGGAAGGAGTGCCCGAAGTGTCAGGCGAGAATGAAGGAGCACGGACTCAAGGACGAGGAGGAGCTTCAGGGTTGGTTTGTTTTGCAGGCGGTGAACTTCCTGCGTGAGCACGGCAAGACGGCAATAGTCTGGAACGAGAGCCTTAACAGCGGCATGATGCCCAACGATATCATTGCACAGCGTTGGATGGATAAAAAGGATCGTGCGGTCGATTTCGCAAATAACGGCGGCAAGATAATAATCTCGGAGTTCTATTATTACTATTGCGACTACCCCTACGGTATGACTTCGCTGAAAAAGACCTACAGCCTTTCGCCCTATATTAAGGGCTTGAGTGATGAGGGCAAAAAGAATGTTTTCGGCGTTGAGTGTCCGATTTGGGCGGAGTATGTGCGTGATTTTGACAGGCTTTGCTATATGTGCTTCCCCCGTTTCTGGGCAGTTGCGGAGAGCGGCTGGACAGCCGAGAGCAATAAAAATTATGACAGTTTTGCAGAGCGTTTTAAGGCTCTGACACCGACTCTTGAGAGCGTTGGCATAAAGCCTGCCGCCCCCGATGAGTGGAACCCGAATCCGATAAAGAGCCTTGCGCAGCTCAAGAATTTCTTCAAGGGTACGATGGATCTTGAGAGCATTAAGAATATGATAAAAAATAATAACGCATAACGGAAAAATAGCTGTACTCGAGTTTTTCGAGTGCAGCTATTTTTTTGATGTAAAATGAACCTTTCTCCTCGATTTTGCGTCTATATAAGTGAAACCGGTTTTGATTTATCGAAGAGAGAAGGAGGTGGTGATATGAAATTTGAAAAACTGCTATCCGTATCACACCGATATATCGAGAGGAGATCGTACTATGAAAAAATTGCCCGAATTTATTCCGGAGTATAAAATTGAAGCCAACTCATAGGCTGCCTTTGAGGTGAAATGGGAAGAACTTATGGGGTGGTTTCTTATACCGAGACTGGGTGAAAAGCTGTCATGGGGAATGTATTCGTGTTTTTGATATGCAGGTTATCGGAAAAGCTAAGGTTCACGGAATCGAGGGTGTAGAGCTTACAGCTGAAGAGGGGTCATATGTTGACAAAAACGATACGATTGACCGCGATTTTGTTGCACAGCTTACCGATACCCACTGCCGATGCCTTGCAACACTGAGAAACGATGGAGATGTTCACAATTACATTACCTTTTTGGATGGCGATGAATTTTTGCCCGAACCTCAAATCTTTGAGAAACATATCTGTATATGGTTGCTGAATTTGTCCGATATAATGTGTCCGCTACCGATAAAATAACCAAAAAACCATTGTAACCGACGCAAAAACAGTATATAATTGTATCGTCGAATGACATTAAAAAGGAGGACACAAAATGGCAAACAGCGTACCGAAAAAAAGCGCACTCAAAACCTACACAGGGACAGAGAGCGCAATGTACTATGTCGGTCTCGCAGGACAGAATATTTTTTATAATATTATCGGTACTGCGCTGACCTACTATCTTCAGTTCACTATTCTTATCCCTGCATTCACCGTGAGTGTCATTATGGCAATCGCCCGTGTGTGGGATGCCTTTAATGACCCGATGATGGGTACTATTGTTGACAAAACCCGTTCAAAGTGGGGCAAATGCAGGCCGTATTTGCTCTTTGTTCCGCTGCCGATAATGATAATCACCATTCTCTGCTTTACGAATCCCGGCGGATTTTATGACCCTGCCCTTTCGGCTACAAGCCTGCACAACATTCTTATTGTAGGCTATGCTGCAGTCACTTACATACTTTGGGGCATGACTTACACTGTCGGTGACATTCCGCTGTGGGGCATTACCGCTCTTATGACAGAGAATGACGGCGACCGCAACAAGCTGCTCTCCTTTGCGAGAATCTGGGCAAGCGTCGGCGCAGGTATAACAATGCTGACCATAAACTCCGTTGCGTTTAAGCTCGGTGATGTGTTTGCAACCGGCGGTAGAACCGCCGCAGAGGGTGAGCGAATAGGATTCATTGTCTCTGCTGTTATATTCTCCGTTGTTGGCTATATTCTCTATCAGCAGGCAGGTCTCTTTGTGCGCGAGCGCGTTCCGGCATCGAAGGAGTCACGCTCCTTGAAGGAGAACTTCGCCCTGATGTGGAAGAATAAGCCTTTCCGTCAGATACTTCTCTCGGGTGTATTGGGCAGTCCGAAATCCACTATTTCACTTGCCGCAATGTCTCTTGTTTCGTTCTACTATGCAAACAAGGATTCGCTCCTTACTATGCTTTATATCCTTATCCTCGGCGGTGCACTGTTTGTCGGTCAGTTCCTGTCGATGGGTCTTGTGCCCGGACTTGTTAAGAAGTATGAGAAGAAGTCACTTTACAACTGGTCGAATATAATCGGCGTTATACCCTACGGTGCACTGTTTGTGCTGTATATGACAGCACCCAACCACGACATAACCTCTTCAATATATGTCATCATATGTGCGTTTCTATTCTTCGGCGCAGGCTTTGCAATGGGTCTTACCAATGCGTTGCAGTCGCTGATGATAGCCGATGCGGTTGACTATGAGGAGTATTATTCGGGCATCCGTCCGGATGGTGTGTTCTTCTCCGGCCAGACTTTCATCGCAAAGATAACCGCCGCTATAGCTACGATAATCAACGGTATTGCATATTCTGTCGTCGGCTTCTCGGATGCTAAGGTTGCAGAGGTTAGCGCCTATATTGAGGCGGGAAATATTTCCCGTCTCAATCCCGAATATCAGCCGTTTATGACGGTGCTGTTCTTCGTTGTTTCGATTCCGCCCGTTATCGGCTGCCTGCTTTCGGTCATTCCGACATGGAAGTACGCCCTGCCCGATAAGGAGCACAAGAGAATACTCGATGAGCTTAACGCCAAGAGACATTCCGATGAATAATTAAAATTTTCCGGCCGAACACAAAACCCATCTCGGCTTCGGTTCGGTCGGTTATATGTCCTGAAAGGAGAAAAACAGATGAGTCATGTTGATATCCGTTTTTCGGATAAAAACTCAGAGCGTTTTATGCTCGCACGCAGAGTTTACAAGGTTATCGAGGATCTGGAGAGAGAATATCTCTATCCTGACAGCGAGGTGCTCGGCGGCTTTAAGTTCCGTGACGGTCAGTATAAATTTTCTCAGATAGACGAGGGAGAATGGACTGACTTTGACTGCGAAAATGATTACTGGGGATATGCGGAGGATTATGCGTGGTTCCGCCACAGCTTTACCGTGCCCGAGCGTTTCGCAGGCAAGCCCGTGATGTACGAGGTAACTCCGTCGGAGAGTGGCCCGTGGAACAAGACCAACCCACAGCTCATTCTCTATTTCAACGGTGAGCTTCGTCAGGGTGGCGACTCCAATCACCGTGAGGTTCGTCTGCTTGACTGTGCAAAGGGCGGCGAGCAGTTTGACTGCTGCATAAACGCCTATGCAGATGCGTGGGAGTTTAAGGGCAAGGTGAGAATGGGCGCACGCCTCAAGGTTATAGACGATCTTGTAAACCGCCTTATCTTCGATCTTATAACTCCGCTCAGGGTCGCTTCTCTTTATGATGCTGACGACCTGCCCAGAATCGATATTGTAAAGGCTCTCAACGATGCCGTGAATCTTATCGATTTTTACACCTCAGATTACGATACCTTTGCGGCATCGGCACAGGCGGCGATCGACCTGCTTGACAGGGAGATCTATTCAAAAGATCCGCTTGATGCAACCGCTTGCAGCATCGGCCATACACATATAGATGTCGCATGGCTGTGGAGACTTCGCCAGACCAGAGAAAAGGCAGGCCGCTCCTTTGCAACTGTACTGAAGCTCATGGAGGAGTATCCCGAGTACAAGTTTATGTCTTCGCAGGCACAGCTCTATGCATTTGTCAAGGAGGACTATCCCGAGGTTTATGAGGGAATCAAGAAGATGGTTGCCGAGGGTCGTTGGGAAATCGAGGGAAGTATGTGGGTCGAGTCTGATACCAATGTAACCTCAGGCGAATCCCTTGTTCGTCAGTTCTTAGTCGGCAAGCGTTTCTTCAAGGACGAGTTCGGCGTTGACAATAAAATTATGTGGCTGCCCGATGTTTTCGGCTACAGTGCGGCACTTCCGCAGATCATGAAGAAGGCGGGCATTGACTACTTCATGACCACCAAAATTTCATGGAACGAGTTTAATAAGGTTCCCTACGATACATTTATGTGGAAGGGCATTGACGGCACGGAGATTCTTTCCCACTTCTCACCGAGCACGGATTGCTTCGATGAGGGCGATAGCTGGCAGACGACATATAACGCATACCTCGATCCCAAGCACATCCTCGGCGGCTGGAAGAGATATTCGCAAAAGGATCTCAACCGTGAATATCTGTGTACCTTCGGCCACGGTGATGGCGGCGGCGGACCGACCAGAGATATGCTTGAAATGGGACGCAGAATGGCAAAGGGAATACCCGGTTGCCCGAAGGTCAAGCAGGAGTTTGCGATTGACTTCTACCACGATCTCGAAAAGGATGTCAAGGGTTCACGCAGACTGCCTAAGTGGGCCGGCGAGCTGTATCTCGAGTTCCACAGAGGTACGCTGACCTCTCAGGCGAGAAATAAGCGTTATAACAGAAAGAGTGAGCTGCTCTATCACGATATGGAGACACTGTGCTCCATAGCCGATTCAAATGCACTTGCGGCTTATCCGCAAAAGACGATAGATGACGGCTGGAAGATAATACTCTTGAATCAGTTCCACGATATAATCCCCGGTTCTTCGATTAAGGAAGTATACGAGGACTCCAAGGAGCAATACGATGCACTCA
Organism: uncultured Clostridium sp.; assembly: GCA_964386035.1. Taxonomy (GTDB): domain Bacteria; phylum Bacillota; class Clostridia; order Oscillospirales; family Acutalibacteraceae; genus CAG-177. The sequence goes on along the minus strand of CAYLQT010000012.1, from coordinate 2,221 downwards.
TAGCAGAGGGCAAGGAGGTTGTCAGCGATACGCTCGCAAAGATAGCCTGCATAGCCGATGAGGATGCCCTCACCGTCTTTAACACCTATGGTGCAGAGCGTGATGATGTTGTTATCACCGATATGCCCGAAAGAGACAGCTTCTCCATAAGCGATGCCGACGGCAACCTTATGCCGTGGCAAAAGACCGCCGACGGCAAGCTTGCCTTCTTTGCAAAGGGTGTGCCTGCAAAGGGCTATAAGACCTACCGCATAATCAGCGGCGGCGAGAACGGTGACAACGGCGTTGAGGTTGACAACCGCACCGTCTGCAACAAGTTCTTCACCGTGAAGTTCGACAAGGATATGAATATCGCTTCGCTTATTCATAAGCAGAGCGGCAGAGCTGTAGCTCCCGAGGGCGAGGTTCTCAACAAGATCTATGCCTATGAGGACAGACCGTTCAACCACGAGGCGTGGGATATTAAGGTCTATTTCGACCAGAAGTATACCGAGATAAACGATGTCAGCAAGGTTGAGGTGACCGAGAGCGGAGCCGTTCGCACGGTTATAAAGGTCACCCGTAAATTCCTCTCATCGACCATTGAGCAGAGCTTCATATTCTATTCGGAGCTGCCGAGAATCGACATTGATTATACCGTCGATTGGAAAGAGAAGAACATACTTCTCAAGGCGGATTTCCCCGTAGATGTCAATGCAACTCAGGCTACATATGACATTCAGTTCGGTAACTACAAGCGCCCGACCCATCGCAACACCCTTTGGGATTTTGCACAGTTTGAGGTTGTCGGACACAAGTGGGTAGACCTCAGCGACAACAGCTTCGGTCTCTCCGTGCTCAACGATTGCAAGTACGGTCACGACATAAAGGACGGACACATCAGAACGAGCCTGCTTCGCTGTGCGACCAACCCGAACAGCGTTCAGGACAGAGAGGTTCACCACTTCACCTATGCGCTTTATCCGCACGGTGGTTCGGTCGAGACCTCGGATGTTGTCAACCAGGGCTATTCGCTCAACCTGCCTCTCTACTGCGTAGGCGGTAAGGCAGCAAATGACAGCTATTCGCTCGTGAGCACCGACAAGAGCAATGTTATCATTGAGACGGTCAAAAAGGCTCAGGACAGCAGTGATATAGTCATCCGTGCATATGAGACATGGAACAAGACTACGGACTGCACCTACACCTTCGACCGCACCCCCAAGAGCGTGTTCGTCTGCAACCTGCTTGAGGAGAACGAGGAAGAACTTGAGGTAAACGGCAATACAGTCGCCCTTACATTCAAGCCCTTCGAGATAAAGACAATAAAAGTCACATTCTAACTAAAACGAAAATCCCACCGATCAAAAGCCGGTGGGATTTTTGCGGTAAAATTCAGCCAAATAGTGATATTAACAATTTTGATTGTGAGTTTGCTCTGTTTTTCCAACCATCTTACGGTATATACGCACAATAAGCCATCCTCTGTTTCCATTGGCGCAAATCCTATTATGCTACTGTTATGAACACCGAAATCTTGGCTGGTTCGTTTAGCAGGTTTCCGAACAACTCATCCTCCGTATATGCGAAGCATTTCACCCATACCTGTTCTATCTGTATGCCTTTTTGACGCAACAGCACCTGAATATCGGCGGGATAGTCGAGGCTTCGTAACGGATCAAGAAATGTAAGTTTTCGTATTTCCTCGGTATGTTCGCTGCATTTATAACATTCGTTTATCACACGAATGTATTCTTGGGCGTGTTCATCAAAATCGGAAATATCCAAGCAAAAAACATTCTGTATCAAGAAAACCGCAGTTGTTGAAGTAACCGCGGCGAATGGGGTATCCCGCTTCTTTCGAAAAAACACCGCCACTAGCGCTCCTCCACCGGTTCCCTACAAATGGTAAAGTTATATTGGTAAGTATAGCACCAATTCACGATTTTTTAATAGAATTGGCGCACAAAATCGTGCTCCTTTGTCTTTTCTGCAAATTCTTGCGTTCAAATCTCCCAATGTTCTCCTTTTGTTCGCCCTTTATTGAAGCAAACCACGAACTTTAGTATGCTGCCCGAAACCAGTCCTGCAAATGTAAAAAGAGCGTCGGAGCAGTCTTTTTGACCGCTCCGACGCTCCTTAAGTCGCTTTTTGCCTGTATTTCTGCCAATTATGGCGTTTTTAGTCCCGAAAATGAAAAAAGAACGAACTTTGTCACCAAGACAAAGTTCGTTCTTTCGTG
>CAYLQT010000011.1:62358-83739 GCA_964386035.1 uncultured Clostridium sp. | reverse complement strand
TCGTAAACAGGGTAACAGTTGACCTTAACTGAGAAAAGGAGTGTTAAAAATGGCAGAAGAAATCAAGGATGTTGAGACTACCGAGGAGCAGGGCGGCGAGGAGCAGAAAGAGCAGACTCCGCCTGAAAAGAAGTATACCGACAAGGAAGTTAACAACATCAGCGTCAAGAACAGCAAAAAGGCGGTTGCAAAGCTCATGAAGGAGCTCGGTATAACCGAGAAAACCGACAGGGCAAAGGCCAGGGAGCTCATCGAGAAGGCGCAGCTCGATAAGCAGGACGAGTCGGATGGTATCGGGCAGAGTGCTCAGTCCGCTGAACTCGCCGAGGCAATATAATATGTATAACAGCCGCAGTTACTCGCTGCGGCTGTCGGCTTATGCTTTATATTATTCATCGTCTTTTTTGCCGTGCTTTGCAAGCAGACGCTGTTTCTCGTCCCAAAGCTTCTGCGAAAGATCGACATAATAGTTATGCGGATTATCAAATCTGAGCACCTCGTCCCAAAGGGTATCAACCTGCTCGGCGCAATATTTCTTGACATCCTCGAGCGGCGGACAGTCATAGACGCACTCACCGTTTTTGAAGAGCTGAACCGTCAAGGGCTTGGCGACGAAATTCTCCACAACCTTTCTCTTCCACGTGAAGTCGGGGTCGAATATTTCATAGGGCTTGCTGTCGTCCACTACTTCGTTGTTTAACGTTACAAGGTCGGCTATCGCCTTGCCCGTCTCACGGTCGAAGAGTCTCCACGGCTTTTTAAAGCAGGGGGTTGAGATTTTGGCAACATTATCGCTTATCTTTATTCTCGGGCAGATCTTGCCGTCCTTCTCGACTGCACAGAGCTTATATACGCCGCCGAGCACGGGAGACGAGGATGATGTTATAAGGCGTTCTCCGACGCCGAATGAATCAACCTTTGCGCCCTGATTTATCATATCTCTTATAAGGTATTCATCAAGCGAGTTCGACGCAACTATCGTGCAGTCCTCGAAGCCTGCCTCATCGAGCATCTTGCGTGCCTTACGTGAGAGATAGGCTATGTCGCCGCTGTCGAATCTGATTCCCTTGGGTCGATAGCCTCTCGGGAGCAATTCACGTTTGAACGCCTCAATAGCATTCGGCACACCCGATTTAAGAGCGTTATAGGTATCGACAAGCAACGTGCAGTTGTCGGGATACTCTCTTGCATATGCACAGAAAGCCTCCAGCTCGGAGTCAAAAAGCTGAATCCAACTGTGTGCCATTGTGCCGAGTGCAGGCACTCCGAACATAACATCGGAAACCGCACAGGCTGTTCCCGCACATCCGCCGATATATGCGGCACGGGCGCCGTAAATTGCCGCATCGAAGCCCTGAGCACGGCGAGAGCCGAACTCCATTATCGGTCTGCCCTGTGCGGCACGGACTATTCTGTTGGCCTTTGTTGCGATAAGGCTCTGATGATTTATGCACAGGAGAACCATCGTTTCAACAAACTGTGCCTGCATAACAGGGCCTCTGACCGTAACTATCGGCTCGCCGGGGAATATCGGCGTACCCTCCGGCACGGCATAAACATCACAACTGAATTTGAAGTTCCCCAGATAATCAAGAAACTCCTCCGAGAAGCCTTTTCCTCTGAGATATTCAATGTCAGCGTCTGTAAATTTCAGACCCTTGAGATATTCGCAGAGCTGTTCAACGCCTGCCATGATAACATATCCGCCGCCATCGGGAACTTTGCGAAAAAACATATCGTAATACGCAATGGTATCGCCCATTCCGCTTTTTAAATATCCGTTCGCCATGGTCATTTCATAGAAATCGACGAGCATCGTCAAATTTCTGTTTTCAAGTGAGTTCATCAAAAACGCACCCTTTCTTTAGAAATATTTTATATTTCGGACGATTTTTTCGACACGTGATGCAAAACTCCCGCACTTTTCGGCAGCGTTTTCGGCATTCTATCGCTTCACTCGAAAAATAGTTCGATTGTCACGCTAATTATCAAAAAAAATTGCTGTTAATTTTTATTTCACCGATATTTTTTCTCCAGTCACAAACACAATTCAAAATTAAAAAAATGTTTAGTTCCAAGATAAAAACTCTTGCATTGTATTTTTTCCTATGATATAATAATTACAGTAAAAACGATTTTTATCCGTTGGCTAGCATCGTTTTTTACACATCGCCGTATCGACGGCGAAAGAATATAGGAGGTATGGGTTATGAGAATCAGAAAGCAGGCTCTCGGTGACAGAAACATCATCGGAGCAAAGATCGAACAGAAAAGAAAGAGCATGGGTATGAAGCAGAAGGATCTGCTCACTCAGCTTCAGATCAAGGGCATTGACCTCAACGCATCGGGTCTCTCAAAGCTTGAAGGTCAGCTTCGTTATGTTACCGACTTTGAGCTCAAGGCAATTTCCGAAGTTCTCGGTATGTCTTACGAAGAGCTTCTCGGCTAAAAATCACCTTTCTGAAAGAAAGAACTGTATTCCGATACAGTTCTTTCTTTTTTACTCGGTCAGGCTCAGTTCCTTGAATTGAGTTTTATAACATATGCCACAGCCTCGCAAACCACGGCTATTGACACAAACACGCACATGGCTATCAACGACCAGCGAAGGTCAAGATGTCCGTGCATATTGTAGTCATGCAGTCCTTCAATGAATATAAGGAACACCGCAGTTTCGGTGGAAAGCAGTGCCGGAATATGTAAACCGGTCGCTATTTTCTTTGAAACAAGTCCCGTTGTCAACGCAACAAGAGCACAGATGACCGCACACAGCGGAACGGCATAGCTGTAATACCAATTTATAACGCCCTGCATTTTCGCTATGTAAAGCAAATAGAGTGCAAGCACTACAAAGCATATGCCGGCAGTTACAGGCGCAGGAGTTATCCTGAGCACGGGCAACACGAGGAACGCCCACGCAACGGCAATAGCCCCCAAAACATATCCTGCCCAAAACCTTTCGCCCGGATTCAGAATATTGACTACCGTGCAGATCATCGCAGGGAACACCATAAGGGCTGTGAAAATCACCGCATAGCTCTTGGCAGTATTCGTCGCCTTGCCGAGATGCACCTTGCCTTTTGCTTTGTGCTTTTCAGTGCTCTCTATAGTTCTTTCGTTCGCCCCGCAATTCGGGCATTGACCGGTGGTTTCATCAACAACAGCTCCGCATTTTGTACAGAACATCATTGCACCCCTTTTCGTCATTTAATACAATAATAATATCACAATTCTACAGGAAATACAATCCCGGGAGACAAAATGAAAATTCTTATCGATGCCGACGGATGCCCCGTTGTGGACATCTGCCTGGAAACCGCAAGGGCGCACTCCGTTGAGTGCATAATATTCTGTGACACCTCGCACATCTTTGAGCGTGACGGTGCAAGAACTGTGACCGTATCAAAGGGTGCGGACAGCGTGGACTTCAAGCTCGTCGGTACATTGGAGCGTGGCGATATTGCCGTCACGCAGGACTACGGCCTTGCCGCCATGTGCCTGGCAAAGGGCGCAAGGGCACTCAATCAAAACGGGCTTATCTACTCCGCCGACAACATTGATGCCCTGCTTGCATCACGCTATGAGACGAAGAAGCTCCGCATGGCAGGCGGCAGGATAAAAGGCCCGAGTAAAAGGACACACGCACAGGACGAAGCCTTTCTGAAAGCACTCGAAAGTATGCTCAAATAATAAAAAATCCGCTGACTTTTTGTCGGCGGATAATTTTATTTAAAGCAGGCAAATGCCCTTTTCTTTGAAGCTGTCTATAGTCTCCTGCGGCCAGATGGATGCCTGAACCTCTCCAATATGCGCCTTCCTCAGGAAGAACATACACATACGGGACTGACCTATGCCGCCACCCATAGTCAGGGGCAGATTGCCGTTTAACAGATCCCTCTGGAACGGCAGCTCGGCACGCTCGGTGCATCCTCTCTCCTCAAGCTGGGCACGAAGCGACTCGGGATTCACACGGATGCCCATGCTCGACAGCTCAAATGCCATATCAAGCAGCGGATAGTAAACCACAATGTCACCGTTCAAGCTCCAATCGTCATAGTCCGGAGCACGGCCGTCATGGATAGCGCCCGACTTCAGCTTGCCGCCTATCTGCATAATGAAAACCGCACCCTTTGCACGGGCAATCTCGGTCTCACGCTGTTTGGGAGTAAGCTCGGGATACATATCCTCAAGCTCCTGAGTGGTAATAAACACAATCTCCTCGGGCAGGAACTTGCCCACGAAATCATATTCATCCGCTATGTATGTCTCGGTGTGGCGCAGAGACCTGTAGATGGCACGCACGGCACGCTTGAGGGAATCGACATTGCGCTGTTCGGGCGTGATAATCTTCTCCCAGTCCCACTGATCGACAAACACGGAATGAATATTATCCGTATCCTCGTCACGGCGTATGGCGTTCATGTCAGCATAAAGTCCCTCACCCGGCTGGAATCCGTAGTCCTTGAGAGCGCGGCGCTTCCACTTTGCAAGCGACTGAACTATCTCAACATCGCCGTCCATATCCTTTATGTCAAAAGCGACAGGGCGTTCAACACCGTTCAAGGTGTCATTAAGTCCCGAGTCGGAGCGCACGAAAAGGGGCGCGGAAACTCTTGTCAAATTGAGCTGAATTGCAAGGTCTCTCTCAAAAAAGTCCTTGACCTTCTTTATGGCTATTTGCGTCTGCCTTATATCCAACAGTGACTTATAGCCTGACGGAAGATAGCTTGAATCCATTTCTATCACATCCCAAAAATAAAAACTAATATATATAATACCATTATACGACGAAGTGTGCAATAAAAAATTTTTGAGGACGGCAGGATTTTTCCGCCGCCCTCAGAGTTATGTTATTTAATGCAGGGGTAATTTGCCGTAAGCAGCTTTACTATCTGCCAAACCACCGTGCCGAGCACATCACCGAAGGTAAGCTTATAGAAATTGTAATCAATGCCGGGATTGAGCACCACCGGCTCGGTATTCTCACCCAGGCAGAGTTCCTTTAAAAGGACGAGCAACGCCCTTGCCAGCTCCACATTCCCCTTTGCATTCGGATGCACGCAGTCTGCGGCGATAAGCTTGGAGTTGTGAGTAATAACCGAGCTTGCATCAAAGATTATTATATCGTCATGCTCATCGGCAAACTTATACAGCGCAGCGTTTATTCTGTCCACAGCTTTGATAAAGGGAATATGGCCGAGTCCCTTCCATGCACAGTAAATGTTATTGAAAATCAGAGTCGCATCGGGATTTATCTGGCGAAGCATCGCATAGATGGTGTTGTAATCATTGTAAATGCCCTCGGCTATTTCATCCATCTGTGCATCGTTTATACCAAAAAGTGCACCTATTGCGATAATCACGACATCGGAGCTTGCAAGGTAATTGTTTGAGCCGATGCAGACGTTTATGACATCCGCCCATGCGACACTCTCTTTAAACTCATCGGTCTTGAGCTTCTCAATGAGATCCTGAGTATCGTTTGCAACCTTTGCAAGGTTCTTGTAATTGTAGCCGTTTGTGTCGGCAACGATTCTGCCATATGCCGCCTCGTCCTTATTCTCAACGCCGTAGCCCTCAGCTATCGAATCACCGAGAACGAGGAAATTGATTTTCTCATCTTCACCCTTGGCGAACGCAACCACAGAGAGCGAGAACACCATTGCAACGCACAGCAAGATTGCCGTAAGCTTTTTAACGGTTTTCATTTCAATTCCTCCTAATACTATTTATATAGAGAATACAATTCCCGTTGAGAAAAGTCAAGTATTCATCGGGCGTTGCAAAAGAAAAAAGTGTCATCGGGGAGGTTAAAAATAAAATTTTTCTATCCAACGCAAAAAAGTCGTTGACAAGGACATAAATTTATGTTAGAATGATTCACGCACTACGAGGAGAGATACCGAAGTGGTTATAACGGAACGGTCTTGAAAACCGTCGTACGGCAACGTACCGTGGGTTCGAATCCCACTCTCTCCGCCAGCGATAACAACTGAAATTTTATAATATAAGTTACCATGCAGAAGTACTCAAGTTGGTGACGAGGCGCCCCTGCTAAGGGCGTAGGTCGGGTAACCGGCGCGAGAGTTCGAGTCTCTCCTTCTGCGCCACGAAAAAGCACTTGTTTTTACAAGTGCTTTTTTCAATTTTGCTCGTCTTTTTCCGTAAAAGCCGCCGGCAAATCCGCACTTTATGTTGCACAAGCGGCTGAATTCTGCTATAATATAAAGCTGGTTGTAACAAATGCCGCAGGAGGCTATTATGATAACTTTTGACAAGGACAATATGAGCTTTAAGCTCGACACACCGAACACAAGCTATGTAATAGGTATAGATCCCGAGTTCAGCAATGCCGTCAATCTCTATTACGGCGAGAAAATCTCGGACACACAGGGACTTTTTGAGTGTTCCTACCGTCCTCGCTGTGCTTCCTTTAGTCCGTGCAGCGGTGACTACGGCGACGATGATCGGCAGTTTTCGCCCGACTCCGCGCCTATGGAATACTCCTGCAACGGCAGCGGTGACTTTCGCATAAGTGCACTCTCAATCAAAAATTCCGACGGAAACACCGTCACGGATATGCGCTATCTCAGCCACAAAATTTACTCGGGCAAGCCGTCTATAGACCCTCTCCCGTCGGTCTATCTCAACTGCGACAGCGAGGCCGACACGCTCGAGCTTACATTAAAGGACAACACAACGAATATTCAAGTCACGCTGTTCTACACCGTGTTCAACAGCCTTGACGTAATAATTCGCAGTGCAAGAATAGAAAACACCTCGTCAGCTCCCGCAGACCTCAACCGTGCCTTCAGTGCGTGTGTTGATCTGCCGAGCATGGACTATGAGCTGATAACTCTCTACGGCAGACACGCAAAGGAGCGTTCGCAGGAGAGGCGTGCTCTCGCCCACGGACTTCAGGGAATCGCCAGCAAGCGTGGCGTTTCAAGCTCCTGCCAAAATCCTTTTGCCGCCCTTGTGTCAAAGAATGCCGATGAAAACACAGGAGAGGTTTTCGGCTTCAATTTAGTCTACAGCGGCAACTTCGAGTTCTGCACCGAGTGCGACTTTTCCGGCACATCTCGGATTCTCATGGGTATAAATCCGACTGACTTCTTCTGGCATCTTGAGCCTTCGGAAAGCTTTCAAACCCCCGAAGTCGTCATGGTTCATACAAACAACGGTATCGGCGAAATGAGCCGAATATACCACAGACTTTATAACAACAATCTCGTCCGCGGCAGATGGAAAACCGCCAAACGCCCGTTGCTCGTCAACAGCTGGGAGGCGGCATACTTCGACTTCGACACAGAAAAGCTCGTCTCCTTTGCCGAGCGTGCAAAAGAGGTCGGCGTAGATATGCTCGTCATGGACGACGGCTGGTTCGGCAAAAGGAACGATGACCGCAGCTCTTTGGGCGACTGGTATGTAAACGAAGACAAGCTCAAGGGCGGTCTCGGTGAGCTGATAAGAAGAGTAAACGACCTCGGACTTAAATTCGGTATATGGTATGAGCCGGAGATGATCTCCCCCGACTCCGACCTTTTCCGTGCACATCCCGATTGGTGCGTCCATGTGCCCAACCGCAAGCCCTGTATAGGCAGGAATCAGTATGTGCTCGATGTGTCACGAAAAGATGTGCGTGACAATATATTCGAGCAAATGTATTCCGTCCTTTCAAAGTATAAAATAGATTATCTCAAGTGGGACTTCAACCGCAATGTCACAGATGCCGGTTCCGCTCTGCTCCCTGCTGACAGACAAGGTGAATTTTTCCACCGCTTTATTCTCGGCACATATGAGCTAATGGGTAAAATCCGTGATGCCTTTCCCGATATGCTCATTGAAAACTGCTCGGGCGGCGGCGGACGCTTCGATCCTGCAATGCTCACCTTTTCGCCGCAGATCTGGACAAGCGACAATACCGATCCCATCGAGCGGCTGACAATACAGTTCGGCACCTCTCTGTGCTATCCGGCTTCGACAATGGGTGCTCATGTCTCGGCGTGCACCAGAACCGATTACAAGGTAAAGGGCGACGTGGCACTGTGGGGCACCTTCGGCTACGAGCTTGACATGAATCATCTCACACCCGAAGAAAAGGAGACGGTCAAGGCACAGGTGCTCGAGTATCACAAATACTATGAGCTCATCCATTCGGGCGAGCTTTACAGGCTTCTCAGTCCCTATGCAGACGGCTACAGATGCGCCTGGAGCTTTGTTTCTCCCGACAAATCGGAGGCTCTCGCCACGGTAGTAACCATACGCGAACCTGAAATTCAGTTTTTCATCCTCAAATTCAGCGGACTCGACCCCGAAAAGCACTATATCTGCGACCTCGACGGCAAGCGTTATTCGGGCAGGAATCTGATGAACGCAGGACTCAATCTCACCCGTAGGGTCTCGAAAACTCATTCGAGCTTAAAAATATATTTAAGAGAGGGATAATTTATGAAAAAACCGGCAAGACTTTTAAGCCTCATCCTCGCCATCCTTGTGTTGGCAGGATCTGCCATGTGTGCATCGGCTCAGACCGCTCCGACACAAAGCGCTGAGTCGGAAATCGGCAGCTCCAACTGGATGAGCAGTATCCGTTCGGATGTTCCGATAACGGCTATCAACATTCCCGGCACTCACGACAGTGCAACAAAGTACGCTGTATACAGCCTCTTTGCAAAAACTCAGGATGACACTATTTTGGGTCAGCTCTACAAAGGCTCCCGTTACTTTGACATCCGCTATGAACTCAAGGATGACGGCACCAAGCTCACCGCCGTTCACGGCATTGCAGACTGCAAGAAGAAGTACAGTCCCCTTGCCGAAGATCTTACCGCACCCGACATTCTCGAGATGTGCGAGACCTTCCTCAAGGACAATCCCGGCGAAACCATCCTCTATCAGCTCAAGCAGGGCGACGGCGATGCCGGCGATGCGCTTTTCGATCTTTTCTATGAGCAGTGCATCAAGGGTCACGAGGATCTGTGGTATCTCGAGAACCGTATTCCCTCTCTCGGAGAGGTCAGAGGAAAAATAGTGCTTCTCCGTGTTGTCAGTGCAGATCCCGCAAAATACAACGACACCAACAGCGGCATTAACTTCAGCAACTACCCCCACATTCCCGACAAGAAGACTGTCATAAACTTCAAGACCTGCGACATCTTCAAGCTTTCAAATGGCGAGGTTTATTCAAAGCTCTATATTCAGGATTCCTACAAGCTCGGTGGTAACAAGAAGTGGGAAGCGGTAACTACATACTTCGACTCCGAGAAGGATCCCAACAACTTCAACCTCTGCCTCACAAGCTGCATCGGCCTCGGTATACCGCTGATGAACGCAAGAGTTATCAACCACAGACTTTCTCTCTATGATTTTGAGGACGGCAAGTACTACGGCATTATCCCCATGGATCACATTGATGAGAATATCAGCCGTAATATTTATATGACAAACTCCGCCCTTATGACCGAAACCCCCAACGCTCAGAATACATATTCCGAAAAGATGGAGTACGCCTTCCTCGGCCGCACGCTCAATGTGCTCAGATGGATCGTTTTCGGTATCACCTACGGCGTGTCCTACATCGTCAACCTGTTTTACCGTTAAAATCAAATATTGACACTTCTCGCTACACTGCGGCAAAAGCTTATGTTTTTGCCGCAGTTTTTTTGACAGCTTTTTTGACCGCACAAATATACAATGGTATAAAAACAAAAGAGAAGTGAAAAAATGGAACACTCCGAAAAACTCAGCATAAATTTAAAATTTATCGACAGCAAGAAGCGTGACAAGGCCCTGTTTGTCTTGAAATGCGCTTCGTGTGCCGTCGGTGCCCTCGCTCTGTCGCAGGCCGAAATATCCGGCAGGCTTTCGCCGCTCGCTCTCGCATTCTCTGCGGCACTGCCCGAGCCGTTTGCCGCTGTTGCGGCAGTAGGTGCGCTTTTGGGATATTTCCTGTCCTTTGCCGGACTGTCCTGTGTGAGATATATGGCGTGCGTTGTGGGAGTTGCTTTAATAAGCTTTACCGTAACTCGCTACAAGGGACGCAAGCAATCGCAAAGAATCGCCCCTGTCGCCGTATCGCTTTGCTGTTTTTCAACAGGACTTGCCGTAATGCTCGCACAGGGCTTCACGATGAACGCAACGGCATCGTTTATATCGGACTGTATTCTGTCGGGCGGAATGACATATTTTTTCTCGCAGTCACTCTCCGCTCTCGTTGAAAAGAAGCCTATCGGAAACCTCAGCCGTCGCAGTCTTATCTGCATAGTTCTCTCCTGCTGTGCTTTTTTAATGTCATTTTCAAGCTTCAATATTATGAGCTTCTCTCCTGCTCGAGCTGTGGCTGCGTTCGTGATACTCACGTTGAGCTTCGCCCTGCGTGAGTTCGGCGGTGCATTCTCGGGAATCTGTGCAGGAGCTACTCTTGCAACGGCGTGCGGTGTGCCGTCAGTAGGAGCGGTTTTTTCCGCCGCAGGTCTGTGTGCCGGAGTATTTCATCCGTTCGGTCAGCTCGGCATCTCGGCGGCGTTTATATCCGTGTGCGGAATAAGTGCGGTTATCTCCCCTTCTCCCGAGAGTATAGCCCTGCTTGCGGAAGGTGCGGTCGCCTCGCTCGTGTTCGTGCTGATACCACGTTCAAGGCTCGATAAGCTCCGATTCAAGCTGACTCCGTCGGCGGAATATTCTCATTCCGACGGGCGTGAGGAAATATGCCGAAAGCTCCGCTGTGCCGGCGAGGTCATGCAGGAGGTCAAGCGAAGCATAGAGAGAACCGAAAAAAAGCTCGAAGCTCACGGTGACAGCGGAGAGCTGATAACAGCCCGTGTCAAGCAGACAGTCTGTGCCGACTGCAACAAAGCTCCGCTCTGCTGTGGAGAAAACGAAAAAATTCGAGAACACGCATTTTCCGATGCTCTATCCCGTCTGCGTGAGGAGAGCTACATCTCAAAGGACAAATTCGATGCGGATTTTTCCCGTATCTGTGTTCGTCTGACGAGTATATGTGAAAGCTTCAACCTCAGCTTCACTACGGAAACCGCAAGCATATGCGTTGAAGAAAAGACGAGGCAGCTACGCCGCACCGTCTGTGACAGCTTCGGCTCTATTGCCGATATTCTCGAAGAAATCAGCGTTTCAACGGCAAGGCACGATATACTTCTCCCTGCCCAGACCAACGTCGCCCGTGATATTTTTTCACAGACAGGCTGTGAAACAGTAGGCATAGAATGTCTGCGCCGAGCTGACGGCAGAATACGGATCACCGCCGTAACAAAGGAAAGCTCGGACGACATAGACCTGCGTACACTCACCCTCACGCTTTCAAATGCTCTCGGCACAGCGCTGACCCTCCCTGCCATAAAAGACATTTCGGACGGCACTCGGCTCACTTTTGACGAAAAGGCGAAATACTGCTTCGAGACGGGAGTATGCCGCCGTTCCGCCGCAGATGAATGCGGCGACAGCTACAACTCGGTTGAATTGGAGGACGGAAGATGCGTCTTTATTCTGAGTGACGGCATGGGCTCGGGCAGGCGTGCCGCACTCGATTCATCGCTTACCGCAGAGCTTTTCGCAGAGTTGATGGCATCGGGTCTGTCGTGCGAAACGGCACTGAAAACCGTGAACGCCGCACTCATTTCAAAGAGCGGTGACGAAAGCCTTTCGACCGTTGATGCCGCCGTGCTTGACCCGTATTCTGGCAAAATAAATTTTTACAAAGCCGGAGCGGCACCGTCATTTGTCAAAAAGCATGGGCGTACCGCCCTGCTCGAAGCACCTTCCCTTCCCGTAGGGATACTCAGCCGCATAAGCTTCTCTCACGCCGAGGCAATTCTCAGCGAGGGGGACATTGCGGTTCTCGTCTCCGACGGCGTGACCGCAGACGGCTGTGAATGGGTGCAAAGGCTCATGCGCTCGTGGCACGCCGATATGCAGTCGCTCGCACAGGAGCTGATAGCCACTGCTACCGGCCGCAGAAAGGGCAAAAAGTGTGACGACATGACCGCCATATGCGTGCGTTTGTGTCACAGTGATTGAAACCGATTGACAAAGCCCCCGTCATCTTATATAATATTAGCGTTGAAAGACAATAAAACACGGAGGTTTAAATTATGATTTTAGCAGCTGTCGGTAAAAACGGCACCGGCAAGGATTTCTTCCTTGACTATGTAGCACAGAAGTACGGATTCCCGATGATCTCCATCGGTGATGTGGTTCGTGAGCTTGCAACTAAGGACGGCCTTGAGCTGACCCGTGATAATCTTCACGCAACCAGCAAGAAGTACATGGGCGAGTTCGGTCAGACCTTCTTCCCCGAGATGATCGTCAAGAAGATCAAGGAGTCCGACGCTCCCAACTACCTTGTTTCCGGTATTCGTCCCCCCTCGGATATAGAGATTTTCCGCAACGCTTTCGGTGAGGATTTCATCCTTGTCGATGTTGTTATCAGCGATGACGAGGTTCGTTATCAGAGAATGATAGCCAGAGGCTCCGAGCGTGACGGCAAGAGCGTTGAGAAGCTTCGTGAGAACGATCTTCACGAGGAGGAGATCTTCCACACAAGCGAGAGCGAAAAGATGGCAAACTATGTTATCAAGAACGACGGCGGAGTTGAAGATTTCTACGCAGCCGTTGACAATTTCTATGAGACAGTCCTCAAGCCGAAGCTCGGCTAAATAAAAGCATTACGCCCGAAGAAATCAAACTTCTTCGGGCGTTCGTTTTAGCTTTTAACGCAAAGTAAAAAGCCTGCAAGGGATAAACCTTGCAGGCTTTTTCATTAAAGATTGATTACTGCTGGGGAGCTCCAACAGGGCAAGCATCTGCACAAGCACCGCACTCAATGCAGGTATCTGCATCGATCTCGAACTTGCCGTCACCCTCGGAAATAGCTCCTACGGGGCACTCTGCCTGGCAAGCGCCGCAGGAAATGCAATCATCGCTGATATAGAAAGCCATTAGTCAATCCTCCTTATGCTATTATCGTTATGACATCGGGCGAGAGCTGATGCGTCCGTCCGCTGTAAACTAATTGTATCACATTATATAGAAAAATCAAGAGAAAATTATTCTGTCTTACTCAATTCCCCTGAGAGCCTCCAGTTCGGAGCGCTCAACCTTTATTTTTCCGTCCCTGAGAGTCTTGACCTGCTTGCGGTCAAAGGAATGGGGTGCAGCCTCGGGGCAACGGTCGAGTCTCACCTTGAGCTGACCGGAGAGAAGATTAACTTCAACAACCGTTCCCTTGCCATCGGGAGTGTCCACAAGTGCGCCCTGCTTGGGGGTTATCTTGAGAAGATATTCATAATTTTCCTGCTCATATTTAAGGCAGCACATAAGTCTGCCGCAGGTTCCGCTTATCTTAACGGGGTTGAGCGAAAGGCCCTGCTCCTTTGCCATTTTAATGGAAACAGGCTGGAAGTCACCGATGAAGGTACTGCAGCAAAACGGTCTGCCGCACATTCCGAGACCGCCGAGCATCTTCGAGCCGTCCCTCACACCTATCTGCCGAAGCTCTATTCTCGTACGGAACACCCTTGCGAGATCCTTAACAAGCTCGCGGAAGTCAACACGCACATCCGAGGTGTAATAAAACAGTATCTTCTTGCCGTCAAAGGCGTATTCCACATTGACAAGCTTCATCATATCAAGACCGTGAGCCTCGATTTTTTGCAGGCAAATGTCAAATGCTTCCTTTTCCTTTTTGCGATTCTCCTCAACTGTCTTGAGATCCTCTTCGGTCGCTCTGCGTACAACACTCTTGAGAGGCTTTACAATCTCCTCGTCGCTGACCTCGCTGTTTTCGAGTGCAACCTCGCCGCACTCCATACCTCTGACAGTCTCGACTATTACATGATCGCCTTTTTCAAATCTGTTATCGAGTGGATCGAAATAATATACCTTCCCGACCTCTCTGAATCTTACTCCAATGACCTGCGCCATTCATTTCATCCTTTCATCTGCCCGATGCCCTGCGTATATCGGCACACAGGCGGGTAACGAGCAAAGTGTAATTTTCACTCTTTTCCATTGATGACATAAGACCGTTTGTGCAGTCTATCATTTTCATCAGGCTGTTCACAGACACACTGCCTGCAAGCAGTTGAGCGGTTTGTCGGTATTCCTCGGGCACCGCTGCGCCCGACTTTATCAGCACCGCCGCTCTGAAATATTCGGGGAGCACCGTGAGCACAGCCTTGAGCAACGACTTGTCCTTCTCGAAGATCGCAGTTGCGGCAAGCATATCGTACTCATACGCACTCGGTATCGCTTTGACAAACTCCTCTGCCGCAGCGAGCACCTTGTCATCCGCTTTTTTGCCTTCTCCCTGCGAAAACACCACACAGCGTGAGAGCACAGTCTGCAAGAACAGATTTTTGTCGCTCGTCAGCAGCAAAAAGCACACGCCCTCGGGTGGTTCTTCAAGCACCTTGAGCAGGGCATTCTGTGCGGCAGGGAGCATATTCTGCGCCCCGACAAGAATATAGACCTTGCGTTGAGCTTCATTTGCGACAATATAGGCATCCGAGCGAATTTCACGCACGGTATCCACCTTGAAATTTTCCGTCTTTTTATCCGGATAATATACCCTTATATCGGGGTGCGAATCCGAAAGAGCCTTCAGGCACGCATGGCACCTGCCGCAGGGTTTGTCCTCCCCCGTGCAAACGAGGGCGGCGGCGAGTGTCTTTGCGGTAATAAGCAAGCGTTCACTGTCCTCATCCTCTAATATTGCGGCGTGCGGAAATCTTCCGGAGTTTATCGACCGAGCGAGCGCATTTTTCAGCGGCTCGGATATTTGCAAATTCTCAAATCCCATATGTACTCCAAAATCAGAGCTTATAAAACTCTTTCATATCAACAACGAACACCGTTGCTCCGCCTATTGACACCTGAACGGGCATGGTGACAAAACTCTCCGCATTATACGCAGGTGCGGCTGACATGAGCTGAGTGCGGCGAGAGCTGTTTTGGCGGATTATCTCCATTACCTCATCCACTCTGTCGTCCTCAACGCCAATGAGAAGAGTCGCATTGCCGGCGCTGAGAAAGCCGCCTGTGGTCGAGAGCTTCGTAGCATCAAGTCCGACACGGGTAAGCTCGCCCATCACTTCATATGAATCGTCATTGCTGACTATTGCAATAATGAGCTTCATCAAAACGCCCCTTTCGCATAATACATATATTATTATAATCCATCTTTTATTATTTTACAACTTTTATCTTCAAAATACCGTACCGCCGAAGCTCCAGCACCTCACGTTCACCGAGCACCTCGCCCGGCATTGCCGCAGGTATCGCAGGCGGACACGGGCAATAAGGTTCTGCCGACACTCTGCCAACAGCATTGTCAACCGAGACATACTCAAATTCGGAGAGTATCGCCTCCCTTGCGCCCATCGCCTTCTTCGGCAGAGAAGCATTGACCTCAACGGGGCGTGCCGAGCTACACTTTGCCTCGGCAAAAACATCACCGAGCACACTGTCAAGGCGATCAAAATCCTCATCCGTATTCATCACGGACGGAATGAGTATAACCTTGCCGAGGCCTGCATATTCAGGCTCTATGCCGCCTTTTCTGAGCAGTTCTCCCACATCCTCGCCGTCAAAGCCGAAACGCTGAACATCAAAGGCTATTCTCGTTGGGTCACATTCGCCCTCGGGCAGGGTAAGCCCGAGCGAGCGGCAAAGCGTCTTCGTCTTTTCCGTGCGTTGTGCAAGCCGTAAAAACTCATTGCGGTTCTGTTTGGCCCAATCTCTTGCGAGGTCGAGTGAGATCATTATGGGATATGACGGGCTTGTTGAGCCAAAAAGTGCCATTGCCGCACGAACCTCGGGGACGAGCCGTTCGTCTCCGACCTGAAGCCATGCGCCGCCCGTGAGCACGGGCAAGGTTTTATGTGCGCTCTCGGCACTCATCGCTGCCCCCATTTTCAGGGGCGATATATCATTTTTCAAAAACTTCAAATGTGCGCCGTGGGCACAGTCAACGAGCAAAGGCACACCGAAATCCCGAGCCGCTTTTGCAATCCCACGAACATCACCGATAACGCCGAAATAATCGGGCGAGGTTATATATACGCCCTTGGCATCGGGATTTGCCTCAAGTGCGGCTCGCACCGTCTCTGCGGTTATCCTGCCGGAAAACAGTTCTCCCGCACTCTTATCCGGCAAGACCCAAACAGGCTCTATGCCCAAAAGTGACATCGCATTTATCGCACTGCGGTGAACCACTCTGCCGCAGACTATTTTTCCGCCGTTGGGTGCAGCAACCCTGAGCATAGCCTGAATACACAGCGTGCAGCCGCCTGCGCTCATAAAGCTTGCGCTTGTCTCAAACAGCTCTGCCGCCTCTTTTTCCGCAAGAGCTGTAGCACCCTCGCCGTCAAAGAGACTGCCCGTGTCGGGTATCTCGGTAATATCAAGCTCGCCTGCCGCACCGAGAGAGGCAAACACGCCCTTATGTGCCGGCATGTGCATACTCGTCATTTTCTTTTTTTCGTGTGCCGTTACGGCATCAAAAAGCGGAGTTGACATCTTGCACCTCAAAGTCGCTGGTTGTTGAGCATTATACCGCCGGGAACTATGTCTATAATTCCGTAGTTTCCGTCACGGATACTGCCGGGG
Source organism: uncultured Clostridium sp. (assembly GCA_964386035.1). Classification (GTDB taxonomy): domain Bacteria; phylum Bacillota; class Clostridia; order Oscillospirales; family Acutalibacteraceae; genus CAG-177. The sequence continues at coordinate 67,113 of CAYLQT010000011.1, read as the reverse complement.
TTCATAATATACAATCCGTCATCATAAGAAGTAACGGGAGTGTGGGTATGGCCGTATAATACTATGTCGGCATTCTCCTGCCTCGCACGGCACACAAGCTCCGCTGTGTCATACTTGACACGTTCGCAATGACCGTGGGTACAGTAGATTTTTTTGCCGCCGAGGGTCACGACTCTCAAAAACGGCAAATCGGAACAAAAATCGCAGTTGCCTGCAACCTTTATGATATTCGGCACGGAGCTGTAATAGCTCTCGAGCATTTCTATATCCCTCTCGCCGTCACCGAGAAATATCACGGCATCTGCGTCGCTGTGACGCTCCACCGCATCCATAATGCGTGACGGCATTCCGTGGGAATCGGAAAGCACAATTATCCTCATTTTTTTCGCCCCGTTTTCAGCCGCATAAGCGGCACATATGTATGTTCTACCGCAAAAGCGGCACGCATAAGCATATTATATATGAAAAAAGGTGGTTTTGCAATGAGTAATCAGAAGAACAACGAGCCAACCCCCGAGGAGCTGTTGAAGTTGGCTTCATCTCTCGGCAAGGGCAGCAAACCCGACCCCGATGCGGCAGTCAATGCGGTATCGAAGCGGCTGAGTGCCGAAAAGCGCAAGCAGGTAGATGAGGTTCTCAGCGACAAGGCCGCCCTCGAAAAGCTTTTGAAAAGTCCCGAGGCACAGCGGCTTATGGAGAAATTCGGGTTTAACAAATAAGAGGTAAGCTATGGACAACATCAGCGACATAATTTCATCGCTGAGCGACGAGGATATGAAAGCTCTCGGTGATGCGGCGAGAAATCTTTTGGGCTCCGACAGCGGCAATGACGGCGGCTCGGCAGAGCAGGGCTTTTCCATTGACCCTGCGACAATGGCGAAAATCGCACAAATAATGGGTGCCATGAACAAGCACGACAGCCGTTGCGACCTGATAGCCGCACTGCGTCCGCTGTTGAGCGAGCCTCGTCGCCACCGTGCGGATGAGGCGATGCAGATGATAAAGCTGCTCGACCTTTTGCCAATGATAGAGTCCTTGGGGGGAAAGTGATATGCCGCCTGCATACAGTCAAAATGAGCTTGAGAGGATGAGCAAGCGTGCAATAGAGAGTGCGTGGGATATGCACAGGCGTGCCGCAATAAAGGACAACAGACCGCCGCCGAAGTCTCAAAACGGCACACCGCCGCCCGAGCCGCCCTGCCGCCCAACTTTTCCCGAGCCTATCCCTCAAAAGCCTCCTTGCGAAGCCGACAACGACCGTCTGCTGATAATCTCACTGCTGATAATCCTCTCCATGGACAACGCCGATATGCTGCTCATCTTTGCGTTGATGTATATTCTGATGTAGTCTTGAAAAACGCTCCGTTTTGGTTTAAAATAAAGAAACTAAAAAACGGAGGTACGCTATGACATATTCATACACAACTCACGGCACCTGCTCAAAGCGCATCGACTTTGAGCTTGACGAGGACAACACCGTTCACAATGTCCGCTTCACCGGCGGCTGCAACGGCAACCTCGCCGGAATTTCCTCGATAGTCGAGGGCATGGACGCAGAGGAAGTCATTGACAGGCTCGACGGTATCCGTTGCGGCTTCAAGCACACCTCATGCCCCGACCAGCTTGCAAACGCACTCAAGCAGGCTCTTGAACAAAAAAACAGCTAAACAGCCAAACAGGGAGCACACCGAAAAAATGTGCTCCCTGCTTGCATTTTTAGAAAGGAATACGACTATATCTGGAGGTCGATGGAATCTAATTAAGTCCGGCGGAAATCGACAGATTTTTTGTAAGGAATAAGGGAAAAGATGGAAAAGAGGGACTGTCTCATCCGCCGGTCTTTGACTATATTATATCCTTCGCCGCCATATTTTCCAACGGTCAAAATTCCGCATTTGTTCCAAAAAATCTCAAAGGGTAAAAACTGTGGTATTTTTGGACATTTTAACGAATCTGTCCAAAAGTTATTTCTTAAATATCTTTTTATACCACGGCAGAGCCTCAGTCGTCTCGGTTGCATAGGTGCTCTTTTCGCTCTTCACAGCCATGGGAGCAGTCAGATAGACGAACATCACACTCGACTCCATCCCCTCGACCTTTTCGGTATATATATCATATTCTGAGGCGTAATTTATCATCGACTGAAGTCTCGCTATAAGGTCATCGGCATCCTCGGCAAGCACGCCGAATTGCTCGAGCTTGCCTGCGTAATCGCTGTGCTCAGACTGTCGATGAGCTTATTGAGCTTTGCGGCATTATCCGCCTGTGCTTTAGGGTAAAGCTACTCAGCTTTTTCAAACCTATGCGCAAGGCGTCTGTGCCTCGTCTTTTCTATAAAATTGCCGAGCAGCAAAATAAGCGCAGACAGGAAGGTGGAATCTATCGCCGCCATTGCATCCCTTTTCCCGATATTGTTCTTCTCTTCGAATTTGACCATGAGGAAAACCGAATAATCACCATAACGCCGAGCTGTAATATTGCGGCTACGTTCTTTGTTATGAAGGGTATAAAAATCCGCCGTATGACTTTATATCATACGGCGGTGCGGATATTTTATTTGTCGAAATAGACTACCCTGTTCTCGTTACCGCTCTCGAATATAGCATCAACGAGCTTCAACAGTCTGCGCTGCTGGTCGTGAGTGATAAGCTGCTCTTCCTCGCCCCTGAGAGCCGCAAAGACATTCTCATAGAACTGAGTCCATCTTGACTCCACCTTGGGCAACGGATAACGCTTTATGGTGTCATCGGTTCTGGGTGCCATGGTCTTGGTCAGACCGACACCGGCAAGTATCGGCACTGCGTCACGGTTCTCCCAATCGGACACCTTGACTATCTCACCGTTGACATCCCAATCGTTGATAACAGCAGAGCCGTTCTCACCGAGGATATACCAGCGGGGCAGTTCGATAAAGTTGCTCGTGGTAACTTCAACATACATCGACAGGTCGCCCTCGAATATAAGCGTCACTCTGAAGCCGTCGTCGCACTCCTCATTTGTGACATTTGTAAGCTCGGCATAGACGGAGATGAGCTTTCTGCCCTCTCCGATACGAAGTGCCTGATCAAGCAGATGAATACCCCAATCGAGCACCATTCCGCCGCCGTGCTCCTTCTGATTACGCCAGTCGCCGGGGATTCCTCTTGAGCCTTGAACTCTCGACTCAATGCGGAAAACTCTGCCGAGCTCGTTGTCTGCGAGTATCTTCTGCACGCACTTGTAGTCGGGATCCCAGCGTCTGTTCTGATGAACGGTGAAAAGCTTGCCGTACTTCTTCGATGCGGCAATCATTTCCTCAAGCTCCTCTTGGCTCATCGCAACCGGCTTTTCGGATATGACATTCTTGCCTGCCGCCATAGCAGCTATGGCTATCTCCTTATGTACATCGTTGGGAGTGGCGACCGTGACAAGCTCTATTCGCTCATCCGCAAGCAGTTCCTCACGGGTTGCGAATGCGTGTATGCCCTTTTTCTCAGCGGCTTCACGCCTCTCGGGGTCGATGTCGTAGATACCGATAAGCTCCGCATATTCGCTCAAATCGTTATAGCAGTTTGATGCGTGCCAGCTTCCCATTCCGCCGTAGCCGATGACGGCGAAACCTATCTTCTTGTTTTTGTCCATTATATTGTATACTCCTGAAAAAAGTTTTGCGTTAATGCAAGCTTATACCCACCACATATCGCCTGTGCTTTGAGTGATGAGCACGCTCTTGAGGAAATCGACAGCCTTGGAAAGTCCCTCGTCCTGGCTCATGAGTGAATCCTCATGCTCAATGCTTATTGCATAGTCATATCCGACAAGTCGAAGGTTCGAGATGATGTCCTTCCAGTAAGAGTAATCGTTGCCGTAGCCGACGGAACGGAATATCCATGAGCGGTGAATCTCATCCGCATAGGGCTTCGTGTCGAGCACGCCGTTGACTGCGGTGTTGTAGGTGTCTATCTTAGTGTCCTTGGCGTGGAAATGGAAGATGGCATCACCGAGTGCTCTTATGCACGCAACGGGATCCATGCCCTGCCAGATGAGATGGCTCGGGTCGAGGTTTGCGCCGAGCTCGGGGCCGACTGCCTCACGAATCTTGAGCATACTCTCAGTGTTGTATACGCAAAATCCGGGGTGCGGCTCAAAGGCGATCTTGTTGACACCGTGCTCCTTTGCAAAGGCTACTGTCTTAGTCCAATAGGGAATGAGAACCTCGTTCCACTGCCACTCAAGTATCTCGGAAAAATCGTTCGGCCAGGGGCAGACGACCCAGTTCGGATACTTTGCACCCTCGTGGTCACCGGGGCAACCTGAGAAGGTGTTTATCTGATGAATACCGAGCTTTTCGGCAAGGAGGATAGTGTCTTTGATAGTCTTGTCAAACTCGGCTGCAAGTGCCTTGTTCGGATGGATAGGGTTGCCGTGACAGCTCAATGCGCTTATCTCAAGTCCGCTGTCTGCAACAGTTGACTTGAAGGTGTTGAGTGCCTCGGAGCTTGCAAGCAGTGTCTCGGGGTCTGCGTGGGAGTTGCCCGGATAACCACCGCAGCCTATCTCCACCATCTCAATGCCCTTGGAGCTGAAATATTTCAGCGCATCGGCAAGAGGAAGATTGCCGAGCAGACAGGTAAATACACCTAATTTCATTTTATATGTCTCCTTTCGGAAGTCAAAATTGATTCTTTGCACATCAGCACCGCACTCACCGTCTGAATCTCCAATGTGCGGAAGATACCTCATTATTTTGAATAAGGTTTCGTGCAGTGTGAGTTT
>CAYLQT010000011.1:0-62258 GCA_964386035.1 uncultured Clostridium sp. | reverse complement strand
ACCGCAGTGTATGTAGATACTCAAGGGAGCAAAAGGCTCGCAATGTGCGGAAGATACCTCATTATTTTGAATAAGGTTTCGTGCAGTGTGAGTTTTTTGCGACCGCAGTGTATGTAGATACTCAAGGGAGCAAAAGGCTCGCAATGTGCGGAAGATTATTCAAAATAGAAAGGTTTGCCCTGCTTTGCGGATTCATATATTCCTTCGAGAATCTGCGTGACAACAAGTGCCTGCTCGGGCTTGGTGCTGACCTCAGTGTCGTTGATGATGGCGTTGATGAAAGCACGTGCCTCAAGCTCGGAGGAATCGCTGGTTGCACCGTCAAAGAATGCGGCACCGCCTGCCTCGAAGTTCGGTGTTTCAATGCACTGACGGCCGTACTTGACATAGTTGAGGCGAAGTCCGCCACGCATATCTGCACCTGCCTTGTCTCCGCAGAGATATGTTACAGCCTCATCGGGATCGGCAATATTGAGTGCCCAGCTCGACTCAACGGAAATCGTAGCACCGTTCTCCATGGTGACAAAGCCGAATGCGGAATCCTCAACGGTGTACTTCTCGGGATCCCACTCGCCCCATGCGTTGCCGGAACGCTTCTGATCACCGAGCTTCTTATATACATTGCCTACTACCATCTTCGGCTTGTAGTTGTTCATCATCCAAAGGGTGAGATCGAGTGCGTGAGTTCCGATGTCGATAAGCGGACCGCCGCCCTGCTCATACTCATTGAGGAAAACGCCCCAGGTCGGAACCGCTCTGCGGCGAAGTGCTATTGCACGGGCATAGTAAATATCACCGAGATCGCCATTGTCGCAAGCTTCCTTGAGATAAAGCGAATCGGGTCTCCAGCGCTGCTGATAGCCGATAGTCAGCTTCTTGCCTGTACGCTGTGCTGCCTCGTACATCTTCTTAGCCTCGGCATAGGTCTTTGCCATGGGCTTCTCGCACATAACGTGCTTGCCTGCCTCGAGTGCATCAATGGTTATAAAGGAATGGGAACGGTTCGGGGTGCAAACATGAACGCTCTCAATGCTCTCATCCTCGAGCAGCTCTCTGTAATCGGTATAGACTTTTGCACCCTCAACGCCAAATTCCTTTGCCGCCTTGACAGCACGTTCCTCGATAATGTCGCAGAATGCAACCATCTCAGCCTCTTCGATCTTCTTGAGTGCAGGCATATGCTTGCCGTTAGCAATGCCGCCGCAACCGATGATACCTATTCTGACTTTTCTTGCCATAATATTTCTCCTGTTCTTAATATTATTTTTAAAGGTATAATAACATACACCATATATATGCTTTAATTATAAACGATTGAATAAATAGTTCAAGGCAAAAACAGATAATCTTTCAAGCTGTGACTTACAAAATTTAAGCCTCACTTTTGGGCAAAGTATACAAAATCCGACTTTCTCAGGAAAGTCTTAACAAAATCACCTTTGATTATTAAGACTCCGTTCACAGGGACTTCACAAAAACAGGTTATCATATGCTTGCACACAGGGAACAGGGAGCCGCACCCTGTTGTGTGCGGTGTTCGTCAAGACGGACATCTACCCCTCCTCAATTCAGATGCTGAAAGTTGCATCGAACCCCTCATTACGGAAAGACATTCACGAAAGTGGGTGTCTTTTCGTTTTATTTTGACAAATTTTGTCTGCGAATAAAAAAGCCTCGACAGGTCAAAAATACGAATGAAAAAACACCGTAGCGCACAGCACGGAGAATCGAGGCAGATATGATAGATAACTCATATAACAAGAAAAATTTCTTTAAATCGAAGGGCGTTTACATTGTTGCGGCGCTGTGTATTTTAGCGGCAGGTGCAGGCGTATGGGGTGCCACTCAGATGTCGAAAACGCCGACAGACACTGGCAACAGCGAGCCTGAGAGCCGCACATATTCATTCGACTATTCCCTGCCGCAGGAGACATTGACGCAGGCGAACAATCCCGTCAAGAACGTTCCCGATGAAAGAAACACGACAACCACCGAAAAAGAGGCTTCCGACAGCAAGGCAAACACACCCTATACCGGAAATTATGCGCTTCCGATGGGTACGGACATAAAAAAGGACTACAGTGCCGGTGAGCTGGTGCAAAACAAGACCACAGGCGACTGGCGAGCACACAACGGAATCGACTTCGGCGGTGCAGAGGGCAACGATGTTATCGCCATTCAGAGCGGAACGGTATCAAAAGTATACAACGATCCGCTTTGGGGTAACGTTGTCGAAATAGACCACGGCAAGGGGATGAGTGCAAAATACTGCGGACTTGCCGACAAAAATCTGCCGAAGGTGGGCGACAAGGTGGAGCAGTTTGACCACATAGGTGTTTTAGGCAGTGTCCCCGTTGAGGCGGCAGACGGCTCACATCTGCATTTTTCCGTCAGCATAAACGGCAAGACAGTCGATCCGCTTGAGGCGATGAACAAGCTCGGCAACGGCGACAGCCAAAATGTAAACGCAAACGAATAAAACCTACGCCAACTACCGCTCGAGCCGCACTTTGCTTCGGGCGGTAGCTTTTATTGTCTATTATGCCACAAAAGCACAGGCAAAAATTATGAGAGTTGCAAATTGATTTTAGCCTACGTAAGAGGTATAATGTTTGAGCAAATAACTTTCTCAAGAAAGGAACATACATAATGAGCAAAAAAATCAAGGCATTGCTTTCGGCTGTTTTATGTGCGGCGATGCTCATGGCGGCAGCCTCTCCTGCATTTGCGGCTGTTAAGCAGAACGACGTCCTCCGCTTCAACGAGGACGGAAAGTTCAAAATAATGCAGATTTCCGACACGCAGGACATCGATGTGCCCCGTGAAGCAACAATAAAGTTCATGGAAAAAGCACTTGATGCCGAGAAGCCCGATCTTGTCGTTTTCACCGGCGATCAGCTCGCCGGCAACAAGATAAAGACCGTCGAGGGTGTCTATGCCGGTATCGAGGCTATCCTCAAGCCCGTGGTTGACAGAGGCATAAAATTCACATTTGTTTTCGGCAACCATGACAGCGACGGCGATTGCCCCGTCAGCCGTGACGAGCAGTTCGAGTATTACACCACCTTCTCCGGCTGTCTCGCTTATGACGCAGACCCTGATATGTACGGCACAGGTACTCACAATCTGCCGATATACTCCTCGAACGGCAGCGAAATCAAGTTCAACCTCTGGATGGTGGATTCCAACAACACCGACAAGGTAAACGGCGGATACGATTATGTTCATCAGGATCAAATAGACTGGTATGAGAAAACCAGCCGTGAGCTTGAGGAAAAAGCCGGTCATCTTGTTCCCTCGATACTCTTCCAGCACATAATCGTGCCCGAGGTCGGAGAGTTGTTGCTCGACTCTCCCTTTGAAGAGGAATCGACAATAACCAAGAAGATAAACGGCGAAAACAAGCTTCTCATGCTCGACTACACAAAGGCATCGGGAATTATGCTTGAGTTCCCCTGCCCGTCAAAGACAAATTCGGGTCAGTTCGCATCGTGGAAAAAGCGTGGCGATGTCATTGCGGCAACCTTCGGTCACGACCACATCAACACTTTCATGGGCAATGTTGACGGCATTGACCTTATCATGTGCCCCGGCATCACCTTCCAGTCCTACGGCAGATACATCACAAGAGCTGTCAGAATCTTCGAGCTTGATGAGAATGATCCGTGGAGCTACGACACCCATCTTTACAAGTACACCGATGCTTTCGGCTGGGGACTTTACAGCTGGTACTTCGGCGCTAAGTACGGTCAGAGCTCGGTGATGTGGATTCCCGTCATCCTTGCAGGCGTTGCAGGTGTCGGCGCAGGAGTTGCGGCGGCAGTTACAATAAACAACATCGTCATCGGAACAACTGCAGCGGCAGGAGTTTTGGCGCTGCTGTATCTTATAAAATCCCCACAGTAAACAAATCGAAAAATTCAACGCACAGTCGGCAGATAAACCTGCTGACTGTTTTTATTGCTACCCCGACAGCATAACCGCACAGCCGCAGAAACACACCGTAGGACAGGGCTTGCCCGTGTCTGCCGTCTCATCCGTATAACCGAAATCGAAGTAGCCACAGGCTCCCCTGTGTAAGGGGAGCTGTCAGCGTAGCTGACTGAGGGGTTGAATCGGAACAAGTCAGGGGTTGATTAAACATTTAAAGTCATCTATGTGAACAACAATATTCACAGTTATGCAACAATCTGCTGTTTTTTCGCAATATAATTCCATATTTCGTAAAAATTGATTGTTACAAATTCACAAATTGCACCATTCATTTTTTGTGATTTGCAACAAAGATTCGCCAATTTTCTTATCGGCAATTATCATATTGGCAAATCGCGCTAATATAATGTTGCAGTAAATTCTCAATCAAAAAATCTATACAAACAATTTTAAAGAATACAATCGAAAGAGGTGTTTCCGATGGGTTAGTTTTATTCGTTCACAACATATATTTTGAACTCAAAAGCATCTACTTTGTGGGTCGGTGTAGAAGAGCTTGTAGTTGACAATGCACTTTTAAAATACACTATTACTACACCTTTGGTTCTCACAGTAACTATCAAAAAGTAATAAAGAGGTAACATAAGAATATGAAAAAACTCCTATATCTGACTCTTTGTCTGATGCTCATTGCAACATTCGTCACCGGATGTTCCGATAATTCAGACAAATCCGAATATATTTTAAAATTTGATACCGGCGATTTTAAGGCGATAATCGAAGATGATGTTGAATTTCATGTATTCAGCGGCAATATAGAGCTTGAAAGTGAATACGGAGATGTCACAATAACCGTTTGCTACTACAACGATGACATGGTAAATATCAAGTATTCTATCAAGACCGATGACGCAGATAAAATCGAGGCAATGGCAAACGACGAAAATCACAGCCTTTATGCCAAAGTAAAAATCGGCAAGAAAGAGTTGCCGATTCTCGGATACGGCTATACCATTCGTGAACTTCTCGAGTTTGCCGAACCCGACCCGTCGGATGCAGTTACATTCGACCTCAGCTCAACCTACAAATACACGAAGAAAATTAAGGATGACATCAATGTGCATTTCGAATTTCTTGATGTTTCCACCGATATTCCGCTTTCAACCGTACTCGGCGTGCCTATTGACTCCGTCGCCGGTCGTGAGTATATGGAACTGCTGTCGCCGTCCTAAACCACAAACCGTACCTGTAATGGATGTACTTGCTCTGACAGATAAACTGCAAAGGAGACTTCACCATGAAAAAGAAAAAAATATCCGAAATCATACTATACATATTTTACATTTTATCCGGAGCTGTCGCTGTGTTTGGAATATTCAAATATTCTTATCCGAACACCGCACTTCGCAGTTCAATCGCGGAACTGTTTGAGAAAGTCAGCATTTACATAAACAACAGCGGTTCTGAAATCATATATTCTATTTGTGCACTGCTGATTCTTTTAGCCGTAACTGTTGCTCTGCTCATACTGTTGCGTGAGGCTCACAAGGCAACCGCCATGCGTGTTTTCGGCATAGCCGCTTTGATCGTTCCCGCACTCACACTTTTGGCAGGAAGATTCCTCGACAAAAGCAACCCCATTCTCGCCGTTCTCTTTTTTGCTTACACCGTATCGTTCTTCGGTTTCGCCATAACAGGCGGCATGAAGATATTCGGCAAGAAAAGCAACTGACACCCCATGAATATATGAAAAGGCCGCCGCAGGTTTTCCCTGCGGCGGTTCGTTTTGTTTGTCTTTATTTCGACTTTTCAAGCTCGCTTGCGCTGATTATTGCACCGTCGCCTGCGTTAAACTTGATTGTAACTGTGTCGTTCTTGTTGAGGATAACCGCCGTTGCGGACTTGGATGCGGCTATTGAATAATACACATCGCCGCCCTCAAGCTTGATATAGTAGTAAGTCTCGCCCGACATGACCTGTGTGCGGATGTCCGCTATCTTGCCGCTGACGCTCTTTACTCCACTGCCTGCATCCGAGCTGTCATCTCCGCCTGTTGACGGGTCAACGACCTTGTCTGCGTCTATATCAACATTTATGCCGTTCGCCTTGAGCTGCTCGACATACTTTGAAAGACACTCGGAAAGGGTCTTTCCATAGACCTTTATCTTCGTGTACTGCTTAACATTGATAAGTGCATAGCTCTGAATTATCTGTGAGCCGTCATCTCTGACATCCTTGAGTGCCATGAAGTAGGTCGGCTCGCCGTCAATGTTCAGAAGCAGGGGGAAGGTGGCTGTGTAGCCTGCTGCCTTTATCTCATCAAGACCCTCTGCCGAAGCCTGTGCCGACTGCTCCTTTGCACCTGCAACCGAATAATACACAGCCTCTTTGGTGCGCTGATTTATCATGATGAAACCGGTTATCGACTGGTCGTTTGTGACGGAGGTGACACCTGTATACATATAAACATCGTCGTTCTGAGCGATATAGCTGTAATCCTCGGTGGTGACATAAACATCCTCCTGGCCGAGAATCGAGTTCCAGAAGCCCTTCTGATATCTGCCATAGTAATTGTACTGCTCAACAAGGAGATCCGAGTCATAAACTCTGTCGATCCACTGATACTGAGCTTCGCTCTTGACAGTCTCAATCGGCACATACTTTGACTCGCCGTTTATCGCATCGACTATCACGATACCGACAACATCGGTTCCGCCGAAAAGTCCTATCGTCTTGTCAACTCTTGCACAGATCCAATAGGGATTGCCGTTATCGTCGATTTCAAACGAGCTTGAGCCGAACATATAAGTGGGATATTCCATTCTCAAATGACGCTTGAGAAGTCTGCCGAAGTGTTCTGCCTGAGAATACTTTATTCCCTCGTCAAGCTCCGTGAGAGTAGTGACCTCGTTCGCCATATCGATGATGATATATCCGGGAAGGCCCTCCGAGCGGTTAGTCAGCCACTTGATGATGTTGGAATACTGGAGCGGCACAACTCGGACGGGAGTGCCCTTATAGTTTATCTGAGTGTAAAGCGGATAAACGGAGAACTGCGAAACATAGCCTTTTTCCGCAAGCTTACCGAGTGCTCTGGGGGCAAGAGTTGCCGCAACGCCCTCATCAAGCTTCGGAATGTTGCTGAAGGACTCGGCATCCTGCTTATCGATTTCCTCGGCAAAGTTACTGTCTGTACGGACATCGATTATGTCACTGTAAGCCGATGCCCTGAAGAACGGGCTTGAGACAAGATAGCCGATGCCGACAGTCAGAGCGATTATTCCGACTATAATGCCGGGCACTATCATCTGACGCTTGAAGTAAGGCATATATTCGGGCTTTGAAAACACACCCGTGAATATAGCCGAGAACAGTGCATAAGCCGCAACGATTATCACGAGGAAGCCGTAAAACTCATACGACTTGAAATTGAGAGGAGGCAGCATAATATAAAATGCGATGCCTGCCGTGACTATTGCACAAATTACGCTAAGAACTATTTTAAGCGCAGCCTTATCGGGAGGAATAACTATCTCCTTGGGGCCGCCCTTTTTGGAAAAATCCACCTTAATTGGATCCATTGCTTCAGCTCCTTTTACAAAATCAACGCCCTAAGGCGCAAGTATACTAAAATATTATACAGTATTATTGACATAAATACAAGCTATATTTTGAAGTATATTGGGCAATTGCATAAATCGGACAATGGGCTTTGACTTCCGAGTTCGGCTATGTTATTATTAAGATAATCTTTTTTTAGGAGGACGACAGATGTACCCGGATTTTTTTGACAGTGCAAAGCTTATCTCGCAGTACGATCCCGAGGTTGCCGAAGCTATGGAGCAGGAGCTTGGACGCCAGCGCCGTAACATTGAGCTTATCGCCTCGGAGAACTTTGTTTCCCCCGCTGTTATGGCGGCAATGGGCAGCGTACTCACCAACAAATACGCAGAGGGCTATCCCGCAAAGAGATATTACGGCGGATGCGAATATGTCGATATAGTCGAAAATATCGCCATTGACCGTGTTAAGGAGCTTTTCGGTGCGGAGTGTGCCAATGTTCAGCCCCACTCGGGTGCTCAGGCAAACCTCGCCGCTTACTCGGCTCTTATCTCCCCCGGTGACACGGTTATGGGCATGAGCCTCGCACACGGCGGACATCTGACCCACGGCTCACCCGTCAACGCAAGCGGCCGTCTTTACAATTTCGTCCCCTACGGCATCAATGACGACGGCTTCATCGACTATGACGAGCTTGAAAAGACCGCTAAGGAGGTCTGCCCCAAGCTTATAGTCGCAGGTGCTTCGGCTTATCCGAGAGTTATCGACTTTGAGCGCATCGGTGCAATCGCAAAGTCTGTCGGCGCATATTTCATGGTCGATATGGCTCACATAGCAGGTCTCGTTGCGGCAGGACTTCATCCCTCGCCCGTGCCCTATGCCGATGTTGTCACTTCAACCACCCACAAGACCCTCAGAGGCCCGAGAGGCGGCATCATCCTCTCAAAGGCAGAGCTGGGTGCAGCTATCAACAAGGCAATTTTCCCCGGCAATCAGGGCGGCCCGCTCATGCACGTTATCGCAGGCAAGGCAGTCTGCTTCGGTGAGGCACTCAAGCCCGAGTTCAAGGAGTACCAGAAGCAGATCATCGCAAACTCAAAAGCTCTCGCTGAGGGACTCACAAAGCGTGGAGTTGATCTCGTCTCCGGCGGCACGGACAACCATCTGATGCTCCTCGACCTGCGTTCGCTCAACATCACCGGCAAGGAGCTTGAGAAGAGACTGGACGAAGTAAACATCACCGCAAACAAGAACTCCATCCCGAACGATCCCGAAAAGCCGTTCGTCACAAGCGGTCTGCGCCTCGGCACTGCCGCCGCAACCACCAGAGGTCTTGACGAAGCGGATATGGACAAGCTCGCAGAGTTCATCTATCTCGCCGCAACTGACTTTGAAAACAGTGCCGATGCTATTCGCAACGGCGTTGCGGCTATCTGCAAGCAGCACCCCATGTACGAATAATCAAGGTAATATAACAAAGACGCTCGAAAGCTTCAAAGGCTCTCGAGCGTTTTTTATTTTGCAAACCTGCGTTTTGTTATTGATTGGCAATCAATTCGGAAAGCTCATCAAAGGTTATATCCCCTCCGTGGCTCTTCTCCTTGATAAGTCCGTTATATCTGCCTATCCAATAGGGCGTTATCATATTATATGCACCCTTGAGTATCTTTCGGTTACTGCCCTGCTTTGCCTGGAAGAAGCCCGTGCCCATACCGCCCCTCTCATCCATTGCGACGGCGTAGGGAATCATCGTCTCGGTATCTCTGTACCACAGCATCTCATCCTCTTCGTAGGCATCTGCTCGTGTAGTATTGTCTATCATTATCTCCCTCTGGCTCACGGGGAAGCGTGAAAGCTGCCACGCAAGCACATCCTTGCACGGTCTGCCGAACGCATCGCACTGCTCCTCATCGGGATACATGAGCTGATAGACGAGCGACCACTCGACATCTCTGCCATATTTCTCGAGCCGCCACCAGCAATCCGCTCCCTTTCTGTACTTTTCGAGCAGCTCCGGGTCGTCCTCGAGCTGAGACATTGTGTAGTAAGCCACTGCCGCCATGCGTGTGTCGGAATAGTTCATAGTCTTTACTACCATTGGGAACAGAGTCTCGGAGCTGAGGGTATCGTCATGCAGGAAATATTTTATGCTGTTCTCGTATCTTTCATAGTGCTCACTGATGAAATCGGCGTAGCGGTACGGCTCCTCAAGGGCAAGCTTGCGATATTCCTTCTCCCAACGCTCATTGCCCGTGACATGGTGTGCGACCTTGAAAAGCTGGAGCAGTATCATGGTGCCGAGCGGCCCGTCCTGATAGCCCTCGCAGTCCTTGTTGAGATAATACTCTCTCGTCATTCTCGCCCACGAGGTCGGCTGACCGCCTGCATCGGTATGTGCATAATCGTTTTCCGCAATATGCCTTGCATGGCGTTCGGCTATGACGGAGATCATCTCACGCAGCTCGGGGTCATCCTCACCGAGAATATCATATGCGAGCTGCCAGACGGCATAGTGACCCGTCAGCTCATCGTTTGATGTGTCGCACTTGTAGATTATATCGTCATCCTGCCAATGTCTGCCCGTTTTCGGGTCAGTTTCATCGGTATACAAACGGCGAAGACGGTCGGGAATTTCATATGAACTGTCAACCGTCAAAAAGCCCGGCAGATCGTCACCCTTGTCACTGCTCGTCGGGATTCTGACGCTGATCATCTTGCCGTCGGGGTCACGCACTTTTTTGAAGAAAACACCGTCCCCATACGGAACAGGGTCATTTTCGGGGTCATTGACATGATATGAGCGTGCTATATATCCCTCAATGTTTCGGAACACGATCTCGGGAAGTGCGTCATTTTCCGCCCAGTCATCTTCCTCGACAGGGCCTAACGGTGCATGGACAAAACCTGTCGGCCCGTTTTCGGGAATATTTATTTTGCCCTCTCTGCCATATTTCAAATAGCTCTTTGACGAGTGGTTCGTGCCCGGCTCATTGTAGCGGACACACGCCGCAACCTTGCCCTTCCATGCAGGAAGATATTCGAGTAAAAGCACAGTCTCCGTCCATCTCGTGGCAACCTGTCTTGCTCGCTCAACCTCATCGGGCGAATAGCTCGGATCATTTTTCATGACAGCGTAGCGACATATGTCACCCATTGCCACAAGCGCCGTCCACAGACCGTCGTTATCCGATTCACGGGGCAGCCAGCATTTTTTCTCGTCGCTCCATATTGCACCGCTGAGCATTCCTCTGCGTTGGACGAAGCGTTCATCAACCTCGGAGAGCAAGTTCGCCTTGTGCTCTGCGGAAAGCATACGCATTTGTATATGCGAAATGCCGTCCTCGGTCAACACCCAAACGCCGTTATCTCCGTCACTCTCCAACGCCTTAACACGGTTGTCGGTCAGATATGCAAAAGCCCTGAAGCATTGAAAGCGGTCGAGCTCGTCACGCTCGCTCTCGTCTATACGCCAAAGTCCCTCATCCGTTCCGATCCACAAGGCATTGCCGCTGTCAACACAATGGCAATTAACCGCATCTGCCTTTATAAACTCAGGCAAGCGGCTTTTTATATTATCGTCAAGCGGCATTTCGGGCAATGCGGCAAGCTGCTGTGCCTTTTCGGGCAGTTCCTCCTTGCTGTAACGCCGAGCCATTCGTGTGAGTCTCGCTGATATTTCGGTAGGTTCACCGTGATAATCGTGTTTTGGCATTTTCGTCCTCCGAAAGATTATTTTGTCTCTCCTAATTCGGCAATAAGCTTAAAGCTGGTTTCGAGTTCATCGAAGAAGCCCTCGAGAATTTTTCTATCCTCATCGTTGCCCTTAATGCAGACTGCCAAGCTGAAATCGCCATTTATCGTGCAGCCGACAAGCACCGAGCAGGGCTTATTTTTGGCACCACCGCACATAAAGCAGTCCTCGGGAGTATGTCCGCAGAGCGACAGCTCACCGTCCTTGAACATACCGACATTGCTGAAAACCAGACCCGAATCCCTGCGAAACAGTCTGATTATCGGCTGTGCCTGGGCATATATCATGCTGTGATAAGCAAAGCACAGGAGCGAAAGTCCGTGCAAGCCAAGAAATTTGTCGCTCTTGTTCTTTTTGTTACATTCGATAACATTTTTGAGCAATGTCTCCGTGTCGTCAAGCTTCGGCACGGTGCAATGCATAAACGCTATATAATTCGTTATGCCCAATTTTTCGGGGTTTGCTATATGTCTCCTGAGATTGATAGCGCAGGAAATCCCAAAAGGTTTGTTGCGGTCAAGCTTTTCGGCAACATATCCTGCATAGATACACGCCGCAGATGCAACATCGTTGACCGAGCCGCCGTATTTTTTGCCGACCTTGCAGGCGGCTGAAAACAGCCCGTGCGGTATTGTCCTGCGAACTATGACAGGGGAATCGCTCTCCCTGCTCTCGCTGAAGGGCAGACGGTGCTTATCCTTGGTGCTGGGATTGGAAATCAAAAGCTTCGCTTTTATCCTGTCCTCCAAGGAAAAGTCCTTATATACTTCGCCAAATCCCCTATCGCCTGTCGGGAAAGCTATCGGCGGAATACCACTTTCAACATAGGCGGTATAATTCGCTGTGACCGAACGCATGATACGCATTATGTCGCCGCCGTCGGTACACATATGGTTTGTTAAGATGCACAGCAGAGTTTTTCCGCCGCAGAAAACGGCGTGACAACGAAACTGAATATTTGCACAATGCGGAATAATACCCAGCAAAAATTCATCGGCGGCCGCCTCACTCTCGGCATATTCGCTCGTGACGACCTCGTTGATGTCATAGTCACAAACAGTCCAAAACGGATTGAAGAAATTAGATGTAAATGATGAGTGAAATATCGGCACACGCTCGAGCATACACAGTATGACGGTTTTGAGTGCATCGACATCAATGATAAAATCATAGTCCAAACGCACCCTGATCATTCCGTCCGTGTAGCTGCGGTAGGTGTGATTCATCTTGTCGAAAACCTCCGCTTTGAGCCTTTTCGGCTCGGCTATTCCGTTTTCGGCTGCAATCAACGCTTCGAGAACCTTTTCGTCCTTAAGACCTCTCATCCTGAGACTTTGTGTGCGTTCGAATACCGTATCCGCCAAGGTCTCATTGTTACCGTTTGAGTTCATCCTGTCACCTTCTAAGATTTATTATCTTTCGATCCCCATCGGGAAAAAATTCATCTGAAAACATAACTATATATCGCCCATGCGTGAATCGCACTGCCGATGACCATGAAAATATGAAAAATCACATGACACCACGGGTACTTTCGGCCGACTGCACAGAATACCGAGCCGAAAAGATAAACCGCACATCCCACAAAAAGTATGCCGAGCGCATAAGCATCTATGGAATCGATAACCGCAAGCGCACACAGGAGCATCAATGATCCGGAGATAATATAGACTGTGACCGTTGCGCTCCTCGTCTTTTGAAAAAAGAAAAGTTTTGAAACGATACCGAATATCACACTTCCCCACGCAAGCAGCATTACTGCGGCACAGCAGAGCTTGTTGCAATTATACAGCGTTATCAGCGCACAGGGGGTTGCCGTGCCTGCCATCAAAATTGGGATAACCGAATGGTCTATCAGCCTCGCCGTCCGTTTTTTCTCTCCCTGCGGCAATCCGTGATAGGTTGCCGAGGCGGTATAGAGAACTATGAGTGAAATGCCGTAAATCACCGCAGACGCCGTATATCTTGCCGAGTCAAAGCTCCTCGCCTTCACCGTCAGCAAAACGAGCACAACCGCACCCAAAACCGCTCCGACTGCATGAGTCAGGCAATTAAGCGCATCCTGCACCTTTGTGTATTCTATAAGCTCAATTTTACTGACCCTCGGCATTTTCCATCGCCCCAAAAAGAAACTATATATTAACAGTTTACTATTTTTTCTTAAATTAAGTCAATCACTATTTAGAAAATAATTAGATTTACAAGCTGAAGTTTGAGTAAACTCGACACTTTTGTGCAACTATGTCTGCTTTTCGGCGTAGCTCACCTCAAATGTTATGTACGAACAACTAAGTTGCGAGACACGCACGGGCAACCGACAGTTATACTTATAAGCAAAAGAGCAGGCAAAAAAGCTGTACACTCCGCCAATTACAAAAGCCTCCGTATGACAAAAATCACACGGAGGCTTAAAATATCGGATTAAATTATATGCTCTTGAGCAAGTTCGGCAGTCCCTTGACAACCGAGGGGATAGCCTTGCCGATAAGCACAAGGATTCCTCTGCCCATGGGCTTCTTGTCGTTGAGAATGTCAAGCAACTGTGCCGCCAGCTCCTCACTGAACACGCCCATGCTCATGGAAACAAAGTTCTTCACGGGAGTCTGTAGTGCTATTGCACAAGCCATACCCTCCGTGCCGACAAACTTGCGAAGAAGCTTGCAGAGCTTTGCACCGTTCTTGCCGCAAGCCGAATCCTCAAGGGTATTTGCAAGGGTGAGATTCGGGAAATCGTGTATCTCCTTTTCGGGAATCTCTCTGCCGATGAGTGCTCTGAACTGGTCATCGGGGACATTCTGAACGTCAACGCTGTAATAAGCCGGCATTACGTCACGCAGATCCTTAACAGGAGCATCAACCGTGCTCTCGACCTTTATGCTGCCCTCGAGTCGAATGTCACGGCTCGATGCACCGACGAGAAGCTTATATGTATCGGTTTCAACATGCCAATCGGCAATATCGACATCGTAGAAAGCGAACGCACGCTTGCCGATCTCAAGCTCGACTTCCTTCTCCTCGCCTGCCTTGAGGAACACCTTCTTGAACGAGCGAAGCTCCTTGGCAGGGCGGAAAATCGTGCTGTTCTCCTGTGCAACATAGAGCTGTGCAACCTCTGCACCGTCTCTGTCACCGACATTCTTTATCTTGAAGGAAACCTTGAGTGTATCGGTGTCCTTTATGCTGTCTGCGGAGAGCTTGAGATCACTGTACTCAAAGCTTGTGTAAGACAAGCCGAATCCAAACGGGAAGAGGACATCCTTCTTTGCGGAATCATAGTATCTGTAGCCGATATACACACTCTCGCGGTACTCGACCGTTGCGGTGTTGCCCGGGAAAAAGTTGTGGCAGGGTGTATCATCGAGTGAAAGCGGATATGTTTCGGCAAGCTTACCGGACGGGTTGACATCACCAAAGAGAATATCAACCACGGCACTGCCGCCTGCCTCGCCGCCGAGATAGCTGTTAAGCAGACCCTTCGTCTCGCCTATCCACGGCATCTCGATAACTGCACCGCCGGCGAGCACAACCACGATATTCTCCGTTACGCCTCTGATCGCACTGAGCAATGCAACGTGCTCGGGCGGAATACGCAGGTGGGTTCTGTCAAAGCCCTCGGACTCGAACTCATCGGTAAGTCCAATAAACAGGACAGCGACATCAGCGTTCTTTGCCGCCTCGACTGCCTCTGCGATATATTTTTCAGCAGGACGCTTCTTTTCTCTTTTTGTCAGGGCATAGCCGTCTGCATAGACAATGTCAACGCCCTGCTCGAACATAGCATCATAAGCATTGTCAAGCTTGGTCGGGTTCACAAGCGAGCTGCCTGCACCCTGATGACGGGGCTTCTTCGCCATCTGACCGATGACCGCAACCTTTGCGCTCTTGCTCAGAGGAAGAATGTTATCCTCATTTTTGAGAAGAACCATGCTCTCTCCGGCAATCTTTCTTGCTGCGGCGTGATGCTCTGCGGCGTTATATTTTGCTCCGTCCTTGAGAACCTGCTTTGCACGCATGATAACATCGAGAACACCGTCAACCATCTCGTCGAGGAACTCCTCGCTTATCTCACCGCTCTTGACGGCATTGTAGATCTTGCGGTTGCCGTCACCGTTCGAGGTGGGCATTTCAAGGTTTTGACCGGCAAGCAAGCCGGGGACACGCTCATTTTCTGCGCCCCAGTCGGTAACAACCATACCCTCAAAGCCGAAGTCACGGCGAAGCACATCGGTGAGAAGCCACTTGTTCTCTGCGCCATAGACACCGTTGAGGCGATTATACATACACATTATAGTCCAGGGCTGTGATTCCTTGACTGCAATCTCAAACGCTGTGAGGTAAATCTCACGCAGGGTTCGCTCATCGGCAACTGCATCAACCGTCATTCTGCGAGTCTCCTGGCTGTTGACGGCATAGTGCTTGAGCGATGTGCCGATTCCCTTTGACTGAACGCCGTTTATGAAAGCGGCGGACATCTTACCTGCAAGATAAGGATCCTCGGAAAAATACTCAAAGTTTCTTCCGCAAAGCGGAGAGCGCTTCATATTTGTGCCGGGGCCGAGCAAAACGGAAACCTTCTCGGCAATGCACTCCTCACCGAGCAGCTCGCCCATGCCGTAAATAAGCTCGGGATTCCATGAGCAGGCGGTGGTAGCGGCAGTCGGATAGCAGATTGCAGGAATACCGCCGAGCAGTCCGTCACCCTTTTCCTTCTTCTTGTTATTCTCATCCTTGTCATGAGTGCCGACGCTGTTGCGTATACCGTGAGGGCCGTCGCTCCACAGAATGGAAGGTATACCCAAACGCTCGATGGCAGCGGTATGCCAATAGTCGCTACCCGAGCAGAATGCCACTTTTTCCTCAAGCGACATCTGAGAGATAAGGTCTGCGTGTTTCATCTTGAAACCTCCTGATAGTTATTCGTCTTCAGCATATCTGAACAGTCATATGGGATAATTATAACACAGCTTTCATTAAAAATAAATAGACAGCACGCACAAACATATAACAATATCGCAAAAATAAAAAACTGCCGTAGGAAAACCTACGGCAGCGTGAGCATTTTCAGTTTTAAAAAACTTACTTAATCTCGACAGTTGCGCCTGCCTCTTCGAGCTTAGCCTTAGCAGCCTCAGCGTCGTCAGCAGAAACCTTCTCCTTAATAGCCTTGGGAGCGCCGTCAACAAGCTCCTTAGCTTCCTTCAGGCCGAGACCGGTGATCTCACGAACAGCCTTGATAACATTGATCTTACCTGCGCCGGCAGAAGTAAGGATAACGTCGAACTCGGTCTGCTCGTCAGCAGCAGCAGCGCCACCCTCAGTGGGAGCAGCAACAGCAACAGCAGCAGCAGCGGAAACACCGTATCTCTCCTCAACAGCGGAGACGAGCTCGGAAAGCTCGATAACGGTAAGGGTGTCAAGAGTCTCTAAAATGCTTGTAATTTTCTCGTTTGCCATTTTGAATTACCTCCAATTTGTAACTTTGCTTTGAATTTAAGCTTCGGCAGCCGCCTCTTCAGCGGGAACCGGGATTGCGCCGCCCTTTTCAACAAGAGCCTGCATAGCTCTGGCGAAAGCGGCGATGGGTGCGTTGAACGCATTGCAGACGGTTGCAAGAAGAACATCCTTTGAAGGAAGCTTTGCAAGGCTCTCGACAGTGTCAACTCCGATAACCTTACCGTCCAGGAAGCCCTTCTTAACTGTGAAGGTCTTGCTGTTGCTTGCATACTTGCAAAGGATACGGGCAGCAGCGGTATAGTCCTCTGCGCTCGTTGCGATAGCGGTAGTGCCCTCAAGAACATCGTCAATGTCGGAAAGCTCGGCCTTCTCGGCTGCAAGCTTGAGGATGGTGTTCTTAACGACAGCGTACTTGACGCCCGCCTCACGAAGATCCTTACGAAGCTTGGTATCGTCCTCAACGGTAATACCCTTGTAATCGACGATAACACCTGCAACGGAAGAGCTCAGTGTGTCTGCGAGATCAGCTACGATCTGCTTCTTCTGTTCAAGAATTTTTTCGCTTGGCATAGTTTCACCTCCGGAAATGGTGGTTGCAAAGGCAAAAGGAAAAACCCTTCTCCGCATTGCTGGGAAAAGGGCTGAATATCTGCATAAGACGCAAAAATATTGCGTGCAGCTTCCTTTCCTCGGCAGGCGGTTTTCACCTTATGCCGGGCCTAAAGCCCGTTGCACCTGCTGTCTTTGGTTAGAACAGCTTTATTATATTAACACACACAAATGCGTATGTCAATAACTTTTTTATTCGGCAGCACCTGTGCTCAGAACCTTAGAGGGGTTGACACGTACGCCGGGGCCCATGGTTGAAGCAAGGACGCAGGACTTAATGTACTGACCCTTGGATGCTGCGGGCTTTGCCTTAACGATAGCATCGAGAAGGGTGTTGAAGTTCTCAGCGAGCTTATCAGCACCGAAGGATGCCTTACCGATGGGGCAGTGGATGATGTTTGTCTTGTCAAGGCGGTACTCAATCTTACCTGCCTTAGCCTCGTTGACAGCCTTGGCGACATCCGGAGTAACGGTGCCTGCCTTGGGGCTGGGCATAAGACCTCTGGGGCCGAGAACCTTACCGAGACGGCCGACGAGACCCATCATGTTCGGAGCTGCGATAGCTACATCGAAATCCATGAAGCCTTCGCCCTGGATTCTTGCAACAAGATCCTCAGCACCGACGATCTCTGCGCCTGCTGCCGTTGCTGCCTCAGCGTCTGCACCCTTAGCGAAAACGGCTACACGGACATTCTTACCGGTACCGTTCGGAAGAACGACAGCGCCTCTGACCTGCTGATCAGCGTGGCGGGAGTCAACACCCAGGCGGATGTGAACTTCGACAGTCTCATCGAACTTTGCCGTCGCAGTCTTGACGGCTATCTCAAGAGCCTCCTTGGGCTCATAAAGGGCAGCTCTGTCAACAAGCTGAGCGCCCTGGTTGTATTTCTTACCGTGTTTCATTATAGTTTCCTCCCAATCGTGTGGTTAAATCGGATTCTTCCTCCCACAGGAAGCATCAATCAGTTACTGTAACGCCCATGCTGCGTGCGGTACCGGCTATCATGCTCATAGCGGTCTCGATGTTAGCAGCGGTGAGGTCGGGCATCTTCTGCTCTGCGATCTTTCTGATCTGCTCGGTAGTGATCGTTGCGACCTTTGTCTTGTTGGGAACGCCTGAACCGCTCTCGATTCCGCAAGCCTTCTTGATGAGGACTGCGGCGGGCGGAGTCTTTGTTACGAATGTGAAAGAACGATCTGCATAGACAGTGATAACGACGGGGATGATAAGACCCATATCGTTCTTCGTTCTCTCGTTGAATTCCTTTGTGAACGCCATGATGTTGACACCGTGCTGACCAAGTGCGGGGCCTACAGGCGGAGCCGGAGTTGCCTTACCGGCGGGAATCTGCAATTTGATTAAGCCAACTACTTTCTGTGCCATGACTTGCACCTCCATAAAAATGTGGTAAATGTCGGGGAAGTATCCCCTCCCACGGGAGCCGAAGCTCCTCACGCATAAAGCGCTATAATAAGAGCCGAACGGCTCATATTACCGGGATAAAAAAATTACTTGTCGAGTTCGACCTGATCAAGCTCAAGCTCAACGGTCGTCTCTTTGCCGAAGAAAGCGGAAACGGAGACCGTGACAGTCTCATTCTCCATGTCAATCTTCGTAACCGTGCCGGAGAAGCCCTCAAGGCGTTCATCCGTGATTCTCACGGTATCGCCCACCTGATATTCGACCTCAATGCTCTTCTGCTCAACGCCGAGCTTGAGTACCTCATCATCGGAGAGCGGGGTAGCCTTGCTCTCGGGACCTACGAATCCGGTCACGCCTCTGGTATTTCTGATCACGAACCATGCATCGTCGCTCATCGAGGGAACATTATTCTCATCGTAAACAACTGCGACCTTGACAAGGACATAGCCGGGGAAGAGCTTGCGCTCGACTTCACGCTTTTTGTCGTCCTTTATCTCGGTTACGATCTCGGTGGGAATACGAACCTCGAGAATCTGATCCTGCATTTTGCGGTTCTCGACCATCTTTTCGATATTAGTGGCAACCTTATTCTCGTAGCCGGAATAAGTATGCACCACATACCATTTGGCATCAACAGACATCGTGTTTTCCTCCGTTAAAAGCCGAGATTAATGAGATTTATCACAGCGGCGGCAGTCTGACTGCTATCGCTTGATTTTTGAGCGAGCTTGATAAGCTGCTCGACGAGGAAAGAAAGACCCTGATCGATAGCGAAGATAACTACGCATACGACAGCGACGCAGACAAGCACGACGCCCGTGTTTTTGAGCACGGTCATCCTGTCCGGCCAGGTGATCTTCTTGATCTCGCCCCTGAAGTCCTTCCAGAACTTCTTCATACCTTTACGCATACGCTCAAAGAAGTTGCCGTTGGGATTCTTCGGCTTGGCGGCCTTTGCCTTGGCTTTTTCAGCCTTAGCGACCTTCTCGGCGGCAGAGGTATTCTCTTTTTTCGCCATTGTTATACCTCCCGCCTTACTTTGTTTCCTTGTGGAGAGTATGCTTCCTGCAGAAACGGCAGTACTTGTTCATCTCCAGCCTGTCCGGTGTGTTCTTCTTGTTTTTAACAGTGTTGTAGTTGCGCTGCTTGCACTCACTGCAAGCAAGAGTAATCTTTACTCTCATGACGGCACCTCCAATATCTTAGGATTTGATTAGCCTCCCTCTGAAACCGGCCAAAAAATGAGGGTACAAAAAAATAACCCTCTCACAGAGGTATAACAAGTTTATCACAGTCATACCCATTCGTCAAGTTTTTTCTCGATAAAATCTGAAAAAATTTATTTTTCGATCGCTTCGAGGGCGTTTTTAATGTCTCCTGCGAGTATTTCACGCATACTCGAGGGGTATTTTGCGGCGTTGATTTCACTGAGAACAGCGGCGAGCTGTTCCTTGAGGCCCGGCTTTGCTTTGGCTATGAGCGGCAACGACTGTATGCACTGGCGCACGGTAACTGCCGGCTCGGAGCTGATGACAGACAGGAGCTTATCGATATTTTTGTCTATCTTCTTCCTTGAATCCCACGACGCATTCTTTGCAATGAGCACGAACGCACGGGTGCGTGCATAAGGATTTTTGTCATCCAGAAGCTTAAACAGCTTATCAAGATGAGCATAAACATCCTTGCCGCTTGCCGATGCTGTCTCGAGCTGACGCATTGCAACACAGCCCACAGAAGTGTTCATGGAGGCGAGCTGCGAAATGTTCATCAAAACGGTATCCTTATCCATAGTTTCGTTCTCCCTCTTTTTTGCCCTTTCGGGCGCCCTTTTATCAGATAAACTCGTTTCCCTTAAACGAGTATTACTGCCCTTCCGACTGATCCGGCTGCTCCGGAGTGATGAGTCCTGCTGCAATTTGATTTTCCCTGTGCTCCTCAGGCGTGCTTGCGTAGTGATAAGTACCGTCCTCTCCCACACAGAAATAAAGATAATCTGCGTTGAGCGGATTTATTGCCGCCTTTACCGCCTCCGAGCCGGGACTGCATATCGGCCCTGCCGGAAGTGCCGCACATTTAAAGGTATTATAGCAATCGCTGTACTTTGCGTAAACTTCGGGGTTGTCCGAGTGGACATAGCTTCTTATTACCGAGTCAACATACCGTGCGGTTGAGCTTAATTCAAGCTGCATGCCGGCCTTGAGCCTGTTTTGAATAACAGCGGAAATTTTCGCCATCTGTGCAACATCGCCGTTGCTCTCGGTTTCAATAAGCGAGGCGATTATCAAAACATCGTCGGTAGTCATATTTTTTGAGGATATTTGTCTTCGCATCGCCGTGCTGACAAAGCTCTCCATACTGCGGAGCAGACGGCTTATGACATCGGCAGGCTCCGTATTTTGCGAGAAAGTGTAAACGCCCGAGCGAAGATATCCCTCAAGCACAAATGCTCTGCCCGTCTTGCCCTGTGCGCCGACAAGCGGAAACTGCGAAAAATCTCTGTTGAGTGCCGTGTTCATCAGCGAGCTGAAGGACGCAACGCCGTTTGCATCGAGAATGGCAAACATATCCGCCATAGTCGCACCGTCCGGTAGAGCCACGCTCACCGACTTGTTCTGATTATAAGTCAGCGTATCATACTGCTTTGTCTGAGTCTGAGTGCTGTGCTCGTTCTTCGCAGTGTCCTGCACAGGCTTTACCGGCTTCACGGCAATCACCGTCTCACCGTTTTGAGCGGTCTCAAGCTCCGTCACAGTCTCATCTTCCGCGAGCAAACCTTCGTCGGTCGTAGAGAAGTCAAATGTGCCGCTGTAGATGTAATTGTAAGTTGTACTCTCCGGCTCTGTCGTTTCGTTTTGGTCTTTTTTTGCACACGACCACATTCCCGATACCACACAGAGTATCAGAATGAGACAGAATAGTACCTTTAATTCAGCCTTCATTTTTTCTTTCCTCTCACGGGCACTATGCCCAAACTCCTATATATAAAAGGAACGAACCTTTTTTTACCCCATCAACCGCCGAACGGCGTCTGCACAAGCTGCTCACGCACCACAAAGCGAACATAGTTTATCGCCTTGTTATCACTGAATGTCCATCGTGTCATCTGCACCACACGCTCGTCCGATGCAAGTCTGAGCTGTTTTTTCTCCCTCGCAGTCGCAGGGCGCAGTATCATTTTCATATCGAGCCTATCAACATCCACGCCCTCGCTCTCGAGTATAGCATGAGCCACGGACTCCTTGCTGTCAAGCTCGGCTACGATTTTATACAGCTCCTCGGTAAAAAAGCTGTCCTCAACAGCTACCGGCTCCCCTCCCGCAAGGCGCAGTCGGCTCAGTCTGCCGATATTAACATCCTCGGGGAAATGCTCAAGCAGAGCACCCTCCGGCTTCTCAAGTCCGGAAGCCACAATGACGTTCCTTATCTCAAGTCCCAATTTCTCAAGCGAATAGGTCAGAGATATTATCGGCTCAAACGCCATGCGCCATTTCCTGCCGCTTACAAATGTACCGACTCCGTGCCGCTTATATATTCTACCCTCATGTTCAAGCTCCGAGAGTGCCGCACGCACCGTGGCGCGACCTACTCCGAGAGCTGCCATAAGCTCTTTTTCGGTCGGGAGCTGTGAATCAGCCGGATACTCGCCCGAGTCTATCAATGCGGTTATATAATTTTTTACCTGTAGATAGAGCGGCAACCTGCTTAAACTATCCATAAAAGCTCCCCGAATTAAGTTATGCCCGAAAGTATAAGAGGGCAATATAAATGATTATATAATCGATACTTGACTTTATTGTAATATACTGATATAATTTTGTCAAGATGTTCGGACAACCGAACAAGTTTATCCGTTTTTACAGTATTCGGTGCCGTACATATTTTAGTATATATAATGTAATAACAATGCATCGATTCTGTTACACAAAGGGGAGATGAATATGGCCGACAAGGTGCAAAAGTTGCAAAAAAAGCTGAGGAAGAACGGCTTTGACGGCATTGAATGTACCGAAAAAGGTAAGTGCATCCGTCTCGAGGGCGAGATGGATGAGTGGGTCGATATTGTCAAAGCGGGAAAGACCGCCGCAAAGCTCGGCTACAAGGGTGTCCTGAATGACATTTCTCTCAAGGGTTTCTCCGAGCCCGCCATCCGCGCGTCCAAACTTCGGGATGCCTCACTTGAGGGATCTTCGCCCGATGTTCTCATCATCGGCGGCGGTGTTATCGGCTGCTCTATCGCAAGGGAGCTGAGCCGATACAAGCTTGACATTCTGCTCGTTGACAAGGAGAGCGATGTTGCAATGCAGGCATCCTCACGAAACGACGGAATGATTCACCCGGGCATAGCCTCTCATGTCGGCACAAAGAGAGGTGAAATGAATGTACGCGGCAACGCAATGTATACACAGCTCTGCAAGGAGCTGGGCGTACCGTTTGAGCGTTGGAGCAACCTCATTCTCTATGGAGACAAGCTTTTCGGACTGCTCTCAACTCCCGTTTTCGCCTACAGAGAGAAGCATCTCGGCATTGAGGGCAGAAAAATAGGTCTTGAGGAGCTACACAGGATAGAGCCCAATATCACCGACAAGGCTATTGGTGCATTCGAGTATCCCTCATCGGGTGTGCTTTCGCCCTATAAGCTCACCGTGGCACTTGCGGAAAACGCCGTTGAAAACGGTGCAAAGGTCTCACTCGACACTATTGTTATCTCAATCGACACGAGCGGAGACAGGATAGAAGCAGTTCATACCAACAGAGGAACTCTCCATCCCAAAGCCGTCATAAACGCCGCAGGCACATTTTCCGATAAGATAGCCGAAATGGCAGGTGACAGATTCTTCACCATCCACCCGAGGAAAGGACATCTCGCCATTCTCGATAAGAAGCAGGGTGCTCTCGTTCAACGCTCAATGGGACTTATCGGACTTTCACAGGCGACCTCCGACACCAAAGGCGGCGGCGTTATGCGTACCATTGACGGCAATGTCCTCGTAGGCCCCGATGCTTTCGAGCAGCCGTACAGAGAGGACTTCTCAACGAAGCGTGAGAATGTGGAAGTAATGCTCAACAAGCATCTGCCGCTGATAAAGGGCTTTTCAAAGGCAGATGTAATAACATATTTTTCAGGCATCCGTGCCGCTACATACGAGGAAGAATTTATAGTCGAAGGTTCGGAAAAGCTGCAAAATCTCATTCACGCCGCAGGTATACAGTCTCCAGGACTGGCAAGTGCTCCGGCAATAGCCGAGGACATAAGCAAGATTACCGTAGAGCGACTGGGCAAGGTTATGAAGGTAGTGCCCAACGAAAGCTTCTCGCCCTATCGCAGGGTAACGCCCGTTATGGCAAAGCTCTCGCTTGAGGAGAGACAGGCGGCAATAGAAAAAAATCCCGATTACGGCATTGTCGTCTGTCGCTGTGAAGGTATCAGCCGAGGCGAGATAATCGACGCTGTCAATTCCCCCATCCCCGCAACGAGTGTTGATGCGATAAAACGCCGTGTGCGCCCCGGTATGGGAAGATGTCAGGGCGGTTTCTGTATGCCGCTCGTGACAGGCATAATCTGCGAACAGACGGGCATGAAGCCTTCCGAGGTCACAAAGAGCGGAGAAGGCTCGGAATTGCTGTTTGAAAGCGAGGTGAATCGGCTTGACTGAGCTTAAATATGACATCATCGTGCTCGGCGGAGGCCCCGCAGGTCTTGCCGCCGCAATATCGGCACACAAAAGCGGAGCAAAGGTTCTGCTCATAGAGCGAGAAAAGAAGCTCGGCGGCATATTAAAGCAATGCGTGCATGACGGATTCGGTCTCATCCGATTCGGTGAACGACTTACAGGCCCCGAATATTCGGGCAGATTCATAAGAGAGTTTTTGTCCCTCGGAATAGATTACAGGATAAACGCTTTCGTCACCGATGCAGAAAAAACGGCAGACGGATTTATGCTGACTGTTCAGAGTGCTCAGGGAATACTCATCTGCCGCTCGACCTCCGTGATAATTGCCTGCGGTTGCCGTGAGCGCACCTCAAGGCAGGTTTTCATCCACGGCGACCGCCCTGCCGGTATCTACACCGCAGGCACGGCGCAGTATTTCGTGAACATTCTCGGTCAAATGCCTACACGCCGCTGTGTGATTCTCGGCAGCGGAGACATCGGCATGATCATGGCTCGCCGTTTGACCCTCGAGGGGGCAAGCGTTGAGGGCGTGTATGAAATAAAGGATACACCTGCCGGTCTTGCAAGAAACGTTCACCAATGCTTAAACGATTTCAATATCCCACTGCACCTCTCCACCACCGTCACAAAGGTTTTCGGCACAAAACGTGTTGAAGCGGTCGAGGTATGCAAGGTGGATGAAAAAATGTGTCCGATAGATTCGACCGCACGCATCATCCCCTGCGACGCACTGATTCTCTCCGTCGGACTTCTGCCGGAGAATGAGATTTCACAGCTCCTCGGCGTGGAGCTTGACACTGCAACAAAGGGGGCAATCGTCGATCAGACACTTATGACAAACATACCCGGCGTTTTCTCCTGCGGCAATGCATTGCACGTAAACGACCTTGTCGATTATGTTTCCCTCTCAGGTGACGAGGCAGGTGCCGCCGCCGCAGAATACTGCAAGGGAGAGAGAAAGTCATCCGAGCGAATCCACGTCAGCTACGACAAATCAAAATTCCTCTACGTCGTTCCGCAGTATATCGACACAGGAGCCAAGGACAGTGCCACCGTTTACTTCAGACCCAGAAGCGAATTTAAGAAGCAGACAGTCACCATAAGCTGCGGAGCAGAAACGGCGCTTTCAAAAAAATTCGCAAATCTCGCCTCCTCCGAGATGGAGGTATTGAAATTAGACGGAATTTCGGCTAAAATCAATGGTGAAATATCAATCACAATGGAGGACACAAAATGAAGATAAAATATTTGGGCACTGCTGCGGCAGAAGGAACTCCGGCAATATTTTGCCGCTGTGAGGTATGCAAAAAGGCAAAGGCACTCGGAGGCAGAAATATCCGAACAAGAGCACAGTCCATCATCGATGATCACCTGCTCATAGATTTTTCGGCCGACACATATATGCACTGCCTGCGTGACAACATCGACCTTATGGATATAAAATCCTGCCTGATAACTCACGCACACGAGGATCATCTCTATCCCAGAGAAATTCCCCTGCGTATTCCGAACAACTTCGCAAACTTCTGCGGCGAGGAGGTCACTCCCCTGCACTTCTACGGCTCGGATACCTCGCTCAATATAATAAGAGATCTTTATACCTATGACGAAATGGTAGAGAAGAATGTAGTTGAACTGCACCCCGTCAAGCCTTATGAGACCTTCACCGTCGAGAAGTATACAGTAACTCCGCTCAAGGCAGACCATGATCAAAAAACCGATCCGTTCATCTACATAATTTCCGACGGCGAAAAGACCATGCTCTACGGCCACGACACAGGATATTTTCTCGACGAGACATGGGAATATCTTGAGTGCGAAAAGCCGATGTTCGACTATGTTTCGCTCGACTGCACCGGTATGTTCGAGAATTACCGTAAGGGTCATCTCGGCTTAAACTCCGGCGTTGAGGTCAAAGAGCGTATGATAGAGATCGGCGTTGCAGACAGTCACACGGTTTTCTGCTTCAACCACTTCTCTCACAACGGCGGCGCAACTTACGAGGATTTTCTTCCTGCCGCAACGGAAAAGGGCTTCCTCGTCTCCTACGATTCCATGGAGTATGAATTTTAACCGAAGGGAGTTCTTGCGATGAACACAACCGAAATGGTATGTATCGTCTGCCCCAACGGCTGTCATCTGAGTGTAATCAGTGACGGCGACAGAATAGAGGTCACAGGTGCAAAATGCAAGCGCGGCATCGAGTTCGGCACCACGGAGTTGACCTGCCCCACCCGTTCTCTGACCTCCACGGTGGATACCGTTTTTGCCGATATGCCCCGTCTGCCCGTCAAGACGAGCTGTGAGATACCCAAGGAGCACCTGCTCGACGCTATGGAAGCGATTCGCAGTTTCAAATTGACCGAGCGTGTTCAGACGGGAGACATTGTAATCAAGGATATTTACGGCGCAGATATAATTGCGACTGCCGATATGAACTGACAAGGAGGATTTTCCGTGAGCAAAAGCAAAAAATTCGTGCCCGACTGGTACCATGAAAAGGCACCCGACGGCTCTTATCGTTCAATTTTAAAGTGGGGCGACCCCGAAGCATTCAAGGCTCCCAACTCAAAGCTCTACGCTTTGATGAAAGAGACTTTCCACATGACAGACGACGATTTCAAAGAGAAGCAGGAAATGGGACTTGAGCAGGTCGAATATGACATTCCCTGCAAGTTGAGTGCAGAGCAGCTCGCCGCACTTGAGGGAATTGTCGGCAAGGCAAACATCAGCACGGACGATTACGACCGTCTCAGCGTTGCCTACGGCAAGACGATGGTTGACCTGATGCGACTTCGCAAGCACATTGTCGAAAATGTCCCCGATGTCGTTGTCTATCCCAAAAACCGTGAAGACATCATAAAGCTTGTCGCTTACTGCTGCGAGCAGAAAATACCGATGTATGTCTACGGCGGCGGCTCGTCCGTCACCCGTGGCGTTGAAGCCGTCAAAGGCGGCGTAACGCTCGACATGAGGAAGAACTTCAACAAGGTAATCTCCTTTAGCGAACACAATCAGACAATAACCGTCGAGGCCGGCATGAGCGGCCCGAAGCTTGAAGAAACGCTCAACAACGCCGTCTCCACCCTCGGTGCAAAGCGTGCGTATACCTGCGGACATTTTCCACAGAGCTTTGAATATTCCTCCGTCGGAGGCTGGGCTGTGACAAGAGGCGCAGGACAGAACTCGAGCTACTACGGCAAAATTGAGGACATCGTTATCAGCCAGGAATATGTCACGCCCGTCGGCATAATCAAGAGCGACGAGTTCCCCGCAAACGCAACCGGACCGTCCATCGACCAGATAATGATGGGCAGCGAGGGTACATTCGGCATACTGACCCATGTCACCCTCAGAGTTTTCAAATATATGCCGGAGAATCGAAAGAAATTCTCTTATGTTTTCAAGGATTGGGAAAACGGCATAAACGCCGCTCGTGAAATAATGCAGGGTGAGTTTGGCTTCCCGTCGGTCTTCCGACTCTCCGACCCCGAGGAGACTTCCGTTGCATTCCGCCTCTACGGTGTTGCCGACACGGTGATTGATAAGATGCTCACCGCCAAGGGCTACAAGGACGGCAAGCGTGTGCTCATGCTCGGCTGGAGCGAAGGCGAAAAGCACTTCAGCAAGAATGTCGCAAAGCAGATTGACAAAATTTGCAAAAAGCACGGCGCAATGTACACCACGAGCATAGTCACAAAGGGTTGGGAGCACGGCCGCTTCACCGACCCGTATCTGCGTGAGGATATGGGCGATTACGGTCTTATGCTCGACACTCTCGAGTGCTCCGTCAACTGGGACAATTTCATGAGCGTATACGAAAACGTCCGTCGCTTCTGCAAGAGCCGACCCGACACCATATGTATGACCCATATGTCCCACTTCTATCCGCAGGGTGCCAACCTCTACTTCATATTTGAAGCAAAGATGAGCGAGCTTGACGAATACCTCGAGTATCAGCAGGGAATCATGGACAATATTCAGAAGTACGGTGCGGCAATGAGCCACCATCACGGCATCGGCAAAATGACCGCTCCGTGGCTTGAGGCACAGATAGGTCACAATCAGATGGAGATCTACCGTGCGTTAAAACGCCATTTCGACCCCGACAATCTCATGAATCCGGGCGGAACACTCGGCCTTGACCTTCCCGAGGAAGAAAAGCGTGACTTTATAAACAAATAAAAAACCTTCGGGATATGAGAACAGACCGCACCGTGTTGCCTGATGCAATGCGGTGCGGCTTTTTAACGCAAAAGAATCCCATAGATCTGAACCTATGGGATTCTTTTGAATATAGGAGATTTGTGGTTGGCGAATTAAGTGGGGCGGTTGTCGAGCCGAAATGCTGTCCATCGTCCCGCCCCGTTTTATACAAGCAGTATAATACACCAAAAACGTTCAAAAGTAAATACACATCGTAGAATTAGCAGGTTTTCGGGACGAAATGCAAGTCATTTTTCTCGATGTGATTTTTTATCAATTTGTCCGCATCTGTTTTTTGCTGTTATGACACAATTTCACATTAAATAAATCTCTCGAAACGAAAAACAGCGACTAAAATAAACATTCAAAGTTGGATAGATAGGGTGACAAAGCAAAAAACAACCGCCCTGCCGTTTTCAGAGGCGTTAAAGCAAGTCAAAAACTCTGTGCGATGAGCTCATATTTTTGTTTCCATTTTTAACAAACATTGTCACATATAAAAACGTAATACGGTCAAATAATAATGATGCAAACGCAAACAAGTTTTAAAAAGTTAGGGGTGTAAAGTAAATGGCTAAGAGTTCTGCAAAGGGCGTTGTCCCCGAGGCTCGCGATGCACTTGACCGCTTTAAGATGGAGGCCGCTTCTGAGGTCGGCGTAAATCTCAAGCAGGGTTATAACGGCGACCTGACCTCCCGTGAGGCCGGCTCCGTCGGCGGCCAGATGGTCAAGAAGATGATCGAGGCTTACGAAAAGGGTATGAAATAACTTCTGCCGATAGAAAAGGGGGACTGCTTATGCAGTCCCCCGATTGGTTTTACTGTTCTTTCTTTTTACACTCGAAGCAACGCCAGCCGCCCTCCGCATGGCGTGCCACAATTTCAAAGCCGTTTTCGTCGAATGCGTCAACGACCTCCTGCTCACGCATATCGATTATGCCCGAGGTTATAAACACTGCCGAGTCATTCATAAACTGCGGCACAGTCTTGCAGAACATGATTATTACATCGGCAACGATATTTGCCACCACAATGTCAAACTTTCCGCTGACCTTATCGGTTAAATCGCCCTGTAGGAAAGTGAGCCTGTCGGGATTGAATCCGTTCATTTTGCCGTTTTCTTCGGCAGTCTTTACGGCAAGCTCATCAATGTCAACGCCAGTCGCACTCTCTGCTCCGAGCAAAAGCGAAGCTATGGCGAGGATTCCGCTGCCACAGCCGACATCGAGCACCGTCTCGCCGCCCTTGACATTCTTTTCGAGTGCCTCGAGGCAAAGTCTGGTGGTCTCGTGACTGCCCGTTCCGAAGGCAAGACCCGGCTCAAGGTGCAGTACCGCCCTGCCCTCTGCATCATATTCATCCTCCCAGGTGGGGCGAATAAGCAGACGCTCGCCTATCTTTATCGGGTGAAAATACTGTCTCCAATTATTCTCCCAATCAGCATTTTTGCAGGTGCTCAGATCCATTTCGTTCTCTATTCCCGCCGCCGCAAGGCGTTCGGTCAGAAAAGCCGCCGCCTCCTGCGGATGATCCTGCGGATCAATATAGATATGAACGATACCCTTTGTTCTGTCCTTTTTGAGCAGATCTTCGTCTATGAGGTCAATGTGCGCTATCTCCATCGCCTCACGCTCAAGGTCGCTGTAGTCCTCGATATAGATTCCGTAGGGTACCACCATATTCGCAATGTCGCCTGCGGTGTCAATATCCTTTGTGTCTACGGTTATTTTAATTTCAGTCCAGTCCATATTCCGCTCCTCAGTCTCAGATAAGTTCCGCTTTAAAATCCGCTTTTATTCGGTCGTGATTATAGAGCTTGCGATTGTCAAGCGCCCACTGTCTCGGGGTGAACTCGCCCGGGGCAACTCCTCTGCAAGCCTGCTCTATTTCATATATCTTCGCATCGAGTGTATCGAGCGATGAGAGTATCTCCGCCTCAAGGAACATCGGGCGCACTGCCGCTCCGAACTCCGGCTCGCCGTGGTGTGAGATTATCATATGCTCAACAAGCATCAGCGTGTCCTCGCTTATTCCCAGCTCCCTGCCGCATTTTTCAACCGCCATAGCACCTCTGACAAGATGTCCGATGAGGTTTCCGTCCACCGTATAGCCCGACGCTATTCCCGTTGATGCAACATCAAACTCCTGCGTCTTTGCTATATCATGAAGTATAACGCCGGAGAAAAGCAGATCGCTGTCGATAAACGGATAAATTTTCGCAACGCTCTGCGCCATGCGAAGAATCGAGAGCGTATGATACAGCAGTCCGCCTCTGACCGCATGATGAAGTCTGAACGCCGCCGGCCAATAGAGCAGCTTCTCCTTATACTGACTGAGAAGCGTTGAGACGAGCAACTTCAGCTCCTCATCCTTGAAATCGGCAATGACGGCATTTATCTCATTGAGCATCGCCTCGCCCGAAAAACCGGCAGAGGGAACAAAGTCCTCTATCTTCACGCCATCGGCCTCCGTAACCTTGCGTATACGCTCGATTCTGAGCTGTTGGGAGTCGTTAAAGGGCAGAACGGTGCCCCTCACCTTTATCAAGTCGTTCGCCGCAAATTCGCCGTGCAGCTCCTCCTTGTAGTCCCAAAGCTTGGCATTTATCTCCCCATCGGGATCGGCAAGCGTAAAGTCAAGATACGGCACACCCTTAGCCGTCATTTTACGCTCAACCGTCTTTATCAGGCAGAAGCCCTCGACTCCGCCGTTTTTATTAAATTGAGTAAAATTCATATTCTTGCCTCCGTACATTTGTATACTAAGTATATCATAACAAAAATCAAAATACAATGAAATAACCATCGTCACTGTCCTATATTTTACCGAGTATTCACATATTGGGGGTTGACAAATGCGCCGTATGGTGCGACAATATAGCTACAGCAATCTCAGGGGCGGGGTGAAATTCCCCACCGGCGGTGAAGGTCGCAGACCTCAAGCCCGCGAGCCGTGAAAGCGGTTGATCCGGTGTGATTCCGGAGCCGACGGTACAGTCCGGATGGAAGAGGATGCGAAAAACGCACTTGTGCCCCGTTGAATAATATCAACGGGGCTTTTGCTTTTTCATCTTCCCGATTGCCGAAAACAGAAAGGAAGATATATATGCAAGGTAATTCAAAACAAAATCTCAGGAAGCTGACCGTTATGGCGATGCTCGCCGCAATAGCTGTGGTGTCGGTATACTTTATCAAGTTTCCGTTGCTGCCGTCCGCACCGTTTCTTGAGTATGACATCGCAGATGTGCCGGTGCTCATCGGTACCATGCTCTTCGGCCCGTCCGCAGGCTTTGCGATTCTCGTCATAGTCTCCGCAATTCAGGCGATAACCGTCAGCTCCTCAAGCCACATAATCGGATTTTTGATGCACGTGTGTGCATCCGGTGTGCTCGTTTTTGCCGCAGGACTTATTTACAAAAGAATCGGCAAAACAAAAGGCATGGCGGCAGGTCTTGCGGTCGGCTCACTGCTCATGGTCACAGTGATGATACCGCTCAACCTCGTCTTTACGGGCATTTTCATGGGCACAGGTGTTCAGGCGGTCGTGCAGATGCTCATCCCCGTCATAATCCCGTTCAACCTTATCAAAGCGTGTCTCAATTCCGTGCTGACCTTTGTGCTGTTCATACCGGTCAGTAAGATTTACAAAAAGCTCGACAGGGCATAAAAAAATCTCCCGCCTAAAAACGGGAGATTTTTTATACACTTTTTATACGACACCCTGTGCCAGCATCGCATCTGCAACTTTCTTGAAGCCTGCGATATTCGCACCGACAACGAAGTTATCCTCAAAGCCGTATTCCTTTGCGGCCGCTGCCATATTGTGATAAATGTTCACCATAATGTTGTTGAGCTGTCTGTCAACCTTTTCAAACGACCAGCTCACTCTTGCGCTGTTCTGGCTCATCTCAAGTGCCGAGGTTGCAACGCCGCCTGCATTCGCCGCTTTGCCGGGAGCAAAGAGAATATTGTTGCCGAGGAACACCTCCGTCGCCTCTGCGGTGGAGGGCATATTTGCACCCTCTCCGACAGCTATGCAGCCGTTTTTGATAAGCTCCTTTGCGCTCTCTGCGTCAAGCTCATTCTGCGTAGCACAGGGAAGCGCTATATCGCAGGGGATTATCCACGGCTTTTTGCCTTCATAAAACTTTGCGTTCGGACGCTCCTTGGCATATTCACTGATTCTCGCACGCTTGACCTCTTTTATCTGCTTGAGAGTGGCAACATCAATGCCGTCGGGGTCATATACAAAACCGCTTGAATCGCTTGCGGTGACGACCTTTCCACCGAGGCTTATCGCCTTTTCAATGGCATAGGTGGCAACATTGCCCGAGCCAGAGACAGCTATCGTCTTGCCCTCAATGGAATTTGCGTGGTTCTTGAGCATCTCCTCAACGAGATAAACAAGACCGTAGCCTGTGGCCTCGGTTCTCGCAAGCGAGCCGCCGAACGACAGTCCCTTGCCTGTGAGAACACCCTCATACTGACCGGTTATTCTCTTGTACTGGCCGAACATATAGCCTATTTCTCTGCCGCCGACACCTATATCACCTGCCGGAATATCGGTGTTGGGGCCTATAACACGGTAGAGTGCCGTCATAAAGCTCTGGCAAAAGCGCATAATTTCCATCTCACTCTTACCCTTGGGGTCGAAGTCGGAGCCGCCCTTGCCGCCGCCTATCGGCAAACCTGTGAGCGAATTTTTGAATATCTGCTCAAAGCCGAGGAATTTGATTATGCTCATATTGACCGAGGGATGGAATCGCAGACCGCCCTTATAGGGGCCTATTGCGCTGTTGAACTGAACACGGTAGCCTCGGTTGGTGTGCACCTTGCCGTTATCGTCCGCCCACGAAATGCGGAACACCGTAGCCCTCTCCGGCTCAACCAGTCTTTCAAGCAACGCCCAATCCTGATACAGTTTATTCGACTCGATCACGGGACGGATAGAGTCGAGCACCTCTGTTGCCGCCTGAACAAACTCAGGCTGTGTGCTATTCTTCTCCTGCACATGGAGAATGATGTCATCTACATAACTCATCTGAAACACTCCCGAAACACAGATTAAAAGCGTTGCCGCCAATGCAGACTATTTTAATATATGATGAATAAAAATGCAAGAATATTTTTGAAAGTTTCAATTTTTCATAAAAATATCGTCATTTTAACCGAACTCAAGTGTAAAAATGCAATTTTCTTTGTTTTTGATTCAATTTGTTTACCGTTGTGCAGTAATAAATCAGGCTATAATCCGCCACGCCGTCCGCACTTTAGTGTATATTGAATCAAAGTCGGTTGCAGAGTTGAAAGATTATATTGAAATAGGACAAATAAATTCTCCTCCTGTGTTTTTGCACCCCCACCGCCTTTTTTGCGTCATTTTGCACAAGGGCTTTTATCTGTCTCGATTTTAATTACCGTTTTGCAACAAAACGGCAAAATTTACTAAAAAAAATACATCGCGGTACATTTTCCGTCAACAAGATAAATCCCGCCCTGCCAACGGCTCGGGCGAATGCCGTTCCGCTTTTTTATATGCCGTGCGTTTGACCTTTGTGACTGCTTGCCGCAAAAAAAGCATCGCACAAACTCGACTGCTCGTGCGATGCTTTAATTTAAAATCCGTGCTTTCTTATGCCTCGTCAAACATACCGAAGCCTGCAACATTGTTCACGGGGAGCGAGAACACCACGGTTCCCGCCTCGGACTCAACGCCTGCCTTGGTCATTATCGAGCGCATAATATCCGCCTTGCGGTCGTTCGGGGCAACGATCAAAATGACCTCTTTCTCTTTGGCTATCGACACGCCGAAGAACTTTTCCGCCTCGGGCGAGGTAGTCCCCTTGCCGTGAAGCACCGTGCCGCCCATAGCTCCGCCGGCTCTTGCGGCATTCATAACCATATCGGTGCGTCCCTCGTTGGCGATAGCAACTATCAGTTCATATGAAAAATTGAAATCGGGCGTGTAGCGTGCATCCTGCTGCCCGTCATTGAGATATGCCAAAATCCTTCCTCCTCCCACGCTCTTTATCGGCACTGCCATTGATATTCCGTGACCCGGCACGCCGATATAAAGAGTGCGTCTGAGCTCTTTCATAAATTCCACGGTTTTTTCTTCGCTTGCTATAGAGAAGATAATCCACTTTTCTGTTGATTCTATGCCGAGCAGGTCTCTCATGCTCTCCACCGCAGTACCTCTGCCGTGCAGTGCGATGTTCATCGGCATATCGACCTTGGTACAGACCTCCGACATCTTTTTAAGTGCATCGGGGTTTATGACCGTTATTATATAATTCAACCTGCCTGCACCTCCCAAAGCTCGATTATCTCATCATCCGCATATGTCTCCGGCTCGGGCTGCGGCTTCTTGCGGCGTTCATACACCACGCCGACCGCCTGTATGGAGATGAGCGGCATCATGGCGACCATGGCAACCACTCCGAAGGCATCACTTAACGGATCACCGCCGAGAGTCTTCGATGCGCCTATCATAAACTGAAGCATAAAGGTTGCCGTCATCGGGCCGGACGCAACGCCACCCGAGTCAAAGGCGATCGCCGTATAAATATCCGGCACAAAGAACGAGAGAATAAGTGCTATTGCATAGCCGGGAATGAGGAACCACATGACGGATATGCCCGTGATAACTCTTATCATCGAGATACCCATTGCAAGGGCTATTGCAACCGACAGGCTGTATTTGATAACCTTGCCGGGGATTGCGCCTGCGCTGACATCCTCAATCTGCTTTTCGAGCACCGCCACAGCGGGCTCTGCCGAAATAATGAACCAGCCCAAAAGCATGGACAGCGGCACGAGCAGATACTTCATATTACTGCCTGCAAGCTCTGCGCCGAGCACTGCGCCGAGGGACGAAAATCCGACATTAACTCCGGTCAAAAACAGCACAAGTCCGACATAAGTATATCCGACACCTATGGTTATTCTCATCAGCTCACGCTTTGAAAGCTTCAAAGAAAATATTTGGAAGATATAGAAAATAGCAACTATCGGCAAGAGTGCTATCGCCATTTCCTTCATATATTCGGGCAATGCGGTGAGATAAGCACGGCCTATTTCGCCCGTTGACGAATATGCCGCAGAGCTTATGTCCACAACGCCGTCACTGTCGGGATAAAAAAAGCCGAGAATGAGTACGGCGAGTATCGGGCCTATCGAGCACAGTGCAACCAAACCGAAGCTGTCCGACTCCGCCTTTTCGTCGCTTCGTATCTTAGAAATACCGACACCGAGTGCAAGTATAAACGGCACCGTCATGGGGCCTGTTGTAACTCCGCCCGAATCAAAGGCAATGCCGAGATAATTCGGAGCGGCAAACGCCGCCAAAGTAAACACTATAGCATAAAAGGCTATGAGCAGCCAGCGCAGCTTGATTCCCGTTAATATTCTTGCCATGCACACGCACAGGAAGAAGCCGACACCCACACCGACCGTCACAAGCAACACGGTGTTGTTAATATGCGGAACGGTCTGAGCGAGAACCTGAAGATCCGGCTCTGCAATGGTCACGGCAAAGCCGAGCAGAAAGCTGACTGCGAAAATTATCGGCAGTGAGCGTGACTTTGTCATAGCAGTACCGAGTCTGCTACCTATGGGGGTCATTGAGGTCTCTGCTCCGAGGGAGAAGAATCCCATTCCGACTATGACAAGAACAGAACCCAAAAGGAAACTCACCATAAGATCGGTATTTATCGGCGCTACCGTAAAGCAGAGCAGGACAACGATGACGAATATCGGCAAAACCGAAACAGCCGATTCCCGAATTTTTTCAAATATCGCATTGCGACTTGCTAATTTTTCGTTTGCAATAAGCGTATGCTCCTTTCCGAGCCGTCAGTTGACAACGGCATATGCGCCGAATATGCTCTTGTCAGTTGACAGCAAAATTGTTTTTAACCGATAACTTATATGTATTATAACATTTATATATTACTAATATTTTAACTTGACAAGAACCCTTTGTCAATAAAATACGGGAAATAGAATATAGCATTAAAGCAATCGCGACGAGAGCGGACAACCGCAAGGGTTGCCCCTGCGGCAGAATTTTTGTTTCACTCTCGTAGAGACAGAACTTGCCATTGTCCGCTATATCTCCACAGTGACACGACTTCTCCCTGTAACGAACCCCATAGCAACAAAAAATCCGACATGCGGCTGTTAACCGCAGGGTCGGATTCGTCACTTTATGTACATTCAAAACGAATGTTTTTATATGCCGAGCAGCTTTCTTATCTCATCATAGTTGTTCTTAAACTCAACCGCATTTATGCCGACTCTTCTTGCACCGTCTGCGTTTTCCTTGCGGTCATCGATGAAAAGGCACTCGGCAGGGTCAAGGTCAAATTTATTGAGTATGTGCTGATAAATTCCGCTGTCGGGCTTGATGATATGTACATCGCACGAGACAACTATGCCGTCAAAGC
The DNA here is from genome assembly GCA_964386035.1 of uncultured Clostridium sp. GTDB lineage: Bacteria > Bacillota > Clostridia > Oscillospirales > Acutalibacteraceae > CAG-177. The sequence goes on along the minus strand of CAYLQT010000011.1, from coordinate 25,204 downwards.
GTGACATATCATAAAACTTCGGGAAATACTCATAGAATCTCGGACTTGCGTTTGACAGGACAAAGACCCTTCTGCCGCTCTTTTTCACATCGTCGATAAATTCATCCGCTCCTTTTACCGGAGTAAGCAGGTCGCTCCAGCCGAGGGCGCAGGCACGGGCGGCAGCGTGATAAGACTCGGGAATACGCTTACCGGCGTTAGCTATCAACTCATCGTCGCTGAGGTTGCCTCGGTCTCCCTCAAGCCAGTCCTCACTCTCGAAAAGCTCACGGCGGATTATATCTATCGCCTCATCATTGGGGCAATGCTGACTCAAGGTGTGCTCAACATCGTAGTTTAAAAGCACATTGCCCATATCAAAAATTACATTCTTAATCATATTTCCTCCGAAAGTTTCATTTTTATTTCGTCATAAAAAGTATACCCATACAGCCCGGGCCGCAGTGACTTGCTATCGTACAGCCGGCACGACCCTTGAGAACCTCCTTGAACGGAAGCACGCTGAGAACGGTGTCGATAAGCTCCTGTTCCTCGCCGTCATTAGTGCTCGATGAGGTTACGAATATTCTCGAGAGATCCGCATCGTCCTTATGGGCGTTAAGCTCATCGACAATATATTTTTTCTTGACATCGAGTATCTTTCCACGGTATTTCTTCGTAACGTCAAGCTTGCCGTCGTGCATCTCTATGCAGGGACGAATGCTCAAAATATTCGCACCCAGAGCCGCAACGGTCGAACAGCGTCCGCCCTTGTTCATATATTCGAGCTTCTCGAGCACAAAGCTCGTGCAGGTCTTTTTATAAAAATCGACAGCCGCCTGTGCTATTTCGGCGGCAGATTTTCCGTCATCACGCATTTCGCACGCCTTTATGACCTGAAGTGCAATACCCGAGCTTAAATGCAGCGAATCTATAACATACACACCGTCAAACTCCTCTGCGGCGAGCTTTGCGTTTTGATGAGTTGACGATATTTCGGAGCTTAACGAAAAGTGTACAACATCGCAGCCATCAGCGACAACGTCCTTGAAAAAATCCTCATAATCGCCTATCGGTATAGCCGAGGTGGACGGCAGCTCGCCAGTCTCATCATAGTGTGCAAATATATCGGGAGTTGATATATCCACCCCGTCACGGTACGACTTGCCGCCGAGGTTAACATACAACGGCAGTACATGGATATCATACCTGTCGATAAGCTCTGTGCTCAAATCGGCAGGGCTGTCTGTTGTAATAACAACCTTTCTATTCATTTTATAAGGTCTCCTTTCAGAATCCTCTGAACTTATATTTTATGTTTTGCTTTTTTCCTTCAAGCGGAGAAGTGCAAGCTCCGCAAGGCGAGACAGAGCGTAAAAGCGCATAAGCTTAATGCGTATTTTCATTATCTGCGATGTGCCGCAATATCCGTGTTCCTTGACAAGCTCGTGCATTTGACTTGCCAGTTGCTTTGCGCCTTTCCTGTCATTCAGCTTGAGACATTTGTAATAAGTCATATAAATTGCCGAAATTTTCTTGCAGCAAGCCTGATTCAAAAGCTCCGGATCATTTTTAACGAACGGGTCTTCGATAATCGCAGTTGTAACATCAATCGGTTTTTGTGAAACGATACTGTTCGACAGCACTGCACCGCTTTGATAATTTTGGAAATAATGATATTTTGCATCGGGCAGGCGCAGATAGCTTTCTGCGGTTTTTGCCACACGAAAATTGAAATCATCATCCTCGCAAATATCGTACCGTGCATCGAAGCGATCCTTCAACCGTTCACTTTTATAAAGCTTGCCCCAAACGGCATTTGCCGCAAGTCCGCCGCTGAGTGTCCACATCACAAGCTCTCTTGTGTCATCGATAAACTTTTCCTGCTCATCAAAACGCTTTTCTTCTCCGTTGGGATAGCTCATGCAAAATCCGCATCCGGTTATTTCCGTGCCCCTTGTCTCGGCGTGGGAGAGAAGAAATTCGAGAGTATCGGAGTCTATCCAATCATCGCAATCAATGAAGAAAATATATTCGCCCTCACCTGCATCAATACCGGCGTTTCTCGTCATCGACACGCCGGTGTTCGGCTTGTCAATAACCTTCACTCGGCTGTCCTTTTGCTCATATTCTCTCAAAATCTCCAATGAGCCGTCCGTTGAACCGTCATTGACAAGAAGCACTTCAATATCTTCGTATGTCTGCTCCAGAATACTGTCAACGCATCTTTTCAAATACTGCTCTCCGTTATAAATCGGAACCACAACGCTTATTCTCGGCATAATTTACCCCCTGTCATTAAAGAGCCTTATTTTATATTCCACGAACAAACTTCATTATATAGAGCTTCGGCGCAGTTTTCAAGCGGATAGTAAAAGCTTTCCATCCTCTCAGCATATTTTGCCTGCGGCTCAAAATTACTTTCGGCCGCCTCCTTAACCCTTTCAACCGCCTCATTCGGTTCAAGCACAAGCTCTCCAAACGCCTTTTCAAACGGCAGGTCAAGCTCTCTGTAGTGGTTCATTCCCGCCTTAAACTGGCCGTAATCCGGTACAAAATAGAGCACGGGGCGGCAGAGATAGGCAAAGTCGAACACAAAGGAGGAAAAATCCGTTATGAACATTTTGTAGTTCTCAATGTCCACCTTGGCTCCTGCCATAGCTATACGGTCACTCTTTATATCAAAAAGTCCCGTTGCGCCTGCGATTATCGGATGCAGCTTAACATCGAGGTACATATCATGCTCCTCAAGCGTTCTGTGAAGCTCCTCGCTCTCCAAAAATTCGGAGAATTTTTTAAAGTAATCGGAATTTTTGAGTTTTGATTCTATAAGTTCCCACTTTGACGAGTTTATCTCCTGAGTAAGATACTTTCGCCACGACGGGGCGAAAAGTATGCGGTTCTTCGCCTTTTTGCGCTTGTCGATTCGGTCATATCTCGCCATACCCGTGGGGATAAGATTATCCTCGGGATAGTGATAGTTCTCCTCATAATTTTGCAGCTCAAACGGTGCGGATATTACTATTTTATCGGCTCTGCAACGCTCAACGGAGTTTTGCGAGTGCAGAGAGGCGTGTAACACACCGTGCTGAAGATAGACGGTCTTGAAATCAAGCAGGTCGGCATAGGGCACCTCCCCTGCCGCCGAGCCGAACGGTGACACGGGCGTAACACCGTAAAAGGCGGTGAAGATAACACGGGCGGAGAGATAGAGCAACTTGTGCTTATATGAGCCGAACTTCACAAGATTCTGCTGTTCCTCTTTTGTGAAGATGCTGTCTATATCCTCATATTCACGGCTGTAGATATAATACCGCTCAACACCATCCTTGTACCTAAAATCGTTTTTGAACTGATAACAGCCGTTATCCTCATCGACCGTGTGCAGGTCATAATACAGCTCGACAATGTGGTCTCTGCGGTATTCTATAGCCTCGTTGCGAAGCTTTTTGACATCACCCTTGAAGTTTTTGCTCTGCTCACGCTCACTGCGGTATTTTTCCTCGGCTGTCACCGACTGCGACACAAGTGTTCTGCCGCTGAGAGTGAACTTGACTCCGTTTCTGACATACATACGAATTTTTCTGCTGAAAACCGCTGTCGGCTCGGCAAGCAAATTCGTCGGGTACTCCATCCCTCTTATATCAACAAAGAACTTCACCCTGTGCGTGCCGTCCGACGGAAACTCGCAAAAGAACGCAGGAAAATCGACCGCATTCACCGCACAATCCTGTGCACCGAACACCGAGGGGAAATGCTCAAGCTCATGCCGTTCGCCGTCAATTTCGGCAATTATCTTATAGTCGGCACTGCTGAGGTGAGTAAACACCGGAGATTTTATAAACGACAGCAGGCGTGATGTGCCGTTTTCAACGAATATTTTTCTCATCATCACGGAAAATGACGATGCAGAATATATTCTTCTGCCGTTCGCCTCAACGCTCACCTTGTCCTGCAAATTGAGCACGGTCGGGCGGCAGTTCGGCTTTCTCGAGAGCCAGTAGTGTATATGATACTCGTTGACGGATGGGTGCAGGATTATCGTATCCTCGTCAATTCGCCTGAGAAGCTCGTTTATTCTTCTCTGCGCCCTGTCGAACTCCTCGGGGGAATAATGATAGGGCAGCAGCTTATCCTCCTTGAGCTTCCAACGCAGGTCATTAAATACTATGCCCTGAAAATACGGCGGTACTCGCTTGCCGAAGGAATCAAACAGCTCCTCATAAAACTCCATGGAGGTCTCGAATATATAGTAGGGCGAAAAAACGGTGGAAACAATACTGTCCGCATTACTGCGGTTATAGCGGTATTCGCCCTTGTCGCAATAGCCGATCTTCATCTTCGGGCGTAAAATATCACAGCAATATTTCTCATCCTCGTGTCTGAAATTCGGCTTGTCGTCGAAGAGAATATTGTCCTCGCCCTTATTCTTGACACAGATATTTATATTCGTCTGAGTGATGAACGCATTTTTCGGGTCGTCAAGGTCATAGACACCGGTGTGCGTGAGAGTGCGATAGCGGAAGTGATACACGGGCGGTGCATCCTTGAAATACTGCGTGATGCGGTAAGTCACCGCATCAACCTCGTCATACACTGTGTCGAAGTAATCGACAACGCTCTTCACCGTGTCGGGAGCAAAGGTATCATCGGAATCGAGATAAAAGATATACTTGCCCTGCGCCCTTTTGAGTCCGTAGTTTCGGGTCTTTGACAGTCCTTCGTTTTCCTTTGAAAAGAAGTGTACATTCTCGTATTTTTCCGCATATTTTCGGCATATCTCGGCACTTGAATCACGACTGCCGTCATTTATCAGCAGAATTTCCATATTCTCAAACGGCTCTGTCTGCTCCCTGAGAGACTCAATACAGCCGTCAAGATATTTTTCAACATTATATACCGGTATGAGCACAGTCGCTCTGAACGGGTAATCAAACATTGAGGTCACCCCCGGCGAGCTTTGCACAAACCTTGCAGCCTATTTTCTTAGCAGTTCCGCCCATGCGGTAGAGCTTGAAATAGAGCCATGCGGCAACACAGCGTCTGAGTGTGCCGAAACTGAGCTTGCCGCCGTAGAAATCACGCACCACATCATCGGCAAGAATAGGCAATGTCACCTCTTTATACAAAGCATTCGTGCCCGAAAGCACAAAGTCGCTTGCACGGCAACCGTCCTCTATGAGCTTCAAATCCGCACCGAAGGCGGCAAGGGCATATGCACAGTAAAGCTCATTTTCACCGAACGGCTTCACCGACTCGGCAAATGCGGCAAAGCAGTTCTCCTTATCGCCATCGGCAAGCTCACCGTAGCTCCAAAGCAAAAATGCGAGAGCACCAAGGCCTCCTTCAACGCACACTCCACCGCAGATCCTCGCAAAATTCTCGGCGGTTACGCTTGCACCCTCGGCACCGTAAACCAAAACCTCGTCTATTGCCGAAAAGCTGTCGCAAGCCGAATACTCGGCGGCAAATGCGGCAAAGCCGACTGCATCCGCACTTTTCAGAGAAAGCGATCGGGCTTTGATAACATCGGTACGCATAACAAAGTTCACACCGACGCACGGAGCAAATGCCTCATATGCTTTAAAGCCGTTGCGATAAAGCTTTCTCGAGCCGTTCTTTCCGCTCTCGGCGGCATTGAAAACAGCGGCAACATCACCGACAGCCTCCGAAAAGCCCGGAGCAAAGGTAGTCTCGGGCAAAGCGAAAAGCAAAAAATCCGACTCGGCGTTTGCTATTGCGCTGTTGAATGCCGCAAGGAGGTCGCCCTCGCTTTTTACATATTCCGTTTTGTTTTCCTCAAGCTCTTCGCCGGCTCCGTCGGCTTCATCGCCTATCAAAACCAGCTTTATTCCGCTCGACTTGCAGAAAAGGGAGCGGATAAAATTTTCAGTTATACCGTCCGCAGAGCAAATGACGCTTAATTTAAACTTCATAAAAGTATCTCCAAAAACACGAGCCTCCGCAAAGAAAGTCTGTGCGGAGGCTGCTCAGTTTATTTTAATTATACCGTCAGAGCGGCCGCCGCTACGCTTGCGGCAAGTAAAAGAACGTTTATCGCATATCTCTCAAGGAACGCACCTGCAACCACAATCGCAGTCGGGATAAAGAGCACTATCTTGACAAAGAGATTTGCTCCGTCCTTGCCGTAGAGTGCGTGCCACAGCGACATTGCATCCTCCATGAGCGGAAAGCTGTTTGCACACAGCGAAAATCCGAGATAGAACATTATGCAATAGACAAGGAACATCAGCATCGTATTCGATGCCGCAGGGACTCTCAGGAAGAATATGCCCGAGAAGCCCATATAGAACATGGGCGCACCGATTATCAAGGTGAACACACCGGGCAAAATGCAGTAGAAAAACAGCTTTGCCTTGCTGCCGACTGAATCGTGCTCCACATGACCGCAGCCGTCGGTGAAACGCAGATACTTGAGCTCCTCAACGGGGATATTGAAAACTCTTGCTATGATATGCTCAAAGAAAGCCTTAATATATGCGCCGGGGAAGGTGAGCACCTTGCCGATGAAATAAATTACAGTTGAAATCATGAGATAACACCTCCGTCGGTAATAAAGATCTCCTCTACCGTCTTTTTACCTGCAAGGCAGTCCTTAACAACGGAGCTTACCTCCATATTGTAGGTTTCGAGATACTCCTCAAGTGCCTCGTAACTTTCGGTGTCCTTTGCAAGTCCTGCGGTGAGAGCGGCAGTATTGATTATATCAAGTGTCAGTGAGCCGTAGTTCATCGCAAACTGGAACGATGCCTGAGCACTGCTGTTCGCCTTCTCATAATCGCCCTTGAGCAGATAAGCTATAGCCTGATTGCGATAAATATCAACATCACCGTCGGATACCTCAATACCCTCATCACAGACCTTTATAGCCTCGTCATACTTGCCGGTATACCAATAAAGCATTGCACGCAGGCTATACGAAGTATAATCTCCGCTCGAAATGCCCGCAACATTCTCAACCGCAGTAAGCTCATCGCAAACCTCGGCTGCGTCATCGAGCTTATTGTCCGCAAGCAAAGCCATGAGCTTTTGCTCATAAGCCTCGGAGTAATTGCGGTTCTTTGCGATCATCTTGTTCGCATATTCAACCGTCTTGCCGTAATCGCCCAGGCGATAATAGCAGTCTGCAATAGTGGGGCCGTAAATGAGAGTTCCCTCGGGATACTTCTCCTCCATGCTCAACAGATAATCGAGCTGAACCTGCTCGCCCTTATCTGCTATCATGGCAACATAGCACTTGTAATAGTCGATATACTGATCCTTAACTCCGTCCTCGTCCTTGAGCGCATCAAGCTTCTTGACAAGCTCATCAAACGGGACATCCTCGGGAGCGGCGGTGGAATAATCCTGAAGCAGCTCATATGCCTTCTCCTGAACGGTTACAAGGCTGTTATACTCATCAACATACTTCTTGACCCCGAGCAGTCTCGGCTCGGACTTGACCGTTTCCTCAGTGAGGTTGCTTATGAGATAGCCGCCTGCATCCATTTCGGTATAGCCTGTGGCATATATTCTCGCAACCGTAACACTCTCGCCGTAGCCGAGAGTAAAAATGGTCTGGCCGCCGAAAATATCGCTGATGCTCTGCACCGTATCGCTATCGTTGATAGCGGAGTTTGCATCCGTAGCCTCGGAGACCTTGTTCAAAGCGGCGTTGATATATCCCTGCTGTGCGAGGGTATCCGCCTCAAGAAGATCGACCATCTGGGTGGCATTTGCGCCGAGAAGGATAATGGAGCAAAGCGAAATTATAACGCAAAGCACCGCCGCAAATATTGCGCCGCCCTTTATCTTTGTTTTCATCATCTTGGTGCGACATTCCTCGCAGTAATAGCTGCCTGCTGCACGCTCATGCTTCTGGCAAGAACAGCACAGGGTTCTGTCGTACTCAAAGGTTTCTTCGTTCATCGCAGCCTCGTTTTCTTCAACGGGCTGAGTTTTTTCCAAATCTGACAAACCTATACCTCCTGTCCGGTATTTTACTTTTCTATTCTATCAGCTTTCATATAAAAATTCAAATAAAATCAGACTTTGTTTACAAAAAACTCATAAAATATCTCGCCCGAGGCTAAAATATCGCCATCAAAGAGCGATTTACCGTCTCAACATCTTGTCTTTAGATGAAAAAGTCTGTATAATTTATCTGTTAAATACATTTCACACAACCTCAGGGAGGAAAGTATAGATGCTGGAACTGAAAAACGTCTCCTTCACCGTTGACGGCGGTGAAGGTGAGCTTGAAATCATCGACAACATAAGCCTCACTATAGAGGACGGCAAATTCGTTGTCATAACAGGGCCTAACGGCGGCGGCAAATCTACACTCGCAAAACTTATCATGGGTATAGAGCAGCCGACCTCGGGTCAGATAATCTACAACGGTATCGACATAACGCACATGAGCATAACCGAACGAGCCAAGGTCGGTATAGGCTACGCCTTTCAGCAGCCGCCCAGATTCAAGGGACTGACCGTGCGCCGACTTCTGAGCCTTGCCCACGGCAGTGAGCTGCCTGAGGACGAATGTTGTGCTTATCTCACCGGTGTCGGTCTCTGCTCGAGAGAATATCTCAACCGTGAGGTGGACTCGTCCCTCTCCGGCGGCGAGGTAAAGAGAGTAGAGATCGCCACTCTCATGGCACGCAAAGTCAGCCTTGCTATATTCGATGAGCCGGAGGCGGGAATCGATCTGTGGAGCTTTGCAATGCTCGTCGAAAGCTTCCGCTCAATGTGCAAAAACAGATATGAGACAGTCATCGTCATCTCACACCAGGAGCGTATAATGCAGCTTGCGGACGAAATGATAGTCGTCGAAAAGGGCAAAATACGCAAAAGAGGCTCAAAGGACGAGATTCTCCCCGAGCTGCTCGGTCAGCTTGACGGTAGCTGCGATTTCAACCGAAAGGACGGTGAATGATATGGCGGACAAGCTCAAAAGCGTAGATATATCACTGCTCCGAACCATTGCCGATATGGATATGAGCGTCACGCCCGGGGGTGCTTTTAACATAAGAAAGAACGGCGAGGGCGTTATAAGGCAGTCGAGTAAAAATATTACAATAGAGCCGAAAAACGGAAAGTCCGGCATAGATATATATGTTAAGCCGTTCACCAAGGGCGAAGAGGTTCACATCCCCGTCATAATCACCGAAACCGGCGTGAACGATAAGGTTTACAACGACTTTTTTATCGGTGAGGGTGCCGATGTGCTCATAGTCGCAGGTTGTGGCATACACAACTGCGGCGGCGAAAAGACCGAGCACGACGGTATTCACCGCTTCTTCATCGGCAAAAACGCAAGAGTCAAATATATCGAAAAGCACTACGGCGAGGGCGAGGGCACGGGTGAAAAGATACTGAACCCCGTAACCGAGGTGAACCTTGAGGACGGTGCCTTTTGCGAGATGGAAACGGTTCAGCTCGCAGGCGTTGATTCAACCGTGCGTGAAACAGAAGCGGCTCTTGAAAAGGATGCCACACTCGTCATCACCGAGCGACTGCTCACCCACGGCAAGCAGAAAGCACGTTCAAATATGACGGTAAACCTGAACGGCAAAAACTCGAGTGCAAGAATAGTCTCACGCTCTGTTGCCAAGGATGAGTCGGAGCAGATATTCTATCCCAGAGCCGTCGGCAACACGGAATGTCGTGCCCACGTGCAATGCGACTCGATAATCATGGACACCGCAAAGATTCGTTCCATCCCCGAAATTGCCGCAAACGATGCCGACGCTCAAATAGTCCACGAGGCGGCGATAGGCAGAATAAACAACGACCAGCTTTTAAAGCTGATGACCTTCGGCCTCACCGAGGAGGAGGCAGAGGAAGTCATCGTAAGCGGCTTCTTGAAGTAAGCACAGCAACCGCACACCGCAGAGTCATACTCTGCGGTGCTTTTATATCACTTGCCGGTGCATTTGTTTTTGAGAAATTTAGCTTGAAACAAATAAATATTTTTTTATTTTTTATGCAAACAGTCAAAAAACTATTTGCAAAACCAAATATATATGTTACAATTACACCGTTAAGGGTCGTATGGTCAACAAAACCGTCCATACGAAAACAAAAGGAGGTAATCTAAAACAAATGGAAACTCAGAAAAAATATTTCTGTGCCAAGCCGAACGGCAAGCTGCATTATCCGCACACAATCCTCACCGGATTCGGATTCCTCGCATCTTCCATCGCCTGGGCAATCTATGATCCTTACATAACCAAGATACTCAACAAGCTTCTCAACGAGAGTGCCCTCATCACCTCGTGGTCAACAAAGCTCAATGAGATGTTCCCCGTGCTTGCAAAATTTGCAGAGGCCAACGGTGAAAATGTCCACGGTGCGGCGGGTATAACCCTCGTTCCCCTCTTCATCGGTATCATAATGACCTTTGATAACATCTTCGGTGTTATCTTCCAGCCGACCTTCGGCAAGCTTTCCGACAGAACTCATTCCCGTTTCGGCAAGCGCCGTCCCTATGTCATCTTCGGTGCACCCGTTGCGGCAGTGCTGTTCGCTCTGATTCCGGTGATGGCACTCGAGCTTAACTCACTTCCGCTGACAATGCTCTTTGTTATCCTCTTTGTGTTCGTCATGTCGCTGTGGAGATCTCCCGTCGTTGCGCTCATGCCCGACCTCACTCCCTCCAACATCCGTTCCGAGGGCAACGCAGTCATCAACCTCATGGGCGGCATAGGCAGTGCTGTAGGTCTGTTCGCAGGTACTATAGTCACCGCTATCTACTGTGCAGTCAAGGGTATTCCCACCCTCACTCAGGAGAACGAATATCTCGCCTATCCTTATGTCTTCCTGCTCGGCTCGATAGTTATGATTCTCGGTATGCTTGTTATACTCTTCTTCGTCAAGGAGCCGGACAGCCGCATAAAGGTTCAGGCTGAAATGAATCAGGCTTCCGATGAAGCCGCAAGGCTCAAGGCTGAAAAGGAAGCCAAGAAAGCCGAAAAGGAAGCACAGAAGAAAGCAAAGCTCTCCTCTGCCGAGAGAAAGAGCCTCATCTTCATGCTCATGGGTCTGTTCTTCCTGTTCTGCGGAACAAACGCAATTTCCACCTTCTTTGCTCTGTTTGCCGATGAGATTCTTCACAAGACCACCTCGGAAGCTACAATCATGACCACCGCCTTTGCCGCCGCTTCCGCTATTGCCGCTCTTCCGGCAGGCTGGCTCGGCAAGAAGATAGGCCGCAAGAAGACCATTCTCACAGGTCTCGTGATCTTTGTCCTCGCTTTCGGTGCATACCTTGTCACCGAAACTCTCGGAATTGCCACTCTGAGCAGCATATTCATTTGGGTTGCACTTGTTGTCGGCGGCGCTGCCAATATGTTCATCACCGTCAACACCCTGCCTCTCGTTCTCGAGATCGGCGGCATGGATAAGGTTGGCACCTTCACCGGTTATTACTACACCGCTACCTTCTCCGCTCAGATCGCCACCCCGATAATTTACGGTATCGTCCGTATGTTCACAGGCACATATATGTCCCTGTTCTACTATTCACCGATAATGTTCATCCTCTCCATCCTCTGCATCCTTGTAGTCCGCCACGGCGAGGCTATCCCCGAGGAAGTAGTTAAAAAGGTAAGAGAAGAGAACGAGGACTGATAAAGCACTCACCGCTCCCCCTCAACCGAGGGGGAGCTTTTTTGTCGTCCGGCAGTTTTTGCATCGGCACGGCCGACAAAAAAATTTCAAAAAGCTCTTTATTCTCATCGGGTTCTATTGTATAATATGATTGTGATTATATGCCCTGTAGTCGGGGATAAAGAAAGGGTCGTAAATATGGACAAAAAGAAGGTCAAACTGAACATCTGCGGCACGGAATATTTTCTGAACACAGATGAAGATCCGAAATATATGCTTGAGATTGGTTACGATGTTGACGAAAAGCTCGAAAAAATTCTCAGAGAAAATCCTCGCATTTCCATCACTCAGGCGGCAGTTCTTGCGGCACTCGAGTTTGCGGATGCCGAGAAGAAGGCTATAGAAAGCGCCGACAAGCTGCGTTCCAACATTCAAGACTATCTTGCAGATTCGGCAAAGGCGAAAATGGACTGCGAAATTGCCACCCGTGAGGCGGACAGACTCACCAAAGAGCTTGAAAGCCTGAAAGCCAAGCTCAACTCAAAGAATTCCCATGATAACTAAGCCGGAGATACTTGCCCCCGCAGGCTCGTTCGATTCGCTGATTGCGGCTGTCCGTTGCGGAGCGGATGCCGTATATCTCGGCGGCAGAGAGCTGAACGCTCGCCGCAACGCCGCAAACTTCAGCGACGAGGAGCTTTTTCGGGCAATCGAATATTGCCATGCTCACGGTGTGAAGGTATACATAACGCTGAACACCCTTGTGCGTGATGACGAGATGAACACAGCATTAAACGCTGTTCGATGCGCCTGCGAAGCCAAAGCAGACGCATTTATTTTACAGGATATCGGACTTGCCGCCATGGTTGCAAAGGCGGCTCCCGATATGCCGAGGCACGCCTCAACGCAGATGTCCGTTCAAACTCTCGACGGAATAAAAATGCTTGCGGATATGGGCTTTTGCCGTGCCGTATTGCCCAGAGAGCTTTCAAGAAAAGAGATTGAAAAAATCGCCGCAGGCTCACCGATAGAGCTTGAGATGTTCGTCCATGGCGCACTTTGTATGTGCCTGTCGGGTCAATGTCAGCTCAGTGCAGTGCTCGGCTCACGAAGCGGCAACAGGGGGCTCTGCGCCCAGCCGTGCAGACTTCCGTTTTCAGCCGCAAACGGAACGGGACATGACCTGAGCCTTAAAGATATATCGCTCATAGAGCATCTTCGTGAGCTTTCGGATATGGGTGTTATGTCGTTCAAAATAGAGGGCCGCATGAAGCGTCCCGAATATGTTGCGGCGACTGTGACTGCCTGCAAAAAAAGCCTTGCCGGTGAAAGTCCTGCGGAATATGAGCGTACGCTTGAGGCCATATTCTCCCGCTCCGGCTTTACGGACGGCTACTACGACGGCAAGCTCGGGCGTGATATGTTCGGCATACGCCGCAAGGAGGATGTGACCGCCGCCAAAGAGGTACTGTCTCCCCTTGCCGCACTCTATGACGGAGAAAAGCCGCTAATCAAGGTTGACATGAGCCTCAGTGCCCACGAGGGCGAGAAAGTCGGACTTGCGGTGAAGGGTGCCGGCAAGAGCGTGTTCGTTGAGTCCGAGAAAGAGGTCGAACGGGCGCAGAACAGGGCGGTCGGCTCCGATGAAATAGAAGCGAGACTTCGCAAATGCGGTTCGACCCAGTTTTATGCAGAGGATATCGAAGTTGATTCGGGGGACAGTATTTTTTTAAGTGCCGCCGAGATAAATTCACTTCGCCGCTCCGCCCTCTCGGAGCTTGAAAAGAAAATCGCCGAGCGAAAGGATATCCCCTTCACCGAGCAAAGCGTTGAGATAAAACGCCGCCGTGCTCAAAACAGGGGCTTTGTAATAAGAGTTCGCCGCTCGGAGCAGATACCGGAAAATCTTCAAAATGTCAGGCGTGTTATACTACCCCTTGGGGTGACGGCAAAAACCGTTGAACTGCTCAAGGAAAAGAAGATACAGCCTGCAGTCGAGGTTCCTGCCGCCATATTCGGCGGCGACGAAGCGGTTTACAATGCACTCTTATCGGCTCGCAAAAACGGAATTTCACTTGCCGCCGTCTGTTCGCTCGACGGTGCCGCCATTGCAAAAAAAGCCGGACTGAAGCTCTGTGCTCTGCCCGGAACAAATATATTCAACACCTTTTCGCTCGATGAGTTTGCCGCTCTCGGCTTCACCGATGCGGTACTGAGCACCGAGCTTAAATTAACTCAATGTGCCGCACTCGGCGGAAAGCTCCCGAGAGGAGTTTTCGCCTATGGCAGGCTTCCGCTCATGCACACGAGAAACTGCCCTGTTAAAAACGGCACAAGCTGTGCCGAATGTCAAAAACGCGGCAAGCTCACCGACCGCATGGGGGTCACCTTCCCCGTGGAGTGTACGTCGTTTGCCTCCACGCTTTTGAACAGCGTTCCCGTTGTGGAGAGCGACAAGGGCGAGCAATTCGCCTTTGCGGATTTTTCACTGCTCTGGTTTACGACCGAGACAAAAGCGGAATGTGAGCGTGTGCTTGACAGCTACAGAAAAGGACTTGCCCCCGAGGGCGAATTTACCCGCGGACTGCTTTACCGTGGGGTTGAATAACGGAGGAACAATATGCAGATTAAAATGAAAAAAGTTCGCCCCGAGGCGATAATCCCGAAGCGTGCCACCTCCGGCAGTGCCGGACTTGACCTGTGCGCCTGCATAGAAAACGAGGTCATCCTCAAGGCAGGTGAACGCACCGTCATTCCCACGGGCATCGCAATAGCCATAGAAAACAACGAGACCGCAGCGTTCATTTACGCACGCAGCGGTCTGGGAATAAAGCACGGTATTTCACTCTCGAACGGAGTCGGTGTCATCGACAGCGACTACAGAGGCGAGATATGTGTGGGACTGATAAACACTTCCCGTGAGGACTACACGATAGCTCCGGGTGAGCGTATTGCACAGCTTGTGCTGGCTCCCGTCATCCCCGCCGAGCCGGTCGAGGTGTTCGACCTTGACGAGACGGAGCGTGGCGAGGGCGGCTTCGGCTCAACCGGCAGATGAACCGCTGCCGTCGGCATTTGACTGTGCCTTTTTCTTCCTTGTCCTGAAGAATTTCACTACCCACCAAATCATTACAACGGGTATACAGCAAACTATCACAAGGATTATCTTATCCATCGGAATGTAGTCATATATTCCGTCACCGAGAATGGTAAAGAGTATGACTCTGGGCATAATGCCGCCCAGAGAGATGAGCGCATACTGCCAAAAGGGAAGCTTTGCCGCACCGAGGAACAGGCTGACAAAGTCTATTGGGAACACAGGCAGAGCACGCACGACAAACAGTGCGGAAAGCTTTTTTCCGTCGCCTATTGCAAGCACCTTTTCTCCTGCCTTGCTGCCCTTCAATCGTTTTTCGACATATTCGCCGCCGAGAAACAGTCCGAGCAGATATGTCACCGTAATCTCAAGTGCTATACCGCCGAAGTTTATTGCAATCGCTGCGGCAGGTGTAAACGCCATGCCGACATAGATGTATATCATCGACGCAGGTATGACAAACAGCACGGATTTTATTGCGTAAATACCGATTATCGCCACTATCGCCGCCGCAATGCTCCCTGCGGAGTCAACGAGCGCACGCATATCGATTTTGGTCAAGCGGTCATAGTTCACTATTGCCGTGACAAACAGTGTCGCCGCCACAACGCAGCGCAAAATGAGCATGAGCACATCCCTGTGCCTGACATAAAATTCCTTCAATTCCAAACCCCTATCAAAGCATGATAATCTATAGTATATCCCGAAAGTGATTTTTTTGCAAGGTTATATTACGCTGTCTCAGTTTATGAACAGTCCGAAAATTTTATCCCGTTTTCCGATTTTTTTCTTTTAAATGTGGATTTTCGGATAAAGCTGTGCTACACTATATAAATGAATTTACAAAAAGTATCGTTTTTTAACAGAAAGGAGGCTGTACCGTGACGGTCAAAGATAAAATTCAGCGTGCAGCTGCAGGTGCAGTCCTGTCTCGTGTACTTAAATATGTCAAAAAGGATCCCGACCAAAATCTCATTAAGCTCATAGATTTCGGTGAGAGATTCGTCAAGAACATATTCCCTCCGCAGAATTTCGTGGCGCTCCGCAATGGTGCTGTCGATCACGACAATGTTTGGCGTCAGCTCGCTCTTAATATGCTCGACGAGGTTGACAACGAGGTTATTTTGAAAATGCTTCTCGCTCTCGGTCTCGGAGCCGGTGTCAACGGCACTAAAGCTGTGCGCTCCAACAGAGAAAAATACCATTGCAATATCCCGTGGGTAATCCTGCTCGACCCGACAAGTGCCTGCAACCGCAAGTGCAAGGGCTGCTGGAGTGCCGAATACGGTCACAAGCAGAGTCTCAGCTTCGATGAGATGAACGATATTATAAATCAGGGCGTAGCCATGGGTACGCACTTTTATATGTTCACCGGCGGCGAGCCGCTGCTGAGAAAAAAGGACATCATCAAGCTCTGTGAGCTTCATCCCGACTGTGCTTTCCTCTCCTACACAAACGCTGACCTTGTTGATGAGGATTTCTGCGAGGAAATGAAGCGCGTGGGCAACATCTCCCTTGCGATAAGCGTTGAGGGCGACAAGGACAGCAACGACTTCAGACGCGGCAACGGCAGCTACGACCACGTTATGAAAGCTATGGAGCTTTTGAAGAGCAAAGGCTGTCTGTTCGGCATCTCGGTGTGCTACACCCGTGCGAATGTTGACTCCGTAACCTCCGATGAGTTCGTAGACCTGATGATAGAAAAGGGTGTAAGATTCGCCTGGTACTTCAACTATATGCCCGTCGGCTCGGGTGCGGTCGAGGAGCTTATCCCCACCCCCGAACAGCGTACACATATGTACCGCTGGCTTCGCAAAATGCGTAATTCAAAGACCGGCAAGCCGATGTTTGTCATCGACTTCCAGAATGACGCAGAATATGTCGGCGGCTGTATAGCAGGCGGCAGAAACTATTTCCACATCAATTCCGCAGGCGACATCGAGCCTTGCGTGTTCATTCATTATTCAGATTCAAACATCCGTGAGTGCTCTCTCATTGAGGCTCTCAAGCGTCCGCTGTTCCAGGCGTATTGGCACGGTCAGCCGTTTAACGACAACCATCTTCGCCCGTGCCCGATGCTCGAAAATCCGCAGTGTCTGAGAAAGATGATAAAGCAAACCGGTGCAAAGTCCACCGACCTGCTCGCTCCCGAGGATGTTGAGACTCTCTGCTCACGCTGTGACAGATTCGCCGCCGAATGGGCGCCCGTAGCACAGGAGCTGTGGGATTCAACCAAGCACCCGAATCCCAAAACCCAGTACTACAGAGACACGCCCGAGGGCAAGGCAGAGATAAGCAAAGCCGACTGATAAAAACTGAATATCAGGGGTGCTGATCATATGATCGGCTGAGATAATACCCTCAAAACCTGATCCGGATAATGCCGGCGTAGGAAGATAATAGACAGCTTTGCTGTGTATTATAAATTTAAGGACGCCTGTGCATATTGCATAGGCGTTTATTTTTTGGAGGAATTGCCATGTCAAGACAAAACAACACCAAAACCGTAGTCGAATGTGCGCTAATGATAGCGATAGCTACGGTGCTCAATGTCATTTGCAGCTTCATTCCGTTTTTGAACCTGCCCTTCGGCGGGGGCTTTACGATTTGCAGTATGCTGCCGATTGTACTCGCCGCCTACCGCAACGGCACCAAATGGGGACTTATAACAGGCTTCATTTACGCCGTGCTTCAGATGCTTTTGGGCTTTCGCACCGTCTCGGCATTCTTTATGCCAAGCTCGGACAGCTACATGCTTCTGTGGAAGGCTATACTCGTCTGCGTCATCGACTACATAATCGCCTACACTGTGCTCGGTCTCGGTGGAATTTTCAGAAGCAGGATAAAAAATCCGTCTGCATCGCTCTGTGTCGGCTCGCTCGTCGCACTCTCTCTGCGTTACCTCGCCCACATCGTCTCGGGATACCTCTTCTTCGGCACGTGGGCTGAGTGGTTCTTCTCGCAGGAGGGCTTCACCCTCGGTGCAAAGGTGCTCGAGCACTTCAGCGGTTCGAGCCTCGCTCTCATCTATTCGATAACCTACAACGGTCTGTTTATGATTCCCGAAATAATCATCACCGCCGCAGTTGCCCTTGTCATCGGAAAAATTCCGCAGATAGCAGGCAAAAAAGCGTAAAATAAAAATCAAAAAGGCAAAGTCCACTCGAACGCAGAAATACTCTTGCGATCGAGTGGACTTTTTATGTGTTATTCATCGGCACTCTGCGTACCTTGAAAAATAAACAACGAATTATATCGCTCTAACCCTTATCACTCCGTCAACTGCCGAAACAGCGGCAACATCTACAGGGGCGGCGGTGTCGCACACGAGATAGCCCATGCCCTTTTTCGATGCACTGTTGAGTGAAATTATCGAGCCGCCGACTGCCGCCGTTATCGAATCACGCACGCCGTCCTCATCCTTATAGATGACGCAAACACGGTTCTCAAACTCTGCCGCAGGGGTGAGATTCGGGAGATTCACGGAATTTTTAACCTCGCCACGCTCGAGATAGCCTATAAGCTCCTGTGCCGCCATAACCGCACAGTTATCCTCGCTCTCGGGGGTGGATGCACCGAGGTGCGGAATAGCCACAACTCCGTCTACACCTATCTGTGCATCGGTCGGGAAGTCGGTCACATATGCCGCAACCTTTCCGCTCTCGAGCGCCGAAAGAAGTGCATCGGAATCGACAAGCTCCGCACGGGCAAAGTTGAGGATACGCACTCCGTCCTTCATCTCGGCTATGGTCTGTGCATTTACGGTATTCCTTGTGCTGTCATTGCAGGGGATGTGCAGGCTCAGATAGTCAGCACAGGCGAAAACAGCGGAGAGGTCACCCGTCACTTCAACGCCGGACTTCACATCACGCTTTACGCCCTTGTCATAGCTGTGGTCAAAGCAAACGACACGCATACCCAGATCGTATGCCGCATTCGCCACAAGCAGGCCTATTGCGCCAACACCGACAACGCCCATAGTCTTACCCTTTATCTCGGGGCCGGCAAAAGCACTCTTGCCCTTTTCAACGAGCTTTGATACATTGTCGCCCTCTCCCTTGAGGGTTTTGCACCAGTCTATTGCAGAGGTTATCTTGCGTGATGCAAGGAACGCCGCACACAGCACAAGCTCCTTGACCGCATTGGCATTGGCTCCCGGAGTATTGAAAACGGCGATGCCCGACTCGGAACATCTGTCTATCGGAATGTTGTTCACTCCTGCACCTGCACGTGCTATTGCAAGCAACGACGAGCCGAACTCGGTCTCGTGCATTGAAGCCGAACGCACCATAACGGCGGTGGGATCGTTCACGCTGTCGGAGCAGACATATTTTGTGCTGTCAAAGCAATCTGTTCCGCATTTTGCTATCTTGTTAAGAGTTAATATCTCGGTCACGGTTATTCCCCCTTAGTTGTTCTTCTCGAACTCCTTCATAAATTCGACAAGCTGCTCAACGCCCTCGACAGGCATAGCATTGTAAATCGATGCACGCATACCGCCTACAGAGCGATGTCCCTTGAGATTGACAAAGCCTGCCTGTGCCGCCTCGGCAACGAACTTCTTGTTAAGCTCCTCGCTCTCGGTGACAAAGGTGACGTTCATCAGCGAACGGTCGCAGGGTCTGACGGGGTTGGAGAACATCTTGCTCGAATCGAGGAAATCGTAGAGTATCTTTGCCTTTGCCTCGTTTCTCTTCTTCATCTCCTCAAGTCCGCCGAGCTTCTCTATCCACTCAAGCACGAGCTTACACATATAGATAGACCAGCAGGGAGGTGTGTTGTACATTGAGTCATTGTCCGCCATATTCTTGTAGTCGAGCATAGCAGGGGTTATATCCCTCGCCTTGCCGATAAGATCCTCACGGATTATGACTATTGTCAGACCTGCCGGAGCAACGTTCTTCTGAGCGCCGCCGTAGATAATGCCAAACTTCGACACATCAAGCGGCTCTGAGAGGAAGCAGGATGAGACATCGGCTATAAGCGGCACATCGCCGGTGTCGGGGATATAGGGGAACTTTGTGCCGTAAATCGTGTTGTTAAGGCAGATATACGCATAGTCGGCCTCGGGATCAAAGTCTTCCTTTGTAACCTCAGGGATATATGAGAAGGTTGCATCCTTTGAGGAGGCGACCGCTCTGACCTCGCCGTACTTCTGAGCCTCTTTATATGCCTTGGTCGAGAACTGACCTGTGAGCATATAGTCCGCCTTGCCGCTGCCGTTCAAAAGATTTAACGGAATTGCGGCAAACTGAGTTGATGCGCCGCCCTGGAGGAAGAGAACCTTGTAATTATCGGGCACACCGAGAACGCTTCTGAAAAGAGCCTCGGTCTGAGCCATTATCTCCTCAAACACCTTTGAGCGGTGCGACATTTCCATGACAGACTGACCGCTGCCGTGATAGTCGAGCATCTCTGCCGCAGCACGGTTGAGAACGCTCTCGGGCAGCATGGACGGGCCTGCCGAAAAATTGAATACTCTTGACATAATGTTACCTCCTTGATTTGTGCGTCGGCTTCCCCGACGCCAAAGCCATATCAGGCTTATAAGACAATTATATTATATAGCATTGAAAAAAGATAAGTCAATAAAATCGACTTGAAAAAACAATATATGAGCGTTATAATTAAATTGACAAAAAAATTTCAGTTAACAGAGGTAAGGGAAGATGTCAAGTCAAAAGAAACGCAAGAAAAACAATTCAAGACTGTACATTCTCATTGCGGCGGCAATACTGATTTTGGTTTTTGTGGTTCTGCTCATCACAAAATGCACCGGCAACAAGACCGACAGCAACACGGGTGAATCCGGCACAACCACTCAGGAGGCCGAACCTACGGATCTTGATCCGCTCACCGGTCTTTCGGGCTTCACCGCTCAGGGCAAGCGTCCGATAGCGGTTGTTGTCAACAACTCCAAGCCCGCCCGTCCTCAGTGGGGTCTGTGTACTCCCGACATAGTGTTTGAGGGTGTCACCGAGGCAGGAATCACCAGAATGCTCTGGCTCTATTCGGACATAAACAAAATCCCTTCAAAGGTCGGCTCAATGAGAAGCGCAAGGCATGACTTCCTTGAGATAGCCGAGGGACTTGACGCTGTTTTCGTCCACTGGGGCGGTAGTAAATACGCATATGCGGCAATAAGCGACAGGGATGTTGATGACCTCGACGGCCGCTCATATTTCGGCAGATACTTCTTCCGTGACACAGAGCGTACCAATGTTGCAATAGAGCACAGGGGCTACACCACCCGTGACGCTATCAACAGCGGCATAGAGGATCTCGGTATTCGCCGTGAGATAAACGCAGGCTATTCCTCGCCGTTTAAGTTCGTATCCGTCAAAACGCCGAGGACTCCCACGGGCGGCACCTGCTCAAGAGTGGATTTTGTGTTCTCCTCATACTGCAACCATTCGTTCACATATTCGGCAGACAGCGGCCTGTTTCTGAACAACATCAACGGCTCGCCTATGACCGACGCAGACGGCAAGCAGATGGCTGTGAAAAATGTTGTGATAATCTACTGCCCCGTCTCGCTCATGGGCGACTCCTCCGGCTGTGTCGATATGGATCTCACAAGTGGCAGCGGACTTTATTTCACAAACGGTGCATATGAGAGCATCACATGGAAAAAGGGCAACTATAACGAAATGCTCAAGCTCTATTCCTCCTCGGGCAGTGAGCTTGAACTCAACCCCGGTCAGAGCTACATAGCCCTCGTTCCCACCGACAGACAGTCGAGTACTGTAATCGCATAAAGACGAACGCCCGTCAGCTTAAACGCTTGACGGGCATTTTTTATACCAGATATTTTTTCTTCGTCTCATGATAAAGCTGAGTTATATCCTGCAACACCTCGGTGTGCGTAAAGCTTCTGTGATAAACTATATTCGTCTCACGGGGCATACTCAGATTTTCTATCGGAACTATCGTCAGCTTTTTCTTCCGCATTTCCTTTATGCACACACTCTTTGCAAGTATGGATACGCCGAAATCCTTTTGAACAAGGTCTTTTATCGTCGCAACGTTATCAACCTCGAGTATTACATTGAAGTCATCCATCGACTCACTGTGGCTCTCGAGCGTCGCTTCAAACAACATTCGGGTCGATGAGGTTGGCAGGCGCAGGATAAGCCGCTCACGGCGAAGCTCGTTTAGAGTTATCATCGAACGCTTTGCAAGCGGATTTTTGTTTGACATTATGCACACGAGATAGTCCGTGTCCAGCATAACGGAATTGAGTGCGGGATTTGTCACCTTTCCGTCCATTATTGCGAGATCTATCTCAAAATTGTCAAGCATATCATAAAGATTTTTAATAGTATCTGTAAAAACAGTAATGCTTACATTTGGATACTCGTTGCCGTAGCGTGCGAGAACCTCGGTTGCGAAGGTGCTCTCCGAGGTGTGGGTCAAGCCTATGCGGAGCTTTTTGATGTTACGCTGTGAATCCTCTATCTCCATGTGCATTTTTTGATCCATCGACATGAGCATTCGAGCATATTTGACCGCAATCTCCCCCTCCTGCGTCAAAGTCAGCTCGCCCTTCTTGCGATTAAAAAGCGTTGCGCCAAGTGACTGCTCAAGCTGGCTTATCTGATGGCTGACCGCAGGCTGTGTCAAAGAGAGCACTTCGGCTGCCCGAGTGAAGTTCTTCTGCTCCGCAACAGCTATCAAAGTTTGGGTTTTATTGTCTATCATAGTCTCACCATAAAAAAGTTTTTGGAAAATCAAAAATAAAATAATTTGATTTTATTGTAGTTTGAGTATATCATATAATACAAGGAAAACGCAAGTATTTTTTGACGATCGCTGACTGCAAATATGCAGCCGGTGATTATATCATTTTAGGGAAAGAGGGATAAGGATTGTTAAACTCACTGTTCAATGTCACGTCACCCGTTGCACAGATCATTATCTCCGTGGCGCTGATGCTGATAACAGGTTTTGCGGCAACAAGAATCACAAAACGACTGCGACTGCCGAATGTTACGGCATACATACTCTCGGGCGTTCTGCTCGGCCCGTATGTGTTAAACCTCATACCGACTGAAATTGTTGAGGGCATGGACTTTTTGAGTGACATCGCACTCGCCTTCATCGCATTCAGTACGGGCGAATTTTTCAGATTTTCAACGCTGAAGAAGAACGGCGGCAAGGTCGTTGTCATAACCGTGCTTGAGGCGTGCCTTGCCTCGGTCGTCGTGTTCATCGTGTCGTTTTTCGTTCTTCACCTTGACATAAACTTCTCGTTGGTGCTCGGCGCACTCGCTTCTGCCACCGCCCCGGCATCAACCGTTATGACCATCCGCCAGACCCACGCCAAGGGCGATTTTGTTGACACTCTGCTCCAGGTAGTCGCTTTTGACGATGTTGTGGGACTTGTCGCATACAGCGTCGCTATTTCCGTGGCGCTCGCCAATATGTCAGGACATTTCAGCATCGGCAGCGTTTTGAAGCCGATCGGTCTTAATATTCTCGTCTTTGCACTCGGCGGTCTGTTCGGTCTCATACTAAAGCTGCTGCTCCAAAAGCGTTCGACGGACAACAGGCTGATCGTCTCCGTTGCACTGCTGTTCTCATTCTGCGGCATATGTGCTATGCTCGATGTCTCGCCCCTGCTCGGATGTATGGCAATGGGCATGGTGTACATAAACCTCTCCGATGACGAGAGACTGTTCAAGCAGTTGAACTATTTCAGCCCTCCGATACTTCTGCTCTTCTTTGTGCGTTCGGGCTTGAACTTCAACCTCAGTGCACTTGTCGATACCTCCTCGGCAATGGGCGGCGTTCCGCTGATAGTCGTCGGCGTTTGCTATTTCATCGTCAGAATAATCGGCAAATACGGCGGTGCATTCCTCGGCTGTTTGATAACAAAGAAGGATAAGCTCGTCCGAAACTATCTCGGCCTTGCGCTGATTCCGCAGGCAGGCGTTGCAATAGGCCTTGCAGCCATGGGTGCACGAACTCTCGGCGGAGAGGCAGGCAGTACACTTGAGACAATAATTCTGGCATCGAGCGTACTTTATGAGCTGATAGGCCCCGGCTGTGCAAAGCTTTCACTCTATCTTTCAAAGTCCTATTCAAACAAGCTCGAGGATATAGTTGAAATAGCCGAGGACGGCCACGCCAAAAACAAGGTCGAGCTGCTCATCGAACGCATACAGGCCATACAGGAGGAGCTTCCGAAGCACGAGAACCCGTATCACGAGGACGAAGAAGCTTTTTCCGAGGCGGCGGATGAGCAATATCTGCTCGCCGGCATGAGCCTTGACCACCGCAGGAAGAACAGGAGGAGAAGAAATAACAATGCACACTCTTGAAATATTTGCAATAGCTGACCCCATCGCACGTCTGCTCGGTGAATGGTCAACCGAGTTGAACACATATTCCGTCATACTCCGAGTCGCCATAGCGGTCATTTTTGCATCGGTAATCGGCTGTGAGCGTTCAAGCAAGCGGCACTCCGCAGGTCTTCGCACCTTCGTGCTTATCTCGTTTGCGTCTACGGTCTCGATGATACTTGACATCTATCTTATGCGTAGCTTTTCATTCGGCTTTCCCGTGCTCTCCGCCTCCACGGTTATCGGCACGGCAATGCTCAGCGGCAACTCGATACTTTTCAGCTCACGCAATCAGATAAAGGGACTGACCACCTCGGCAGGTCTGTGGACCTGCGGCATACTCGGCTTCACGATAGGTGCCGGACTTTACACAATAACCGTTATTGTCTACCTCTTCCTGCTTTGCATACTCGCCTGCTTCCCCTCACTCGAAGCCTATCTCAAAAACCGTTCAAATCACTTTGAGATACATCTTGAGCTGAAGAGCAGTGAATATCTTCAGGATTTTGTTACCGTCATTCGCCGTTTGGGATTGAGAATCGATGACATTGAGGCAAACCTCGCCTATGTCGGCTCGGGCCTGAGCGTCTATACGATAACAATAACCATAAACAGCGCAGAACTGAAGAAGTATAAGACACACAAAGAAATAATAGAAGCTCTCAGCTCACTCGAGTATATATATCATATCGAAGAAATGAGATAATAAATCAATTCACCCCCACTCAGCTATTCGTGCCGAGTGGGGGTGAATGAATTTTAAGTCAAGATAATTCTTCCGCAAAGATTTCTATACATTCTGAATGTTTCTTCATCTATAGTTTCTGAGGAATACAGCAGTTTCAACCAGCTCTCGGCTTACATGCATTCTTTTCTTGCAATAACATTTGCAAAAACACTGGATGAAGACTTACGACTCTGAAAAACCGTATTTGAAGCATCTTTTCCTTTTAAATCTTTACACAATGCCTCTTCTCCGACTGCCAGCTGTTCGGAATATTCCATAAGTGTACATTTGCCACCACAACTTCACCTCTTGGGCGAAGTATACCAGAGTGACATAAAAAATCAATATGAGGCTTTGCATTAAATCAGCACGAAGTGCTGTATGTAATCCGCCTTTAGCGGATGTAATCTCAACAAAGTTGAGTATGTCATCATTTAGACAGAA
>CAYLQT010000010.1:0-84962 GCA_964386035.1 uncultured Clostridium sp. | reverse complement strand
AGCCAAAACAGCAGTAAGACATTTGTCTTACTGCTGTTTTTTACTTTACTTGCCGCACTCAAACCTCCGCCCTGCCACACACAGCCGCACCTGCGAAGAATGTGGAGCTCTGGATGGCAAAATCTTTCCGGTCACGGAGGCAAAAGTAGGTGTTAATTATCCGCCGCTGCACCCTAATGACCGTTGCACGACGGTTACGGCTATGTCAAACGAGGAGTTAAGCAACCTACAACGCAGAGCAAGAGACCCGGACACAGGGGAAACAAAGCTGGTACCGGCGAGTATGACATATGAAGAATGGAAAGCAGAAAACATAGACCCTGAAACCGATAAGCTCAAAAAGACAGGCGGTAAATCGTTCCATTCGGCAGAAGATAAGAGCCAATTTGAAAGATATAAAGCAGTTCTCAAAGAAAATGCGCCCCAAACACTTGATGATTTTCTGAAAATAAAGTATAATAATTCCGAGGAGTGGAGTACACTCAAAAGACAGTACCGATTTGTAAATCAGTATAAGATAGATTCGGGAAATTTTTCTACCGATGAAATCTTGCAATTTGATAAAAAGGTCATTTATGAGAAAAGACTGAAGTTCACAAGCAAGTACAAAAAGAGCGGTAATATCGCAGGTGCATATATTGATGACGATATTGACAATATGTACTTTGCCCACAGTCAGATTGATTCCGGCACAAAGGGATACAAGGGAACTGGCAAGCTTGTCGGACTGAAAGAAAACAGACGCTTTGAGTATATCGATGTTCCAAAAAATGACGGAACCGTGCGACAAGGTGCTTTTCGTGATACCGAAGCGAAACTTTTTGAATACTTTGCCGATTTGTATGAAGAAAAACCGTTTAAAAAGATTTGCATGCTGTCCGAACGAGGAATGTGTGACAGTTGCAAAGGTGTAATGCGACAATTCAAAGAGCTTTATCCCGATGTTGAAATAAATGTTATTTCGAACAAAAGCGTTGAGGGCGATATTTGGAAAAGGAGGATGCGAAAAAACATATGAAATATGATTTAGACTATATCGGAACACAAGAACTATTTGATGATTGTTTGAAAGCGGTCGGATCGTCCAGAAGTGGTGACTCTATGGAAAATTGCTATCTTCCCGATTTCAATGAAAGTATTCTCGAAGAAGCTGAACGCCTTAATGTTCTGCTGCCACTGATAAAGTGGCAGGCGGACAACAATAAGCTCACTGAGTTTATGAGCGATGAACTTTATCTTTACTATGAGGACCTCCTAAAAGGTCGCCTCGATGGGGTAATAGATGAAGAAGAAGCGTCATTGGTGATAGGTGTTCTTACCGAGTGCTATATAAAAGCTTTTGGAAAAGATACTCTCGATGAAGAAGACCAGTAACAAATAGTACAACCCAATAATTACAGCGTTTTGTATTCAACTGCAAGACGCTGTTTTTATATTAAAAATTATCCGCCACCCGGAGCAAAATGGTGTCCTGCCGCATCGGAACAGACCGAGTAAAAAAAGGTGCAGGGGAAAGGAATTATATGGACTGGCTTAAAGAAATTTTAGGCGAAGCACACACTGAGGACATCGATAAGAAGATAGCCGGATATATCGGTAAAAATTTCGTCTCAAAGTCTGATTTCCGAGCAGAGACTGATAAGGTTAAGAGCCTTGAGGGTCAGATAACAGAGCGTGACAGTCAGCTTGAGGCACTCAAGAAGATTGATACTGCCGGTTTGCAGAGCAAAATCACAGAGCTGCAGGAAGAGAACAGACAGGCAAAGGCGAAACTTTGCGTCACCTGTTGTAAGCGACCGATCTCTCGCAACACTTGTATAGATATCTTTTTTTGTCGTTTTTTTGTGCGTTTCTGTATGGTCTATTGACATAAATTGACATTAAATAGTATACTTAGTTGTGAAAATGGGAAAGTAAATTCGTGAAAGACAAAGTTTTTTCTTCGTTGGAAGGAATGTGGTGTGAGAAAGGTTAATCATACAGCAGAATATGAAATATTACCGAAATTTCCCGCCGCCACAAAGACCGCAGAGACTGCATACACCAAACAGCAGCAGTTCGCTGTGTTTATGTAAATATTAAATCAACAGCGACTTTTTGACAAATTTCAAAAAATCCGCCAAAAGATATTGCAATTCGGGCACAATAGTGTTGCGCTCATTACAGTTATTAGAATTTTGTTAGCGAAAGAGTGAGACTATGGGAACAATAAAGCGTGTGGCAAAGGCATTGATATGCCTTGCGTTTGCGGTCATTCTCATCACAATTTCCACGGTGTCGGCTCTTGCGATAAGCGTTGACGGAATGATAGCACCCGATGAAATGTCGGATTGCAACATCGAGGTGCAATGCTCAAACGAAAACGGCGGAAACGGGATATGCACACTCGTCACATACTTCGCTTTGCAGGAGGACGGCTCACTCTATGTTGCACTCAACACCGACTTTTCAAGAATCACGATAACCGAAGAATCGCCTATTGCTTTTGAAATTTTCATAGACGACAAGCAGGCTATCAGCATAGACATTCTCGGCAACGCCGAATACGATGAGCAGATTTTCGGAGTGAAATGCGATGCAATTTTCACCGACAGCGGTGTTTCCTGCGAGGCGGTGATAAGTTTGAAGTACCGCCATGACGATATTCCCGAAATATGGGTGCGTGTTGTAGATAACGACGGCATACCGTCAAAGCTGTTCACGGTGGACACGACCGTGGCGGCGAAAACGGACAGCAACAACGACAATTCAGACGACAAAAAGCCGTCTGACGACCCGTCAAAATCGGAGTCGAGCAAGACAAGCTCCTCGAAAAAGCCAAAGTCAAGCTCATCGAAGAAAAACGCCTCGAAATCGACCGATGATACTACCGCAGAAGCCACACGCAACTATGATGTGCCTCAGGAGACCTATACCATGCCGAGCGATATGCCGACAGGCTCACAGATGGCGAGCTTTTCAGATGCGGTGAAAATACTCTGTGGGATTATAGTTGCGGCGACGGTACTCTCGGGTGCAGTTCTCGTCTTTTTCAAAATAAAAAATAGAGAAATCGAGACGAAGAAAAAAGCCAAGGAGAAAGCGGAAGAAGAAAAAGCGGAAAGAAAATCAGCAGGTAATAAGAAGAAAAAGTGAAAATATAAGCAATATACTGACTTCGCATTTCTTGTGAAGTCAGTTTCGCTTTAACTCACTTTTCTTTGTATGTGAAACCATACTTTTTTCCTGTTTCTTTCAATGTATAAAAACCTCCTATGGTAGTGTTTTAGTTCTACCATAAGAGGCTGTTTTTTTGTGATTTTACCTGACTGGTTCAAAGGGGCTGCGGGTATAAACTATCTTGTCAAAGAGTAATCCAAAATCTCTTCAAATTACGTTTTTTGTCTTGTTCATATACGGTGGATTCATAAACACCACCGTTGTTAAGTATTGTTTTTTCGCTTCCAATATTGCTATCAATACAAGATATAAGTATTTTATCAAGACCGATTTCTTTGCAATAAGGAAGAATGGCTTTAAGCATTGACGCCGCATAACCTTTTCTTCTTTCGTCAAGTTTTATTGAATACCCGATAAGACCACCAAACTTTGAAGTCAATCATTGAAATAATGGCGCACCTGTATCATACCCACAAGTCGATTATCAGCCTTGCGAATGTATAAAAACTGCGTTGTTAAAACCCAATCTTCAGGAAGTGTTTTGTGTGATGTGTATTTTTGACATTCTGAAATATATGTAAGCGAGTCATCGCATCTACGAAGAGAACCGCACCCATCCATTGAGGAGTTCGCATCCAGTAAAGCCTGCTTATATTCAGCAATCTGCTCTGTATATTCTTCGTTCGGTTCAACCGGGAAGGAATCTCCTGCATCTGTTTTAATCATATTTCGTCACATCCACATCACTTAATCGCTGCTTTTGAAATTTCCTGTTCCAACTACAGTTTCCGATTATTCAGATGATGAGTGCCTTTTTATGCCATAACCTACGCAAAATCTTACAGGTCGTATTCGGTGATCAGAACTTCTTTCCAATCGTCAGCACCGTCGGCTAAATAGTAGGTACGCATCGACCAGGGAGTGAATGTCACATTTAATGGCACGGGAAGCATATCGCCGGAGATAGTAACAGAGGTATGCTTTCCGTCTACCTCATACATTCGCAGTACAAGTCCGGTACCATCCTCACTGCGTTTGCAGGCGGAAAGCATAATGTTGTCTGCACTGATATGCAGAGAACGGTACGGTTGATCGGACAGCGTACCGCCGTGCCAGGTCTCCAAAACCTTGGTGAGGGGACGGTTCAACTGCCGTGCCGCACGTATGACGGGAGCCCAACTGTCACCGACCGGCATCAGCGAATAGGAGAATTTTCGAGCACCCTGTTCCGTGAACTCACTTTCCTGCGTGCGAGCACCGCCGTGATCACCGTAGATGGGGCTTCGCAGAACTGTATGAAGGATGGTACTGCCTTGTACAGAGGAGCTGTAGGTGTCGCTGTTTATCAGGGCAAAGCCGCCGTTGGTTCCTTTTATAGCTGTCCATTGCAGTCCCGGCTCTTCTTCGCCGTCGGTCGGTCGCTTGATTACGCCGAATGGAATTTCATAAAATGCATCGGGATTTTCAATCGCCATAGGCCAGGCCAGCTTGAGCATTTTGTGGTGCTCGTGCCAATCAACCTCTGCACGCACCGAGAGCTTTTCGCTACCCTGTTCAAGAGAGAAATACTGAGTCAGCTTGGAGTTGTTATAGCGGCTGACAACCTTGACAGTTGCACGGATCGGGCCACCCTCCAATGCCGTTACTTCTGCATCGCTAAAGCGAGCCATGTGATCGGTGAAGAATGTTTTTGAGTGACTCCAGGTGTCGTGATAGTATTCGTCTATCACGATGGGAACTGCCGCCCGATCGGTAATCAGCTCTTTGCCGGTGCGCTTATCTTTAAAGGAGATGATATAGCCGGTGTGCAGCTCAAATTCAATGCGGTAAATATCATTTTCCAACACAGTGCCGGCGTGGTTGTTTGCGGTGCGGTAACCTGTGTAGGGAATTGCCTTGACAATACTTCCCGAGACTTCACGGGGAAGCTCCATCTGAATTTCTCTGGAAGTCCAGTCATCGTTGAGGTAGTAGACAGCGTACCCCATTGCAGGGACGTGTGCCTTGAACAGAGTGTCGGTGCGCCAAAAGCACTCTGCGGTGGTGGAATAGATTTTTTGGTATGGGACGGCGTTTCCGTTGCAGTCCTGCAAGCTGTTGGCACAGCGGTAAATGCGAACCGTTTCGTCAACATCAAATCCGTGTGGGTTGAACAGGACGATGGGAATACCGCTGTGGTTGCCGTCGGTATTGATTTTCCAAGAGACGGTTTGCAGAGCGTTGTTTTCTTCTGTGGCGGCGGTGTTCAGTGCGGCACCGTATTGGTAAGCGGCATCGTCGTAAACTTCACGGATGGCACAGCCGCCCATGGAGTCGTGAAAATGGAGAAAAAGTATGTTTTTCCACGCCTTTTGGAATTGTTCGGTGTGAATCTCCTTGTTGCACAGAAGACGAGCCAGCATACAGAGATTCTCGGCGGCGGTCAGCTCACATTCGCCACGGCGAATACCGTTCTTGACAGCGGATACTGTCGCATAGCAACCGGCAGCGTGATGCTGCAGATCATCGTGATGTTCCGGAAGAATTATGTCGGAATTGCGGATGTGGTCGAATAAGTCGGTCACATTGGAATATATCAGTGCTTTGTCCGAGTGTGTTCGGCGGTATTCTTCGATAAGTTGCAGATTCTGAATGGTCGGCCCGCCGCCGTGATTGCCGATGCCATAGAAAAGAAAACCTTCGTCAATGTCAGTGGCGGTTTTTGTGTCAATGTCATGCAGACGGTCTTCCAACTGCTCCATAGAGCGGAAATTCCAAGCATAGCCGTCGAGAATACGATGGGCGATGACTTTTGAGCCGTCGGGGGAGACCCAGTTGAAAAGATCGCTGTCCATATGCTTTTCATGTTCGCCGGGACGCATAAAAATGTAGCTGTCCATGCCGCTCTTTCTCAGAATCTGCGGCAACATCAAATTATGACCGAAGGAGTCAACATTATATCCGACCCGAGCGGTGACGCCGAATTTTTCTCGGAAGTACCGCTGTGCATACAGCGTTTGCCGTGCGAATCCCTCACCGGAGGGATTGTTACAATCGGGCTGGACATACATACCGCCAACGATAATAAACCGTCCCTCAGCGACCCGCTGACGAATTTCCTCGAACATTTCCGGAGCAAACTCTTCCACCCATTCAAATATAACTGAGGCAGAGCAAATGAACACGAAATCGGGGAATTCATTCATTCGATCCAGCGCAGACCGCAGTGTTGCCTTAGCTTCACTGCTGCCCTCCTGCCAGCACCATTGCCATACCGGATCAATATGAGCATTGCCCACCATATAGTAAGTGTGTTTTTCTTTCATAAGATAATACTTTCCTTTCAAGAATCATCTTTAGAATAGCATGAAACAGGTCGGAAGTCAATCGGATTAACAAGAAAGTATGGTGGCTGTGGCGGATTGGCAATAGCTGTTTTTCGATCGGTGAAAAACTAATGACGGAAAGAAAAAACTGTGTTATTATTTAGTTGATAGTATTAACTGCTTACCTTGGTGACCGTGATGAAAACGGCAAAGCACCTGGAACCTAATTTAACAAAGTCCGTTTTATTGTACATAGCTTCGTGTAAAATGGTATCAGAAGCAAAAGAAAACTAACTAAAGCGGAGGAAAAGGCAATGGCAAACAAAGGCAGAAGCGAACAGGGTTTATTCGGCACCGTCAATCACTATGATGAGCATGGCAAGAAGGTGGGGCGTAGCGAACCCGGTCTTTTCGGAGGTTACACCAATTACGATGCCAACGGCAATAAGACCGGTCGCTCCGACCCGGGATTGTTCGGCGGATATAATCATTATGACAATCAAGGTCGCAAAACAGGACATTCAGACCCGGGACTGTTCGGCGGTTATACACACCGAGATTCAAACGGTAATAAGACCGGCTCCAGCAATCCGGGGATGTTCGGATCGTACAATCACAGCGACAGTCAGGGTTGTTATGTGGCAACCTGTGTGTACGGCTCCTATGATTGCCCTCAGGTGTGGACACTGCGCCGTTTCAGGGACAATACTCTGGCGGAGACAATGCTCGGTAGAGCGTTCATTCATACATATTATGCGATAAGTCCCACGGTAGTGAAGTGGTTCGGTGAGACCGAATGGTTTAAAAGAATGTGGCACGGCGTGTTGGATAATATGGTGCGTCATCTTAATGATAACGGTGTCAAAGATACACCGTATGAAGATAAAACGTGGTAAAAATCATTTGGAATATTATTGAAGATGGTAAATATCGCTTGAAGCTCATAGAAAATAAGCTTTTGACTGCGGAAGTACCTGTAGAGATGTATGAAGAAATCAAGTGTAGCTTCGCAGAACGACTGGAGGCGATAGGCGATGAGGATGCTGTGATAGATGCACATCGGGCATCTGAATTTTTAAATGGTTGATTAAATTGAATTGTCGAAAATGTTTTATTTGCATATTTTCGTTAGCGTATATTATAAAATGGGGTTGGATAATGACAAAATATTATTTGGAAGATTTCGCTCTGCCGGGAAGACCACCTGTGCTGATTCGGCATAGAGATGGTGCGCGTTTTGAGCGGTACAGCTTTGGTTCTCACCGTTGGGTCGAGGATAGCGAAATGCTACAAATTTATACAGGTGATATTAATGTTGACACAATTACAGAGGAAGAAGCGAAAGAAGTGATTAAACGATATGCTTAAGATAGCTGAAAAGATTTGTATGGAAGCTCACAAAGGGCAAGTGGACAAGGGCGGAAAACCGTATTATTTACATCCGTTTTATGTGGCGAGTTGTTGTGAGACAGAAGAACAAAAGATAGTTGCACTCTTGCATGATGTTGTTGAAGATAACGATAGTTATTCATTTGACTGGTTTTCGGCATTGGGATTTAGTCCGAATATTGTGGAGGCTCTCGATGCCATCACTCATAGAAAGGATGAAAGCTATGAAGAATATATTGAACGGGTAAAAGCAAATGAGCTTGCCAAAGTCGTGAAGATTCAAGACTTATGGCATAATTCGGATTTGACTCGGCTCAAGGTTGTAACAGAAAAAGACTTGGCCAGAGTTGAAAAATATAAACACTGTCTTGAAGCACTTGATTAAATTCAGGTGCTTTTTTATGCTTCTGTCTGTTAAACCGTACCTTGTTCAGCGCAACACTTTCGCCGTTCTGCGTTTTGATATACAACACCTTGGTTTTTTTACTGAAAATGGGTCACCTCTGTTTGCGGCGGATATTGCCCTTTAATATTTCCTCAAACCCCTTGAAAATATCTGTGTTCGTGATATAATCAACTCTAAATCATATTGTGTGATGAGAGAGGATAGACGGATGGAGGATAGCATTCAGCACACTAAAAAGGACAAGATAATTCTTATTGTTTCTTCACTCTTTGTGGTCGTGTTACTCGTCGTTTCAACGGTCGTTATCAGAGTTCAAAAAGAAAAATCGGGCGAGATTTTCAAAATTCAGGTCGGCTCGGACGAGCTTATCGTGAAAGAAAAAGAAGGATATAATTCGATTGAGATATATGAGCAAAGAGGCAGACTGATTGTCAACGCCAAATCGCAGGCGACATTCTTTGACGGTGCACAGTTTGAAGTGCCGATTGATAACGACATTGCACTAAACAATATTAAGATAACATGGTTGACAGCTGACGGAAACACCGTGCAGACGGACGGCAACGATTTCGTCATCGCACATATAGAAATATCCGACGGTAACGGGCTTATCTTCGACACCAAGGTAAATTTTGTTAAGGATGCGACTGCCGCTGTCGGAGGAGTATTGAACAAAATATCAAAGTGAATCAAATGCACCTGCCGCAAAAAAACGGTGGGTGCGTATTTATTCCTTCTTAAAAAGCCTAGCTTATTGGCAGTTGGGAAGTATTATCTTTCGCTGTTTGGAGCGACCTGCTTTTGCTGCAAATGCTCCTATCGTTGACAAATCGCCAATATATGGTGTATAATATAATGTATATGATACAAAATAATGTAAACTTACGGAGGTTTACTTAATGGCTAAAAAGCAATCCTATGGTAATGAGGATATAATTCTGCTCAAAGGTGCAGACCGTGTGCGTAAAAAGCCTGCGGTCATTTTTGGCTCGGACGGTATAGAGGGCTGCGAGCACTCGGTGTTCGAGATAATCTCAAACTCGGTCGATGAAGCGAGAGAGGGCTTCGGTAATACCGTTATCGTCACACGCTTTGAGGACAAGTCTATCGAGGTTCAGGACTTCGGCAGAGGTATACCTGTTGAATTTAACCAGACCGAGCAGGAGTATAACTGGAAGCTCACTTTCTGCGAGCTGTATGCCGGCGGTAAATATAAGACTAACGACGGCGGAAGCTATGAGTATTCGCTGGGTACAAACGGACTCGGCCTTTGTGCCACGCAGTATGCCTCCGATTATATGGAGGCGGAGATACATTCAAACGGCTTTTGCTACCATCTGAATTTCAAGAAGGGCGAGCCTGTCTCCGATATGATAAAGGAGCCGTACAGCAAAAAGGATACGGGCACCAGAATCAAGTGGCGACCCGACCTTGAGGTTTTCACGGATATAAGTATCCCTGCCGAGTATTTTCAGGATGTTCTGCGCCGTCAGGCGATAGTCAATGCGGGCGTTAAGTTTATCTTCAAGAATCAGAACGGCTCGAAGTTTGATACATTCGAGTATCTGTATGAAAAGGGAATAGAGCAGCATATTGCCGAGAATGTCGGAGATAATACCCTGACTCAGATAGTCACATGGAGCGGCGACCGTGTCGGCAGAGACAGACCCGATCAGCCGGATTACAAGCTCAAAATAAATGCCGCACTCTGCTTCTCCAACAAGGTTCAGCTCAAGGAGTTTTATCACAACTCGAGCTACCTTGAGCATGGCGGTTCGCCCGATAAGGCTGTGCGTTCGGCATTTTTGTCGCAGATAGACGCTTATATCAAAAAGAGCGGCAAATATTTGAAGTCGGATTCGAAGATAAGCTTTCAGGATATCGAGGACTGCCTCGTACTTGTCGTCTCGTCATTCTCAACGATAGCCTCTTATGAGAACCAGACGAAAAAGGCAATCACAAATAAGTTCATTCAAGAGGCAATGACAGAGTTCTTCAAGCATCAGCTTGAGATATATTTCATTGAAAATAAGCTTGATGCGGATAAGATCTGCGATCAGGTGCTCGTCAATATGCGTGCCCGTGTCAGAGCGGAGACCACGAAGCTCAATATAAAGGGCAAGCTTCAGTCGAGCAACGATATGTCAAACCGAGTGCAGAAGTTTGTTGACTGCCGCTCCAAGGATGTCTCGCAGCGTGAGCTGTTCATAGTGGAGGGCGATTCGGCTCTCGGTGCCTGTAAGCAGGCGAGAGACTCGTCGTTCCAGGCAATAATACCCGTCAGAGGTAAGATACTCAACTGTCTCAAGGCGGAGTATAACAAGATATTCGCAAACGAGATAATAACAGACCTTATAAAGGTTCTCGGTTGCGGAGTTGAGGTCAAGAGCAAGTCGATGAAAGATATGGTGGCATTTGATCTAAATCAACTGCGTTGGAGCAAGGTCATAATCTGTACCGATGCCGATGTTGACGGCTTCCAGATACGCACGCTCATCCTCGCTATGATATACCGTCTCATGCCGACTCTTATAGAAGCGGGCAAGGTCTATATTGCCGAGTCGCCGCTTTATGAGATAAATTCCAAGGATGAGACGTGGTTTGCCTACAATGAGCAGGAAAAGCAGGCAATACTCGATGAGATAGGCAATGCCAAGTTTACGATTCAGCGTTCAAAGGGACTCGGTGAAAACGATGCCGATATGATGTCGCTTACCACCATGAACCCCTCAACACGCAGACTTATAAGA
This sequence comes from uncultured Clostridium sp., assembly GCA_964386035.1. Lineage (GTDB taxonomy): Bacteria > Bacillota > Clostridia > Oscillospirales > Acutalibacteraceae > CAG-177. Next base: position 73,953 of record CAYLQT010000010.1, on the reverse strand, counting down.
GTTGATCCCACCGATGCACAGCAGACAGCCGATATATTCGACCTCTGGCTCGGAGACAATCTCGCTGGCAGAAAAGAGCATATAGCAAAGGACGGCTATGCCTACATCGATATGGCAGATGTTTCGTAAGGCAAGCTTTGAAAGGAATTTGATATAATGGCAGGAAAAAGAGGTAAAAAAGAACCGCCGAAGCAGGAGATAGATCCTCTCAAGAACGGCGTTCATATTATCGGCGCAGGCGAGGTTGTCGAGCAGCCGATAACCGATACAATTGAAACCAACTACTTCCCGTACGCCATGAGTGTAATTATGTCGAGAGCTATTCCGGAGATAGACGGCTTTAAGCCCTCACACAGAAAGATACTCTATATGATGTACAAAATGGGCCTGCTTACGGGCGCACGCTCAAAGTCGGCAAATATAGTCGGACGAACCATGCAGTTGAACCCCCACGGCGATGCTGCTATATATGACACTATGGTACGCCTTTCAAAGGGCTATGAGGCACTTTTGCACCCGTATGTCGATTCAAAGGGTAACTTCGGCAAGGCGTATTCCCGTGATATGATGTGGGCGGCATCCCGTTACACCGAGGCGAAGCTCGACCCAATCAGTGCGGAGCTGTTCAGGGATATTGATAAGGATACGGTCGATTTTGTCGATAACTATGACAACACGATGAAAGAGCCGACGTTGCTTCCCGTCACATTTCCGAGCGTGCTCGTCAACAATAATACGGGTATAGCCGTCGGTATGGCAAGCTCCATCTGTTCGTTCAACCTTGAAGAGGTATGCCGCACTACCATTGAGCTTATCAGAGACCCCGATCACTGTGTTGCGGATACTCTCAAGGCACCTGATTTCGCAGGCGGCGCAAAAATACTCTATGACCGCTCGAAGATAGAGGAGATATACCGTACTGGCAGAGGCTCCTTCAAGCTTTATGCAAAGTATACTTATGATAAGTCGAACAACTGCATTGATATAACCGAGATACCGATGACCTCCACCTCAACGAGCGAATCGATAATCGAAAAGGTCATTGAACGTGTCAAAGCGGGAGCTGTAAAAGAGATAAGCGACATCCGTGATGAGACGGACAAGAGCGGACTTAAAATAACGATAGACCTTAAAAGGGGAGTTGACCCCGATAAGCTTATGCAAAAGCTCTATCGTATGACACCGCTCTCGGATTCCTTTGCGTGCAACTTCAATGTTCTCATTGCCGGCACTCCAAAGGTTATGGGTGTCAAGGAGCTTCTCAATGAGTGGATAGCATTCCGCATGGAGTGCGTAAGACGCAGAACTTATTTTGATCTCAAGAAGGCAAAGGACAAGCTGCATCTTCTCAGAGGTCTTGAGAAGATACTTCTTGATATTGATAAGGCTATAAAGATAGTCCGAAACACCGAGGAAGAGGCAGAGGTTGTCCCGAACCTTATGATAGGCTTCGGAATCGATCGCACACAGGCGGAATATGTTGCGGAAATTAAGCTTCGTCATTTAAACCGTGAATATATTTTGAAGCGTACTCAGGATATTGAGGAGCTTGAAAAGCTTGTTGCGGATCTCGAGGATATTCTCTCAAAGAAGGGCAGAGTCGGTGCGATAATCATCGAAGAGCTTGAGGATGTCATCAAGAAATACGGCAAGCCGAGAAAGACCGAGATAATCTATGCCTCGGATATAGTGGAGGAGGAAGAAGTGGAGGTGATTCCGGATTATCCCGTCACTCTCTTCTTCTCCAAGGAGGGCTATTTCAAGAAGATAACACCGCAGTCGTTGCGTATGAGCAGTGAGCAGAAGTTCAAGGAGGGCGACGAGCTTGCCCAGACCGTTGTTACGGATAACTCCAAGGAACTGCTGTTCTTCACGAACCGTTGTCAGGTTTATAAGGCGAGGGTCAACGACTTTAAGGATACCAAGGCGAGCGCACTCGGTGATTATGTAGCATCAAAGCTCGGTATGGATGAGGGCGAGACGGCTGTGTATATGGTTGTCACCTCGGATTATTCGGGTTATATGCTCTTCTTCTTTGAAAACGGCAAGGCGGCAAAGGTGGAACTTTCTGCTTATCAGACCAAGACAAACCGCAAAAAGCTTATCAAGGCCTATTCCGACAAATCACCGGCGGCGGCAATGCTTCACACCGATGTCGACACCGAGCTGGTTGTTATTTCCTCGGCAGGCAGACATCTGCTTATAAACACTGGTGCTATATCGCCCAAAACCACCAAGGATACGCAGGGCGTAGGTGTAATGAGCCTTAAAAAGGGTCAAAAGGTCACAACCGTTCGTCCGTACAAGGAGGGCGAGTTCGCCAAGGCTTACAGATATAAGACGAAGAACCTTCCGGCGGCAGGCGCATTGCTCAGTGCGGAGGACAAGGGCGAACAGCTCGAATTCGGAATATAAAACAAAAAAGACCGTTTGCAAGGCTTCCCTGCGAAACGGTCAACGGGAAAGCCCTGCAAACGCTTGAGTTAGTGCTTTCGCCGTTGAGAGTAGTTTGTGCAAGACCAAACGGAAAATCCGTTGAAAATAATGGATAAAAAGTTGCTATCCGTCGGGTAATAGGCGGTATTGGCAAAAGTTTTGCAAAAAACTATTGAAATTCGTAATAGTATATGCTAAAATATCTTAGCAATTTGTGTTTGGAGGTCTACTTCATGGCAGTACATGAAATTATATTGGGAATAATCCTCATTCTTCTTTCGATCGCAATCATCGCTCTTGTCCTTCTTCAGGAGGGTAAGTCTGCCGGTCTTTCCGGTGCTATTGCCGGCGGCGCAGAGACTTTCTTCGGCAAGAATAAGAGCAAAACAATGGAGTCAAAGCTTGTGCTTATCACGAAGATAGTTGCAATCTCTTTCTTCGTCCTTGCACTTCTTGCAACACTCCTTCTCCTGTTCCTTTAATTCAAAATTTAAAGTGAATCCGAATGCACCCCCAAAAGGGGTGCATTTTTTTGTGGATAAAAATGCAAAAATACAGCGAATCGGATGAATATTCTCGGCAAATGCTGTCCATAATCCTCACGGATGAAAGGACGGTATTACTTATGAAATCTAAATTCAAAAAAATCTTAAAGCTTCAATCGGTGTTGCTTTCGCTTGCTATACTTTTGGGCAGTTTGAGTGTTGCTGTGTTTGCCTATGACTGCTCTCGGGTGAGGAGAGACGTGCTGAGGATGCACGTTATCGCAAATTCGGATTCCGATGAGGATCAGGCACTTAAATTAAAGGTGCGTGATGCCGTGCTCGAGTGCGGAGCAGAGCTGTTTGACGGCACGGTGACGGCGGACGAGGCAAAGACCCGAATTGAGCCGAAAACCGCCGAGCTTGAGGCGGCGGCACTTGCGGTGATCGAACGGGAGGGCTACGATTATCCCGTGAGTGTAAGCGTTACAAATGAATATTTTTCCACTCGCAGTTACGGCAGCCTCACTATGCCCGCCGGTAGATATACCGCAGTCAAGGTGGTGATAGGCGAGGGTGCAGGGCATAATTGGTGGTGCGTTATGTTTCCGCCGCTGTGCCTGCCTGCCGCACAAGAGCGAGACGAAAATATAGACGCTTTTCTCGATGATGACGAGCTGAAGGTGGTTCGTAGCAGCACAAAATATGAACCGAGGTTTAAGATAGTCGAACTGATAGAGCGACTCAGAGAAAAAAACGGTGATAATTCATAATATCCAAATAAAGGCGTGCCGAAAGCCGAGGTACGCCTTAAATTTTTTTGGCATTTGCGTTTTTTTTGTCAAATCTGTTGACTTTTTTTCGGTTTAGCTCTATATTTATTATACTTATATTTTTGGTGTGCGGTTTGCATCATATTTTTGTGAGAGAGGGGCTGCATAATTGAAAAAAAATGTTATTATCGACCTGAAACACATATCCGTCAAATTGGGTGATAACCAGGTTCTGGATGATTTAAGTCTGTATATCCGTGACAGGGAGTTTATTACTCTGCTCGGCCCGTCAGGCTGCGGAAAAACTACTATTTTGCGTGTCATTGCCGGTTTCCTCGAACCCGATGAGGGAGATGTCATATTTGAGGATAAAAAAATCAATGGTGTGCCGCCTCACAAGAGGCAGGTTAACACCATTTTTCAGCGTTACGCACTTTTCCCGCACCTGAATGTTTATGAGAATGTGGCGTTCGGTCTGAGGATAAGAAAAACGCCGGAGAGCGAGATTGAAAAGACCGTCAGCGAAATGCTCTCGATAGTCAATCTCAGCGGCTTTGAAAAGCGTAATATAAATTCACTCTCGGGCGGTCAGCAGCAGAGGGTGGCGATAGCTCGTGCTCTTGCTGTCAAGCCTCGTGTGCTTTTGCTCGATGAGCCGTTGGGCGCACTCGATTTGAAGCTCAGGCGTGAGATGCAGGTCGAGCTTAAAAAGATTCAGCAGCAGATGGGTATTACTTTTATATATGTTACCCACGACCAGGAGGAAGCACTCACGATGTCGGATACCGTCGTCGTGCTCAATCAGGGCTATATTCAGCAGATAGGTACTCCAGTTGATATATATAACGAGCCTACCAATGCTTTTGTTGCTGACTTTATAGGTGAGAGCAATATCATAGACGGCGTGATGATAAGGGACCGTCTTGTTCGTATTCTCGGTGCGGAATTTGTCTGCGTTGATGAGGGCTTCGGTGAGAATATGCCCGTCGATGTTGTCATAAGACCCGAGGATGTAATACTCACTCCGCCCACGCAGGGTGAGCTTAAAGGCGTAGTTACCGATATAATTTTCAAGGGTGTGCATTATGAGATGCACGTTATGGTCAACGGTTATGAGTGGCTTGTACACAGTACCGTTTCCACTCCTATAGGTACGGAGGTGGGCCTCAGCGTTGAACCCTCGAATATTCAGATAATGAACAAACCCGAGTCCGAGGATGAGGAGGTGTTCAACGCCGATGCGTAAAAAACTTATGGCAGGGCCGTATCTTCTGTGGATGCTGGTCTTTACGGTAGTGCCGCTGCTGTTCGTTTTTTATTACGGTTTTACCGATGCGGACGGCTCGTTCACTTTTTCCAACATAACGGCTATATTTGAAAAGATTCATATTCAGGCACTCGGTCTGTCCCTGCTTTTGGCTTTTATAACAACGGCTGTTTGCTTGCTCCTTGCTTATCCGCTTGCGCTGATACTCAGCAAAAGTGCATCACGGAGCAAAAGCTTTGTTATATTTATCTTCATTCTGCCGATGTGGATAAACTTTCTTCTGAGGATAATCGCCATCAGAGTTTTGCTCTCCGATAACGGCATATTGAATCAGCTTCTCTCCTTGCTGAACCTGCCGAATTTCAGCATACTTTACACTCCGGCGGCAATAGTGATAGGCATGGTTTATGACTATTTCCCGTTTATGGTCATGCCCATATACAACGCCTTGATAAAGATAGACCATAATCTTCTCGATGCCGCAGGCGACCTCGGTGCAACACCGGCGAGGACTTTCAAAAAGATAATCTTTCCGCTCTCCATTCCCGGAGTTATCAGCGGAATAACCATGGTTTTTGTCCCGAGTATTTCCGAGTTCGTCATAGCCGATATTCTCGGCGGCGGCAAGATTTTGCTCATAGGCAATATTATCGAGCAGGAGTTCAATCAGGGTAACAACTGGCATCTCGGCTCGGGAATATCCATAGTCCTTATGATATTCATCTTCGTCAGTATGATGATAGGTGAGCTTAAAGGCTCGGGAGAGGAGGGAACGCTGTGGTAAAGTTCAAGCATTTCCTCGAGCGTTTCTATGTGGGTATAATTTTCATTTTACTCTATCTCCCAATAGTCGTGCTCACAATACTGTCCTTTAACAATTCACGCTATATGAATTGGGGCGGTTTCACTCTCAAGTGGTATGAGAGCCTGTTCACGAGCGAGCCTATAATGGAGGCACTGAGGAACACCCTCTTGCTTGCGTTGCTTTCGGCACTGATAGCGACCGTGCTCGGTACGCTTGCCTGTGTCGGCATACTCTATATGAAAAAACGCACACAGTCTGCCGTGATGAGCCTTAACAGTATACCTCTGCTCAATGCGGATATAGTGACGGGCATAGCACTGATGCTGCTGTTTGTGCGTATGTTCGGTAATCTCAATTTTACCACGATGCTCATAGCACATATAAGCTTCAATATACCGTATGTTGTGCTCAATGTGCTTCCGAAGCTCCGCCAAAGAGATAAAAACACCTATGAGGCGGCGGTCGATCTCGGAGCAACGCCGATTCAGGCGTTTTTCAAGGTGATCGTGCCGGACATCTTCCCGGGACTTCTTTCCGGCTTCCTTATGGCGTTCACCATGTCTCTGGACGATTTTACAATTACCTATTTTACAAAGGGTGCGGGAGTCAAAACACTCTCGATAATCATCTATACCGAGCGAAAGCTCGGAAATCAGCCTGAGCTCTACGCTCTGTCAACAATAATATTCCTTATCGTGCTCCTTGTCCTCTTTGCCGTGAACCGTATCAGTGCCAGCAAGGAGAAGAGCGATAGGGCAAATAAAAACTATTGATGGGGGTCGAACTAATGAAAAAGACTGCTTTTTTCAGAATTATCTGTGCCGTTATGGCACTTGTCCTCTGCCTGTGTTCTTTTGTGGCACTTGCAGGCTGTTCAAATGATTCACGCAAGATAAATGTGCTCATTTACGGTCAGTACCTTGACCTTGATGTTATCTCCGAGTTCAGGAAGGAGAGCGGCATTAAGGTTAGCATAGATGAGTGCGATACGCCCGAGGAACTTTATAACAAGGCTGTCAACGGCGATCAGTCCTATGATCTTATCTGCGTTTCGGATTATATCATCGAGCGCTTTATAAAAGAGGACAGACTTGCAGAGCTGAATTTTGACAACATCCCGAATCTCAAGAATATCGGTGAAGTTTATCTCGAGAAGTCACGCTCCTTCGATCCCGATAACAAGTATTCCGTTCCTCATTTCTGGGGTACCGTCGGCGTTATTTATAACACAAAGATGGTCTCGGAGGAGGATGCAAAGAGCTGGAATATGTTCTTTAACGAGAAATATTCAGGCAAGATAATTATGTCAAACAGCATCCGTGATTCTTTCCTTGTTGCACTTGAATCTCTCGGCTATTCGCTCAATACCACCGACAGGGCAGAGATCGATGCCGCAAAGGAGCTGCTTATTAAGCAGAAGCCGTTGCTCAAGGCGTATCTTGTTGAGACTGAGGCAAGAGACACCATGATAAGCGGCGAAGCGGCAATGGCTCTTGTCTATAACGGCGAAGCTTATCTCGCTATAGAGGGCGATGAGGAGCAGAGTATTATGGGCAACCCCGACCTCAAGTTCACCATCCCCGAGGAGGGCACGAACTTCTGGATAGATTCGTGGGTCGTTCCGACCTTCAGCTCAAATCAGGCGGATGCCGAAGCGTTCATTAACTATCTGTGCGGTGTAGAGCCTGCAAGGAAGAATTTTGAGTATATCTATTATTCAACCCCCAATCAGGCACTTGTTGATTCCCTTGATGCGGATGTCAAGTCGGATGAGGATATTTTCCCGTCGCTTGATGTCATAAACAAGGGTGAGGTTTACCATGACCTCGGCGCAGACCTCGATTCATATTACAGCGCATCATGGAAAGAAATTAAGTCATAAATTAAAAATCGGGGCATGGTTTTCCGTGCCCCGAAAGTTTTATAAAGGTGATAATATGCTTATAGATGAACTTGTTGAATTTTCAAACTGTTACGGCTCAAACCCATCTCTCGTGCTTGCCGGCGGCGGCAACACCTCGGCAAAGGAAAACGGCAGAATGTGGGTCAAAGGCTCGGGCACTGCACTTGCCACAATAACGGCGCATGGATTTGTTGAGATGGATCTTGAAAAGCTTAATTCGATTTTCTCCAACTCCTATCCCGACTCGGATGCCGAGCGTGAGGCGGCTGTACTCGATGACCTCATGGCGGCGAGAGTCCCCGGCGAAGAGAGACGACCGAGCGTTGAGACCACTCTGCACGGACTTTTTCCGCATCGCTTTGTGCTTCATCTGCACCCCTCGAAGATAAACGGTGTGACTTGCTCAAAGGGTGGCGAAGCTGCGGCAAAAAAGGTCATAGACAGAGATTTTATCTGGATAGAGCAGTGCCGCCCCGGTTATATTCTCGCAAAGCTTTGCCGAGATAAGCTCGCTGAATATAAGGCGAATGTCGGCATGGACTGCGATATGCTCCTGCTTGAAAATCACGGCATATTCATAGCCGCAGACACGGTTGCTGAATTGGGCAAAAAGCTCGATTTTGTGCTCGGCTCTATCGATTCCGCACTCGAGGAGTCCCCGTCATTTGATAAAACGCCCACCTGTGACGGCGAAGCAAAAAAAGCGTTGCTGTGCGCCTTCCCCGAGGGCATGATAATAAAGGAAGTGCCGCACGGAATTTCCGAGAGTTTCGTTGCCGACAGCACTGCGGCATGGGAGCTTCTCAGACCGTTTACTCCCGACCATATCGTTTATTGCAAGGCATATCCGCTGTGGCTTGAGAGCCTTGACGGTGCGAACGGTGAGGTTGAACTGTATCGCAAAAAACACGGCTTTTTGCCGAGAGTTATTCTTCTCAAAGGCAAGGGTGTGTTTTGCGTCGGAGACAGCGAAAAGCAGGCGGCGACAGCCGAGCTGCTCTTTGAGGATGCGGCTGACATTGCCGTTTACGCACGCTCGTTCGGTGGTGCTTCACACATGACAGAGGAGCTGACCGACTTCATTACAAACTGGGAAGTAGAGGCGTACAGAAGCTCTCAAAACGCCTGATTTTAACAAAAGCTGTGTTTCGATACCGAAAAATGACGAAATTAAAGCCTATTGGCAAAATCTGTTTTAATTTTTCGTTAAATATTGCGTTTAATGCTTGAAATACCTATCGAAATAAGTTAAAATATTCTCAACATAAAAGAGCTCAAGTGAGCTGGAGGTCATGTGATCTCTCAAACAAGATATGGGGGAAAAAGAGAATGTCAGTCAGACTTAACACCTCGTTTGTTGGCGAGGCGGCAAATACCGATAAGCTTACTGCTATTCAGGCGGAGATAACCGCTGCACATGAGAAGCTTCACAACGGTACGGGCGCAGGCAATGCGTTCCTCGGTTGGATAGATCTTCCCGTGAATTATGACAAGGATGAGTTCTCAAGAATCAAGGCTGCGGCCGAGAAGATAAAGAAAGATTCCGAGATACTGATTGTCATCGGTATCGGCGGCTCCTATCTCGGCGCAAGAGCTGCAATAGAGTTTGTCAAGTCGCAGAAGTACAATGATACCGCAAAAGGCACTCCGCAGATATATTTTGCGGGCAACACCATCAGCTCATCGTCCCTTGCAGAGCTCGTTGACCTCTGCCGTGATAAGGACTTTTCCGTTAATGTTATATCGAAGTCGGGCACCACTACCGAGCCGGCGCTCGCTTTCAGAATCTTCAGAGACCTGCTCATCAAAAAGTACGGCAAGGACGGCGCAAAGGGCAGAATTTATGCCACCACCGATAAGGCAAAGGGTGCACTTCGCAATATGTCCGATGCAGAGGGGTATGAGACTTTTGTGGTTCCCGATGATGTCGGCGGCAGATATTCCGTGCTCACCGCAGTCGGACTGCTCCCGATAGCCGTTGCAGGTATCAATATTGATATGCTCATGAAGGGTGCGGCAGATGCGAGAGAGCAGTATGCCAATCCCGATATTATGAAGAATGACTGCTATCGCTATGCTGCTATACGCAATATTCTTTACAGAAGCGGCAAGAAGATAGAGATGATGGCGGCATATGAGCCGGATTACACAATGATGTGTGAGTGGTTCAAGCAGCTCTTCGGTGAGAGCGAGGGCAAGGAGAACAAGGGTATCTTCCCAGCATCTGCGATTTTCTCCACCGATCTCCATTCTCTCGGTCAGTATATTCAGCAGGGTGAAAGATCTCTGTTTGAGACCGTTGTCACATTCAATCAGCCCAAGCGTGACCTTGTCATAGAGGCTACGGCTGATAATGAGGACGGACTCAATTTCCTCGCAGGCAAGGCGATGTCCGAGGTTAACCGCAAGGCATTCGAGGGTACAGTCCTCGCACATACCGACGGCGGCGTGCCCAACATCCTCATTGAGGTTGACAGCATGGATGAATACAATCTCGGTCAGCTCGTCTACTTCTTCGAGAAGGCCTGCGGAATTTCCGGCTATGTCCTCGGAGTTAATCCGTTCGACCAGCCCGGCGTTGAAAGTTATAAGCTCAATATGTTCGCTCTCATGGGTAAGCCCGGCTATGAGGAGCGTCGTGCGGAGCTTGAAAACAGAATAAATTTTTAGGAGGAATTCTAAATGATTTCTTTGATCACAGGACGCAAAGGCTCAGGCAAAACAAAGCGCCTCATCGAGCAGGTAAACAAGGCTGTTGAGGCTTCCAGCGGTAACGTTGTCTGCGTTGAGAAGGAAAGACTTCTGACCTACGACATCAATTATCGTGCAAGACTTATGGAGACCGATTTCTATAAGGTCAGCGGATACAAGGCGTTTTACGGCTTCCTCAGCGGAATCTGTGCAGGTGACCACGACATCACCGATATTCTTGTTGACGCTACTCTGAGAATCGGCGGCAGAGATTATGACGAGCTTGCTGTTTTCCTTGAGAAGGTCAAGGAGCTTAGCGATATAACCGAGAAGAACTTCATTTTCACCATTTCTGCTGATGAGAGTGAGCTTCCCGAGAGAATTTTCGACTTCTGCCAGAAGCTGTAAAAGAAAAAAATTCAAAAAACCGAAGTTTTTATTGACAAAACCCGCGTAGGAAGTTATAATACTTTCTGCGCGGATTTGAAGTAGACGGTATAATTATGCCAATTACCCACCGTCGTGGCAAGGTGATACCTATGTTTATCGAATTAGAGCCGCTTTTCAACAATATCGGGATGTCCCAAGCGTTTGATTTTACAATGGATTTTTCCGATGAAGAGTTCTGGGCGGACAGGCCATTTAAAACGCCTGTCAAAATTAAAGGCGAGGTTACAAACCGAGCCGGCATAGTCTGCATCAATGCAGAAGCAACAGTTGAAGTCGCTACCGATTGCAACCGTTGTGCCGCTTCAATCGACCGTGTTTTCACAGTCCCCGTTTCACACACTCTCGTCACCTCACTCAATGATGAGGATAACGATGAGCTGCTTCTTGTTGAGGATATGCACTTTGAGCTTGATCCTCTTGTGAGAGAGGATGTTTTCCTCTCACTTCCGAGCAAGATTTTGTGTAAGGATGACTGCAAGGGCGTTTGCCAGTTCTGCGGCGCCGATCTCAATGTCAGCCAATGCAGCTGCAAGAAGCCGATAGACCCCCGTCTTGAAGCTTTGGCACAGCTTTTGGATAATTAAAAGGATTTTTTCCACATTCAATGCACTAGTATTAAGGAGGTGCTCAACATGGCGGTACCCAAGAGAAGAGTATCAAGCGCAAGACGAGACAAGAGACGTTCCAACGTTTGGAAGATGGAGGCTCCCGAGCTCGTTAAGTGCCCGCAGTGCGGGGAGTACAAGAGACCCCACAGAATATGCCCCGAGTGCGGCTATTACAAAGGCAAGCAAGTGATTAAGAAGGACGCATGAGCCCTTTGAAACACACGCAAGTCAAATATGACTCGTAAAGCGGCCGTGTTCCGGCGGCTCAAAGCGTTAAATGTTAAGCTGAAGCATTGCTTCAGCTGTGCTTCGTACAAGTCATGAATGCGGAGAGGTAGAGGAGGATGAGCCTTCTCTGCCTTTTTGATTTTTATTAAGAAATTCAGAAAGGAAGCGGTATCGGTATTTCCCGGTATCGTGCGGTCATAGATATGTCAAAGCCGGTAGTGGCAATAGTCGGCAGACCCAATGTCGGCAAATCAACTTTGTTCAATAAGCTCGTCGGAGCACGCCTGTCCATAGTTGACGATACGCCCGGTGTCACCCGTGACAGAATATACGGGGACTGCGAGTGGGGAAATAGAACCATGCTGCTCGTCGATACGGGCGGTATAGAGCCGTATTCCGATGATATAATTTTAAAGCAGATGCGCCGTCAGGCTCAGCTTGCAATAGACAGTGCGGATGTTATAATCCTTGTCACAGATGTGCGCTCCGGCGTAGTCTCGACTGACAGTGAGGTGGCATCCATGCTTCAAAAGAGCGGGAAGCCCATAGTTCTGTGCGTCAACAAGTGCGATACCGTTGGTGAACCGCCTGCGGAGTTTTATGAGTTCTATAATCTCGGTTTGGGTGATCCCGTTCCCGTGTCGTCGGTTCATGGTATGGGTACAGGTGACCTGCTTGAGCGTGTGTGCGAGTATCTGCCGTTCGAGGATGAGACCGAGGACGAGGATGAGACCATAAAGGTGGCCGTTATCGGCAAGCCGAATGTCGGCAAATCCTCGCTCGTCAATGCGATTTTGGGCGAGGACAGAATGATAGTCTCAAACATCGCAGGTACTACCCGTGATGCAACGGACTCCTATGTGGAAAATTCCTATGGTAAGTTCGTCTTTATCGATACTGCCGGTCTTCGCAGAAAGAGCCGTGTCTATGACGCAATCGAAAAATATTCCGTCATCAGAGCGAGAATGGCTGTTGAACGCGCACAGGTATGTGTTATAATGATAGATGCAGTGGAGGGCTTCACCGAGCAGGATTCCAAGGTTGCGGGCATTGCTCACGACCTCGGCAAGGCTTGCATAATAGCCGTCAACAAATGGGATGCTGTCGAAAAGGACGGCAAGACCATGGATTCCTACCGCAAGAAGCTGATGAATGATTTCTCGTTTATGTCCTATGCACCTATAATCTTCATCTCCGCTAAAACAGGCTTGAGGCTTGACAGACTTTTCGAGCTTATCAAGTATGTTGACGATCAGAACGCCATGCGTATCTCCACGGGCAGACTCAATGACCTTTTGGCAGATGCCACGGCGAGAGTTCAGCCGCCCACAGATAAGGGCAGGAGACTCAAGATATTCTATATGACTCAGGCTTCCACCCGTCCGCCGACATTCGTCTGCTTTGTCAATCGCAAGGATCTGTTCCATTACAGCTATCAGCGTTATATTGACAATCAGATCCGTTCGGTGTTCGGTCTTGAGGGTACGCCTACACGAATGATAATCAGGGAAAGGGAATCGGGCAAGAAATGATAGTTCTCGGTATTGACCCCGGCTATGCTATAGTTGGCTGCGGTGTTGTGGAGTACAAAAACAACCATTTTAAAATGCTTGATTACGGTGCTGTCACAACCCCTGCCGGTATGCCCTTTAACCTGCGTCTCGAGCGTATATATGATGATGTTTCCGCTTTAATGGATAAGTATCATCCCGAAGCGATGTCGATAGAAAAGCTGTTTTATAACAACAACGCAAAAACGGTTATCGATGTCAGTCAGGCGAGGGGAGTGCTCGTCTTAGCCGCACAAAAGCACAATATTCCGATTTTTGAGTACACCCCCCTGCAAGTCAAGCAGAGCGTTGTCGGTTACGGCAGAGCGGAGAAAAAGCAGGTGCAGGAGATGACGAGGATAATCCTCAATCTCGATAAAATCCCGAAGCCCGACGATGCCGCAGACGCACTCGCCATGGCGGTGTGTCATTGCCATTGCAGCGGCTCGGTTATGGGTAAGCTCGGACTTTATAAATAAGAGGTGAAGTTATGTTTTACAGTATCACAGGCAAGGTAGTCTATGCGGATGTTTCGTCTGTTGCAGTCAGTTGCGGCGGCGTGGCGTTTAATTGCAGTGCCACTGCCAATACACTTAAAAGAATCGGTGCTGTCGGTGAGACTGTCACTCTTTACGCTTATCTCAATGTCCGAGAGGATGCACTTGATATGTTCGGCTTCTATGACAAGGATGAGCTGGACTGTTTCAAGCTGCTGATAAATGTTACGGGCGTAGGCCCCAAGGCGGCGCTTGCGATACTCTCACAGCTCACTCCGGGCAGACTTGCCGTGTGCGTGGCATCGGGCGATACAAAGTCCATAACCGCCGCACAGGGAGTTGGTGCAAAGATTGCACAGCGTGTCGTGCTCGAGCTTAAAGATAAATTGAAATCGTATATCACCTCGCAAAACAGCGAGGAAATAGATGCAATAAATGCCGCAGAAGCCTCCGATTCCGGTTCCGAAGCGGTCGATGCCCTCGTTATGCTCGGCTATTCAAAGAGCGAGGCGGCGGCGGCAGTCGGCAGACTCGATCAGTCGCTCCCGTCGGAGGAGCTTATCAAGCAGGCATTGCGCCTTATTTCAAAGAATATATAAAAGGTGAAAGGAGGACGAAATTATGGATATGGATATGGAAAATCGCATAGTTACCCCCGATCTCTCGCCGGAGGACTCGGATCTTGAGTTTTCTCTGCGTCCCCGTCAGCTCACTGATTATATAGGACAGGAGAAGGCGAAGGAAAATCTTTCGGTCTATATCGAAGCGGCTCGCCGGAGAGGCGATTGCCTTGATCATGTTTTGCTCTATGGTCCTCCCGGTCTCGGAAAGACAACTCTTGCTGGAATAATAGCAAACGAGATGAACGTCAATATTCGTGTCACCTCCGGCCCTGCTATCGAAAAGCCCGGTGATCTCGCCGCATTGCTTACGAATCTCAATGACGGCGATGTTCTGTTTGTTGATGAAATTCACCGCTTGTCCCGTGCGGTCGAAGAGGTTCTCTACCCCGCAATGGAGGACAGCGCAATAGATATAATTATAGGCAAAGGCCCTTCGGCACGGTCTATAAGGCTTGATTTGCCGCATTTCACACTCGTCGGTGCCACTACAAGGGCAGGCCAGCTCAGTGCACCCTTGAGAGACCGTTTCGGCGTTATACTTCGACTTGAAATGTATACCCCCGAGCAGCTCGCACAGATAGTCACACGCTCTGCCGGAATTTTGGGTATCGAGATGGAGCAGAGCGGTGCGGCTGAGATTGCCTCACGCTCGAGAGGAACGCCCCGAATAGCCAACAGATTTTTAAAGCGTGTCAGAGACTTTGCTCAGGTCATGGGCAACGGCGTTATAACCCGTGAGACTGCTTCCATGGCGCTTGACAGAATGGAGGTCGATGCCCTCGGTCTCGATTCTATCGACCGGCTTGTGCTCACCACGATGATAAGAAACTATAACGGCGGCCCTGTGGGACTCGAAACCATCGCCGCAGCAGTTGGTGAGGAAGCGATAACGATTGAAGATGTTTATGAGCCGTATCTTATGCAGATAGGCTTTTTGAGCAGAACTCCCCGTGGGCGTACTGTAACGCCTGCAGGCTATAGGCATCTCGGCATACCGATGCCGGGTCAGCAGCAATTCGATATTTGATGTCAGGAGGTTTTTATAGTGGGAAGACTTTTCGGAACTGATGGTGCGAGAGGCGTGGCGAACAGCGAACTCACCTGCGAGCTTGCGATGAAGATAGGCAGAGCCACCGCAATGGTACTCACGGACAGCACCCATAAGCGCCCCCGTGTGCTCATAGGTATGGACACCCGTGCATCTTCGGAGATGCTCGAGTCCGCAATCAGCGCAGGTCTTTGTTCGGTCGGAGCAGATGTTCTTCTGCTCGGAGTTGTGCCAACTCCGGCGGTTGCATATCTCGTGGGCAAATATCAGTATGATGCCGGAATTATGATTTCCGCATCTCATAACCCCTGCGAATATAACGGAATTAAGATTTTCAAGTCCGACGGATATAAGCTCCCCGATGCACTCGAGGAGGAGATAGAGGCGATAATTCTCGATGAGACCGTTGTGCCGCCTGTCAAAATAGGCGGTGAGGTCGGCAGAGTAAGCACCTCGGAAATGCCGATTTTTGATTATATAACGCATCTTTGCTCAACCGTTGATTTCAGATTCAACAATATGAAGATAGCGCTCGATTGTGCCAACGGATCTTCGAGCATAACCGCTCCCGAGTTTTTCATGCAGATGGGCGCAGAGTGCCATGTGCTCTCAAACGAGCCGAACGGTGTCAATATCAATGATAACTGCGGTTCAACGCATCTTGAGAATCTTCAAAAATATGTCGTTGAAAACGGACTCATGGCAGGCTTTGCATTTGACGGCGATGCCGACCGTATGCTTGCCGTTGACGAAAACGGCGATATAGTGGACGGCGATAAGATAATCGCCATCTGTGCCAAGGATATGAAGGAGCGAGGCGAGCTTGACGGCGACACGGCTGTTGTTACCGTTATGAGCAACATGGGCTTCCACCGTTTCTGTGCCGATAACGGGATAAAATGCGAGATAACCAAGGTCGGAGACCGCTATGTGCTTGAGCGTATGCTCGAAAAAGGCTTTATGATAGGCGGCGAGCAGTCGGGTCATGTCATATTCCTTCGCCATTCCACCACCGGTGACGGCGAGGTTACAGCCGCACAGGTGCTCCAGACGATGAAGAGAACGGGCAAAAAGCTCTCCGAGCTTGCAAAGTGCATGGAGGTCTATCCCCAGGTGCTCAAGAATGTCCGAGTTTCCAATATAGGCAAGGTTCGCTTTGCCACAGATGAAGAGATAAAGAAGGCTATTGCAAAGGCAGAGTCCGAACTCGGTGATGACGGCCGTGTGCTTGTCAGAGTTTCGGGTACCGAGCCGCTTGTCAGAGTTATGCTCGAGGGCAAGGATGAGGCACTTATAAAAAAGCTCTGCGATGAAATAGCCGAGGTCGTCAAAGAACGACTTATATAAATTCACCCCGAAAGGACTGCCGTGCATACTCACGGCTGTAAGAGGAAAACTTTAATGCGTGTTGCCGACAAATGGAAGGATTATGAACTGCTCGATTGCTCTTCGGGTCAGCGTCTTGAACGCTGGGGCGAGGTTATTTTGATAAGACCCGATCCCCAGGTTATTTGGAAAACCGAAAAGAAGCATCCGCTGTGGTATAAAGCACATGCGGTCTATAACCGTTCCTCCTCGGGCGGCGGCAAGTGGGACATAAGAAGGAAGATCCCCGATTCGTGGAAGATAAAGTACGGAGATCTCTCCTTTATGGTCAAGCCCATGGGCTTTAAGCATACGGGTGTTTTCCCCGAGCAGGCTGTAAACTGGGATATGACAGCCGATATTATCAGAAACGAGCGCAGAGAATTGAAGGTGCTGAACCTTTTTGCCTACACAGGTGCCGCAACCGTTTCCGCGCTCAACGCAGGTGCTCATGTGACTCATGTTGATGCGTCCAAAGGTATGGTGGCGTGGGCAAAAGAGAATGCAGCAGTCAGCGGGCTTTCGGCACAGCCGGTGCGTTGGCTCGTCGATGACTGCATGAAGTTTGTTGAGCGAGAGATTCGCCGCGGAAATAAGTATGATATAATTATCATGGATCCTCCGTCATACGGCAGAGGCCCCGGCGGCGAGGTGTGGAAATTAGAAGATGCGGTCTATGATTTTGCATCTCTTTGCACGGCCGTTCTCTCGGATGATCCTGTCATGGTGCTGATAAATTCCTACACAACGGGGCTTTCCGCATCCGTTATGCAGTATATACTTGCAAGCACGGTCTCGCCGCTTTTCGGCGGCAAGGTAACGTCCGATGAGATAGGCTTGCCCGTCACGGCATCGGGGCTTGTCCTGCCCTGCGGCGCAAGTGCAGTGTGGAGAAAATAATATGAGCGAAAATTTTATCGAATTTAAAAATGTAACATATACTTATGAGCCGGAGGAGGAGGGTATGCCCAATCCCTCTCCGGCACTTTGCAATATAGACCTCAAGATTAAAAAGGGCGAATTTGTTGCGGTTTTGGGTCACAACGGCTCGGGCAAGAGTACACTTGCCAAGCTGACGAATGCCATTTTGGTGCCCGAGAGCGGCACTGTTACGGTTGACGGTATCGACACCTCGGACGAGGAAAAGCTTACCGACATTCGCCGCAAGGTCGGAATGGTGTTTCAGAATCCCGACAATCAGATAGTCGCAACGATAGTTGAGGATGATGTGGCATTTGGCCCCGAGAATCTCGGCGTTGAGCCGAAGGAGATACGCAAAAGGGTGGACGAAGCTCTCAAAAACGTTGGCATGTATGATTACCGTCTGCGTGAGCCGCACAAACTCTCGGGTGGTCAGAAGCAGCGTGTCGCAATAGCAGGTATAATCGCCATGCAGACGGGCTGTATTGTCCTCGATGAACCTACTGCCATGCTCGACCCCAAGGGTCGCCGTGAGGTTTTTGACACTGTACGCAGACTTAACCGTGAAATGGGAATAACTGTCCTGTTCGTCACTCATTTTATGGATGAGGCGGTCAAGGCGGACAGGGTCATAGTTATAGATTCGGGTCATCTTCGGCTTGACGGAACTCCCCGAGAGGTCTTTTCGCAGACTGAAAAGCTGCGTGAGTTCGGACTTGATGTGCCGCAGAGCACCGAGCTTTGCCACAGGCTGATAGAAAAGGGCATAGCCCTGCCGGAGGATGTGCTCGATGTCGAGGAGTGCGTTGAAGCACTCTCGGCACTTATGGAGGTGAGCAGATGAGTGTACTCAAGACGGAGAACCTCACCCATCTCTATGAAAACGGTATGGCAGGAGCCGTTGCCGCAATAGATAATATAAATATCGAGATAGAGCACGGTGAAATAGTCGGCGTGATAGGCCATACGGGTTCGGGCAAAAGCACGCTTTTGCAGCATTTGAACGGACTGCTGAAGCCGGACAGCGGCAGAGTTCTTCTCGACGGTGAGGATATAAACAAGGATAAAAAGACCCTTCGTGCCGCAAGGTTTAAGGTGGGTCTGTGCTTCCAATATCCCGAGTATCAGCTCTTTGAAGAGACTGTGTATAAAGACATTGCCTTCGGGCCTAAGAATATGGGACTTGACGGTGATGAGGTTGACCGCCGTGTGCGCCGTGCCGCAGAGTTTGTGGGGCTGAGTGAGGAGCATCTTGAGAAGTCTCCGTTTGACCTTTCGGGCGGCGAAAAGCGCCGTGCCGCAATAGCCGGTGTTATGGCGATGGAGCCGGAGGTGCTCATTCTCGATGAGCCTACCGCAGGACTTGACCCAAAGGGCAGGGAGGTCATCCTATCCCTTGTCCGTTCATATAGAGATAAGACGGGCAGTACGGTCATTCTCGTTTCTCACAGCATGGAGGATGTTGCGAGAATAGCCGACAGGGTGCTCGTGCTCAACCATTCCCATGTTGCCATGTTCGGCACAGTGCCGGAGGTCTATTCGCACACGGACGAGCTTGAAGAAATGGGACTTGCCGTGCCGCAGATAACGAAGATATTTAAGCTCCTCAAGTCAAAGGGCTTCTATGTCTCCGATTCAGTTTTCACTGTTGACGGCGGTGTGGACGAGCTCATGCGCTACTTTGAGGGGAGGGCGAGCGAATGATAAGTGATATAACCATAGGTCAGTATTATTCGGGCAGCTCGGTCATTCACCGCCTCGATGCGAGAATAAAGCTTGTGCTTACGCTGTCGCTGATAGTAATACTTTTTGTTTGCAGGAATTTTTATTCGCTCGCACTGGGACTTTTGTTTGTTGTGGCAACTCTTTTGCTCTCAAAGGTTCCGATGAAAATGATGTGGCGCAGTATAAGACCGCTGATGATAATTATGCTCTTTACCGCTGTCATAAATGTCTTTTATAACCGGACGGGTGATGAGCTTTTCTCGTTTTGGAGGATAACCGTAACCACAGGCGGCGTATACACGGCAGTGTTTACGACTGTGCGTATAGTTCTGCTTGTTGTCGTAAGCTCACTTTTGACCTATACAACAACACCCACCATGCTCACTGATGCGCTTGAACGCCTGCTCTCGCCGCTCAAGGTGATAAAGATACCCGTTCATACGCTTGCCATGATAATGACACTCGCATTGCGCTTTATTCCCGTTCTTATCGAAGAGATAGAGCGAATCATGAACGCACAGAAGGCGAGGGGCGCAGACCTTGAGACCGGTGGACTTATAAAGCGTGCAAAGGCACTTGTGCCGATACTCATTCCACTGTTCATTTCGTCGTTCCGCCGTGCGTATGAGCTTGCGTTTGCGATGGAGTGCCGTTGCTATACGGGCGGAGAGGGCAGAACACGCATGAAGCAGATGAAGCTCTCTCTGCGTGATTTTGTCGCCCTCGGGGTAACCGCTCTGTTTTTGACGGCGGTGATATTGCTCAACCACTATTTCGGACATCTCATCTAAACGGGGTGAAGATTTTGAAAAATCTGCTTTTTACCCTGCGTTATGACGGCACGAATTATCACGGCTGGCAGGTGCAGGAAAACGCAATTACCGTTCAGCAGGCATTTCAGGATGCCGTGGAGCATATCTGCGGTGTCAGAGAGAATGTCGTAGGCTGTTCACGCACCGATTCAGGTGTCCATGCCGATATGTATTGCTGTAATATGCGTACCGACTCAAAGCTCTCTGCGGAGAAGTGGAAAAAAGCGTTGAACGGTGTTTTACCGGCTGATATAGCCGTGACCGATTGCCGTGAGGTGCCGTTTGAATTTCACGCACGCTATGACTCTGTCGGTAAACGCTATGTCTACAGAATTTGGAACGCCGATGAGCGAAACCCTTTTATAAACAGATATTCTTATCATTACAAATATCCGCTCGATGCCGATTTTTTGAACTCTCAGGCAAAGCAGCTTGTGGGCAAGCATAATTTTTCCGCATTTTGTGCGGCGGGGGCGAGCACTGTTGATAATGTCCGCACCATCGCCCGTGCCGAGGTCGTGCGCCGAGGCGATGAGGTGCTCATGTACTTTGAGGCGGACGGATTTCTTTACAATATGGTCAGAATAATGGTTGGAACTCTTTTGGATATTTCACGGGGCAGAATAGAAAAGGATTCCATTGGCAGTATTATTCTCTCGTGTGACAGAGACAGGGCGGGGGCAACCGCACCTGCACAGGGACTCTGTCTTGAACGTGTATTTTACGCAGAAGATAAGCTCGGATAAAACGGAGGTGTATTCCTTGGCAGAGAAGATGAACTCGACCAAACGACCTGCAAAAACGCAGTCGAAGAAGAAGCGCAGAAGGTCAAAACGCAAAAAATTCAAGTTCACTCGTGAGACGCTTATAGTTATAATACTTACTCTCATAGCCGTCGGCGTGGTTGTGTTCTTTGCGGCACGTTCCTTTGGCGGTATGCAGTACAGCGATGTCGAGGATTCCGCAAAGCAGCTCGTCTCCGATTCGGGAACGGGTGCCGGCTATCCGTATAAAATAGGTGCCGCTGATGTGCTTGATATGAAGCCGTTTAAGTCGAATATTGCACTGCTTACGAGAAATTCCGTGGTTGTGCTCAATTCCACGGCAAAGGAGATCGGCCGTCTGGAGCATAATTATTCCGACCCCGATATGTTCGTGTATAACGGCAGAGCACTTGTCTATGACCGCACGACGGGCGATTTTACCGTTATGAATTCAAGCAAAATACTCGGAGAAGGCAAGACGGAAACGCCGATATATACCGCCGCAATGGGCAAGGACGGCACGGTTGCCTTTTCACTCAAGACCTCCGGCGCACAGAGCGAGCTTCGTGTCTATAACCACAAGCTCGAAAAAATATTTGCGTGGGAATGTGCCAAGGAGAAAATATTTGATATAGCAGTCTCGCCAAACGGCAAAAAGGCAGCACTTGTGCTGATAGGCTCGGAGAAGGCGATGACATATTCACGCCTTGTTGTGATTGAGTTTGGCAAGGATGAGCCTGTTGTAACGGATATTAAGTATGACAACACGTTGTTGTTCGATGTAATTTATCCGTCGAACAACAAGGTGATAGCTTATTCGACAGATTTCAAGACGACGGTTACAAAGTCTGGACATACTGAGGACTATTCCTTTGGAAGCAACACCCTTGCACACGAGGCATTCTCGGACTCGGGTAGAAGTGCTGTGGTGCTCTATGAGTATGCGAACGAGGAGAAGCCGAAGGTTGTAGCGTTTGATAAGCGTTCAAAGCTTCTGTTTGAGCGTAGCTTTGATAAAAAAATATACGCTCTGAGCTGCACGGATAAGTATGTGGTAGTCCTGTTTGAGGACGGTGTTGAGCTTATCGGTAGCAGCGGCGAGACGGCAAAAACGGTCTCGGCAGGCAAAAACGGCAAGCGAGTCATTGTTTCGGGCGGCGATGTTTATGTGCAATATGCCTCGAACATAACAAAAAATTAATAATCGGTTAATAATAAAATGTTTGCCAGTACACATAGCGTGTGATATAATTAAAAAAATGTACTTCGGGAGGCGGCAATTTGGAGTTTATAGTTGATATACTGATCCTCGCTGTTTTTGCACTGTTTGTGATAAACGGTGTCAAGAACGGTCTTGTGCGTTCGGTTGTAGGCCTTGTTGTCGTTATCGTGTCGGCAGGAGTTGCCGTGTGGCTCAGTGAGCCTGTGGCGCAGGCGGCTTATAATATCTTCATCAAAAACGGTATAGAGTCTGCGGTCGCCGCACAGCTTCCGGATATTTCTTCCGCCGAGCTTACGGTGCAGAATGTGCAGGAGATAATAGCCTCACTTCCCGATTCCATAGTCAGAGCCGCCGAGAATATGGGCGTTGATATAGCTGCCGTTTCCCGTCAGGCAGGCGAGATTGATCTGAGTGCGTCGAATATTTCCGCTGAGATTTGCAACAGTATCGCCATGCCCATAGCGGTTGCGGTGCTCAAGGTCATCTGCTTTGCGTTGATCTTTTTCGTGTGCAACATAGTTCTTCAGTTCGTTTCAAAAGCCGTGTGCAAGCTTTTTGATTTGCCCGTTATCCGCTCCGTCAACCGCACCTTGGGCGGTGTTTTCGGTGCAGCTAAGGGTGTGTTTGTTACCGTGTCGCTCTGCCTTTTGCTCGATGCGGTTGCATCGCTCGTGCCTGACAATGAACTTGCAAGTGCGGTCAGGGACTCCAAAATAGTCGATTTTATCGTTTCAACCGATATTTTTTCTCGATTGATAACGGTTTGATTGTATCATTTTTTCTAACTGAATAAGGGAATTCGTTCATCCCACGAACGAAAGAATGAGGAGGATAACAATGGTCAAAGGTTTATTTAAGGGCTGTTTGACAGTCCCGAATCTGCTGTCACTGATAAGAATTTTTCTTATACCGGCATTCGCTGTGCTCTATTATAACGGACATATCGGATGGGCAGTGCTTATGCTTGCACTCTCCGGCTTGAGCGATTTTCTTGACGGCAAGATAGCACGCCGTTTCAATCAGGTCAGTGAGCTGGGCAAGATCCTTGATCCCGTTGCCGATAAGCTTACTCAGATAACAATAGCGGTAATGCTTTATATTTCGTTCCACAACTGCAATGACAGCCTTATGAGAGCGTTTAGCTGGGTGTTCCTTGTATTCCTCGGCAAAGAGGCTTTGATGGTGCTCGGCGGTGCGGTAATGATTGCCTGCGGTATTAAGCCCGGAGCTGCGGAGATTTACGGCAAGGTTGCAACCTTTGTGTTCTATCTCGTCATGCTCGTTATAATCGGCTTCGGCCCCGAGATCGGTGCATTCAGAGCTTTTTGGACTCTGCCCGACCCTGTACTTATGGCACTTGTGATTATTTCGGCAATACTTACAATAGTGGCATTTCTCAGCTATATGCCTGCAACCTACAGGCAGTTTAAAGAGAAGTGGTCATCTAAAGACAGCAAAAACTAATTTTCGGAGATTACTCAGATGAAAAAGATGATGTGTTCCAGGTGCGGCAAGCGTCCGGCGATGTTCTTTATAACCAAGGTCGAGGGTAGCGAGACCAAGCAGGAAGGACTTTGCATGAAGTGCGCCATGGAGATGAATATCGGGCCGATAAAGCAGATAATGGAGAGCATGGGCATCTCGGAGGACGAGGTCGATTCTGTCAGCGAGCAGTTCGACACGCTTTTCGGCGAGGAGGGTACAGGTTTTATGCCCGGTGGTGCCGGCACTCTGCCCTTTATGAATCAGTCCGAGGAGGACGAGGACGAGGACGAAGAGGACGAGGGCGACGAAAACGAGGCCTCGGATGACGAGAGTAAGCCCAAGACAAGTCCGTTCGGAATCCCCATCATCAACGCAAAGTCTCACGACAAAAAAAGCGATAAAAAGAACAGAAAAAAAGGCAGAAAGTTTCTCTCTCTCTATTGCACAGACCTTACCGAGAAAGCCCGTGACGGTAGGATAGACAGAATAATCGGCCGTGACAACGAGATTTACCGTGCCGTGCAGATTCTCTGCCGCCGCTCGAAGAATAATCCGTGCCTTATTGGTGAACCCGGTGTAGGTAAAACGGCAATAGCCGAGGGACTGGCACTGCGTATTGCAAAAGGCGAAGTTCCGGCAAAGCTTGCCAAAAAAGAGATACATCTTCTCGACCTCACCGCACTTGTGGCAGGCACACAGTTCAGAGGACAGTTCGAGAGTCGAATAAAGGGTCTTATCGATGAGGTTAAGAACGAGGGTAATATAATCCTCTTTATCGATGAGGTTCACAATCTCGTCGGAACAGGCGATGCGGAAGGCTCGATGAATGCCGCTAATATCCTCAAGCCTGCACTCTCAAGAGGGGAGATACAGATAATCGGTGCAACTACTTTCACCGAGTACAGAAAATATATCGAAAAGGATGCCGCACTTGAACGCCGTCTTCAGCCGATAAAGGTTGAGGAGCCGTCGATAGAGGAGACCTATCAGATGCTTGTCGGCATCAAGGATTACTACGAGAATTTCCATAAGGTTACTATCAGCGATTCGCTTGTTCACAGAGCGGTTGTGCTTTCCGAGCGTTATATCAATGACCGCTTCCTGCCCGATAAGGCGATAGATCTGCTTGATGAAGCTTGCACCTGTGCAAATCTTCGCAACAAGAGCATCAGTGACCTTGAGACGGCAGAGGACGATTTAAAGCTTCTCAACGACCGTCAGCAGTCGCTTATGGAGGAGACGGAGAATCCCGATTATGAGGGGCTTCTCAATGTGAAACGCAGTATTTCCGACAAGGAAAAGGATATAGAGGCACTCAAGCCATTAGCCGCTGACAATGCGGTGACAGAGGCGGATATTGCAAGAGTTATCCAGCTTTGGACAGGCATACCTGCCAATAAGATAATGGAGAGTGACCTGACTCGACTTGCCGATATGGAGCAGAATTTGAAAGCGAAGCTTATCGGTCAGGATGAGGCTGTGGAGCTTGTCTGTGCGGCTATAAAGCGTGGCAGAGTGCAGATAAATCCTCGCCGCCGCCCGTCGTCGTTTATCTTTGTCGGCCCTACCGGTGTCGGCAAGACGGAGCTTGTAAAGCTGCTCTCTCAGGAGCTTTTCAACACGCCGGAGACGCTTATAAGACTTGATATGTCTGAATTTATGGAGAAGCACTCAGTCTCCCGTATAATCGGCTCACCGCCCGGATATGTCGGCTACGATGAGGCAGGCCAGCTCACCGAAAAGGTTCGCAGGAAGCCGTATTCCGTCATCCTCTTTGACGAGATCGAGAAGGCTCATCCCGATGTAATGAATATCCTGCTCCAGATACTTGATGAGGGCAGAATAACCGATGCACAGGGCAGAACCGTCAGCTTTGAGAATACAGTCATCATCATGACCTCCAATGCCGGCAGTGAACGCCGTGAGAGCGTTTTGGGCTTTGCGAAGAATCAGAGCGATGCCAACAAGGAGAAGGCACACAAGGCTCTTCGTGAATTCCTGCGTCCCGAGTTTTTGGGCAGAGTTGATGAGATAGTCGTGTTCAACGACCTCACAGCCGAGAATCTTGAGAAGATAGCAACTCTCATGCTCTCAGAGCTTGTTGAGCCGCTCAAGGATAAGGGTATAGCGTTTAGCTGGGATGACGGTGTTCCCAAGCTTATAGCCGAAATGTCCGACGGCGGTCTCAGAGGAGCCCGTGACCTGCGTAACAATATCAGGCGTCAGGTTGAGGATAAGATAGCCAATGCCATAGTTGACAGTGCCGCCTCCGGGCTGAGCGAGGTTCGTGCTGAGACTGTGGACGAAAATATAGTAATAAACGCAAAATGATAACAGGGGACTGCTCGGCGGCAGTCCCTTGATTTTTAAACGGAGGATAATTATGAAGGTTTTGACCGCATCACAGATGTTTTCTGCCGAACAGGCGCAGGCGGCGAGAGGTCTTAGCTTTACTCGCCTTATGGAGAATGCAGGCAGTGCGTGTGCAAGGGTGATAAGAGAACGCTTTTCGGCTCTTGAAAACAGCGGCAAGATTATTTGCGTTGTCTGCGGAAAGGGCAAAAACGGCGGTGACGGCTTTGTTATTGCTCGCAAGCTCACTGCGGCAGGCTTTAATGCGGTTATAGTAGAGGCATTTGGTTTGCCAACGGCGGAGGATTCCGTGCTCATGCGTGAAAAAGCGGTCGAAACCGGACTTGTGCCAGAGTATTTTTGGGGCAGTGATGCGGCGAACAAAGCTATCGATACTGCCGCCGTTATAGTCGATGCTGTTTTCGGTACGGGATACAGGTACCGAGAGGATGGGCGTGTCCGTGAGGTGTTTGAAAGAATAAATTCCGCATCGGCAAGCGTCGTCAGTGTGGATGTCCCGAGTGGACTTGAGAGCGATAACGGCGAGCTTTTCGGTTGCTCGGTCAGGGCGGATATAACTGTTGCAATATCCTGCCTGAAGCCCGTTCATGTTATTAAGCCTGCCCGTGCGTTCTGCGGTGAAACGGTGACTGTCGGAATCGGCATTGAGGATGATGTGTTATCCGAGGTAGAGGGCAATACTCTCGCTGTGTTGACAAAATCCGAGGCAAAAACGCTGTTTCCACGCCGTCCGATAATGGCGCACAAGGGGACGTTCGGCCATGCGTTGAGCATATGTGGCAGTCGTAATATGCAGGGTGCCGCTGCCATAGCCGCAAATGCGGCACTTCGTTGCGGCGCGGGACTTGTCACCGCCGCTTTCCCCGATGCCGCCTATCCTGCCATAGCGCCGAAAGTTACCGAAGCATTGCTTTTGCCCCTGCCGTCGAATATGCAGGGCACGTTTGCCAATGGTGCAATACCTACACTTTTGGATGAAATCGAAAAGGCTTCCGCTGTACTTATCGGATGCGGATTAGGTGTCAATCTCGCAACAAAAGAGCTTGTATATTCCGTTGTTGAAAACTGCAAAAAGCCGCTTGTTATCGATGCGGACGGAATAAATGCCATTGCCGCCAATATAGATATACTGAAAAATATCAAGGCTCCGGTCATCCTCACTCCGCATCCGGGTGAAATGTCTCGTCTTACCGGAAAGAGCATTGCGGAAATTGAGAGCAACAGAGAGGGTACAGCAAGAGAGTTTGCCGAAAAATACGGCGTTGTTGTGCTCCTGAAGGGCGCAAGCACCGTTGTTGCAGGTGCAGGCAGAAGCGAGGCTTATATAAATATTACAGGAAATCAGGGTATGGCAAAGGGCGGAATGGGCGATATGCTCTCCGGTATCATCCTTTCCCTGCTCGCTCAGGAGGTATATCCCTTTGATGCGGCAGTCCTCGGTGCTTATATCCACGGTGCGGCAGGGGATGCTGCGGCTAAGAACGGCTCGCTCTCATCATTGCTCGCCTCGGATTCCATAGCCGCCCTGCCCGATGTGCTTCGCACTCTCGAATGACCGAGCCTCTTTGGAGGTATTTGTTTGAAACGCATTTTGCTCCTTGCTGTGGCACTTGTTTTTACTCTCTTCGGATGTAAAGGCAAAAACGAAGGTAATAACGTCTCCTCACCGCCCGATATACCTACGGCGTTCAGCTCAACGGTTTATATTGTTCATGGCGAGAGGGAGTATGAGGCACTGTATACTCAGCAGTCGCTCGCGCAGGCGGTGCTCGAGTTTACCGCCCCTGCCACGGTCAAGGGGATGAAAATAGAGGTTGACGGCACGGAATGTAAGCTGAGTCTCGGCTCGGTTTCGTTCACCGCCGATTTTTCGTCACTTCCGCAAAGCGGCGTCGGCAAGCTCGTTGCCGATTCGGTTCGAGGTGCGTCGGACACCTCCACTGCCGTTACTCAAAAGGATTTGAACGGCTTTGTGACAACGGGTATGGTATCCGGCGTTAGCTTTACGCTCAGGCGTTCTGCCTCCGGCTTGCCTACCCGTCTTGAGGTGCCGCAGGCGGAGCTTGAGGTTGAGTTTCGGGATTGCACATTGAAATAAAACGGACATATAATAAAGTGACTTGAAATTTTTGCTCCCCGATTTAAAGTCGATGTTTAATCGTGCATTTGTCAGGCAAAAATACTATTGCCGGACAATAAAAAACGGAGAGTGATCAAAATGACAGTTAAACGGGGAGACATTTACTATGCCGATTTAAGCCCCGTTGTCGGCTCGGAGCAGGGAGGCATAAGACCTGTGCTCATTGTGCAAAACGATGTCGGCAACAGATTCAGCCCCACCGTGATAGCGGCGGCGATAACCAGTCAGCGGTATAAAACAGACCTTCCCACGCATATAAAAGTCAATGCGGACGGATGCGGACTTGCCAAGGATTCTATAGTTTTGCTCGAACAGGTGAGAACGCTTGATAAAAAGCGTCTGAAAGAAAAGATGGGCGCACTCGGCGGAACGGATATGGGCAGAGTTGATGAAGCCCTTTCGGTCAGCCTCGGAATCAGAGAGACGGAAGTCTAACATAAAACAGACAAAAGCCGAGAGGGAACAAGCGGTCTCTCTCGGCTTATTTGCGGATACTTTTAATTTTTCTTAGTTTCCGTGTAAAAAATCATCAAAAACTATTGGAACTTTCTGTCAAATCTATTATAATAGTAGGCAGTAAGATAGGCAGGTATGTGTTGCCGCCTTTTGTGTTTTTTTACGGGATAACTACGGAGGATAAGTATGAGCAAATATTCCGTTTCGTTGAGAAAAGTGGTGGAGGATAATTCACTCGGTGTTTTGTATGCTCCAAAGCCCATAGAGGATGTATATGTTGTCTCGCAGGATGTCAATCGTCCCGGACTTATGCTTGCGGGCTACAGTGAGTATTTCGACCCCGAGCGTATACAGTTCCTCGGCCTTGCGGAGATGAACTATATTTCGAGCCTTGATGAAGCTTCTGCGGCTCAGAGTATAGAACAGTTTATGCAAACAGAGCCGGTTGCGGTCATTATAACACGCTCACTTGACTGTCCCGATATGCTCAGAGAGGCCGCCGAAAAGTATTCGGTGCCCATTCTCACAAGCCCCGATTCGACTTCGGGCTGTATGTCAACGCTGATATCGTATCTGGGTGTCGAGCTTGCCAAGCGTATAACACGTCACGGCGTTCTTGTCGAAGTCAGCGGTGAGGGTGTGCTCATACTCGGTGACAGCGGAGTCGGCAAGAGCGAGACTGCTCTCGAGCTTATCAAGAGGGGACATCGCCTTATTGCGGACGATGCGGTTGAGATACGCAGGGTATCGTCAAAGACTCTTGTGGGCAGTGCTCCCGATAATATACGCCATTTTATCGAGCTTCGAGGTGTCGGCATTATCAACGCTCGAAGAATATTCGGTATGGGTGCCGTCAAGATGACGGAGAAGATAGATATGGTCGTTCAGCTTGAGCTGTGGGATAATGAAAAGGTCTATGACCGTCTCGGACTTGAGAATGAATATGTCGAAATTCTCGGCATAAAGGTTCCGCTGACTGTTGTACCCGTTAAGCCCGGCAGAAACCTCTCGATAATAATCGAGGCCGCCGCTATGAATAACAGGCAGAAGAAAATGGGCTACAATGCCGCTCGTGAACTGCTTCATTCGCTCGGTATGACGGATGATATTGTTCCCGAAAAGCAGGAGCTTGAAGTCTGGCACGATTTTTAATCAGCTAAAAAATTCAGTTAAGATTCTTTGGAGGTAAAATTATGTACAGAGTTGGTGTTGATCTCGGCGGTACTAATATAGTTGCCGGTGTAGTCAATGAGAAAATGGAGATTATCGGCAGAGGCAAGCTCAAGACAAATTGCCCACGTCCTGCCGAGGCTATCCTTGAGGATGTTGCAAAGGCTGTTGAGGCGGCTGTTATAGATGCCGGCATTACCATGAACGATGTTGTGAGCGTCGGTATCGGCACTCCCGGCTCCGTTAATAAGAAAGAGGGACTTATTGAGTACGCCAATAACCTCGGCTTTGATAAGGTTCCTGCCCGTGATATTCTCGAGTCAAGACTTAAAAAGACCGTTTATATTGACAATGACGCTAACTGTGCTGCCCTCGGAGAGGCAAAGGCAGGTGTCGGCAAGGGTGTCAACAGCTTTGTTGCAATAACTCTGGGCACAGGTGTCGGCAGCGGCATCGTTATAGACGGAAAGCTCGTCACAGGTGTCAACGATGCGGCAGGCGAGATGGGTCATATGGTAATAGTCGCAGACGGCGAGCCCTGCACCTGCGGACGCAGAGGCTGCTGGGAGAGCTATTCATCGGCAACCGCCCTTATCCGTCAGACCAAGGATGCTATGCGCCACGATCCCAACACGGCAATGTGGGATCTTGTGGATAACAATATCAGCCGTGTAAGCGGAAGAACCTCGTTTGATGCCATGCGTGCAGGCGATGAGACCGCCAAAAAGGTTGTCAATCAGTATGTTTTCTATCTTGCCGCAGGCATCACAAATGTCGTCAATGCCCTTCAGCCCGATGTCATCTGCATCGGCGGCGGCATAGGCCACGAGAAGGAGAATCTTCTTGTTCCGCTTCGCAAGATGGTCGAGCGTGAGAGATACAGCATCCATGCAAAGGTGCAGACTCAGCTTCTCTCCGCAAAGCTCGGCAATGATGCAGGTCTTATCGGCGCTGCATTGCTTGACAGATAATTTTCATCCGACTTTGTCGGTATATGTCGGGGAGACAGTATGAATAATATTGAAGCTCTTGAAAAATTCGCATTATCGCTCGACTGTCCTGCCGAGCGAGGCGTTTCGATGAAAAATTATACAAGCTTTAAAATAGGCGGTCCTGCTGAACTTTTTCTCTCACCGGAGAATGTTGAGCAGACCGCTCAACTCGCTCTTTTTTGCAAAAAGGAGTCAGTGCCCGTCTTTGTCTTAGGCAAGGGCAGCAATCTGCTTGTCAATGACAGAGGTATAAAGGGTGCGGTAATTTTTATGGGCAGACAGTGTGAGCTGACCCTTGTGGATGAGTGTACGATACACGCAGGAAGCGGTGTCAGCCTTGCACAGCTTTGTAACTTTGCCCTTGAAAATTCGCTCTCGGGTCTGGAATTTGCTTACGGTATACCGGGTTCTGTCGGCGGTGCGGTGTATATGAACGCAGGTGCATACGGCGGCGAGATGAAGGATGTGCTTGTGAGCAGTGAGTATGTGACCGCAAACGGTGAGTGCGGAGCTCTCACCGGAGATGAGATGAAGCTTTCCTATCGCCACAGTGCGTATGAGGAAAACGGATTTATAATAACCGGTGCGACCGTTCGCCTTAAAAAGGACGATAAGGAAAGCATCAAGGAGCGTATGCACGACTTTATTTCACGCCGCAAGGAAAAACAGCCTTTGGAGTTTCCGAGTGCAGGCAGTACCTTTAAGCGCCCCGAGGGCAATTTTGCAGGTGCACTTATTGAGCAGTGCGGACTTAAAGGAGCACATTTCGGCGGCGCACAGGTCAGCGAAAAGCACGCAGGCTTTGTTATAAACTGCGGCAATGCCACAGCTGCCGATGTTATTAGCCTGATAAGATTTATTCAGGACAAGGTCAAGGCGCAGACAGGTGTGCAGCTTGAGCCCGAGGTAAAGCTCATTTAACAGGAGAACATAGATGACTTTTATTATAGTTACCGGACTTTCCGGTGCAGGAAAATCGAGGGTTGTTGATGCACTTGAGGACATCGGCTATTTTTGCGTTGATAATATGCCGCCAAAGCTTATGCCGACCTTTGCACAGCTCCTTTTAAATTCCCGTGAAAAGCGTGAGAAAGTGGCTGTTGTTACCGATATTCGTGTCGGTGCATCTTTCGGAGATCTTTTTAATGCAATAGTCGAGCTAAAGGAACGTAACTGTAATGCAAAGCTTTTGTTTATCGATGCCTCGGATGATGTGCTTATCCGCCGCTATAAGGAGACAAGGCGTAAGCATCCTCTGCTTGATAAATATAACGGTTCAATAACCGATGCACTTTCGGCAGAACGCAGTATACTTGAGCCGGCAAAGAGCATAGCGGATTATGTTATAGACAGTTCGCATATGACCCCGACCGATTGCAAAAACCGTATCTGTGAGATGTTTCTCGACAATCCCGGAAACGCTCTTAAGGTTCACTGTATTTCCTTCGGCTTCAAGTACGGTATACCGAATGATTCGGATCTGATGTTTGATGTGCGTTGTCTGCCGAATCCCTTTTATGTTCCGGAGCTTAAAGAGCGTACCGGCCTTGAAGAACCCGTAAAGGATTATGTTTTGAAATGGGATGAGGCGAGAGGGCTTGAAAATAAGCTCTATGACCTTATCGATTACCTTGTGCCGCTTTATCGCAAGGAGGGCAAGAGCCAGCTTGTTATTTCTGTCGGCTGTACGGGTGGCAGGCACCGTTCCGTGGTTTTTGCAGAGCTTTTGAAGGAACATTTTGAAAAAGCAGGCTGTATAGCTACAGTTCAGCATCGTGATATGAAAAAATAGGAGGAAACAAAGTGTCGTTCTCGTCGGATGTAAAGCAGGAGCTTATAGAGATACCGAATATTTCGGACTGCTGTGATCTTGCTCAGGCTTACGGTATGTTGCTCTTCGGCAGAATGTTTTCCGTCACCGAAATATCGTTTGCTACCGAAAACGAGACTGCGGCACTGCTCTACCGTGACACAGTCAAGCGTATTTTCGGAATAACGCCCGAGTTTTCGGCGGGTATATCCAAGCTTACCGTAAGCGTTGAAAGTCGTGAAGACAGGCTGAAGATACTTGAGCATTTCGGCCACAGTGAGCGTGATATATCTTTGAGAATAAACCGTGCTAATTTGGCAAACGACTGTTGCTTCGCCGCTTTTTTGCGAGGAGTTTTCCTGTCGTGCGGTACAATAAGCTCACCGGAGAAAAACTATCATCTCGAGTTTTCCGTCTCCTATAAGAAGCTGTGTAACGACCTTATTCAGCTGCTTGATGAGACTGGCTTCGAGCCTAAATATGTCAAAAGAAAGTCAAGTCATATCGTGTATTTTAAAGTCAGCGAGAAAATAGAGGATTTTCTCACTCTTGTCGGTGCTACCAACTCGTCGCTCGAGCTTATGGGCGTTAAGATGCACAAGAATATGATAAACCATGTTAACAGGCGTGTTAATTTTGAGAATGCCAACCTCAGCCGTACCGTTGATGCGGCAATAGTGCAGGTTGAAGCAATAGAAAAGATAGACAGAACCGTCGGTATCGATTCCCTGCCGGCACCTCTTCGTGAGATGGCGATACTTCGCAGGGACAACCCCGAGGAAAGCTTGAGCGAATTGGCACAGCTTGTTGAGCCGCCGCTCACACGCTCGGGAGTAAACCACCGCTTGAAGCGGATCGTTGAGATAGCCGGCGAGATCGGCGGATAATTTCTGCCTGAGCGGAGAATTGATATGTCGTTTACTCATCTTCATCTTCATACCGAATACAGCCTGCTTGACGGTGCTTGCCGTATCGAGCAGCTGATGGACGAGGTACAGCGTCAGGGTCAGACAAGCGTTGCAATAACCGACCACGGCGTTATGTACGGCGTTATCGACTTTTACCGTGCGGCAAAAAAGCACGGTATAAAGCCGGTTATCGGTTGTGAGGTGTATGTTGCGGCACGTTCACGCTTTGACAAGGTACACGCACTCGATTCCGAGCGGTATCATCTGATACTGCTGTGTGAGAACGAGACGGGATATAAGAACCTTATCAAGCTTGTGTCGGAGAGCTTTGTCACAGGCTTTTACACAAAACCAAGAATAGACCATGAGCTTCTCGAGAAATATCACGAGGGGCTTATTGCACTTTCGGCATGCCTTGCAGGCGAAATTCCGAGAGCACTTTTGAGCGGAGACTATGACGGCGCAAAGAAAACAGCACTGTGGTATCGCTCTGTTATGGGAGAGGGCAACTTCTTTCTCGAGATTCAGGACCACGGTCTGCCCGAGCAAAGACGGATAATCCCCATGCTCGCAAAGCTGTCCGAGGAGACGGGTATACCTCTTGTCGCAACAAACGATGTGCATTATATAGCAAAAGAGGATTCGGAGATGCAGCAGGTGCTTGTCTGCATCCAGACTAACCATACCCTCGGTGAAGATACGGGTATGGAATTTGAAACGCAGGAGTTTTATTTGAAGAGCGAGCAGGAAATGCTCGAGCTTTTTCCGGACTATACCGATGCGGTTCACCGCACCTCGGAGATAGCCGAACGCTGTAATGTTGAATTTGAGTTCGGTAAAACAAAGCTTCCGCACTTTGAGGTGCCGGACGGCGAGGATCACTTTGAGTATCTCAAAAATATGGCGCAGGAGGGTATGCACCGCCGATATGGTGAGAATATCCCCGAGGAATATCAAAAGCGTCTGGAATATGAGCTGTCGGTCATAAGTCGTATGGGCTATGTCGATTATTATTTGATAGTCCACGATTTTATAAATCACGCACGCAGTCGGAATATCCCTGTCGGCCCCGGCAGAGGCTCGGGTGCAGGCAGTATCACCGCATATGCCATCGGCATAACAGGAATAGACCCGATGAAATACAGCTTGCTGTTTGAGCGTTTCCTCAATCCCGAGCGAGTCAGTATGCCCGACTTCGATGTTGACTTTTGCTATGAACGCCGCAGCGAGGTAATAGATTATGTTATCGAGAAATACGGCTCCGATCATGTTGCACAGATAGTCACCTTCGGTACTATGGCGGCAAGAGCTGCTGTGCGTGATGTCGGCAGAGTGCTCGGAATGTCTTATGGCGATGTCGATACCGTTGCAAAGCTTATCCCGAGAGAACTCGGCATAACAATAGATAAGGCGTTGAAGTCGGCAGAGCTTAAAGCACTTTATGACAATGATGAAAATGTCCGCAGGCTTATTGACCTTTCACGCAAGGTCGAGGGTATGCCTCGCCATGCCTCCACCCATGCCGCAGGTGTCGTTATAACCCGTGACACGGTTGAGAGCTATGTGCCGCTTGCACGCAACGATGAGTCGATAGTCACACAGTTTACCATGACCACTCTCGAGGAGCTGGGATTGTTAAAGATAGACTTTTTGGGACTTCGCACGCTCACGGTTATTGACTACGCCAAACGCAGCATAAAAGAGCGTGTGACCGATTTTTCCGACGAAATGATAGATTATGAGGACGAAGAAGTTTTCAAAATGCTCTCCTCGGGCAAGACGGAGGGCGTGTTTCAGTTTGAATCCGCAGGCATGCGAAGCGTTCTTATGGGTCTCGGCCCGCAGAGCATAGAGGACTTGATAGCCGTTATTTCTCTCTATCGTCCCGGCCCGATGGATTCTATTCCTACTTATATCGCAAATCGCCACAATCCCGACAATGTCCGCTATAAGACACCAATGCTCGAGGGAATACTCAAGGTGACATACGGCTGTATGGTTTATCAGGAGCAGGTCATGGAGATATTCAGAACCCTTGCGGGCTATTCCTATGGCAGAGCGGATATAGTACGTCGTGCAATGTCCAAGAAAAAGCACGATGTCATGGAGCGTGAGCGCAAGAATTTCATTTACGGCCTTGTCAATGAGGACGGCACGGTTGAATGTGAGGGTGCAGTCAAAAGGGGAGTGGATGAAAATACCGCTAACGACATTTTCAATGATATGTCGTCCTTTGCTTCCTATGCTTTCAATAAATCCCATGCCGCCGCATATGCGTTTGTTGCATATACAACGGCGTGGCTCAAGTGCCATTATCCCTGCGAATTTATGGCGGCACTCCTGAGCAGTGTGCTTGACGATACTTCAAAAATTTCCGAATATATCGCAGAGTGTACACGCCTGGGAATCGAGGTTGTACCGCCCCATGTCAACATAAGCTCGGAACGCTTTACTGCCAAGGACGGTAAGATATATTTCGGTCTGCTTGCCGTTAAGAATGTCGGAGCAGGCTTTATCCGTGAGATAGAGCGTGAACGTGCGGCAGGCGGTGAGTTCAAATCTTTTTATTCATTCTGTAAGCGTATGCAGGACAAGGATTTTAACAAAAGAGCGGTCGAGAACCTTATTAAATGCGGTGCTCTGGACGGACTCGGAGCTAACCGCCGTCAGATGCTCTATGCCTTCCCCGAAATATCGGCACAGCTTGACAGTGACCGCCGCAGAAATATTGACGGTCAGCTCGGCTTTTTTGATACGGTTTCCGCAGAACCTGCTCACGGCGAGTATAAAATGCCGACGCTGGAGGAAATGGACAAGCGTGAGCTGTTGCGCCTCGAAAAGGAGATAACCGGTATCTATCTTATGGGACATCCAATGGCGGAGTATGCAGAGCTTTCCGAACGGCTTGGATGTGCCAACACCGCAGAGCTCAGAGACACGGATGAGGTCGGCGGCATATATAAGGATGAGTCGAAAGCGGATGTTCTTTGCATCATCACCGCAGTGAGAAAAAAGGTGACAAAGAACAATACCACCATGGCGTTTTTGACGGTTGAGGATATGTTTGGCTCGCTTGAGGCAATAGTTTTCTCGAATCTCTATGAACGGCAGACTCAGCTTTTTACTGAGGGCAATATAGTACTTCTCCACGGCAGAGTGAGCGTGCGTGAGGACGAGGATACGAAGCTTGTGTGCGAATCTGCAGAGCCGTGTCCGCCGATGGATGCCGAGAGAAAGGTGAACACAGAGCAGGCTCGTCAAGCAAGAGCAACGACACCGCAACACAGTGCGAAGACCTCAAACAGCAACGAAGTGCAAAAGGCGGAAAAGAAAAAGACCCCGGGACTGTTCCTGCGGTTTCCGAGAGAGGATTGCTCCGAAATCGAGCTTGCACAGCGAGTGCTCGATTTCTTTGACGGCGGCAACACGGTGTATTTTTACTATTGCGACACGAAAAAATATATTCGTCAGCCGTATTCGCACAGCGTTGATGTCAATGCACCCATGCTCAAGGAGCTCCGGCGCATACTCGGTGACGAAAATGTTATCTATGTCCCGACCGAGTGAAAATAATTCGTAAAATCCGATTTTTTGACTTATATTTACAGAAAAGTTGCATTTTCATTTGACTTTAATCGGCTTACAGTGTATTATAGTATGACGACATAATTAAGCTATATTTGTGACGGAGGAATGAGACAATGAAAAGCATTGCAGTGCTTACAAGCGGCGGAGACGCACCCGGAATGAATGCCGCTGTCCGTGCAGTTGTCCGCACGGCTTGCCAGAGAGGCTTTAAAGTTTTCGGCGTAAACAGAGGCTATACCGGACTTATAAACGGTGACGTTTTTGAGATGAATCTTCGCTCTGTGTCTGATATAATTAACAGAGGCGGTACAATACTTTATTCCGCAAGATGCCCCGAATTCAAGAGCGAAGAGGGCCAGATGAAAGCGGTTGAGGCTTGCAAAAGACTCGGTATTGACGGTATGGTAATAATCGGCGGCGACGGCTCGTTCAGAGGTGCAAGAGACCTTTCGCTGAAGGGGATTCCCTGCGTCGGTCTGCCCGGAACTATCGATAATGATATTTCCTGCACCGATTATACAATAGGTTACGATACCTGCC
Source organism: uncultured Clostridium sp. (assembly GCA_964386035.1). Lineage (GTDB taxonomy): Bacteria > Bacillota > Clostridia > Oscillospirales > Acutalibacteraceae > CAG-177. Next base: position 36,321 of record CAYLQT010000010.1, on the reverse strand, counting down.
TTAACACAATTGTTGAGATGGTTGACCGTATCCGTGATACATCAGAGTCCCACGACCGTTGCACAGTCGTAGAGGTTATGGGCAGAAATGCAGGCTATCTTGCTCTTGAAGCAGGCATAGCAGTCGGCGCAACCTCGGTAATCGTGCCTGAGATTGAGTATGACATTGACCGTGATGTTATTTCCCGCATCCGTGAGTTCCAGAAAACTGGTAAGAAGCACTTTGTCATAATGGTAGCAGAGGGTGTCGGCGGAGTAAGCGACATTGCAAAGAAGATCGAGGCTGAGACGGGCGTTGAGTCAAGAGCTACTGTTCTGGGTCATGTTCAGCGTGGCGGCTCGCCCACAGCGAGAGATAGGATTATGGCAAGCCAGATGGGCTCCCGTGCAGTTGACCTGCTCACTCAGGGTGTCGGCAACAGAGTTATTGCAATAAGAGATAACAAAATAGTTGATTTCGATATTTTTGAAGCTCTCAAGATGACTAAGAGTATCGACATCAAGGATTATGAGCTTGCTCATGAAATATCTATCTAAAGGTGTAATATGAATTTAGAAAAACTGATTTCTTTAAGACAGCAGATAATCAAAAAAGACTTCAGTCGGATGAATGATATGCAGCTTGAAGCGGTCCTTGCTACCAAAGGACCGCTTTTGGTACTTGCAGGAGCCGGCAGCGGCAAAACCACAGTGCTCGTCAACCGTATTGTAAATCTTGTCAAATACGGTGAGGCATACTATTCCTCCGATTTTTCCCGTCCTCTGCGAGAAGGGGATGAGGAACTGCTCGAGGCATATCTCGGCGGCGATGAGAGCTTTTTTGAGGCGGAGGATCTTCTGAGCGTTCGCCCCGCAAAGCCGTGGCAGATTCTTGCCATAACATTCACAAATAAAGCGGCAGGCGAGCTTAAAGAGCGTATCTGCAAGGCACTCGGTGAGAGCGGCAACGATGTGTGGGCAAGCACATTCCACTCGACCTGTGCCAAGATTTTGCGCCGCCATGCCGATGAAATAGGCTATACACATAATTTCACCATATATGATTCGGACGACTCCAAGCGAGCCGCCAAGGAGTGTATAAAGAAGCTCGGCTATGACGAGAAGATGATTCCGGTAAAGTCGGTGCTCTCCGAGATAAGCCGTGCCAAGGATGAGCTTGTTTCACCCTCTGAGTTTATTGCTCAGAATCAGGCGGATATTCGCCTTAAAAAGATAGGTGAGGTCTACGAGGAGTATCAAAGATTCCTCAAAAAAGCCGATGCCATGGACTTTGACGATTTGATAGTCAATATGGTAAAGCTCCTGAGAACCTGCCCCGATACCCGTGAATATTATCAAAATCGCTTTAAATACATAATGGTCGATGAGTATCAGGATACCAACCACGCACAGTATGTGCTGACCTCTCTGCTCGCTCAGAGCCACGGAAACCTCTGTGTTGTCGGTGATGACGATCAGAGTATCTACCGCTTCAGAGGTGCAACGATAGAGAATATTTTGAGCTTTGAAAAGCAGTATAAGACTGCCAAGGTCATTCGCCTTGAGCAGAATTATCGCTCAACTCAGACTATCCTTGATGCCGCCAATGCGGTTATCGCACACAACGAACAGCGTAAGGGCAAAAACCTCTGGACGAATAACGGAGAGGGCACAAAAATAGAGTTTTACACCGCCGAGGATGAAATGGGCGAGAGCCGCTATGTTGCGGATAAGATAATGTCAAATGTTGCGGCGGGCGACGGCTGGAACGACCATGCGATTCTCTATAGAATGAATGCCCAGTCGAACTTGCTCGAGCAGTCGTTTATCAGAAGCGGCGTGCCGTACAGAATGATAGGCGGTCACAGATTCTATGACCGTAAAGAGATAAAGGATGCCATGGCTTATCTCTATCTCGTCAACAACACCGCAGACGAGATAAGGCTCAGAAGAATAATCAACGAGCCTAAGAGGGGAATAGGCGATACATCGCTCAATGCCCTCTTTGAAATTTCCGCAGGCCTCGGAGTTGAACCTTTTGAGGTTATCCGCTCGGCAGATCAGTATGCCAAGCTTTCAAGAGCCTCGTCAAAGCTTATGACTTTCGGCAAGCTTATTGATTCGTTCCGTGAAAGACTTGATACCATGCCGCTCTATGACCTGCTCGGTGTTATTCTCGATGAAACGGGCTATACGCTTTCACTTGCGAACGAGCCGGAAAGTTATCAGGAGCGAGTGGCGAACCTTGCCGAGCTCGGTAACAATATAAGACGCTATTGCGAGGAGAATCCCGATGGCGACCTCAACGGATTTTTGCAGGAGACTGCACTTTTGACGGATATTGATAACTACAACTCCCAAACGCAGGCGGTCGTTATGATGACTATACATTCCGCCAAGGGTCTTGAGTTCCCGAATGTCTTTATTGTCGGTATGGAGGAGGGAATTTTCCCGGGAATGCAGACGATACTCTACGAGCCGGAGAACATCGAGGAGGAACGCAGACTTGCCTATGTTGCAATTACGAGAGCGAAGAAAAAGCTTTGTATCTCCTGTGCCTCCACCCGTATGCTCTACGGAATGACGAACCGCAACCGCCCGTCAAGGTTTGTTGAGGAGATCCCCGATGAGCTGCTTGATGTAAGGGGAGCGAGGGCTAATTCCTATAGAACCTACGGTATTGGGCAACGTCAAAATAACGCTCAAAAGGGCTTTGTAAAGCCGTCGGCGTCAAGAGCCTCGGGTTCTATACCCACCAAATCAGCAACCGGATTTTCGTCAAAATCCGGCTTCTCGGGCGGCTTCTCATCCGGCACCGCAAAGAAGCCCGCCGCCTCGGCACAGACCTATTCGGTCGGTGAGAGTGTCAAGCATAAGGCATACGGCACAGGTGTTATACTCAGTCTGCAAAAGATGGCCAACGATACCATGCTTGAAATCGCTTTCGATAAGGTCGGTACAAAGAAGATAATGGCTAACTACGCAAAGCTCGAAAAAATCGATAGCTAATAACAAATCAATAAAACCGCCCGAAGAGTTTTGGCTCCTCGAGCGGTTTTGCATTTCTCACAAACGATTGTTGCGATAAAAAAGCCCCCGTATGCTGGTACGGGGGCTTTGCCTTTTACTTATTCGCTTATCTTCTTGACTGTCTCCATAACATAGTCACCGAACTCGCTGCAAGTGCAGCCGTCATCACGGCCGGTTATCTTGAGCTTCTTCTCGTCATACATGCAGATGTCAAGTGCTCTCTCAAGCAGATCGGCCTTCTCCTGCTCACCGATGTGGGAGAGGAGCATAACGCTTGCTCTGAGCATGGAGCAGGGGTCTGCATACTGTGCTCTGCCCTCACGAACCATTCTCGGAGCAGAACCGTGGATAGCCTCGAACATAGCGTAACGCTTGCCTATGTTCGCACTGCCGGCAGTGCCGACACCGCCCTGGAACTCAGCGGCCTCGTCTGTGATAATGTCGCCGTAGAGGTTGGGGAGAATGAATACCTTGAAGTCACGGCGGCGCTTCTCATCGATGAGCTTTGCGGTGGTGATGTCAATGTACCACTCGTCCGTGATTATCTCGGGATATTCCTCACCAACCTTCTTGCAGAGGTTGAGGAATTTGCCGTCTGTAGTCTTGATGACGTTTGCCTTTGTGATTATCGAAACACGCTCCTTGTTGTTGCGGCGTGCGTAGTCGTAGGCAAGTCTAGCGATTCTGTCACAGCCCTCGGTGGTGGTAACAACAAAGTCAAGTGCGAGATCGTCTGTTACGTTGACACCCATTGAACCTACTGCGTAAGCACCTTCGGTGTTCTCACGGAAGAAAGTCCAGTCAATGCCCTGCTCGGGAACCTTGACGGGGCGCAGGTTTGCAAACAGGTCAAGAGCCTTTCTCATTGCAACGTTTGCACTCTCAATGTTCGGCCACGGATCGCCTGCCTGGGGAGTGGTGGTCGGGCCTTTGAGGATAACATGGCAGCCCTTGAGCTCCTCAAGAACATCGTCGGGGATGGCTTTGTTTGCCTTTACTCGATTTTCAATGGTAAGACCGTCAATGACCTTGAATTCCACTTTTCCCGCCTTTACCTTGTCGGCAAGCAGATACTCAAGAACTCTTGCGGATTCCTTGGTGATAACGGGGCCGATACCGTCGCCGCCGCATACGCCGATTATTATCTTGTCGAGCGAATCAAAGTCGATGAAATCGCCCTGTGCCTTTATCTTATCCGAACGCTCGCTCTGAGCACGGATAAGTGCTTCAAACTTTTCAACAGCGTTTTGAACCTGTGCTTCTGTCATGTTTTTTCCCTCTCTTATTTATGTGATTCTCTTGTGTAGTTGAGCAGTCCTCCGGCGAGGATGATGTCCTTCTGTCTGCCGGAGAAGCTGTAGCAAAGCTTATAGCTCTCGCCCTTAGTCTCGTTCTTGAGAACAGCCTCGCTGCCGTTTTCTATCGTGCTTCTGATATCCTCGAGCATGAGTTTGTCGCCCGTGTCGATGCGGTCATAGTCGGCAGGATCTGCAAATGTGAACGGCATAATACCTGCGTTTATGAGGTTTGCCTGATGTATGCGTGCGAAGGACTTTGTGATAACGCTCTTTATGCCGAGGTAGAGCGGAACGAGAGCGGCGTGCTCTCTGGAAGAGCCCTGACCGTAGTTTGTACCGCCGATTATGATACCCTTGCCTGCCTTTTTGCAGTGCTCTGCAAAGTTTTCGTCGCACTGCTTAAAACAGAAGTTTGACAGGAACGGTACATTTGAACGGTAGGGGAGTATCTTTGCACCTGCCGGCATGATGTGGTCGGTGGTGATGTTGTCTCCAACCTTGAGCACAACCTCTGCCTCGATATTTTCGGGCAGTGCATCGCCGTTGGGGACGGGCTTTATGTTCGGGCCGTATACAATTTCAAGCTCCTTTGCCTCCTCGGGAGATGCGGGCTTGTCAATGAGATTGTCGTTTATCTCAAAGTGATCGGGCATCAAAATGCTCGGAGCAGCACCGAGAGTTCTCGGGTCTGTCAGCACGCCTGTCAGAGCGGAAGCTGCGGCAACCTCGGGGCTGACAAGATAAACGCCTGCATCGGCAGTGCCGGAGCGACCCTCAAAGTTACGGTTAAAGGTACGCAGGGAGACAGCACCGGAGTTGGGCGACTGACCCATACCAATGCACGGGCCGCAGGCACACTCGAGCAGTCTTGCACCCGAGCCGAGAATGTCGGAAAGTGCGCCACACTCGGAGAGCATTCTCAACACCTGCATTGAGCCGGGGGAGATGGTGAGACTCACGCTCGGAGCAACACGCTTGCCCTTGAGAATTGCGGCAACCTTGAGCATATCGTAAAGCGAAGAATTGGTGCAGGAGCCGATGCAAACCTGATCGACCTTTATCTCTCCTATTTCTGAAACCTTCTTAACATTGTCGGGCATATGGGGCATAGCGGCAAGCGGCTCGAGAGCGGCAAGATCAATGTCGATAACCTCGTCGTAAACCGCATCGTCGTCTGCCTTTACTTCAACCCAATCCTGCTCTCTGCCCTGAGCGGCAAGGAAAGCTTTGGTTATTTCATCGGAGGGGAATACCGAGGTGGTTGCACCGAGCTCTGTGCCCATGTTGGTGATAGTGGAACGCTCGGGGACGGAGAGAGTCTTAACGCCGTCTCCGCCGTATTCGATTATCTTGCCCACACCGCCCTTGACGGACATTATGCGGAGAACCTCGAGGATAATATCCTTTGCACTGACCCACGGAGAAAGTGCGCCGTGCAGGTTTATTCTGACCATCTTAGGCATAGTAATGTAGTATGCGCCGCCGCCCATAGCAACCGCAACATCAAGGCCGCCTGCGCCGAACGAAAGCATACCGATGCCGCCGCCTGTCGGAGTGTGGCTGTCGGAGCCGATAAGGGTCTTACCGGGTATGCCGAAACGCTCAAGGTGTACCTGATGGCAGATGCCGTTTCCGGGACGAGAGAAAAGCAGTCCTCTCTTTTTTGCTGCGCTTCTGATGAATCTGTGATCGTCTGCGTTTTCAAAGCCGGTCTGCAATGTGTTGTGGTCAATGTAAGCTACCGAAAGCTCGGTCTTGACACGCTCGACACCCATAGCCTCAAATTCGAGGTATGCCATGGTTCCCGTGGCATCCTGTGTAAGAGTTTGATCGATTTTCAAACCGATCTCGCTGCCAACGGTCATGTCACCGCTGAGCAGATGGCTTTTTATAAGCTTCTGTGCAATAGTGCTGCCCACTTATATCCCTCCGTTATAAATTAAATTACCTATAAATTTTATTGCAATCTATCCTTTTTGTCAAGGTGCGGTATGCCAAATATATTAGTATATATCTACATATTTATAGGTTGTTTTCATATATGTGTAAATTTTTATTGCCCGTTTCGACTTGTCGTGTTATAATTAAGTGGTATTGTGCATTAAAAGCCGAATCATCGACGACTTTTCGGAAATACTGTTTATCAAAGGAGTGACTTTGATGAGCGGTAAAAAGAAAGAGGATAGCATCCTCGAACCTATAGAGCCTACACCGAGCGTGAGCGAGGACGATTCCGGCAGTGACAGCACCGACAGGGAGCTTCGGCAGATAGTCGAAACAGGTTCGATAACCGTTGATAAGCGTGGTCATTATATTCATTGCCTGACTGTGATAGGGCAGATAGAGGGGCATTATGTCCTGCCTGCACAGAATAAGACTACCAAGTATGAGCATGTTATACCGCAGCTCGTGGCGATAGAGGAAAGCCGTGATATCGACGGATTGCTGATAATTCTCAACACAGTCGGCGGCGATATTGAGGCAGGTCTCGCAATAGCCGAGCTGATAGCAGGAATGAAAACGCCTACCGTGTCGCTGGTGCTCGGCGGCGGACATTCGATAGGTGTGCCACTTGCGGCATCGTCGGCTTATTCGTTTATTGCACCGAGTGCGACTATGACCGTGCATCCCGTGAGAATGACAGGGCTTGTCCTCGGCGTGCCGCAGACCATGTCATATTTTGAGCAGATGCAGGAGAGAATAGTTCGCTTTGTTGCGGATAATTCGAGAATCTCCGCAGACCGATTCCGTGAGCTTATGCTTGCAACCGGTCAGCTCGTGATGGATGTCGGCACCGTGCTCGACGGCGAGGCGGCGGTCAAGGAGGGACTTATAGATTCCCTCGGTTCGCTTTCCGATGCTCTCGATAAGCTCTGCGATATGATAGAGCAACGGGAGATGGAAAAAGAGGGGGCAGACGGGTGATGCTCTATACAGTCGTCTCTCCGGCCGAGATTTTTCTCGAGCCTCCATGCAATATGCAAGAATACAAAATCCCCTGCGGCAGTGTCATTTGCCGCAAAAACGGCAAAAATACAGAAGTCGAAAGGCTCATTTCCACAGATCCGTTTGATTATCTCAAGCCGTGCTACTTTCCCGGAGCACCGTACAGTGAGCCGTGGAGGACGCAGTGAAAAGGGGAGAACTATGGAGCTTTTGAAGGCAGTATTGTTGGGCTTTTTGCAGGGCGTTACGGAATTTCTTCCTATATCGTCGAGCGGACATCTTTCGGTGTTTCAGCATTTTTTCGGCAGTGTCGGCGGCACGGATTCGCTAATGTTCACCGTGCTGTTACATATAGGTACTTTGGCGGCGGTCGTTGCCGCATATTGCGATACGCTCATAGAGCTTGCGTCAGAGTTTTTTAAGACCGTTCGTGACATCTTCACGGGGTATTTCAAGTGGAAAGAGATGAACGAAAACAGGCGGATGCTTTTTATGTTTGTCATATCCTGTTTGCCGCTGCTCGTTTTGCTAGTTCCTGTTTCGCAGGACAGACGGCTTTTCGATGTCCTCGGTTCACTTTGCAGTGACGGCGATATTTTTGTTGAGGGCGTTTGCTTTGTCGCCACCGCAGTGCTCTTGCTTGCAGGCTCTCGTCGTGCCGAAAAAGGAGGAGCCGTCTCGCAGATCAACACAAAATCCGCGTTTTGTGTCGGCGTTGCCCAGCTTTTTGCGGCAGGCTTTCCGGGCGTATCACGCTCAGGTTCAACGGTTTCGGTCGGTATGCTTTGCGGAGTGTCCAAGGAATATATGGTTCGCTATTCCTTTATTCTCGGTATTCCGGCGATACTTGCGGCAAATGTCCTCGAGCTGAAGGATGCCGCCGCACTCGGTGAGCAGATAGAAATTGTGCCGGTTTTGCTCGGCGTTGTCACTGCCGCCGTTGTCGGATTTGCGGCAATAAAGCTGCTCGAATGGCTCGTTAGAGTCGATAAATTTAAAATTTTCGGCTATTACTGCCTCGCTCTCGGCGTTTTGGTAATAGTGGCCGATGTACTTCAAAAATATGCAATTTCGTAAGATCTCTCGGAGGTCAAAAGCACTAAAGGAGGGCCTTAAGTGGCTGCAAAAAAGACTGCGGCAAAGTCATCCGCCGCAAAGAAGAAAGCAACAACAACTAAAAAATCACCTGCCAAAAAGCAGACTGCCCCCGAGCCTGTCGAGCGTGAGCTTACCGAGGAGCAGATAACCTCACGCCGCCAGAAAACGGCGATAGGGCTTATGGCTCTTGCGGTTTTGCTCATGGCAATGGCGTTTATCGAGGGCGAGAGCGCATGGCTTGCCGTGCATAATTTTATGTTCGGCGTGTTTGGAACGGGTACATATGTCTGGCCGCTTATGCTTATATATGTTTCCGTCAAGCTCGCTATGGATAAGACACTCGGTTCGATAACCTCAAACCTTATCGGCGGCGGTATATTCATTTTGCTTGTCTGCTCTGCGATACATATTTTCGCAAATCCTGCCGACTATCTTTCAACCGTCTCTCTCGGTGATCAGATAAAGAGTGCATGGAACAGTGCCGATATTTTTCCGAATGAGGGCGTTTTGGGCGCACTTCTCGGTGGAACGCTGTCAATGCTCGCCGGCAAGGTAGGAGCGGCGATAATCAATATAATCGCAATCGTTGTCAGCCTTATGTTTATGACGGGACTTACACTTTCTCGCCTCGGTATGGGTATAGCAAAGCCGTTAAAGCGTATGAGTGAGGACACCAACGAGCGCCTTGAGCGAAACGCACAGCGTGCAAGAGAAAAGCGTGAGCAGGAGAGGGCACCTTCGAGAGATTCACGCAAAAAGCCGGTTGTCGAGGAGCCCTACGTCAGCCCCCGTCCGTTCCCTGTGCCGGAGCTGCCTACCGACTCTCCCGTTGAGTCCCCGAAGCAGCGTAAAAAACAGCCTGTTGAGGAAGGCCCCGAGCCGACTGTGTTCCCACGCAAGCCGATAAATGCCGAGGAACAGTCTAAGGCTATTGATGATGTTATAAGCAGTATGACTCAGCCTGTGCCGAGCGAGCCGATAAAGCCTGTTCACAGAGAGCCGAAAAGTCCGTCATTCGTGCCGCCTCTGCCAACTGAAAGTGCAGAGGACGAGCTTGAAATACTTGATATTTCAAAGAAAGAGCAGAAAGAATCAAAGAAAAAGTCCGCTCCGGTAACAAAGCTTGAGCCGAAAAGCGAGGAGCCGATTCCCGAGCCCATTGAGCCGGAAAAACCGGAAAAGGTTGCGGAGCAGGAAATCGATGAAGATGATGTTTTGTCCGAAGAGCCTGCTGTGACATATCGTAAGCCGCCCATAAGCTGCCTGACACAGCCTGTGTCGGATGGCAATGAGAATTACTCGGGTGAGCTCAAGGCAAATGCACAAAAGCTGCTCGATACGCTCGAGAGCTTCAATGTTCACGCAAAGATAACCGAAATCAGCCGAGGCCCGTCGGTTACTCGTTACGAGCTTTTACCCGATGCCGGTGTCAGAATAAACAAGATAACAAACCTTGCCGATGATATAGCGCTTCGCCTTGCCGCTTCGGGCATAAGAATAGAAGCACCTATTCCGAACAAGGCGGCAATAGGCATAGAGGTTCCCAATAAGCTGCGCTCGATGGTCTATATGCGTGAGATAATCGAAACTCCGAATTTCCAAAATGCCTCGAGCAAGCTCAATGTTGCACTCGGCAAAGATATAGCAGGTAATATCATCTGCGCCGACCTTGCCAAGATGCCGCATCTGCTCATAGCAGGTACTACCGGCTCGGGTAAGTCGGTGTGCATTAACACGATGATAGTGAGCCTTCTTTATAACGCCACACCCGATGAAGTGAAGCTTCTGATGATCGACCCCAAACAGGTTGAATTTACTGTCTATAACGGCATTGCCCATCTCGCTGTCCCCGTTGTTTCAGACCCGAGAAAGGCTTCGGGCGCACTGACCTGGGCGGTCAATGAGATGAACAACAGATATAAGATATTCTCCGAAAAGAATGTCCGTGACATAAAGGGCTATAACAAGCTTTGCCAAATCGACAAGTCGCTCAAGCCCATGCATCAGATAGTGATATTCATCGATGAGCTGTCCGACCTTATGATGGTAGCACCCAATGAGGTCGAGGACGCTATCTGTCGACTTGCTCAGATGGCACGTGCTGCAGGTATGCACCTTGTCATTGCCACACAGCGCCCGTCAACCGATGTTATCACCGGTATTATCAAGGCGAATATCCCGAGCCGAATCGCACTCTCCGTCTCATCCTCGATAGATTCGAGAATTATACTCGATATGCAGGGTGCGGAAAAGCTTATCGGCAACGGCGATATGCTCTTTAACCCAATCGGCTCGTCAAAGCCCACCCGTATTCAGGGCTGCTTTATTTCGGACGAGGAGGTTGAGAGTGTAGTCGATTTCATCAAGCACCATTCCGAGGCTGAATATGACGAGGATATTATTGATGAGATAAACAGACAGGCAAGCATAGTCGGAAGCGCCAAGAAGGGCACCGGTGCAGAAGGCGGCGAATCCGGCGGTGAGCCAAAGGATGAGATGTTCCCAAATGCGGTCGAGGTCGTTGTCAAGGCGAAAATGGCGTCTACAACTCTTCTTCAGCGTAAGCTGAAGCTCGGCTACGCCCGTGCCGCAAGGCTCATGGACGAGCTTGAGGAAAACGGAATAATAGGCCCCTTTGAGGGGAGTAAGCCCCGTCAGGTGCTCATAACCGAGCAACAATGGCTTGAAAAGTGTGCTCTTTCGTCAAATTCGGCGGTTGAGGACGAGATATAACAGGAGGGAATTATGGCAACTCAAAAGCTTTCGGCAAGCAAGCGTAAAAAAATAATCATTTTGGCGGTTGTTGCGGTGATAGCACTTATAATCACCTTTGCACCGTATATGAATTTGCCGTTCGATGTTCCGACATGGAGCGAGCTGCTCGCAGGTGACAGCACATCTGTTGAGGACGGCGATGCACTCGCACAGCCGTTCACAGTACATATGATCGATGTCGGTCAGGGCGACAGTATCCTGATAAAGAGCGGCGAGCACGCTATGCTCATAGATGCAGGAGAGCGTGGCAATGACGAGACGATAATAAATTATCTCAAGGCAAATTCGGTGACGAAGCTTGATTATGTCGTTGCAACCCACGCACACTCCGATCATATCGGCAGTATGCCTCCCGTGATAGAGGCGTTTGAGGTTGAGAATATCATTATGCCCAAGCTTCCGTCCTCGATGACCCCCACAACCTCGATATATAAGAAGCTGATAAAGGCGATAAAGGCATCGGGTGCAAAGACTATTTCGGCAAAGGTCGGAGCCGAATATTCGCTCGGTGATGCCAGGATAATAATAGTCGGCCCTGTGGGAACTCCGGAGGATCTCAACAATTCATCGGTCGTACTGAAAATAGTTTACGGCAAAAACTCCTTCCTCTTTACAGGTGATGCCGAGATAAAGAGCGAGAAGAAGATACTCACAAACGGTGCCGATATAAAGGCGGATGTTTTGAAGCTCGGTCATCACGGCAGCAGCACATCAACAGGTGACGACTTCCTGAGTGTTGTTTCTCCGTCGCTTGCTCTTATCTCCTGCGGCAAGGATAACGATTACGGCCATCCGCACAAGGAGACGATAGAAAAGCTTGAGAAGAATAATATTCCCTATGAGCGTACAGATCTCAAGGGCACAATAGTTGTCGGCTCAGACGGCGAGAACATCACAACCGCTTTCCCCGACAGCAAGTCCGATGCGGCTTGACGGGAGGCACATTTATGGAATATTACGCCGTTGATCGCATTGAGGGCGGTTATGCCGTGTGTGAACGGGAAGATGAAGTGACAATCAACATTTCACTTGATATTTTGCCGCAGGGTGTGAGAGAGGGCAATGTCCTTCGCAGACTGTCGGACGGCAGCTTCGTTATCGACTGTGCCGAAGAGGAGCGCCGCCGCAGTGAAATACTTGCACTTACACAAGACCTGTTCGATGAATGATAAATCAGCAAAAAGGCTTTCCGAAAATTAACGGAAAGCCTTTGATATTTTTTGTACTTATACTCGTTAAATAAAATGATTGGTTTGTTGGGCAATATAATCATATAACGGTGATGTGTGCATTTAAATTTATTTAAAATTACATAAAACATAAATAAATAATAAAATATTCTCTATTGCATAGAAATTCAAGCTGCAAAGTGGTATAATGTGACATATATTGCCGAGAAAGGATGCCGTTTTATGGAGAAGAAAGAGAAACGATCGTTTAAGCAGTTTTTGATGGACAACAATAAGAAGAATCTCAAGATACTTATTACCGTTGTCTGCGTTGTACTCGCAATCGTAATAATAGCCGTCGGCATTTTTGTCGGCACAAAGCTCGGACTTATTACCATAGATAGGGGAGACAACGGCAATCCCGATGAGACATTTGCTCCCGAACAGCAGTTTGATGCCATGTACGATGTCAGCGATGCCTCTGACCTTGACGGTCTTCTCACCGCATGGGCTAAAAACGGCGGCGAGAAATATTCGAGCAAGAATGTTATAAATGTTCTGCTTATCGGCACAGACAGTGAGGACGGTAAGGCATCCGGTCGTTCCGATGCCGTTATACTTCTTTCACTCAATAAAAAGACCAAGACCATAAACCTTGTATCGTTCTTCAGAGACAGCTACACATATATGAATATCGGTGGCTCAGAGCGTTGCTGCAAGATGAACCATGCTCATTCATGGGGCGGCCCTGCGGCTCTCATCGAGGTGCTCGAGAACAATTATAAGATAGAAATCGACAATTATATCAGCGTTGACTTCAAGAGCTTCCCGAAACTTATAGACTCTCTGGGCGGAGTGACCGTTCCGATAGAGCAGTATGAAGCCGATTATATCAACCGCACCACCACCAAGATTGCCAAGGTCAAGTCGGGCGAGGCGGTCAAGCTCAACGGTGCTCAGGCGCTTGTTTACAGCCGTATTCGCCATGTTGACAGTGCAGGCGATGTCAACAGAACCGCAAGACAGCGTAAAGTCATCATGGCTCTCATTGACAGTGCCAAGACCGCTTCCGCAGGTCAGCTCAACAACGCTATGGATATAGTACTTCCGAATGTTGTAACAAACTTCAAGCGCAGTGAAATCCTCTCGCTGCTCACTCAGGCACTCTCTCAGGGCTGGATGAATTATGAGATGAATCAGATTGTTATGCCCAGCGAGGGTAATTATACATCGGCACAGCTCTACACCTGGTACGGCAAGATAATCGGTCAGCGCCTTTCAGTTTGGGTCATCGACTATCCCGTTGTTGCCCGTGAGCTTCAGCTCGCTCTCTACGGCAACACCAATATAAATATCGGTGACGATCACGTTTCCGCTGTTGATTTGCTCAAAAACGGTGCAGTTCCGAGCGGCGGCAATCAGGGCGGCTCGAACACGGTTACACCGAATATAAAAGAAACTTCTCCGACTAACAGCGAGGGCACGGTTTCCGCAACAGATTCAACAACGGGCGAGACAGTCGTTGATGAGCCTGTGACTTCCGAGGAGGAAAGCTCGAGCAGCCGTTTCCCGATAACTATTCCGAATTGGGAAGATTACACCACAACAAGATTCAATAACAATGCGGCGTAAATCCGCTGTCCGTCCGAGCCCGCTCGGGCGGATTTTTTAATTGAAAAATATGAGGATATGTTATATAATTTCAGTAAACAGTAAAGTGATTCGGGCGGTGATATTTTGAATGGTGTTTGTCATATAGTTGGAGCAGGTGATTTTTTCGGTATGGACGAGCCGAAAAACGGCGACCTCATTATAGCCGCAGACGGCGGACTGAAATATCTTGAAGAACTCGGCATAGCACCGGATATTATCGTCGGTGATTTTGATTCCCTCGGACGGGTGCCAAGTGGCGACAATGTCATAGTTCTACCTTGCGAAAAGGATGAAACGGATATGTCGTTTGCCGCATCTGTAGGCCTTGAGAGGGGATATAAGCACTTTCGACTTTACGGTGCCTCCGGCGGAAGATATGACCACACTTTTTCAAATCTTGCACTTTTGGCATCGCTCTCAAAGCAGGGTGCCGCCGTGACTATGGATGCAGGGGAGACATCTTTTTTGATGATTACCGACGGTGAGGTGCGTTTTCCCTCCAATGCCGCAGGCTATGTGTCGGTTTTCTCTCACGGTGAAACTTCAACGGGCGTGAATATCAAAAATCTCAAATATCCGCTTTACGACTATACTCTTGAAAGCACGAGCGTTATCGGCACAAGCAATGAATTTTTGGGCGTCGAAAGCTCGATTTCAGTGGCTCGCGGAACGCTTGTCGTGGTTTATCCGACCCGATTTTGTCCGCAGTTTATTACTGCTTGAGCCTTTTGAGAATATGCCTTTAAACCATTTGACATCCTCAAAGGATATACTGCCTGTCATTATCAGCAGGAGAATATAAACTGCGGAGTTGACGGTGATAGCCAATGCCAGAACGGGCGTTGAGCCGCTCTGAGCGGAGGCGAGCAAAAGTCCCGTCAAGAACGAGGCGGTTATGCAAACGACAGGCTTGATTATTGAGCTTTTTATATCTATCTCCAATCTGCATACCTTTGAAAGCCTGTGTATACTCAGGGTGAAATTTACGATTTCGCTGATGAAAAGTATCGCAACATATCCCTTCACCGAGTATTTCGGTATCAGCACGCACACGAGCACCACACACATTGCCGAGTCGATGATGTTGTATCTCATGGAATATACCTGCTGATCAAGCCCCTTTAATATGCCGTCAACCGTTGTGTCGGTGTACATTATCGGCAACAGCGGAGCGAGTACCCGCAGATATTCGGCACTTTGTGTGTCGCCGTAAATACTCAGTGACAGCCCCTGTGAAAAAATAAACATTATCCCTGCCGTGCCAACTGAAAATAGCACGGTTATTTTTATTGCTCTTGCCGCCATGCTGTTTATTCTCTCACGGTTTCCTCTTGCGAGACATTCGGCAAATTCCGGCACGAGCATACTCGACAGAGCCGTCATAATTGCGGCAGGGTAGAGGATGACGGGCAGTGCCATGCCGTGGATAACGCCGTAGAGTGTCATTGCGTTTTCCGCACTTTGCCCCGAACGGCGAAAGCCTACGGGAATGAGCAGGTGCTCTACCGTCAGCAGTACCGAACGGGCGCAGGAGCCTGCCGCATCGGGCAGGGCTATGTGCAAAAGCGCACGAACTCCGCCGGGAAGCTTTTCCTTCGGCTTTTCATGCTTTGTTAATTTATAAAGTCCTGCCGCACAAATCAGCGAGACTGCTTGAGATACCGTTATGCCGAGTGCCACCGCATCACAGGCGTATTCTGCGCCCCTGCTCGCCCAAAAGTGAAGCATTATTATAGAGACCGAGATTTTGACTGCCTGCTCTGTTATTTGCACCGCCGCAAATTTCAGCACTGTTCGCCGTGCCGTAAAATATCCGCTGAAAGCACATTCCACCGATGCCGCCGGCAGACTGATTGCAAGGATTCTCAGCGATGAGGCGGTGCGAATATCTCCGAGCCAGAGCCGAGCAATAAGGTCTGCTCCCGACCATACTGTGAACATCATGATGACCCCAACGGTCAGTCCGTAGAGTATACAGCGGCGCATAATAAACGCCCCTTGCCCTGTCTGCCTGCCGCAGTCCTCCACGGTCAGACGGGTGGAGGCGAGAGGAAGACCTGCAAATGCAAAGGTCAGTGCCATGGCATATACATCGGTCACGAGTGAAAAAAGACCTATTCCGGCGGCTCCGAGTCGCCCTGTCAAATATACATTGAACGCCACCGACACAGTCCGCATCAGAAACGAGGTTGCGGCAAGTGTCAGGGTGTTTACAAGCAGGCGTTTTGTGTTCTTCATTTTTACCTCCGAAACGGTCAAAAAGCGTTAAATCACTTGACAAAAGCGGTTTAGAATGTGATAATAAAGAGTAATATTTTGTAAGTTGAGGGATTGGCATGAAAAAGCTTAAAAGACTTGCGGCAGTTATGCTCGCAACGGTCATATTACTCGCAATTTCCGTACCTGTATTCGCTCAGACCCAAAAGCCGTTTGAAAACAGTGAGTTTTTTGAATACGGTGATTACAGCGTGCATTACCGTGTTTTTGAGGCAGAGGGCGATATGAAGGGCAGGGTTATGATGCTCCACGGCTTCGGCTGTTCCACCTATGCGTGGGAGCCTATGGCAAAGCTTCTCAATCAGTCCGGCTATGAGTGCGTTCTCGCAGACCTCCCCGGCTTTGGCTATACCACTCGTGAGACCGCCGATGTTGAACACATCGACCGTGAGATACTTGTAGAACAGCTCATGCTCTCTATAGCTCCTATGGATGAGTGGATATTGGCAGGCCATTCCATGGGCGGCGGCGTTGCTATGAATATAGCCGCAGAAACTCCCGAGCTTCAGGCACTTATGCTCTATTGCCCTGCACCCGTGAGTGAATTTCCGTCATTTATGCAGGGAATATTCGGTAGCGAGTTTATGGGCAAGTTTATGTCCGCATTCCTGAAATACGGCACGATGGTAACTCCGCTTATGCGAGTAGTTCTGCTTGCCGCTTTTGTTGACTGGGATTTCGCCATGAGCTACGATGTCTCTGCGGTTTCCGATCCGCTCGGCGTGGATTACACAGGCGAGAGCATGATAAGCATGATGTTCAATGCAAGACCGACCGACCTCGATGCGGCATCGAAGATAGAAATGCCTGTTTTGCTCGTTCAGGCTGAGTGCGACCTTGTGCTTATGCCGTGGATGAAAACTCAGGTAAACGCCGCACTTACCTCTGCCGTGACCTATGAAGTCAAGGGTGGCGGTCATATGTGCAATGAGAACCGTGCCGATGAGCTTTGTGAAGTTACCTTAGACTTCCTCAACTCAAACGGACTTTAATCTGAAAACCGACGCAGCTCCTCCGGCGCGGAGCAAAAGCGTTTATATAAAATCTTATTCGCCGGAGAAATGGATTATGTTATGGCAAAGGAACTCGCAAAGCAGTATGATCCTAAGGAAGTGGAGGACAGAACTTATAAATTCTGGCTCGACGGCAATTACTTTCATGCCGTTCCCGATCCGGAAAAGAAGCCCTATACAATAGTTATCCCCCCTCCGAACATCACGGGACAGCTCCATATGGGTCATGCACTTGACAATACTCTCCAGGATATTCTTATCCGCTATCATCGTATGCAGGGCTATGATACTCTCTGGTTGCCCGGCACAGACCACGCTTCTATCGCAACCGAGGCGAAGATAGTCGAGGCTATGGCGAAAGAGGGTCTTACCAAGGACGATGTCGGCAGAGACGGCTTTCTTGAGCGTGCATGGGCATGGAAGGATAAGTTCGGCGGCAGAATAATTGAACAGCTCAAGAAAATGGGCTCGTCCTGCGACTGGGAGCGTGAACGCTTCACATTGGACGAGGGCTGTAATCAGGCTGTCAATGAAGTGTTTTGCAGTCTCTATGAAAAGGGACTTATCTATAGAGGCGAGAGAATAATCAACTGGTGCCCCCATTGCCTGACCTCAATTTCCGATGCGGAGGTCGAGTATGAGGATCAGGCAGGTCACTTCTGGCATCTGCGCTATCCCTTCAAGGACGGCAGTGGTTATCTGGAGCTTGCAACCACAAGACCCGAGACACTTCTCGGTGATACCGCCGTTGCAGTCAACCCCAACGATGAAAGATATAAGGATATAGTCGGCAAGACGCTCATTCTGCCTATTGTCCACCGTGAGATTCCCGTTGTTGCTGACGATTATGTTGAGATAGATTTCGGTACAGGCGTTGTTAAAATAACCCCTGCACATGACCCGAACGACTTTGAGGTCGGTCTGCGTCATAACCTGCCTGTCATAAATGTTCTCACCGACGATGCCAAGATAGTTGATGACTATCCGAAGTATGCCGGTATGGACAGATACGAGGCGAGAAAGGCAATAGTCAAGGATCTCGAAGCCGAGGGCGCACTTGTCAAGGTTGAGGATTACAGCCACAATGTCGGCACCTGCTACCGCTGCTCAACCACCGTTGAACCTCGTGTTTCAAAGCAGTGGTTCGTCAGCATGAAGCCGCTTGCAGGCCCTGCGATTGATGCTGTTAAGAATGACGAAACCAAGTTTGTCCCCAAGCGTTTTGAGAAGGTCTATTTCCATTGGCTTGAGAATATCCGTGACTGGTGTATTTCCCGTCAGCTCTGGTGGGGTCAC
The DNA here is from genome assembly GCA_964386035.1 of uncultured Clostridium sp. Lineage (GTDB taxonomy): Bacteria > Bacillota > Clostridia > Oscillospirales > Acutalibacteraceae > CAG-177. The sequence goes on along the minus strand of CAYLQT010000010.1, from coordinate 17,788 downwards.
AGAATCCCTGCGTGGTATTGCGATGACTGCGGCGAGATAACCGTTGCAAGAACCGCTCCCGATAAGTGCTCAAAGTGCGGCAGTACACACATTCATCAGGATCCCGATACTCTCGATACTTGGTTCTCGTCTGCACTTTGGCCGTTCTCAACTCTCGGCTGGCCGAATACGGACAGCGAGGACTTCAAACGCTATTATCCCACAAACACCCTTGTTACAGGTTACGATATAATCCCGTTCTGGGTCATGAGAATGATGTTCTCGGGCATAGAGCAGACTGGTCAGGTTCCATTTGATACCGTGCTTATCCACGGTCTTGTCCGTGATGAGCAGGGCAGAAAGATGTCGAAGTCTCTCGGCAACGGCATCGATCCCCTTGAGGTTATTGACAAGTACGGTGCGGATGCACTTCGCTTCACTCTTGCCAACGGCAACAGCCCCGGAAACGATATGAGATATTCCGACAAGAAGGTTGAAGCCAGCCGTAACTTTGCCAATAAGCTTTGGAACGCCGCCCGTTTCATCTTGATGAATCTTGACGGCTCCGAAAGCTCCGGACTTCCCGAGGAGCTTTCACTTGAGGATAAATGGGTTCTCAGCCTTTACAATGACCTTGTAAAGGAAGTCACCGATAATCTTGACAGATTCGAACTCGGCGTTGCCGTTCAGAAGCTCTATGATTTCATCTGGGATGTTTTCTGCGATTGGTATATCGAGCTTGCAAAGATTCGCCTGCAAAAGGGCGGCGAGCCTGCACACTGTGCAAAGCGTGTGCTCATCCATGTTATGATAGGTATCTTGAAGCTCCTTCATCCGTTTATGCCCTTTGTTACCGAGGAAATTTGGCAGTCTCTTCCGCATGAGGGCGAGAGTATAATGGTCTCCGAGTGGCCTCAGTATTCGTCTGAGCTTTCCTTTGAAGATGAGGAAAAGCAGATGGATATGATTATGGAGGCAGTCAGGGCGATAAGAAACCGCCGAGCCGAGATGAATGTTCCTCATTCGAAGAGAGCGAAGGTATATTTCAGCACATCTTATGTTGATACCTTTAAGCTTTCGTGTGAGTTTATGCAGAAACTCGCAGGCGCATCCGAGGTCGAGGTTGAAGAAGGCATAGAGATAGATGGCGCAGTTTGCATCGTCACCGATGCCGCAAAGATATATATTCCCATGGGCGATCTCGTCGATTTCGAGGCAGAGCGTGCAAGACTCAACAAGGAGCTTGCTTCCTCTCAAAAACAGCTTGACGGTATCAACGCCAAGCTTTCAAATGAAAACTTTGTCTCCAAAGCACCTGCTGCCGTTGTCGAAGCACAGCGTGAAGCGGCAAGGAAGCTGAATGAGAAGATTGCGATGCTCAATGACAGCCTTTCAAAGCTCGCCAATGCGTAATTTTGCGTGATACTGCGTTGTGAGAACCCTGCGTATTCGGTCACATACAAGAGTATGCTCCCTCGTCCGCAGAACCCCACGCCTTGTCTCGCACAAAATTCCACTATTGGCTACACATTCGAGACTTTGAGGCTCGCCAATGCACAATTTGCGTGATACTGCGTTGTGAGAACCGCAAAAGCAAATGACAAAAAGCCTCCTCTGAAAAGGGGAGGCGAATTTTTAGGGTACAGTATAGATGACTGCGTAATTTTACCGCAACAAAAAATCTCCGAAAGGAGCTATGGTATGACCTCTTTTGAAGCAATCGAATATATTCACTCTCGCTTGACTTTTGGGATAAATCCCGGAATGGAGCGAATTTCCGCACTGTGTGCCGCTCTCGGCAATCCGCAGGATGGACTTCGTTTTATCCATGTAGCAGGAACAAACGGCAAAGGCTCGACAAGCACGATGATAGCGTCGATTCTCAGCAACGCAGGACTTCGCACGGGACTTTTTACCTCGCCGTATGTTATTGATTTTTGTGAGCGTATGCAGATAGACGGTGAGATGATTCCGCCGGAGGAGCTTGCGGAGGTTGTCAGTGACGTGAAAACAGTCTGCGACCGGCTCGACCGTGAGGGTGTTTCTCCCACCGAGTTTGAGACTCTTACCGCCGCCGCTTTTTTGTGGTTTCGCCGCCGTCGCTGTGATGTGGTGGTGCTCGAGGTCGGTCTCGGCGGACTGCTCGACTCGACCAATATTATCAAAACACCGCTCGTGTCGGTCATAACCTCAATTTCAATGGATCATATCGCCGTTTTAGGCAATACACTTTCGGAAATAGCCGCCCAAAAATGCGGGATTATAAAGTCCGAGGGCGTGACCGTCGCCTACCCGGAACAGGCAGACGAGGTCATACGTGTGATAACCGACACCGCAAGGAGTGAGCATAACAGACTGGTTGTGCCGAATATGGACGACTGCCGTGTGGTTCGTGAGGACATAACGGGTACTGATATTTTGTTCGGTTCGATGAAGCTTCATGTTCCGTTTGCCGGTGAGCACATGATAAAAAATGCCGTCACCGCAGTCACAGCCGTGTGCGAGAGCGGATTGAATATCGATGCCCGTCAAATAGAGCAGGGGATTAAAGCAGCCGTTATGCCTGCGAGAATGGAGTTTATCGGCGGCAATATAATCCTTGACGGCGGACATAATGAGGGCTGTGCAAATGCCCTCTGCGCCTTTGAAAACCGCTTTGTCGGCGGTAGACGAATCGGCGTGTGCGCTTTGATGGGGGACAAGGATTGCGATACCTATCTTCGCATCGTGGCACCGCTTTTTGAGAAGATGTATCTCACCGCACCCGACAATCCCCGAAGCCTTATGCCCGAGGATTTAACGGCTCTTGCATCAAAATATTGTGCCGACTGCACGGCTGTATCCTCTCCTGTTGAAGCGTGCCGGTTGGCACTCGAGGATATGCACAAAAACGGCGGCACCCTGACCGTCTGCGGTTCTTTTTACCTCGCAGGTGAGGTGCGTGAGTGGCTTTTGAAAAATAAAAACAGTTGACCGCCGTCTTTCGGCAAGATTTTTAAACAGGATGGATTATCATCATTTCGGTGATTATCCGTCCTGTTTTTGCATTTAACGGGAAGAATTGGACAAACTACCCAAGAAGGAGGAAAAACAATGGGAGTTGAAATAGTTTCAAATCCGCTTCGAGTCAGCGCATTGCTTTCGGGAGAAATAGACCATCATACGGCAGCAGCCTTGCGAGCGGAGATAGACACGCACGCCGCCGCACAGCAGCCCAAGGTTCTGAGACTTGACTTTTCGTCGGTTACATTTATGGACAGCTCCGCAGTAGGCCTCATTATGGGTCGCTACAGACTTATACAGAGCTGGAACGGAAAACTGGAAGTGACGAATCTTGATGAGCGCAGCTATAAGATGATGCAGCTTGCCGGATTGCAAGCTCTTTGCACGCTCTCGAAAAAGTCTAATGAGGTGGATAAAGATGAATAAGAAAAAGCCGATAAATCAAATGAGCTTAAAGCTCGAGAGCCGTTCTGTTAATGAAAGCTTTGCCCGTGTCGCAGTCTCCGCTTTCGCCGCCCAACAGGATCCGACGGTTGAAGAGATTTCGGATATTAAAACTGCGGTCAGCGAGGCGGTTACGAACTGCATAGTTCATGCCTATCCCGAGAGTGTGGGCGAGATATACATATGGGTGGGACTTTTCGATAACGGACTTGTCAGAGTTCGTGTGCGTGACAGAGGCTGCGGCATAGCCGATGTCCGCCAGGCGATGGAACCGCTGTTTACCACCCTCGGAGGAGAGAGAGCCGGTCTCGGCTTTGCCGTGATGGAAAGCTTTATGGACAAGGTACGAGTACGCTCCGTTCCCGGAAAGGGAACAAGCGTGAGCATGGACAAATATATCAAAGGACGCAGTGATGGACAGAGCTGAACGCAATGAACTCGTTGAACAGAATATCGGACTTGTCCACGCCTGCGCCAACAAATTCAAGGGCAAGGGTGCGGAGTATGACGATCTTTTTCAAGCGGGATGTGTGGGGCTTATAAAAGCTGCCGAGAATTTTGATCCCGAGAGAGGCTTTTCGTTTTCGACCTATGCCGTGCCGGTGATTTTGGGCGAAATTAAACGCATATTTCGAGACGGCGGCAGTGTTAAGGTCGGCAGAGCACTCAAGGAAAAAGCGAGGGCGGTAATGCGTGAAAAGGATGCTCTTGCTCTTGAACTCGGATGTGAGCCGACCGTAAGCCAGCTTGCCGAGCGTATAGGCAGTGATGTTGCACAGACGGCGCAGCTACTCAATGCGGCAATGCCCGCAATGTCGCTGACTGCCTGCAATGAGGAGGGTGAGACGCAGATAGACTTGCCCGTTGAATCGCCCGAAAATGCGGCATCTGAGCTGATAGCCCTGCGAGAGGTGATAGCCTTGCTTGATGAACGGGATCGCAAAATGATAAGCCTCAGATACTATTGCGGCTTCACTCAAACAAAAACCGCACAGGCACTCGGAATGTCGCAGGTACAGGTGTCACGCCGTGAAAAGGCGGTGCTTGCCCTGCTTCGCCGCAATCTTTCCGCATGAATACTTGACAATTCCCTTCGATGTGATAAACTAATTTTATAAATTCACACGGAGGGTATTTTTATGAGCAAAACTATTCCGAACGGTGTTTATCCCACTATGATAACCCCGTTTACAAAGGATAATAAGATAGATTACAATGCGGTTGAGGCGTTGATAAACTGGTATGCGGAAAAGGGCGTTGACGGAATTTTCGCAATCTGTCAGTCGAGCGAGATTTTCTTCCTTTCTTTTGAAGAACGTCTTGAGCTTCTGCGTTTTGTGATGAAGCACACTCCGAAGAATATCTCCGTTGTCGCATCGGGTCATGTTGCGGATGACCTTGATACTCAGATATTGGAGGCAAAGGCTTTTGTGGATGAGGGCATCGACTCTTATGTGTTTATTTCAAATCGCTTTGCCCGTGAGGATGAGGACGACAGTGTGTTCCTTAAAAATATCGACAAGGCGGTTGCCGCAATGGGCGATATGAATTTCGGAATATATGAGTGCCCGTACCCCTATAAGCGTGTTATGACACCCGAGGTGCTTAAAAAGCTTGCCGAGTCCGGCAGATTCACTTTTTTAAAGGATACCTGCTGTGACCCTGCTATGATAAGTGAAAAGCTCAAGGCAGTTGACGGAATGGGACTTAAAATTTTCAATGCCAATTCCGCAAGCCTGCTCGAAACTCTCAAAATGGGATGCGCCGGCTTCTCTGGAGTTATGGCGAATTTCCATCCTGAGATATATTCATGGCTGTGTAAAAATTTCGACAAAGAGCCGGAAAAGGCGGAGAAGGTGCAGGCGTTCCTCGGCTTTGCTTCGCTTGCCGAGTGCCAGCTCTATCCCGTCAACGCAAAATACTATCTCTCTCTTGAGGGCTTGCCGATGGAATATTTCAGCCGCTCCAAGGATGCGTCCGGCTTTACTCTGAGCCGCCGTATGGAAATAGATCAAATGCGTGAGCTTACCGCACAGTTCAAGGCGGATATGGGTATTAAGTGATGCCCGAACTTGATTTCCTTTATGAGCTTCACCGCTCGAGCAGGCGGACACTCGGAGTGAAAATATCTGCGGATGCCAAGGTTGAGGTTCACGCTCCGCAGAGAATGAGCGTAAGCGAGATTGAAGCCTTCCTCTATGAAAAACGGGAATGGATAAGTGATAATCTCAAAAAAATACAGGAGCGCCGAAGCAGAGCGGAGAGCTTTGTCCCCGGCGAAAGGTACGGACTTCTTCTGCTCGGTCGGGAATATGAGCTGAAAGCTGTCGATATAAGCCGACCGTGCTTTGACGGTACAGCGTTTTATTTGCCCGAGACTATGCCCGAAGTAGAGATGGCAGCCGCAATAAAGGAGGTCTATCGCTCCATTGCCAAGGCGTACCTTGTCAAGCGAACCCTTGAGCTTGCGGAGCACTTCGGTGAGAGCGTGAATAGCGTGAAAATAAATTCGGCACGCTCTCGATGGGGCTCATGTACCTCTCGGGGTAATATAAATCTCTCTCTTTTTCTCGTTATGGCACCGAGCGAGGCGGTGGATTACTGTATAATTCACGAGCTGTCGCACTTGAAACATATGGATCATTCTGCGGCGTTTTGGTCGCTTGTGTCCGAACGCTGTCCGAATTATGAAAGCTGTCGTGCGAAATTAAAAGAGCTGAATCTTCGTCTTTTAAACGAAAAATGGTAAAAAACAAGCCTTGAAGCAAACGCTTCAAGGCTGTATTTATTTTGCTTAGAATGTTATCTCTGCCGCCGCAGACGGATTTCCTGCCGCATCGTAGGCAACAATGCTGTAAACCGTTCCGCTTTGAGCATCTGCGATTGTAACAGCGTTTTCCTGCCAATATTCGCTTCGTGCAACGAACTTTCCGTCAGCGCAGACCCTGTAATAAGCAACGCCTATGTTGTCACTCGAAGTTTGCCAGCCGAGCACCGTGTTACCGTCGCTGTCGGTTGAAAACTCAAGAGCAGTCGGGACGGTAGGCGCTTCGCTTTCAAGCACATGGCCGTTTTCGAGATAATCGAGATAAGTCTCGTGGAACATCGGGTCGGTGTAAACGGGACTGTAATAGTGGTTGTATGAGAAGGTGATTATGTTCTCCGCATAGTGCGAGGCAATCTCCATCTGTCGCACAAAACGGTCGAGCGTTGCGGTGACATATTCGGTGTTCTCCGTCGGGAACGGCGTTGTAAGGCCGCTCGTGTTGCTCTTGAAGCTCGGGCTTGTGAAGTTTTCACAGTTTGCCCAGAGGTGAATATCCTTGCCGCTTTGCTTTACCGCATCGGAGTACATTCTCCAAATATTCGGCAGATTTTCCTCAAACACCCAGCCTGCTCCCACGGCATCCTGCGGACAGAAAATATCCTGACTGCGGAAGTTTACACGGCTGAGGAACGATGTCCAAAATATCTTTGCACTTTCGATTTCGGGATTTGCACCGAACTGCGAGAAGTAGGGACTAAGCAAGAGGGGAGCGGAAGCATCCGTCTTTTCAATGGCATCAATCACCTTGTTTATGCCTTTGGCAATAAGAGGCGAGGAGAGCTTGACCAGAGGGCCGTTGCTCATCTCGGGCGTGAAATACCAGCCGTAGAAAGCATCGGGGTATTCCTTGACATAGTTCTCGTGAATTTCGGCTATCATATCCGAGCAGATATCGCAAAGTTCACTGTATTCATCACCGAAACCGGATTTGTTCCACCAATTGTCGAACAGACCGAGGCCTATCATAACTTTAATTCCCGAGCCGTCGCAGTTTCTCAGCGCAGATTCAACAACATCGTTTGCGGAGAAGTCTGCGCCCTCGAAAACCTCAAGGTCGGAGTGATAATAAACTGTCCAATCGCCGTCGGTCGATTTGCTTGCAACATCCTGAATTATCAGATACTTGATGCCGGCCTCTTTCATAACGTCGATTTCTTCCTGCCAACGCTCGTCGTCCCAATATGCGCTCATCCAGGACTGCAAAAATGTGCCGTCAAATTCAGGCTCGCATTTTTGCTCCGGCATCGGGCAGATAACAAGTGCAATGCAGGTGATTATCTTGATTGCGGTTCTGAGTATGTTAGCCATGGTCGCCTCCTATATTTCATACACTCCCGAGTCGAGCAGGGCAAAATCCCTGTCACCGACTCTGAAATATTTATATACAGGTTCGTCAAATGTGCGGTAGTCGGCAATCGCATAGGTGCTGTTCTCCACCTGAACGGTGCGAATCTTGTGCGAGTCACGGTTGCATACATAAATCTTTCCCGATACAAGAGAAATGTTTGTAGGATAAGAGAATGCACTCTGCAAGCCGCCGCCGATTCTGAGTAACACTCTTCCTTCTTCGATTGAGTAGTTGATAATGGCGTTTCTCTCCGGTACTACGCACCAGAGGGTCTTGTCATATGCAACGGGGCTGTGTACGTTTGCACCTTGATATGTAAGTGAGGATTGTCTTATAAGCGAGCCTTCGGGTGAAAAAATCGAAAATCCCGACTCGCCGCCGAGAGTGACAACGAGGCCGTTATAAAATTCCGTAGGCTCTACGAAAATAAATTCGCCCTTGCCGCCCAGCTCGTCCGCAATGCGACTTCCGTTTTTGCCGAATTTCGCAAGAGTGTATTCACGTCGTGTTATCGGAGTGGAAATTCCTGTTTCGCAATCATAGGAATAAAATGAGATTTTGCAGCCTCCGTTCTGGAGTGCTTCTTTTTCGGTATATACAAAGCCCCCGTCAATGGGCGTGATGTCAACAATATCTGTGTTTAAAATATGCCGCAACGGCAATCTCCTCCGTTCTATACAATTTTTAAAATGAAAAAATAACCGAAAAACGGCTGTTTTCAGCCGTAAAAAAACAAGCCCCGCCGAGCCGGATACGGCAATAGTAACCTGCAGTCAAAGCAGGTGGGCGCCGCCCAACGGGTTCACGCTCCCTTCTTCCGATTGCTCGGGAGGTCTGCAATCCGCCGTCGGAGATAAGCTCCCTAATAAAACGTGTTGGGTTAATATGAACCGTATTTATCGCACAGGGCAGGGTGGTTTGTTGTTTTATTAGTTCTCGCTGTCCGAGAGCTCGTCATCAAAGAACAGGTCGCTCAAGCGCTCATTAAAAGCACGGTAGACCTCCTTGAACTCATCCTCGTCCTCGATTATGGTGAGATAGGTTTCTCCGTCCTCCTCAATGACCTTGAGAGGCAAAACCTCGTCCTCGCCCTCAAGAACATTTTCGGTGTCATCATAAACAGGCAGGAGAGCCACATAGCAGCCCGTGTCTGTTTCAATGCGGTCAAGCTCTTCAAATATATGCTCCTTGCCTTCTTCGTCAACAACGCTGACTATATCGGGATCATAATCTTTAGCCATAGTAAATACCTCAAAACGCAAATTTTTTCTGTACATTTATTTTACCCGTTCTCGGGTGAATAGTCAATAGAAAAAGGGCATACATGAAATAATTTACAGAAAACTTTTTGCCGTGCTGTCGCTTCTGATTTTATCACCGTGTTTTGCTTTAATGAGTTAAAACACAAAATATAAATATAATTTTTTAAAAATGTTGAAAAAATATGTTGACATTTCCTAAAAACTGATGTACAATAAAGATGCAAAGAGGGAGAACGCTCCTGACGCCGAGTCGGCGTCGTACCTGAGAGGTACACTTTAAAAAGGATTGGAGGCGAGTCCGATGTACAGCGAAACCGAAAGTCAGTACTCCGACCGCCCGTCACAACTCATTTAAGATTTGCTCTCGAGCAGAATATCAAGACCTTTCTGCACCTGAGAAATCAAGTCAGGCGAACTTAACGCCAAAAAGGTGACGGGTGCATCGAGCGGCAACGGCCGCAGGAAAATTTAATACAGACGGATACAGAAGAACGAATATAAACCACTGAACTGTGATTAAACCTGTAAATCAAAAGTCAAAATTGCAAAGACCGAAAACGGTAGGTCAGGCAATGAATACAGAAGAAACATTACAATTTGACCGTTTATATATAAATTCGTAAAAGTCGTGGTCAAATAAATCAAAGTTAGGATTGAATCCGATGATAAATTTTAATCACCGTCTGTAGTGAAAAACTGAATATCAAAAGGCAGCACCGTGTCGGCAGTGCTGCCTTTTTTCAGCGAAATGTGTTCCGCTGTTGACACAATGTGTTTTCTATGATAGCATATGGTGCTGTCAAGAGCGGTCAATGTATAAAGCAGCTTTGCTGTTTATATAACAAAAAATCATGAGGTGAAGAGATGGATAAAAGAACATATGCAGAATATGTGAATATCCTAAAAGAGGAGCTTGTTCCTGCAATGGGCTGTACGGAGCCTATTTCCATAGCTTATGCGGCGGCAAAGGCTCGCCAGGCTCTCGGATGTATTCCGGAGAGTGTTGAAATTCAGGCAAGCCCTAACATTATCAAGAATGTCAAGAGCGTTATTGTTCCCAATACAGGCTCGCTCAGAGGTATTGAAGCGGCGGCTGTCGCAGGTATAGTGGCAGGACAGGCGGATGATGAGCTTCAGGTGCTTTCCTGCGTTACCGAGGAGCAGATAAAATCTATCTCAGAAAACCTCAAAACCATAAAATGCACCGTCAAAGCATCGGATAACGGATATATTTTTTATAATTCCGTCTTTGTCAGCGGCGGCGGACATACGGCGTATGTTGAGATAGCCGGAAGCCATACGAATATTATTTGTATCCAAAAAGACGGCGAGACGATTTTCAGCCGTGAGTATAAAGAAGAAGCAAACAGCCACAAAACAGACCGTTCACTGCTCAACGTGAAGAATATTGTCGAGTTTGCCGATACCGTTTTGATAGATGACATCAAAGAAACAATAGGCAGACAGATACAGTGCAACACAGCCATAGCCGAGGAGGGACTTCGCAATAATTGGGGTGCCAATATCGGTGCCATTCTTATTCGCTCTTACGGCGACGGTGTTTATAACCTTGCAAAGGCCTATGCCGCCGCAGGCTCGGATGCGAGAATGAGCGGCTGCGAAATGCCCGTTGTCATAAACTCAGGCAGTGGCAATCAGGGACTTACCACCTCCTTACCCGTCATTATTTACGCCAAGGAGCTGGGTGTCTCCGAGGAGGAGCTTTACCGTGCCCTTGTCGTCTCCAACCTTGTCACGATTCACCTTAAAACGGGTATAGGCCCACTCTCCGCATATTGCGGCGCAACGAGTGCGGGCTGTGGTGCAGGCGCAGGCATTACATATCTCTATGGCGGCAAGGAAAATGACATTTCCCACACGATCGTCAACGCCCTTGCGATAAACTCGGGCATGATATGTGACGGCGCAAAGCCGAGCTGTGCGGCAAAGATAGCCTCTGCGGTTGAGGCCGGGCTCCTCGGCATGCAGATGGAGAGCAACGACAGGGAATTCTTCGGCGGCGAGGGAATCGTTGTCAAGGGTGTCGAGAATACGATTAAAAATGTCAGCGAGCTTGCAAGAGAAGGTATGAAAGAGACGGACAAGCTCATAATTCATATGATGACAAGATAAAATAAAAAGGAGCTGAGGTTTTCTCAGCTCCTTAATTTTTTTATCTTACTTTCTCATCTCGGCAAGGTCTCTGTAGTTTATCAGCTTAATGCCGAGGCTGTCAATGTGCTGCTTCGTCTTAGGATCGGAGAACAGTTTGTATTCCCAGACTCTGCGCTGCCAGGAGTGTGTGATGCCCTTGAGCTCGTCGCACTCGAGTGCAGGGTGAATGTAGGTTTCGGTAACACCCTCGGGGAAGGTCTTATACAGCTCGTAGATGTATTCCTGATAGTTTTCGTAGCTGTCATTCTGGGGGCCAGACCACTCACCGGGCAGGAGAAAGTCGGGATTGGCAACGCCCAGGCTCTTAGCGTATGCGTTGAGCTGACCGATAAGACCCATTATCTGCTCTTTGTCGATCTTGATGTCGAGCATACTGTTATTCATCTGAGCGTCGGTGAAGGTTCCGGGGAAGCGGAAGGGGAGACCGTATTCGCCGGCGATGCTGAGTACGAGCTGAAGCAGCTCGAAACGGCCGGTTTCGATTCCGTAGAGTGAACCCATGTGGTTGTCAAGGTGAGAAGGGTTGAGGCCGAGCGCCTTGAGGCGGTTTATCTGAGCGTGAATCTCAGCGGCAACCTCTTTGATGTCAACATTTTTTTCGACATCGACACTTTCGGGATGCATGAATCCGAGGTCATCACGAAGGCTTGCAGTATTTTCTGCGGCAACGGGTGCCCAGCGGTATGTAGACCATTCGCTCGTCAGAGTCAGATGTACGCCGATAGCGAACTGCGGATTTTCCTTTGCGAATTTACATGCCTCGTATGCCCAGGGGCAGGGAGCCATGATGGTTGAAGAAGTAATTGCTCCGGCCTTGAGCAGATCCATAACCGCAAGGTTGGCGGCTCTGCACATTCCGAAATCGTCAGCGTTGATAATTAAATACTTGTCCATAAAATTAACTCCTTTATTTTAAGGGGGAAACGGCTTGGTAAAGCCGGAGCCTCCATGATGTGCAATTACTGTCGAAAAGATTATACACTAAAAATTGTAAAAACACAACACATTTATGCAAAATGCTGATAAACTGATGCAAATCGCCCCCGATTCAATGCGCTTGAATGAATCGGGGGCGATATTTGATTAAATTATTTGATTTACGGGAAAATTCCTCTGATCTTCTTTGCCGCAACAAGTCTGCGAAGTGCGATTATGTAAGCCGAGGTTCTCATTGAGTATCCGTGCTCGGAAGCGAGTGTATAGACCTCGTTGAATGACTTGAGCAACAGCTCCTCAAGCCTGCTGTTTACTTCGTCAAGAGTCCATGCGAAAGACTGAAGATTCTGCACCCACTCGAAGTAGGAGACGATAACGCCGCCTGCGTTTGCGAGAATGTCGGGCACAACAGTGCGTCCGCTGTCGAAAAGGATCTTGTCTGCCTCATATGTAGTCGGGCCGTTTGCACCCTCGACGATGTACTTTGCCTTTATCCTGTCGGCATTGTCTGCTGTTATCTGATTCTCAAGAGCCGCAGGAATGAGGAAATCAACATCCGTGAAGAGCAGATTGTCTCTTGAAATTTCCGTTACGCCGTCTGCACTGTAGCCCTTGAGCATATTGCCGTTGCCTGCGGTGTAATTGAGCATTGCGTGAATGTCAAGACCGTCCTCACAGTAGAAAGCCGCAGTGTGATCACCGACTGCCACAACCTTTGCACCGAGGTCTGCAATGAGATAAGCGGCGGTAGAGCCGACGTTGCCGAAGCCCTGAACGGCAAATTTGCATTTGGTTATATCAAGTCCCGACTTCTCCGCAAGGGCACGGCAGCACAGCATAATGCCTCTGCCGGTGGCCTCGGTTCTGCCGAGTGAGCCGCCGATTTCAATAGCCTTGCCGGTCACAACAGCGGGAACGGGATAGCCCTGCTTCATTGAGTATGTGTCCATTATCCAACCCATAGTCTCGGTGTTGGTGTTGACATCGGGTGCGGGAATATCCTTTTGCGGCCCGATTATCGGAGCTATCGAAGCGGCATAACGTCTTGTCATTCTCTCAAGCTCGCCCTTTGACATCTCGGTGGGGTCGCAGGTAACGCCGCCCTTAGCACCGCCATAGGGGATGTTTGCAACAGCACATTTAAAGGTCATCCAAGCGGAGAGTGCACGAACTTCGTCCATATCCACATTGGGATGGAAACGTATGCCGCCCTTGCACGGGCCTCTTGTACTCGAATGCTGTATTCTGTATCCGGTGAACATTTTCATTTCGCCGTTGTCCATACGCACGGGGAAATTCACCTTCAGCTCCTGCTCGGGGTAGCGGAAAGATACATAGTCGTTTTTGTCAATGCCGTCAAGCTCGGCGGCGGTGTCCAAAACATTCAAAAAATTTTCATAAGGATTAGCTTTTTTGCTCATAAAATTATCACCCTTTCTGCTTATGAGCTCCTTTTAACTATATAATTTATAACACTCGAGGCAAAAAATCAATGCTTTTGCACAGAAAAATATAAATTTTTTTATCGTTTTGCACTCTATTTTTCTTGACAAAATTTATGAGTGGTGCTGTCGCGAGAAATATGACAAACAGGAAAAATAAAGAGGTAACTCTGCGGAAATGCCAAGGGCAAATTTATAGCAACGGTTAAGGTTGGCGAAAAGCGTCAGATAGTTATCCCAAAGGGAATGCGTGACATTTTTGAAATACGCCCGGGTGATACGCTTTTGATGCTTGCGTAGGAGAAACAGGGGACAGTGATTGTTCAAAATGATGTATATGCAGTTTACCGATGCAATATTGCGTTTGTAGGCGTAGAAATACTTCCGACTCACAGTATATAGCCGAAAAGCTCGTGCTTCTTGCAGTCGATATAGCGGCGTTTTTTCTCCTGATTCTCGCCTCATATAACTCTACACTAAATACTAAAATAGGAAGATGTAAAACGGTTTTCAAAGAAAATGCTCCCCGAACACTTGATGATTTTCTGAAAATAAAGTATAATAATTTTGGAAATCAATATAAAATAGATTCGGGCAATTTCTCTGCCGCATGAAGAAAAACCGTTTAAAAAGATTTGTATGCTGTCCGAACGAGGAATGTGTGACAGCTGTAAAGGGGTAATGCGACAGTTCAAGCAAGCGTTCCCGAACTCTACGGTTAATATTATATCGGGCAAAATAAATTATAACGGTATAAAGATAATCAAACAATACATAGGAGGGGTACAGATAGTACAGGAGATATAAAATTATCTTATAAAGAAGATTGTTTTTCAGGATAGCTATATGTAATGATGTTTTATTCTTTAAAGCATATGTGTATGGTAGCACAACAGGAACGCCTACACCGTTCCATATCAATTTAGATGGTTCGGATTGTGATGTTTTAAATAACAGTAGGGATTAAAATATTGTTTTAGGCGGCACAGTTTAATCTGTGGTTGGAAAACTGTGCTGCTAATTATTTATTAAGGAGCAAATCAAATGGCTAATTTTTGTGGTAATTGCGGTCAAAGAGTAGATGCAAAAACAGGATTGTGTCCTCAATGTGATCAGGCAGGTTTGACTAAAAAGAAAAAAAGGAAAAAATCGGTTAAAGCAGTTATTGCAGTATTATGCTGTATAAGTCTTGTTGCCGTTGGGATTTTTGGAGCATTAAGATTTTTTGAAAAAGATACTGTTGCATATACATATGGTGAGTACAACTCGTTTATGGAGGGCTTTACGGATGTTATTGTAACTGATGAAAAGTCTGTTATAGAAGCTATTGGCTCTGTATCTGCATCTTTAGGCATAGATAATGCGACAGAGGAACTAAAAGTAAGTAATGTGCAAACGGTCAAGGATGATCGTTTTTACCGCATACAACAATATTACAACGAAATCCCTGTATATGGTAGGAGTATAGTTGTTTCAGCTGATAAAAACGGTTGTGCTTTATCTTTAACATCAAATTACAAACCAACATCCAAAGATATTGATTTAGAGCCGAAAGCATCACAGAGCGAAATTACTAAATCTATAACAGAATATTTTAATATAGACAATGTTTCAATTTCAAATGTGAGCGAGGACAACCTTGTTATTTACAATTTGAATAGTGAGGATGTCTTGGCATATTACCTAACTATAAATGGTTTAGGGAAAGTTATAGTTAATGCAGATTCAGCCGAAGTTATACATTATAGTCAAATACTTAATGATATTGCAGCCGAGGTAAAATCAAAGGATGGTAAAGTAACTTCAATCGGTTGGCAAAACGATGATGGTAGCTATCATTTGTATAATGACGAACATAAAATTGCAGTCTTTGATGTTAAAGGAATAAACACCGTAATTGATGATAAAGGTAGTGTTCATACAAATTTCAAAGAATACGGTATTGATACCCTTTATTCTAAAAATAATAAATTTGATAAAGATGCCATTATACTCTTAAATGATGTAATTGATATTTCAAATTACTATAAGAATTTAGGATATGGTGGCTTTGAGCAAGTTCACATTGCGATAAATGATAGTTACGATGACGGAAAAAATGCACGTGGTGGCGGCGGTGAATTTGACGGAATTGGTAGTGCTATACTGCTTATGGGTAAAGATTTTGATTTTGCCAATAAAGATGTTGTAGCACACGAATATACACACGCAGTTAGCGGCATGCTTGTTGGTTGGAGCAGAGACTTTATGGAAAACTCCGCATTAAACGAAGCATATTCTGATATTTTTGGTTCGTTATATGAAAACAATCAAAATCCTGATTGGAAGATGGTTCATCTATCAGAAGTAATAAGAGATTTGACAGATCCAAGCAAAACAAATAGTTTTGATAGTGTATCTGATATAGACACATCTGATGATTATAACATATACACCTTATCTACCATTATTTCTCATTCGGCGTATTTAATGTGGAATGGTATTGACGGTAGCGATAGTAGAAAAATTGATACTGCTACATTAGGTGAAATATGGTATAGATCGATGCTTTTATTGCAATCTAACGCAGATTTTTCTCAATGCAGAAATGCGGTAGAGTTGTCTGCTCGGATGATGTTAAAAAACAACCAATTAACCGAGGAACAGTATAGAACTGTTGTTACTGTATTTGAACGAGTGGGCATTGAAAATGCTACATTTACCTATACAGAAACCGTAAAGAACAAATTTGATTTATCGGTTTTGAGTAGCGAAGAAACAGAGAATGTGCATTTTAAGCTCGAAGTTATTAAAATGCCCACTATCAAAGCTGGCCCCGGAATTATTAACAACGAAATGCCAAAGTTGGTTATGGAGAAAGCTGCAATTACCGGACGGCAATCATTAGACTTAAAAGATGGTACATATGTACTTCGTATAACCGATGTTAGCGATGAACGTAATATATCACAATCAATTAACATTAAAATTGTTGTTGATGGCGATAGCAGTAATGCAAAAGATGAAGTTATTGTTAATACAGACTTTACGGATGTAATAGTAGTTGTTTTAAACGAAAAGCCGTCCGACAATAAAGAGGATCAGAATACAGATACTACAGATGCTATCCTTTCCCCTGAATCTGCTGTTGATATTTATATGGCAAATAAGAGTGTTTGGATGGAAAATCCTGAATATATGCCAATGCAAGGTTATGGTTACTGCCTGTTGGATTTGGATTTTGATGGTGTTTTGGAATTAATCAATAGTACAAATGATGGTAGTGGTAGGTATAGTTATAATAAATTTTATAGGATTAACCTTGATAAATTAACAGTTGAGGAATTTCAACCCCAATCGGAACAGCAAGATAGTGGTATAGATTATTACTATTTGGCACACCAATCAAAATTGTTGAAAAATAAATCAACAGGCAACTTGTTTTATCTGTTTAAAAATTATTTGCACGCTAGTACAGAAGAGGGTATTGAATCTTATGCCGAAGTTTATATGAAAGATAATGTACTTTATGAAAACTTCCTTTTCTCTGAATACTGGCATCCTGATTATGATAACAACACTACAAATGAAATTAGAGAGTATAGTTTCAAAGATGACGATGTTTCCAAGTCTGAATACGAGCAAAAAACTAATGCTTTCTATAGCGAGAATAAGGATATGAATTTGGTTTGGAAATGTATATCCGGTAGCGAATTTGATGAAGGTACAGACAGTACACAAAAACAGCTTTTATTGGATGCCTATCGCAGTTATTCATATGATGGATTCTCCTATAATAGCGTTGAAACTTATGATGTTGAAGTAAAATAAGCTGTTCGAGTTGAAAATTATTCGAGTCTAACCTTGACAGGAACAATTGTTGAGGAAGCATATGAGATTAACTCCCAAAATAAAGGCAAGGTTTTTATAATGAATTTGGATGAACCGATAAAGTGTGCTATTGTGATGAGTTTATGGGGTATAATGGAGAAGAAAAAATATTGATTCTGTGCAGGTCTTTATATTAAGAGAAGAATATGAACATTATAAAGGTAAAACCGTTACTCTAACAGAAAGTGTTATGATAGGACACACAGGACATCATCGTAGAGATATAATTTTGGACGATTGTGTGTTCAAGTAAAAGCTTCATTTTTAAGCCACTATGAGTATTTTGCAATGCCCCAATTTATGCAGACAGCACAAAACCACCTCTATTGTGATTAATATCAAGATTTAAGCAACATACTGACTTCACCATTTCTTGTGGAGTCAGTTTTGTTTTCAGTTATATATGTTGATGATGTGGTTTGTGTGATTTATCTGCTAATGATTGCAATGTTCCATCATATCTCTTCATCCACCGATAGACATATTGACGGTTGGTTTTGTA